>JABHXA010000018.1 GCA_018657495.1 Fidelibacterota bacterium
TGTGGCGATGCTTGGTTTAGATTATTGCACTATGAAGATTCAACATTATGCCAACAAGCTTTTAACATACATTATGGATGTTCAGTCAGATGTGTTAAAGATTAATTAAATATAGGATTATCCAGCTGGAACAGAAATCCAAATAATTATGATCATAGCAAATTCGATTGAATATGATTATTGCTAAAATATTCACCCAATTTCAAGCAAATATCCCCATTTCCCCATTACGCTGTAGACCCTCGGGATATCAAAACATGTATACAAAAAAGTATACCAAAAAGTATACCAAATTGTCATGAAATGGCCGGAATTGGCCATATTAGCGGTTTTTCGGAAGTAAAAAAAGGCACAAAAAAGCCCCTCAAAAATGAGGGGCTGTCCGTCGACAAAATGCGGAGAGTAGAGGATTCGAACCTCCACAGGCGAATAAATGCCCGGCGGATTAGCAATCCGCTGCAATACCATTATGCGAACTCTCCTGGCGGAGGTTGAGGGACTCGAACCCCCAAGGGCGCAAACCCGGCGGTTTTCAAGACCGCTGTCTTACCAATTAGAACTAAACCTCCAATTCGAAAAATAATATGTCCGGCTCAAAAGGCAAACTTAAAAATCCTGTCTAAGACAAAATTAATTGAAACCTTTATTCGCACGGGAGCAAATTTATCATGACAGGTTGAATAATGCCAATGAAATTGAACTCAAAATTGAATTATCACCAATAACAGAAAATAAAAAAGCCGATGCGTAAACACCGGCTCTAATATTATTAGATATGTTTTCTGCTATTTACAGATTTCCTGAGACAAAATCCCAGTTTACAAGATTCCAGAATGCATTAACATATGCTGGTCTTGCATTACGGTAATCAACATAATAGGCATGTTCCCACACATCACATGTTAGCAATACAGTATTGTTATTATTCAAAACGGTACCGGCATTGGATGTATTGATAATTTCCAACTCACCGGAATTATTCTTTACTAACCAAGTCCAACCTGAACCAAAATTAGTTATCGCCGATTTTGAGAACTTTTCTTTAAAATCTGCAAAAGACCCAAATGCTTTGTTTATAGCATCTAGCAAAGCACCACCAGGTTCACTACCGCCATTTGGAGAAAGGCAATTCCAGTAGAAACTATGATTCCAAACCTGGGCTGCATTATTAAATAAACCGCCAACTGGAGCTTTACTGATAATTTCTTCCAGTGACAGTGACTCATATTCTGTTCCGGCGATCAAGCCATTCAGATTATTTACATAGGCCTGATGATGTTTCCCATAATGATATTCCAAGGTTTCCTTTGAGATATGGGGGACAAGGGCATCCATTGAATAGGGGAGTTCTGGTAATTTATGTTCCATTAATTTTTCCTTAATTTAATTATAATCACTAATTGGTATAATTGGTGTTTGGGTATTACGCCGTGTAAAATAAAAGGCCGTGGTGCAAAGCCACGACCTTTTTGATAATCAGAATTATAACTGAGCTTCGTTTTCAGAAAGATATGCTGCTACACCTTCTGTTGAGCCAACCATACCGGATTCTCCTTCCTGCCAGCCGGCAGGACATACTTCACCATGTTTTGTGTGAAATTCTAAAGCATCAACCATTCTTAACATTTCATCAATGTTTCTGCCCAGGGGAAGATCATTGATAACGGCATGACGAACGACGCCTTCTTCATCAATAAGGAAGCTTCCTCTCAAAGCGACGCCACCACCAACAGACGATTCAACTTCTTTATCGGCAGTGTATATAGTTGCAGGCTCTGAACCAACCAAAACGTCATAATCACGGGAAATAGATTTATCCAAATCTGCGACGATAGGGTATTGAACATTTCCAATTCCACCCTTATTTACATCAGTTGATTTCCATGCCAGATGCGAGAAATGCGAATCAATTGAACATCCAAGAACCTGAACGCCTCTTTTTTCGAAATCTGCAAGTCTGTGATCAAAAGCGATAATTTCAGTTGGACAGACGAAAGTGAAATCCAGAGGATAGAAAAACAGAACGACTTTTTTGCCTTTATAATCAGAAAGGCTGATTTCTTTAAAAGAGTTATCAGGCATGACTGCAGTGGCTTTAAAATCTGGTGCGGGTTTTGTTACTAACATTTTAATTTATCTCCATTATTTTTACATTTTATACATGTTCCAGTTAACATGAGATCAAAGTTTTCAATCTCATGTACAATTTTTGTTTTCAATTGGAAAACAAATTTTTCATCGAATAATTCCTGATCAAATAGTGATCCGCATTCCTCACAATAAAAATGCTGATGGATCATCGTATTGCCATCATACCGGACCACATTACCTTTTTTGATCGTATTAATTATTCCATTATCAGCCAATTGCCCAAGGTCTCTATAAACCGTTGCCAGACTGATATTTGGTATCTGTTCTTTCACCGATTCAAATACCTGATAGGCAGTGGGGTGAACAGGTTTTGCTCTTACAGCTTCTAATATTGTGTTGCGTTGATGGCTATGTCTCATAATTGTAATAAATAGGAATCATTCCTGTTTATAAATTAAAAATACCATACCCGACAAAACAAGTCCGATTTAAAAAATTTCTGAATTAATTTCTGATTAAATACTAATTAACGGCTGCGTGCTGCTATGATTAACTCTTTGAGTCGTTGGTAATTTATTCCGCATGTGTATTCCGGATCTGGATTCATTGGTGTGAGGTTCACCCTGGCAAATTCGTTCCCATATCGGTCAAGAATGACAAAATCACGTAAAGTGATATCCCATTCGCCCCAAACATCAACTTCAAGTAAATCCTGAGTCCAGGGCAAGACCTTTCCACTAATCATGGATTGATAATTATCGTCAATATATTGATACCCGTTGATACCCATCATATTCACGTCTGTAATTCCTTCATTCTGCAAATCAAGATATAATTCATTTAATACACCGAACCGGTGTCTGCAAAGTCCTCAGCCCGCCTTCCCGAAATAATAACAGGAAACCTCACTTTCATAAAAAAATGGGCCAATCATCTCGCCAAAAGTGGGGGAATTGTCATTAATGTCTTCTAATGAAAAGTCAGATAAAGGAGATTCCAGACCATATAAAATGATGCTGACAATCTGTACAACATCTATAACATCCAGGTTACCATCACCTGATATGTCTGCTAAAAACATCTCATATGGTGTTAGCTCAACTGCATCTATAATCAGGTCGACAATTGAGACGATATCCATGACATCATAAATAAAATCATCATTCATATCGCCGGGAAAGTCATTTTCAGGATAGTAAACTGCATCTGCATAAACCCTGGCAGCACCCGGTACGCCATACTCTGTTTCGGACCATGTCAAACCCAGGTCTTCACTTGCAGCTATCGGATAATTATAGACACTTGGATATAACCAAGTAAATTCTGAACCTTCCTCCGCATGTACAACCAGCCAATAATTCTCCCCTGGCTGCAATTCAGCGCATTCAGTATTTACGGTGATTGTATATTCTCTACCATTTGGGAAGTTTTGATCCAGACCAATCGTTCTTTCAAAAATGAGATCCCCTGGGCTGTTTTCATTATCAGTTCGAAATTCCAGCAATGCATATCCAGGATCGGAAATTGTCCCAAAAAAGAAGCTGAAAGCGGCCATTATATATTCATTATTTGTAGTGAATCTTTCACTAAAAGAATAAGAGACATTGTTATCATTATAAATAATGTGACCATTGGTTGAATCTGGTGTACCGGTATTAAATATTGTAGATCTGTCTTGTGAGTATATAACCCCAATGAGCAGGAATGTTAAAAAGAAAGGTTTCAATTTCATAAAAGCCCCCTGATGTGTTCAAAAATATAGTATTAATTTAAGATTTAATCATCGTAAGAACCATTTTAAATTTTTCTGGAGCATAAACCGAATGCGGTTGGTTCGCCGGAAGTAATATAAATTCACCAGTACTGACATGATGCATCTTACCAGAGATAGTTATGTCTGCCATACCATCTACTATCTGGATCAACGCTTCAAACGGGGCAGTATGTTCACTTAATCCTTCATTTTTACCAAAGGCAAATACGGTCACATTTCCTGCTTTATTTTTTAATATGGAATGACTGACAATGGAGGTTTCCTGGTATTTAACTAGATCAATTAATACATTCATTACGAAGAGCTCCTATTTTATAGTTTTATTTTTTCTTTCGGACCATTTTTTCAATTTGAGGCCACATCTCTGCAGGTACATTATCCAATGAGTTGAATTCACCAGCCCCGTAAATGGATTCCCCACCATCTATAGTGATAATATCACCATTTATAAAGGATGAAAAATCTGAGATAAGATACGCAGCCAGATTAGCCAATTCTTCATGTTCACCAAAACGCTTCAATGGAATTCGTTTTAATGGATCAATTTTATCAGCTATGATATCAGGGAATAGACGTGTCCATGCCCCCTCAGTAGGGAACGGTCCAGGTGCAATGGCATTCGACCGTATATCATATTTTGCCCATTCTGATGCCAGTGATTTTGTCAACGCTATCACTCCAGCCTTTGATAATGCCGATGGTACGACATAACCTGAGCCCGTTTCAGCATAGGTGGTAACAATATTGAGAATAGTCCCTTTTATCTGATGTTTTATCCAATATTTACCAAATGCCAGCGTGGCATTATAACTGCCCTTTAGCACAATATCCGTGATGACATCAAATGCCTTGTGAGAGAGTCTTTCAGTTGGGCTGATAAAATTCCCTGCCGCATTATTTACTAGGACGTTTACTTCTCCAAATTTTTCTCGTCCAGCTGAAAGGACATTCTCAATTTCAGAATATTTTCGTACATCGCAGGCTACAGGGAGAACAATTCCGCCTGTTTGCTCCA
Source organism: Fidelibacterota bacterium (assembly GCA_018657495.1). Lineage (GTDB taxonomy): Bacteria > Fidelibacterota > Marinisomatia > SCGC-AAA003-L08 > JACNLC01 > JABHXA01. Next base: position 4,881 of record JABHXA010000018.1, read on the forward strand.
TCAATTCCTTTGCAGTATCATTGAGGATGTCCTCTTTCCTGCTGGCGATGACCAGGTTAGCACCCAATTCAAGAAAATATTGGCCCATGGATTTTCCGAGGCCAGTACCACCACCGGTGATTACAACTGTTTTTCCAGTTAATGAGTTTTGTTTAAGCATGCCTTTGTCGATCATAATATTCCTTTATAATAATGCAATTAACATAAGGTTGAATCCTTGACTGAAAAAAGAAAAAAAGGATAATATAGTTAAACAATTATAGACATATTTAAAAGAATACATAGGAGATATTATGGCAAGAGTGGAAAAGTTGACCACCTCAAAACAAGAATTTACCAATATTGCAATGGATTTATTGGTTATAGGATATAGTTCAGAAGGAAAATTAACTAAAAATATTCTACAATTAGATGAAAAATTGAATTCTTCAATCAAACAGGCTTTGGAGTTGGAAGGGTTTGAAGGCAAGAAAAAAACAGAAATGATGGTTTATGGCAATTCTGATATAAAACGGATCCTGATTGCCGGCCTTGGAAAATCAAATGAATACTGTACAGAAGCTGCGAGGAATTTAGGAGCCAGATTAGTCGCAAAAGCGAATAAGCTAAAAGTTAAAGAACTTCATCTAGACGCAGAGTCTCTCAAATTGGATGATGCTGCAAAACTACAGGCACTGGCAGAAGGATTGGTTTTGGGTGGATACGAGTTCAAAGAATACAAATCAGAGAAAAAAGCAAACACCTTAACAGCAGTGACTTTTCTAAATTGTCATGATGATGAGAAATTGAATAAAGCCTTGAAGATTTCTACAGGTGTATCATTAGCCCGGGATGTATCAAATCATCCACCAAATGTAGCAACACCAGAATATCTTGCTGAAGTGGCTGAGAAATTTGCTGATTACCCAAATATGGATGTCGAAATAATCGATGAAAGTGAGTTTGAGAAAATTGGGATGGGTGCCTTTTATGGGGTAGCAAGAGGATCCGTCAGACCGGCAAAAATGATCCTTATCAATTATAATGGTGCCGGCAATAAAACACCATTTGCTCTTGTTGGGAAAGGACTAACATTCGATTCAGGTGGTATTTCTCTTAAACCCGGTGCCAACATGGATGAAATGAAATTTGATATGTGCGGCAGTGCGACAGTATTAGGGGTGATGAAAGCTGTCGGTGAATTGCAGCCCGGGATAAATATTATCGCCGCTATCGGAGCAACGGAAAATATGCCCGGCGGAAATGCCCAATTGCCTGGAGATATTGTCAAAGCATATAATGGTAAAACAATTGAAATATTGAACACTGATGCCGAAGGTCGTTTGGTTCTGGCAGATGTACTTTCATATGTTGCAGATAAGTATAAACCTGAAGGCATTCTCGATTTTGCCACTCTCACAGGAGCTGTTCTAATTGCCTTAGGCCATAAAGCATCCGGTATAATGGGCAATAATGATGATCTCATCAGTGAGGTCAAAAAATCTGCTGATATTACCGGTGAGAAAGTATGGGAACTGCCACTTTGGGATGTCTATGCCAAGGATGTTGAATCAAAGATTGCCGATCTGAAAAATATGGGTACTGGAAGAATGTCAGGAAGTATTGCTGCAGGAAGTTTCCTAAAGGAGTTTGTTGGTGGTATTCCATGGTGTCACATGGACATAGCAGGAACTGCCTGGGGTGTCAAAGGACCAGATTACATGCCTGAAACAGGTGCTACTGGTGTGGCAGTTCGATTGGTTTATAACCTATTGGAGAATCGAATAAAATAAGTTTGATTAAGAACTTTAGGTTATCCTAATTTTAGCCCCATTTTGAGTATGGACTTTATTAGAAATACTGCTCGAAATTTATCTAAATAGTGGCGGCATAGCTCAGTTGGTTAGAGCATCGGAATCATAATCCGAGTGTCCGGGGTTCGAGTCCCTGTGCCGCCACACTTCAAATTGATCCTTTTATAAAATATTGATATTTCTATTCATCGTAATATTGATATTATCACGTCAAAATTTCTATGATCGATACTAATACCATAAAAATAATACCCCGCTGGGAGTGGAGAATATTCGGGGATAACTTCGAGTCTGCCGAATCGAAAATAAGAAAGTTCAATTGTTTTCGAATCAGGGATTGCCATGAGACTTATATCCTATCGCGGGAAAGTAATCACAATATCAAAATTCGTCATGAATTACTTGATGTCAAAATGTTAAAGAATGTTGATAAAAATAATCTTGAACAATGGCATCCAATCATGAAATCTCCTTTTCCCATAAATCAAAACTCCATTGATACATTATTTTCATATGCAAACATACCTAATGTGAATCATGAAAGATCAAAATATTCATATCATCAGTTTATACATGAAATTGTCAAAAATCATCCGAAACTAATAGTAGTGAAAGTGTCAAAGAAAAGATTTGGGTTTATAATAGATGATGTCATCGTTGAAATTGTCGAATTACAGATTGCAAATAAATCTATTCGAACCATTGCTGTTGAGCATGAGGATGCAAATCTTACATTGGATATGGTAATTAAACTTGATTTGAGGCAATTCGATAATACTAATTATATATCCTGCTTAAAAGATTTTGCAGGTTGGAATAAAAATAACAGGATTACGTTTTAAATATGAAAACAGAAATCGAGAGAAAATTCCTGGTGATAAATAATAAGTATAAAGAACTCGCAGAGGGGACTTTTTATCACCAAGGTTATTTGAATTGGCAGAAAGAACGAATCGTTCGGGTCAGGAAAATTAATGATAAGGGTTTTCTTACCGTTAAAGGGATTACCATGGGTGCAACTCGGTTAGAATATGAATATGAAATTCCGGTAAATGACGCAAATGACCTGCTAAATGAAATTTGTGAAAAACCAACTATTCGAAAATATCGATTTAAAATACCTTTCGCTGGATTAATCTGGGAAGTTGACGAATTCCTCGATGATAACAGAGGTCTTATCGTTGCAGAAATTGAACTGGAATATGAAAAACAGACCTTTAATAAACCCGATTGGATTGGTGATGAGGTCACTTATGATCATCGTTATTTTAATTCAAACTTAATAAAAAATCCAATTAATACATGGTAGTTGAAAGAACTAAATATTTTACAAGTATTGTTTGTAGAGCTCTCCATAAAGGAGTAATAAAACTCTTTCTTGGATTAGTGATTTTGAGTCTATTATTACCCTCCGGGAAAGAAATATCAGGGGAAGTGACTCGAATAATAAACAGTGATGGCAAAACGAATCAGACAGTTTTTGTGGATTTGGACAATAACCTTATGATAGAAAATCCAATAATTGATAATGTCAATCGCCTGCCTTTATTTCCCGGATTTGAAGATGATGTATTGGTAACGGCTACAGTAAACACACAAGATAATGGCCTTACTGTAATATTAAAATATGATGCTGGCATCGGATTCCAAAATATAACTATGCATGATGATGGTTTGAACAACGATGAGACAGCAGGAGATAATATATTTGTTGGTTTAATTCCTGCCCACACTGCCGGCATAATTGTACACTGGTATATTGAAGCATTTGATGATACTCAGCTTTTTTCATATTTTCCAGAGGGTGGTCAGTTTGATGCCCTCTCTTACCGGGTTACAGATTGGACACCCACGGCAATATTTGAATTACCTTTCCCAGAACCATCTGGTCTTACCTTTAATGCAAACACAGGCACATTATTTTCTAATAATGACGGTCCAGAATCTGATATTTATGAGATTAGTAGTACAGGAGAATTGCTTTCAATAATAGATGTAAATGGATCTGATTTTGAAGGTATCACATTTGATGAGGATTCCGGGATCATCTATGTGGTAGAGGAAGAAAATTGGCTGGTTAAATCATATACCGTGGATGGCAATTATCTATCCGGTTTTGAAGTTCAGCATAATCCTGAGTCAAGCAGTGGACTTGAAGGGATAGTATTCAATCCATCAAATGATCATCTATATGTTTTACATGAAAGTGATCCATCTGAATTGATAGAATTAACTATTGATGGTGTGGAGATAAATCGGGTAGAACTTGATTTCTCACCGGATGTGTCTGGTCTGACCATTCATTCTGAGTGGCAAACCCTTCTTGTAGTAAGCGATGAGGGGTATTCTTTAAATGAAATTACTCCGCAGGGAGATTTTCTAAGATCCTGGTATATTCCTATTGATCAGGTGGAAGGTGTGACATTTGGTGCAACCTCTGATGTGATTTTCATGGTGGCTGATCAGGGCAATAAATTATATGAATTTAGCTTTTATTTTGATTCAATCAGTTATGCACCTGAATTATTTATTAATGAAGTCCTGGCCAGCAATGATACAGGTTGGCAGGATCCAGATAATTTGGATGGCGACCCATTCGATGATTGGGTTGAATTATATAATCCAAACGAATTTGCGGTAAATGTTGGCGGTATGTTTATAGCCGACAGCCACTTGGAACTGCATATGATCCCGGTAGGAACATCAGATACCGTAATACCTTCTTACGGATATTTATTATTATATCTAGATAATGAACCGATCGACGGACCGTTACATATTCCAGAAAATCTTGCTGGTTCAGGAGATGGTATCTATCTATATGCTACAGATGGAATAACCATTATCGACTCTTTGGTGTTTGGAGAGCAATTAACAGATATATCATTTGGTCTTTTTCCTGATGGATCTGATAATTTGATTTTCTTTCACAATCCGTCTCCAGGTACATCGAACTTCAGTGTAATTCCCGAACTTGTTATCAATGAATTTTTAGCAGTTAATAATACAGTGCTGATTGATACTGATGAACTGAATGGAGATCCATATGATGATTGGGTCGAAATATATAATGCTGGTAATGAATCAATGAATTTAGCAGGAATGTATTTTGCCGATAATCATGAAATTTTACATCAGGTGCCTGCCGGTTTTCCTGAAACGATTGTCGAATCCGGTGAATATAAGATTGTCTGGTTTGATAATGAACCTGATGAGGGGCCGCTTCATATTCCTGAGAAATTAGCCGCTTCAGGAGACTCAATATTTTTGTATGACATAAATAGCATGGATTTACTAAACTTCCATCTGTTTGGAACACAATCAGCTGATATCTCAGAAGGCAGATTTCCCAATGGTTCAGAGACATGGCAATTGTTTGAAAGCCCTACTCCAGGATCAGAAAATGTCTTAGAATGTGAAAACGACGGAGATGCAAATATTGACGGAGCCGTTGATATCCTGGATATAGTAATTATTGTCGGATATATAATAGATTCTGTTGAGTTGACTCCAGATGGTTTATGCCATTCAGATATTACCAATGACGGTACGATTGATATTCTGGATATTGTCACGGTTGTGGCAATGATTCTTGACTAGAATGGAGTAATACATCCACGACGATTGGTTGGTAGTTACCATTTTCTCTTATAATCGATTTCAGATTCAATAATCAATCTCATTTAAATAGTTACTTTTCTGACTTTTGATATTGAAGAATCCTGCAATAAATTTATTCATCACCACAACCGACAATTTGATGTTATCACCCAGTTGTTGGACAAAATATGTTAACTCAGTTTTTGAAAAGGAAAAAATGTATATCAAACAATTATCAATCTGCTTGTTATTTGCTGCATATTTACATGCTGAGACTGGTTGTGAGTTACTCACAGCAGTTTCCCCGGTAGTATTTTCATATGATGATGAGGTACCTCAACCTGGAGGGACAGGTACTATGGGAATTATTCTGTACAATGATTCAGATTCATCATGTTATAATTATCCTGGAGTCAGAATCACGACTGAAAGCGATTATATCAGTTTTACAAACTCAGGATCCTGTGAGGGGGAGAACTGTTTTGAATCCTGGTGGTATGGTATGGATGGGGGATGGTCGTACTTGACTTTTACCGAATTTCTGATTTCTCCAGAAGCACCGGAAAACTATAATTTTCAATTCACCGCAGTTGCACTGACGCTTCATTGTGAACCCTACTGCCCCCCAGACAGCGAACCCTGGGAATGTCTTACCTGTCCAAATACCGAACCGGTACAGATTCATTTTGTCACTGGGGAAGCATATCCCAACAGGATGGGTGACGAAAATCTTGACGGTATGATAGATTTGCTGGATATTGTCAGAATTATAAATAACATCAACTCAGGGTATTATGAAAACCCTGATTATTACTATGGTCAAAACATGGGTTCATATTTTGCAGATATGAATCAGGATTATTCAATAAATATCCAGGATATCGTTATGATTGTATCCCTAATTATGGCTGGTTAAGTCAGTATTGGCAGAATTCTCAATGAAAAAATAGGTAGTTTTTATCAGGATTATTTATTCAGGTATTATTGTAACAATAATTTTTCTTCTTTTTCTAGGTCCGTCAAATTCACAAATCATGATACTCTGCCAGGTTCCAAGCAGCAATTCGCTATTGTGAAATGGGACAGTTTCACTAGCGCCAACAATTGCAGACTTGACATGGGCGTCGCCATTACCATCGATTCTGTCATGACGAAAACTGCCGCGCGGTGCCATAGATTTCATGACATCAAGGAAATCGAGTGTGATATTCGGATCATCATTTTCATTAATAATCACACCTGAAGTTGCATGCGGGACAAAGATATGACAAAGACCATCGTTGATATCTGATTCTTGAATAACATTTTCTATCAAATGAGTAATATCTAATAACTCTTCTCGGCGTGTTGTTGAAACCTCAATTGTTTTCATTTTCGAATTCCGTTTTATTAAGTTTATCGATAAAATATTTCCATTTATAACCGGTCTCTACAGCAAGATTATCAATCGATGTTATAAACATTAGCTGGTTTGTGAATATCATTTCTGATGGTGTATCTTCCTGGTCATCACATTTCAATCTGATAATTTCAATAAAGGATGAAATAATAAGATAATTCGATAAAAACCTTTGCAGCTTATCGTAACCAAACCAGGTTGTACCTTCATACTCATTTACTTCCATGTAATCTTTTATAGTCTTGTTATCAATTAATTTTGAGAATTCTACAGTATCCAATGACGATTTGGGATTATAACTCAAAAGAAGAAAAATAATATTTAAGTCCAATTCATCAAACGGTATCGATTTATCAGGCAATTTAGCAAATCGAGAAAGACTCAAATCAAATAATAATCTAATTTCATTAATTGGAATAGACTTCAGAGAAAGTTTGTTAAACAAAAATGTAATTATTGCGGATAGGATAGTTCTGACTATTTCATTGCCAGGTAGAGTCAAATATTTATCATCCATTGAGTGTTTGGACTTTTTAAATCTGGTAAAATCATCGAGAAATTTCAGAATCAATTCTGCTTCTCCGCCTTGTTTTTTATTTGAAATATCCAGGGAAAGGGCAGAGTCAACTTGAGACATCAGCGAGTTAAATAAATTATCTATACGCTCAACGAATTCTGCTGTCTGATTCTTTTTATCAGAAATATCAATATCACTTAATTTAGTAACAAGGGCGGCTAATTCACGATGGACATTCCTGTATTTTGCTGACCGTAATTCGTCGTTCAAGTTTGTGACAGATGCCCCATCTAATACTTCGCACAATGATGATACATTATTATTCTCATCATCGTCACAGGTTTCAGTAAAAAAGAACAGCTGGCATTGATATCCTGCTAAATCAGCGTAAAAACCGTTGTTAATAATATCAGAAGATTTTCGAATATAGTAATGCCCTTTGGGGTGATCCTTGAATATTAGAAATTTCTTATTTTTTCTGGAATCAATATTATCAATTAATGCAGTGGTGCCAAGGGAGTTACCTGATTTGTCACGGAAATATACAGAATTATGAATTCTTCCGGAGGTACGCTCCCAGCAGTTATTGAAAAATATAATTGCCGAGTCCTCTCCGATTCTGTTTGAATAGGCAAATACATTTTCATCAATCTCATTATTTTGATTGATAAAATCATAAAATCTAAAATTATTAGATTCTGAAAATAACCGGCGTTTTTTCATAATTGGGAAAACTTGCTGTTTATGTCTATCAATAAGCCCCTGATCAGGGTTTTCATCTTGGTAAGGCCGAGAGTATTCCATACCGTATTTTTCTGAAAATCCTTCAATTTGACCATGGCCAAACATTGGCGTGCCCGGCATTGTAATCATCATCATAGTCACACCAAAATACTTGTCACCTTTGCCAAATTGAACGGCGGCAGGTTCTTCATCCGGGTTATTTAGGAAATTGACAAATCGTTTGAGAATTTCTGGATCATACTCAAGTACATTTTTTATGGATTGCCGATATCCTGAATTATCCTCCATTTTCAGCATATTCATAAAAGCGCTGTTATATACCCTGTGCATCCCTAATGTACGGACGAAGTATCCTTCCATCATCCAAAAGGCTTCGGCTAGCAAAAGCGTATCAGGTACTTCTGCAGCAATTCTGTCAACTACTTCCCGCCAGAACTCAACAGGGAAAATCTGATCAAATTCTGCTTTGTCGACGCCATGTATCGATCGCGAAGCAATATCACTGCCAGTCCCAGGTTGCGGAAACCACAATCTCTGGAAATGTTTTTTGGCAAGAGTCATAGCAGCATCAAAACGGATTATCCGAAATTGCTTTGCCAAACCAATAATAGTCTTAATTACGGCCTCTCGCACTTCAGGCATCAAATAATTAAGCTGAGCAGTATCATTCCAGGGCATGGAGGTACCATCATTCCCATGATAAATAAATCGGGTATCACCATTACGATTATCAACTCGTTTGAATACTACTGCGGCATCAGTCTGACTGTAATAATGATCTTCCAGATAGATTCCAATATTTTCATCAGATGAAAGATTTTCCCCATTAAATGAATAGGATGGAAAAGGTGGGTGGTCATTCTGGATATACCATTCTGGGTGCTCACGGCTCCATTTTGAATCTATCCCGGTGTGATTTGGGACCATATCACAGGCAAGTTTGATTCCGCGTGAATTACAGCGATTATCTAAATCAGCAAGGGAAGTATCTCCACCTAAATTCCAGGCAACTTTATAATCAAACAAGGCATAAGCTGAGGACTCTGCATCCTGATTACCGCATAATTGTTTTATTCTTTTAGACGATGGGCTTCGTTCCCAGATGCCAATCAGCCACAGTGAGGTGAATCCTGAATTAGCTAATTTATCCAATTCTTCATCCGGGATGTCAGATAATTTTGTAAGTTTGCGATTATATACTTTTGATAACTGTACCAGCCATACATAAATATTTTTTGCCATAATTATCACATTTGGCATCCAATCAGCATCCTTACTGTATGCTTCGTAATCTTCATCACCAAAGGAAAGAATTTGTGGTGGACCAGGTCCGTCTCCCCGAAATTTGTGATCCTCTTTAAGAAAATCAAGACCCCTGAGCATTTTCAGATTAAAATGTCCAAGGTGTTCACCAAGATTCTCCATAATCCATTGTAGCTGAGCGAGTATTGATTCAGGTTCATTTTTTGACGGTTGCTGGAAGACTTCAAATAAACTGAATTCAGTTTCATGTAACGGCGGGACTTTACTAAAAAATACGCCAATCGTCTTAATTAACTTAGAATAAGATTCATTTTGTGAATAGGTCTCATTAGAAAATAGCACATGGTATGGTTGATAGGCAGGATTCTCATTTTCAACCCATTGAAAAATAATCTCTTTCAATATCCATGATTGAAACTCTGATTGAGCTATATTTTCGCTGATATATTTTTTGGATTCAATATCGCTAATATTTGTGTCTTCAGGTGGAAATTCTAACAGATATTGTGTAAGTAGATTATTAATTTCATTTTCAGTAAAATTGGAATTGATGTCCTTCCATAATTCATGTAAACAGTCTGGATAAGATTTCTCCAGATAGCTTGACATCAGATTATGGAATATCTCATTGATTAGTCCGATAACATATAATTCACTACCATAAATCCCTTCTTTTGAATCTGGGCTTTTAACACCCTGCAGATTATTTGCCAGCAAATGGGCAGATTCATAAGTGATATCAAGATAGTTTGAAAGTGGTGACAACTGGCGTTTTTCACCCAATATAGATAATGCCTTTGAGGATATATGGAATTTCATGATCGGTAAATTGTATTTTTCTATTTTATTCGTTCGGTAAAATTGCATTTAATAAATTCACTCACGTAACTACTTTTTAATAAAATTGACAATCTGGCTAAAAAAGGTTATGGAGGATGGTCAATAGCAAGAATTTAGAATCTATTTATTTTTCAATTATGTGGCAATTCAAATAAATATGAATTATTAATTATGCATCATAAAAAATGTCGGGTGAACATCTCTGTATTTCTTACGCCCAGCCCTGTTTTGTTGGCGATTCAAATATTATTTGGCTATCGAAAAATCAATCCCCAGCCTAAAGGACTGGTCTATGGACCCCAAATCCAGGATTCTCTAGTAATAGAAAACAATCCGGATTCTTGAGAAAATAAATTGTACTTGGGATCTATAGCATATCCCTTCAGGGTTATGTAAAAAAACACAAAAAGAGGCAACAAGGTTTCCAAAGCATAGCCCTTCAGGGTTATAAATTAAATTAAAAAATATTGCATTTCACGATTTGGGGAAAATAAAATTATTTATTACACCACAAAGCAAACGTCGCAGTAATTTCGCATTATGTTAAATTGAAGGATTACATATGAAAACTTATAATAAGATCTGGCTACACTTTGTGTGGTCGACTAAAAACCGCGAACGATTAATCACCAACAGCTTAAAGTTTAAACTTATTCATCATATCAAAGAATATGGTGAAAAAAATGACATACGCGTTGATACCATTAACGGTGATATGGATCATATTCATCTTTTAGTAAAAATGAAACCCATTCAATCACCTTCAGAAATCGCCAACCAACTTAAAGGGGAACCGTCAAATTGGATTAATAAGATGAAATTTTTAGAGACCGATTTTGCTTGGCAGAGTGGTTTTGCAGTTTTTTCAGTTTCTGAATCATTTGTCAATAAAATTAGACAATATATTAAGAATCAAGAGGTGCATCACAGACATGTAAGTTATTTGGAAGAACTAGATAATATATAAAATATGTTAAAAAGTGTGGTCCATGATTCAGAATCACTATTCATATTTCACAGAAAACAATCCAAATTCTCGAGAAAATAGATTGTACTTGGGTTCTATAGCATAGCCCTTCAGGGTTATGTAAAAATAAAACCCAAAAAGATGCAACAAGGGTTCTATAGCATAGCCCTTCAGGGTTATGTAAATAATATTTTGAAAATAGATTGTAATACAGAATTGTTGACGTTTTATCTCCAATGCTTTGACTAGAAATCAGACCAAATTCAATTTGTTGGATATTAAACGAATATAAATCCCTCAAAAAAATCATTTTCCCAGCCCTAAAGGACTGGTCTATGGACCCCAATTATAAGTTTTTGTGATTTAGAAAACCATCCATCCTCATAAGGGAATAACCTTTAACAATAGTTCCAAGGCATAGCCCTTCAGGGTTATGTAAAAATAAAACCCAAAAAGATGTAACAAGGATTCTATAGCATAGCCCTTCGGTGTAATGTAAATAATATTTTGAAAATAATTTATCATAATACTCCCAGTACATAACTCTTCAGTATTGCGAATTAAGAACCACATCATAAAAAATGTCGGGTGAACATCATTATTTGAATTAATAGTACTTCTGTCATATTCCGTTACAGAATATTGTAAAAAGCTTTGAGGTATGAATATTAAATTTGGTGGATTCAAAACAATTGAGTTAAACAGTTTGAATTCCAATCCATGATAATTAGGAGTTATCCAATATGAAAAAAATCACTGCAATCATCATTGTTTGTGCGGTATTTAGTTTATCTATGGCAGATGATCGTAAACCGACATCTGCTTCAAACAAAAATGATCCATTTAGTCTCGAAATGAAAAAACTCAAAACTGAATTTCAATTGCTGGAAAAAGAAATAGCCCAATATTATGATGAGCAAAGACGAATTCTTGCTCTTCAGCAAAAAGAAGAAGTTGGCGAGCTGAAAAATAATTACAAATTGAGATTGGAAGAAGTAAAAAGTAGATATGAACATACTAAAACTCAATCGACAAATTTGAAAAATGATAACCGCAGAAAAGCTGTGAAAAATGAAGGCAAATCTGAAAACGCAAAATCTGCAAAAAAACCTAGTGGTAATAAAAAACAAAATGACTTGGGAAAAAAGAAACCAAAAAAACCAACACCAAAATAAACCACATCAGAAATTAACATGGAAACAGCTGCTTATTTTTTTCTGGGTATAATTGCCGTTGCCTGGATCATTGCCATTCTGATAGGATTTGTTGCAACATTTCCTGCTGGTTTAATTGGTTTACCACTAATTATTGGAATTGGGCTGCTGGTGATAAAAGTCATCAAAGAACGATTAGAAAATGATGAGGACGATTATTATTCTAAAAATGTCCATCAGTAATCAAATTCAATATTATTTGAATAATTAGTATTTGGAGAATATTATGTTGTTAACAACACTGGAAACTTTGCAAGGTTATGAAATAACTGAAACACTTGGAATGGTGCGGGCCAATACGGTTCGAACCCGCCATGTGGGCAAAGATATTCTTGCTGCATTGAGAAATATTATTGGTGGAGAAATTGTAGAATATACAAAGATGCTTGCTGAGTCACGTGAGCAGGTAATGGATCGCCTGGAGAATAACGCCAGAGAACTAGATGCCGATGCCATTGTCTGTATCCGATTTACCACCTCGGCCGTGATGCAGGGAGCCGCTGAATTACTGGCTTACGGTACAGCTGTAAAATTAAAAAAAATACAAAAATAAAGAAAACTATATGAAACAATTCACCTTCTGTAGGATATTCCCAGTCCTTCTAATTTCGCTAATCTTCTCAGCAAATACTCAAACTTTCACTCTGGAATCTGATATTGGGCCTACAAAAGTTCTCTCCTTCAGGATTGAGCAGAATACAATCCAAACCGAAAATGGTATTTCTAAAATTCTACCTGATCATGATTCTAAAACCATGGATGCCGGTTATCCTGAACTTCCTGTATTTTCGACGTTTTTTATAAAAGAACCGGGGAAGGAATATAGCTTCCAACTTGAAATTAAAAATTCATCAATTGTTGAAAATATTATCCCTGTCTCAGCAAAAGCACTACCTGAAAATATGAATGAGCCAGTATCAGTAGATATTATAACAGATTATTCTTCCAAATTTGGTACCTATCCCGAAATGGTTCTTTCTACTTCTCAAACTTTAAATATGAGAGGCGCAGAATTAATTCAGGTAACTCTAATACCTTTTCAATACAATTTTGATATTTCTTCACTCGAGATATATGACGATGTGGATATCATCGTCACCGAAACAGAAAATCTCAATAATGAAATTCGTAATGAACGTCTACCTTCAAGAGCTTTTGAACAATTGCTTGGTTCCATATCTGTAAACTATTCATCCAGAGAAGAGACAGAATATCAACAACCAGCAATTTTATATATATGTGGTGGAAATACCTTGTCTAATCCAATATTTCAAGCTTTGATTGAATGGAGAAGAGAGCAGGGATATGTGGTTTATACCGCCAGTACCGATGATATGAATGAGGACCAATCCGCAATTAAAGCCTACATACAGGATGCCTATGATAATTTCTCACCGCCACCTGAGTTTGTCGGCTTGGTTGGCGATAATGGCGGCGCTTACAATATCCCCACATATTTTGAAGATTGGTCAACTTGCAGCTTTAATCAACCCTGTTACGGAGAAGGAGATCATCCCTATGCTCAGCTTGAGGGAGGCGATGTTATTCCGGATGTGCTGATTGGCAGATTATCTGTGAGAAATTCTACCGATTTGGGAATTGTTGCGGCAAAAACTATCGATTATGAAAAAGGTGTTAATGCTGATGAAGGTTGGTTCGAAAAAACTGGATTCGGTGCAAATCCAGATGTGAGCGGAACGGGATTATCTATCATAATTACCAATGAATATTTACATGAATTGGCTCAGTCCTATGGAATGGAAAATTCAACCTTGATGGTGAGATATACATCATCTCAGATATCTTCCTGGCTCAACAGTCAGTTAAGTACGGGTGTATCATACCTGAATTTTAGAGGATTATATGGTCCGGCAAGTTTTGATACTGATATAATATTTAATGGTCTGTCATCCCGCCCGATTTTACCATTTGTCACTTTTATTACTTGTGGTACCGGGAGCTTTGCATATGAAGTGGCAGCACCTATCGAACGATTTATTCGCTCTGGTATCAGTCCGGCAAATTATTCAGGTGGTGTCGCTGCAATCGGAACTGCAACCTATGGGACACACACTCCATTCAATAATATCATTGATATGGGAATTTATCATGGTATCTTCACCCAGGGTGTGGAAACAGCGGGAGGAGCATTGGCATCTGGTGAACTGGCGATGATGAATACTTACCCGTCAAATCCAAGTCATTATGTCGACATATTTACTCATTGGAATAATTTGATGGGTGACCCAGCCCTAAGGTTATGGACAGATACTCCAGACCTATTTGTACTCGATCATCCAGAAGTCCATCATGTTGCATCTGATATCTTTCCGGTAACGGTATCCGATGGCTCAGGAAATCCAGTCGAAGGGGCAATGGTAGCAGTACTTACAGATAATAGTGATATTCCGTTGTATAGAATATCCGATGCAAATGGGACTGTTCATTTTTCTGATATTGATAATTCAGCCACATCCTTTAAAGTAACTGCGACAAAACGAAATTTCTTCCCTGCACAAAATACGGTTAGCACAACTAATGAAGGAGATTTGCTTCAGATAAACAGCCCTCTGAATATTATTGATATTGAAAATGGCAATGGAGATGGGGTATTAAGCCCGGGAGAAATAGCTGAATTACAGATAGAGCTAAATTATTCTGGTGAAGATTTGATTGACCCATTGGATATATTCTTACAAACAAGTTCAAACTTTATAAATATTGTTGATAATCAATGTACAATCATAGAAATTACAGGAGGAGAATCGGCATTATGCAGTTTTATGATTGAAATTAATTCTGACGCACCTAATCTCGAAGAACTACTTTTTCAGTTATGGATTCCTGAGGGTCAATTACCTGAATACTATCTTCAATTCGAGTTGACAATTTTCGCCCCTCAAATAGATTTAGTACAATCCCTACCTGACGAGATGGAAACGCTTATTCCAGGTGAAGAAATATCATTACCATTGATCCTATCGAACCTTGGACTCATGGAAACAGGTGAAATTACTGGAATTTTAACATCGAATCAATCTGAGTTAGTATCGATTTCCTCTGAGTTGTGTTCATGGGTATCACTTGTTCCCGGTAATTCTGCTTGGGCATTAACTGAACCAATTATTTCAATATCACAATTTGCAATACTTGGCACTGAAATACAGTTTCAGCTTCAGCTCTCTAGTACTTCAGGTATGGATACACAAATTCTATTTACCCTTCCCATCGGTGTTGCAGGGATTGAAGAGCCGGCAGGACCCGATGAATACGGCTATTATATCTATGGAATAGAAGATCAGTATAGTCTTGCTCCCACGTATTTCTGGATGGAGATTGATCCTGATTATGGTGGAGAGGGAACAGCCATGTCAATGGTGGATTGTGGTGTAGGCTTGCCAGGTACTCAACTTTCCGAAATTATTGATCTACCATTTCCATTTACATTCTACGGCATCGAGTATAATTCAATAACCGTGAGTACAAATGGATGGATAGCCCTTGGAGAAACTCAAATGGAATCATTCAGAAATACGATGGTTCCTGGTCCGGGAGGTCCCGCACCAATGATTGCAGCCTTCTGGGATGATCTTAAAACCAAGGGTGAAGCAGGGGGCTGTAGCGGAACAGTATATGGCGATGTTTACTATTTTACCGATCCTCTTGAAAAATTTGTTATTATTGAATGGTCAGAATTGAAAACCTATCTGAATGATGATGTAGAAACTTTTCAAGTTGTATTGTTCAATACAAGCGAAAATACTCCAACTGGTGATGACGAAATTTTAATGCAGTATAAAGAGTTCAACAATACTTCTGAGGGAATATATCTCCCATCATACCAGGGACTTCTTCATGGTGCCTACTCCACAATAGGATTAGAAGATCATACTCAGGCAAATGGTATCCAATATACATTTAATAATATTTACGACAGTCGTGGTGAACCGCTCAGTGGTGGGAAATCATTATTTATTACAACTCGTCTTCCAAATGAACTTTTCTATGCTGATGAAACATTTGGTGAGCCTTCATTGACTGTGGGCTTTCATGCCTATGAAACAGGTGAAAATATTACCAATTATTGGGATGTAAATGATGATGGTGTAATCGATGCATCAGGTAACTCTATAAACTATACTTTTTCCGAGTATGGCCATTATACTATTAAGATGATACAGGATAAAAACGGGGTGCAGACATCTGAGTACAAATTGAATTACATCCATATTGTCCCATATGGATGTACTGATCCTGTTGCTGAAAATTATAATCCCGATGCCGAATTTAATGATGGCTCCTGCGAATACACCTGGGGTTGTATGGATCCGTATGCAACCAATTTTAATTATGAGGCGACGCAAGACGATGGCGATTGTTATTATATGGCTTATGAAGACTTGAGCGTTGACAACATATACTTTAATGCCCGAATGGGCTCAGACGTAGATATGGATGAGCAATTTGTTATCCTGGGAGCGTATAATGATTCAACCATGAATATGATGTCAACAGGAGGTGCTTATATTTTTGAAAAGAATGCATCTAACGGTTGGGATGTTGTACAAAAATTAACGGCATACGACCCGGAATCTCTTGATTACTATGGTTATGCTGTAGGTTTGGATAACGACATAGCTGTTGTCAGTGCCTATAAAGATGATAATGAAATGGGATATGATGCCGGCGCCGTTTATGTTTATCGTAAGGATATTACCGGATATTGGGATTTCGAAGATAAGATTGTTCCTGCTGATGGTGTGAACAGCGATAATTTTGGTTTTTCATTAAAAATATTTGAAAATTGCATGGTAGTGGGATCCCGGAAAAGTGATATTGATGGCAATAATAATCAAGGTGCAGCATATATATACTGTTATGAAGAAAATGATGGATGGACCCTATACCAGAAAATTTCATCAGTAGGAGGCGAAGCTGGAGATTCATTCGGGGCAGCAGTAGATATGACATCTCAGTACATTGTTGTCGGCGCAAATCTTGTCGATTCAGGTAGCAATAATAATAACGGTGGTGCCTACGTATTTGAAAAGGATTTTGAGGGTATATGGTTCCAAAGTCAAGAATTAATACCCTCAATTAATGCCTCACAAAATCAATTTGGCTATTCTTTAGCAATAACAAATGATCATATCGTCGTGAGTATGCCATTTGCTAATACAGAGGGCTATTCAAATTCAGGAGCTGCAATTCTATATTATAAACCTGGTGATTCATGGATTATTGAACGTGTTCTTGAATCAGAGTATCCTCAATCTAATGATAACTTTGGAATTGACATTGCTATAAATGAACCCTATCTTGCCGTTCATTCAGGTGCAAATCTCGTTCTATTAAAACGTCAATCAGATCTGCATTGGTTTACAGAGATAGAATTCCAGACACCGGTGATTGGTCCAATTGTGATTCAAAATGGTGATCTGCTTACGGCTGAACAGGTGACAAATATTGCCAGAGTTTATTCTCTTGATGACTGGGAAGAATGGCTTGACGTCCCTGGACCAGGCGATATGAATGATGATGAGAATATTGATATTTTGGATATTGTTATTCTGATCTCATACATCATGGGAGAAATTAATCTTTCACCAGACCAAATGAATTCAGGTGATTTGACCGGTGATGAATTTATTGACATTTTGGATATTGTTTATATTGTGACTCTAATTTTAGCAGAATAAATTTGATCTAAACACTCACTATACACTTGATAAGAAAAATAACAGCCAAATCTGGTAGTTCGGCCGATTATGATCACCTTCCAACTCTGTAAAGCTTCAGGGTGATATCTTATATTTTGATTTGATTCTTAAAATTAATATTATACAGGGGAGATAATGCACAGCAAAAAATTCAAGTATATCCTAAGAGTAATTTACTTGTGGATTTTCATCCAGTCATTTGCCACTCTTGCAGGCAATACAACAATTACAATTCTTGAAACTTCTGATCTGCATGGATTCATCCATAATTGGGATTACTTTTCAGGACAGTCCTACGATCAGGGACTCGCCATGGTACAAACAATTGTAAAGAGCGAGAAAATCACGGATCCGGATTTACTCTTACTTGATGGTGGGGACACAAATCAGGGTACACCATTGGCCTACTATTATAATATCAAAGCGGCTGATTATCCCAATCCAATGGTCGTCGCCATGAATGCTATGGAATATGACGCAATGACAATTGGAAATCATGATTATAACTATGGTCAGGATGTACTGACGAAATTTATCGATGAAGCAAATTTCCCCGTAATGTCGGCAAATATTCGAAAGGAATCCGGGGAGGAGATGTACAAACCGTATTTGATCAAAACAATTAAGGGAGTTGATATAGGTATTCTTAGTCTGACCACCACTGGGATCCCTATCTGGGAAAAACCTGAATATATAAGCGGATTAAGATTTGACGACGCTGTTAAAACAGCAATTAAATATGTACCAGAAATGATCGAAAATGGGGCAGATGTGCTCATAGCCCTTGTACATAGCGGGACACATATTGAACCTGAAAATAGTAGGGATGCTGCCGGATGGATGACCCCCTATCACACATGGCAGGACAAGGGTTATGCCGATGTTCCTGATCAGAATTTTGTCATTAAACTAGCTGAGGAAGTTCCTGAACTGGATGCAATATTATCAGGTCATGCCCATTCCACCATTCCGCAGGCATTTATCAACGGTGTATTGGTGGTGGAGCCAAGTCATTGGGGAAGAGGAGTTTCAAAAGTACTCATCACAGTAGATGACAATGGTAATGTTGTCGATAAAAAAGGTGAGTTTCTATCTGTAAGGGGATTAACTCCAGACGATGAAATTCTTGAACTCACGAGTGAATATCATGAAACTGCAGTGAATTATGTAAATCTCTCGATTGCCAATGCAACTGGAGATTTTCAGGGAGGTGATATGGCCAGGGTTAAAGATGGTCCCCTCATAGATATGATAAATACAATCCAATTGGATATGGCTGCAAATGCCGGCTTTCCGGCTCAAATTTCGCTAGCTGCCATTTTCAATAATAGAGGCAGAATATTAGAAGGTCCTGTTACCATCGCCGATATTTACGGTATTTATCAATATGACAATACTTTGTATGTGATGGAGATTACCGGTGACATATTGAAACGTGCTTTAGAACATGATAGCAAATATTGGTCTGATATTCAGACAGTTGAAGATTTAAATGAAATAAACGATTTGAAGTCAGGAGCCACCCGCGATTATAATTGGGATATGTATTCAGGCATAGACTATAGTATAGATTTAACCAAACCAGTTGGTCTTCGAGTTACAAAACTCAACTTCAATGGTGTTCCTGTTGATCCTGATCAGAAATTGGTCCTGGCAATAAATAATTATCGGGCCGGCGGTGGTGGCGGGTATACCATGTTCAAAGAAGGTAAGGTCCTCTGGAAATCTATGTCAGTAATTCGAGATTATATGGTAGATTATATTATGAGCAAAGACCAATTGAATCCTGAGGACTTCTATGAGCATAACTGGGATATTTACCCAGAATATTTACAAAAACTGGAGAATTAAAAGTGACCAGAAATGAAGCATTTGAATTATTGAACGAATACACAACCAAAGACAGTTTGATAAAACATGCACTTGCTGTGGAAGCAGTAATGATGGCCTATGCCAGGAAATATGGTGAGGATGAAGAGAGTTGGGGAATTGTTGGTCTGCTTCATGATTTTGACTATGAACGATATCCCACGGCAGAAGAACATCCTTATAAAGGGAGGGAAATCCTTCGTGAAAAAGGAGTATCAGAATCCTGGATAAAGGCAATAATGGGCCATGCGATATATACAGGAGTTGAGAGGGATTCGCTCATGGCAAAAGTTCTATTTGCTGTAGATGAATTGACAGGTCTAATCACGGCAACAGCATTGGTTCGCCCAAGTAAAAAAATAGCCGAAGTCAAAGTAAAATCAGTCAAAAAGAAATTAAAGAATAAATCTTTTGCAGCTTCAGTAAATAGAGATGATATTCAGCAGGGCATCATTGAATTGGATGTAACTCTCGAGGATCATTTCTTGTTTGTTATCCAATCGATGCAGGAGGTCTCAGTTTCGTTGGGATTGTAATATTGTCAATTTCAGAAAAAGTCTTAGAAACCGTGAAGTATCATCCAGGATTATGAACTGATTTTAGTATTTCCCAGCCTTCAAAACGCGATCATAATAGGTTATGTAAATCTCTCCTAAAAATATTTCTTCTTGAAATATAATGCCACACCGACCAGACCAATCAAAACTGGAACTTCCACCAACGGTCCGATAACAGCAGCAAAGGCCTGACCTGAATTTATCCCAAAAACAGCAACTGCCACGGCAATAGCTAATTCAAAATTATTACTGGCTGCGGTGAAAGATAATGTGGCACTTTTGGGATATCCGGCACCAATTTTCTTTCCAAGATAAAATGAAATGAGAAACATTATTAGAAAATATATGAGAAGGGGAATTGCGATTCGAATGACATCCAGTGGCAGGCGGACAATATAGTCACCCTTTAATGAAAACATAACAAAAATGGTAAATAAAAGAGCGATGAGAGTAATTGGGCTAATCATCGGTATAAATTTGGAATGATACCAATCCTTACTTTTTATTCTGATCAGCACAAGGCGTGTTATCATACCTGCCAAAAATGGTATACCAAGATAAATGAATACACTTTTTGCTATTTGACCAATGGAAATATCAACGATTAATCCTTCCAAACCAAACCATGTCGGCAGGATAGTAATAAATACCCAGGCATAAACAGAAAAGAATAATACCTGAAAAATTGAATTGAATGCCACCAATCCAGCTGCATATTCCGAATCGCCTTCAGCCAGCTCATTCCATACAATAACCATTGCGATACATCTGGCAAGACCGATAAGTATGAGGCCAGCCATATATTCCGGATATCCTCTAAGAAAAATAATCGCCAGGGCGAACATAAGAATTGGTCCAATTACCCAATTTTGAAGCAATGAGATGCCAAGTATCTTGACATTTTTAAATACATCGCCAAGTTCTTCGTATCGTACTTTAGCCAATGGCGGGTACATCATGAGTATCAGTCCACAGGCGATGGGAATATTAGTTGTGCCCACTTGAAAAGTATTCCAAAATTCGGTAATACCAGAATAAAAATAACCCGAACCAATTCCGATGAGCATGGCAATAAAAATCCATAAAGTCAAATAACGATCAATGAAGCTTAGTTTACTTGTGAGTTTTGTCATTTAAATTTCCATTTTTAATAGATGGGTGGAGAAAATAATTATAATAAGTAAAATTGAATAGATTAAAAGTTTAATTGCCAATAATTGATATATCAGGAGCAGATTTATTTATCATCTTTAAACCAGCCCTTGACCTCAATATTCGCATTTACAATATCCTTATGTTCAAGATGAAGGATATTGGCAATCTGTTTGATCATATGCTCCTCGATATGGTGGAGGCTCCCGTCAGAATATCCAACTTCATAAATGCAGTGGAGGAAGTCAATTTTTTCTTCCTCTGTGAAAGTATCGTTTAGGTATTTACCAGCCCCAAATAGATCTTTTTTCATATTTAATTCATGCAAAGAATGATCGATTAAATCTTGAGCAGTAATATCGTCAATTGCAAAAAAATCAATTAATATATCCTGGATAGCATTCAGCTCGTCGGATTCAATTATATTATCGGCATCTGCAACATTGATCAACAGTCCGCTGCAAGCCTGCATTATTTCTTTTGAAAAATTATTCTCCATCAAATGTGTAACCTTTACTTTTTTATTACATCGAACCTGCAAACATATAAATAATGGAGTAATAAAAATGACTGAAAACCTGACCAAAAATGACTTTTTAGAGAAAGTATTTAATTTTGAAGATAATAAAGATTGGAATTACAATGGAGATCAGCCGGCAATCATCGATTTCTGGGCATCCTGGTGTGGTCCATGTAAAGCAGTGGCACCAGTCCTGGAAGATATCTCAAAAGAATATGCTGGCAAGGTCCATGTATATAAAGTAAATACAGAGGAAGAACAAGAAGTAGCAGCTGCATTTGGTGTAAGAAGCATACCATCTTTGCTGTTTGTGCCTATGGATGGCAAACCACAGATGGCAGTAGGTGCGCTTCCGGCTGAATCTTTTAAGAAAGCAATTTCTGATATCTTCAAAATACCAGCACCAGATCAAGCCAATTAGATAGTAAATCCAAAATTTGCGGGGACAAATGTCCCTGCAACCTTTTGGGAATCAATTCCCAAAGCTCACAATCCGAATAAATTCCTCACAAATATTTTCAATTTTAATATCCTATTCAAAGTAATAAGAAAGCATGATAGAATATCTTTAAATTTCGGGTCTTGCAAAAGTTTACTTTTCAAAATCAAATTTAAATGTTTACCAGAAATCCATATTAATTGTGAAGATATTATCTGTTCAAGAAGATACACTTGGCCATGACCTGGGACTGAAACCAGGTGACAGTCTGCTAAAGATCAACGGCAAAAAAGTGGCGGATACTATTGATTATCAATTTCGGATTACCGAGGAAAATGTTCTATTGGTTTTTGAAATTGATGGCAAGTTTGCCAGTTTTGATATTGAAAAAGATTACGATACAGATCTCGGAGTAGAATTTGAGGAGTTCAAAATTCGTAGCTGTGCCAATGACTGCGTTTTTTGTTTTGTTGATCAAAATCCCAAAGATATGCGTCAGACACTCTATTTCAGGGACGGGGATTTTCGTCTGTCCTATCTTCACGGTCACTATATTACCTTGACCAATATGGGGCAGAAGGATTTAAATCGAATTGTGGAGCAGAGATTATCTCCCCTATATATTTCTGTGCATGCTACCGATCCTGATTTAAGAAAGGAATTGTTTCTTTATAAAAAAGATGATTTCCTATTAGAGAAATTATCATTTCTTATCGATAATGATATTGAACTGCATACACAAATTGTACTCATGCCTGATAAAAATGATGGCGACCAGCTGATAAGGACGCTTACAGATATTTATCAGTATTTTCCAAAATTACAATCCTGTTCGATCGTACCGGTAGGCTTGACAGATCACAGGGATGGATTGATGAAGCTTTCTACTGTTTCACCTGATTATGCAAAACAATTTCTGCAGGGATTCCCACAATTGAGAAAACAATTTAATGGAGTCGATCATCCTTTCTTATTCTTATCCGATGAATGGTACATTCTTGCTGATCATCCATTTCCGCCATTATACGAATATGATGATGTGGATGTAGTTGAAAATGGCGTGGGACAGGTTGCAGCATTTTTAGATAAATTTGAAAATGAAAAAGCACTCATATCTCAATATAATAATGTGAATCGGAATTTCAGCATCGCAACTGGTACGTTGATCCATGGATTATTTGAAAAAGAAGTGGGTGGTTATTTAAATAATCTCACTGGTATTAATGTATCCGTGTATCCGGTAAAAAATGATTTTCTCGGTCACAGTGTAACGGTATCGGGACTGCTAACCGGAAGGGATATTGTAGATCAACTAAAAGATAAAAATCTCGGTGAGGCTTTGTGGATATCACATAGAATTCTTGATGATGATGGAACCAAGACACTGGATGATATGACTTTGGAGGAAATGTCAGCATCCCTTGGTGTGCCGGTAAATATAAGTAACGACAGTATTTTAGAAATTTTTAAGAGGAATATACATGGCTGATCCAATAATCGCCATTCTGGGAAGACCAAATGTGGGGAAATCCACATTATTTAATCGGCTTGTAGGTAAACGTCACGCTATCGTTTCTGATGTAGAAGGGGTGACGCGTGATCGTATTTACGGAAAATATGACTGGGCAGGACGATCATTTAATGTGATTGATACCGGCGGATATTTACCGGAATCCGAAGATGTTATTGAGATGGCAGTGAGGTTCCAGGCTGATAAAGCCTCTCGTGAAGCAGATTTTATAATATTAATGGTTGATGGACGGGATGAGATCACCTCAAGCGACCGGTATCTGGCCGATATGCTCATAAAACAGGAAACACCATATCTTCTTGTAATGAACAAGATTGATGATCAAAAATATGAGAATAATATATTTCAGTTTTTTGAGCTTGGAGTGGGGGAACCGTTTTCGGTATCTGCAATAAGTGGAAGAAATATTGGAGACCTACTTGATTTTATAAATGAAAAGATCCCTGAAAGACAATCGACTGACATTGGTCCCGATGATCAAACACATATGGCAATTGTTGGAATGCCGAATGTAGGAAAATCCAGCCTAATGAATGCCTTACTTCAGGAAGAGAAATCTATTGTTACAAAGGTTCCTGGTACAACACGGGATTCTGTGGATTCATATATTAATTATTTTGGAAAAACATATCGACTCATTGATACAGCTGGGTTGCGTAAGATGAATAAGATGGAAGACTCTATCGAGTATTACAGCACAGTGAGAACTTTTCGTGTAATCGATGAAGCCAACCTGGCGATTGTCATGATCGATGCAAAAAAAGGATTTTGCAGCCATGATAGAAATGTGGCTCGTTATATTGTCGATCAGGGCCGGGCTATGATATTGGTTGTGAACAAATGGGATCTCATTGAAAAGGATCACAGCACCATGCAGGATTTCAAAAAGGCAATCCATCACTTCTATAAAGCGATGGAACATTACCCCATCCTCTTTGTATCGGTGCATCACAACAGAAGAATAAGGCAAATACTGGAACAAGCAAAAATAGTCAGCGAAGAATACTCAAAGAAAATAGCAACTGCAGAATTGAACGAATTCTTCAAGTATATCACTATCCAGAATCCACCGCCAGCTGTAAAGGGTAAGAATCTCAAAATCAAATATGCTACTCAGGTACATAGTTCACCGCCAATCATCGCCATATTTACCAATCATCCTGAGTTATTTCCAATCAATTATAAGCGATATATTGAGAACCAACTCCGGGAAGCATTTGGATTCCAAGGAGTGCCAATTAAGATATCATTCAGGAAAAAATAAATGAAATATTTACTCTCAGCTGTTTTTTTACTATTGTCATTTACCTACATCGAAGCACAGGAACGAATAAAATGTGGTCTTCCTGAGCTTCATGAAAATAATCTGCTTTATCGAACCGATCGCCCAATAAATCAAACTTACTATCAATCCCTCTCTGGTTTGTTCTATATCCATTACGATACAACTGCCGTTGAGAATTATGATCATCGACCGCTTGAAGGTGATGAAAACGATAACGGTGTCCCCGATTTTGTTGAAGCAACAGCCGATATTGCCGATTCAACATATTCTGTACTGGTAAATACTATGGGTTATGATATCCAGCCACCAGATGATGATGGTATCTATGACGTTTATCTCCGGGATGATCTCAATCCCAGCTGGTATGGTGTAACCTATTGGAATGATATTTTAAATAATGGCAGTTCGTGGATTGTTATTGATAATGATTTTTCTGTTGCTGAAGGATTTTATACTACTGGTTATGATGCCATGAGTGTGACTATGTCCCATGAGTTTTTCCACGCTATTCAATTTGGCTATTCAGGATATACACAGGGGAATGTTTATTTTTATGAAATGTCGTCAACATGGATTGAAGATTTGATCGCCCCTGAGGTAAATGATTATATATCACTAAGACATAACTTTTTTAATTATCCGGAAAAAACTATTTACGCTACCAGCGGATACAGCATTGCTATGTATGGGCATTACCTGGCTTTGATAGTCGAAGGAGTATTAGATGAATTTGACAGCATTATTTTTCGTACCATCTGGCATAACTTTGGTTCGGCGAGTCATCATGACGCTTTCGCATCAATAACAAATATTCTTCAGGCAACATGGAGTACATCATATTTGGACTCATGGCTGCACTGGGTTACATTAAATCTATATAATAATATACACCCGGATTTTTATTATCATGAAGATCAGGGGCTCATTGGTCCAATCAATACAAGCGCTATTCCACTGCATTCAAATACCGTATTCAGTATGAACACTGACAGGGATTCGGCTGAAATAAGATCATACCAGATCATCACATCTAATGTGAGATTGGAGATTTTGCTCCTTGGAGGTAATTTAAGAGGTTTTGTCGCCGTTGTAAGTGATGCACCTGAAAGAAATGTTATCTATGAGGCTGAATTGCTCATCGAAACAAACGTACTTCAGCCAGGTGATGAAGTACATTTTGTTTTGGGAAATTCTGCATCTGACTCCGGGGATGTGAATGGGGAAATCAATTTATATTATACACCAAATCCTCCAGAAAATTTTATGGCAACTGTTTTTCAGGATAGTATCCAATTGAATTGGACAAAACCTTTACTATCTGGAAATATAGATGAATATAGATTAAAAAAAGAATGGGTTAATCCTTCTTCAATGCTGGATACAATTGCAATTATTGATCAGGTTACCGACACAACTTATATGGATAATAATATTACTGGAAATATTCAATATACCTATAGTGTAGCCGCAAGAAATTCCGCTGGATGGTCAGATTATTCTGAGTCTATAAATATTTCTCCATGGCCAAACGAAGAGGATATAAACTCCTTAAGATTTATCAATGTTTATCCAAACCCATATCTGCCAAATAGAAATATACCTTTTCAGGTAGAATTTGACTGTGATAAAGATTATTCCAATTTAGAAATCCAATTGATAAATATATTGGGGCAGAGAATATATACGGAGGATCTCCAATTTATGTCAAAAGGCAGACATCGATTTGAAATAGCGGATATTAATCATTTAAATATTCCCAGTGGTATTTACTTTCTACGCATCAATGTTAAAAAAGGAACGTCTATTGATAGAAAAATCACTATTTTGAGGTGAGTTTGTCTTTAAGGACAATCAAAAAAAAAACAGAGGGATTTTTTAAAGATAAAGGGTCAAAATTTAACAGCTTTGCTATACCTGTAAACGATCTAGTTGAAGTGAAGGAAATATTATCATCCCTAAAAAATAGCCATCCACAAGCTACCCACATTTGTTATGCCTATAGATTATTGCACGGAGACATTGTTGATGAATTTGCAACTGATGCCGGTGAACCCAAGGGTAGTTCAGGTCTGCCAATATTGAATATGATTCGCCGGGCGGAAGTGGCTAACACGGCTGTATTTGTGGTTCGTTATTATGGCGGTAGTAAATTGGGAATCCCTGGATTGATTAATGCTTACGGGACAGCGGCCAACGAGGCGATAAATAAAAACTCAGTAGTTGATTTAGTGTTTATGGCTCAAATACAATTTCATTATTCATACGATTTAGGTCATATTGTTAAATCGCTTATTGATGATTATGAGGCAAAAATTATTCAACAGGAATATTTGGAAAATATCCATATTCGCCTGGATGTAGTGCTGGGAAAAGAAGAAGATTTTGTCAGAGAACTTGAGGATCGCAGTTCCGGGAAATTAAGTGCAATTATTCTTAAAAATGATAAATAAGATGTTGATGCTATTTATTGGACTCCCCTAAATTACCGTGCTCTCAGGAGCATGAAAAAAACCAGACGCGGGGTGGAGCAGTCTGGCAGCTCGTCGGGCTCATAACCCGAAGGTCGAAGGTTCAAATCCTTCCCCCGCTACAAGAAGTAAAACCCTTTGTTTCCCTCGTGAAATGAAGGGTTTTTGCTTTTTTGGATAATGTGAAGTGGTTTTTGAATTTATAAAAAAACTAGATTCAAAGTTTTGCATCATCTAATTGATTCTTATATTCCACCCAGATTCTTATAATCCAGAGCTGAGTAAAGACTATGCAGATAATAAAATAGCTCAATTTTTATTACATTAGAAATCGGTCATACAGCCGAGTGATTTTCCAATTAATTGTATACGTTTACTTAACAAATGGGTAACTCCTGCAGGCATGATAATAATAAAAATAGCATATAATCACAATATTAAATAGACATAATAGCGGTATATCGTAACTATTCTACAAAAAATGAGGATTTATTCAATAAACTACTTGCATGCCTTTTAAATTGTTTGATAAAATTTAGGTGTTCATTATGAAGGATTTGCAACACTTGATTCAAAGAGATTTATACTTCCCAAAGAATTTTATATTGAAAAGTATATTATTGAAATACTATGTATTATAATACCTGATATATAATAATTGAAAAATTATTGATAACTATTATATCAAGGCAATAATGAGGGAATATCGTAAGCAATCTATATATACTGGTGATTGGGGGAAGAAAATAATTTTAATTCAAAGGACACACTTATACTATTTGTAAATGAAGGGTTGGTATGAAAATCTTGAAACTATACATACCAACCCACTACGAGAAACGGTCCCCAAAAGAGAACGATTCTGTAACGAAATCTACAGTAAAAGAGGAAGAAGTTTTTATTAATTATCTTCATAATTTGTTGAATCTTATTCTAATCGTTCCTTTTTTTGGGTACCAAATCAACCAAAAAAGATGAGAGGATTAAGAAATGTCAAAATTAAATGACAAGGTAGTTAATACAAAATATAATAAGAGTAAATGCTCATTATTAATTGTTATATTTTTATCTCTAATTATCTCGAATGTGTTTTCACAGCATAGTTATTGGGATGATGGGAAGATGAATTTACAGGAGTTGTTAAATATGTACCAGACCAAATACTAATTGAATTATTGGACGATGCTTCATTATCTGATTTAGTGAGTAGAAATAATCAATACGGACTACATTCAAGTAAAAAAGTATTTCCCACAGCGATTAAACCTAATCAAAATGGTGAAATATTAGTAGATGGGATATGGATATCAATGCCTGATTTAACAAATTACTACTTATTGCATCTTGCTCAAGAAAGTGATATTGATCAAGCTATTATTGACTACAAATCCGATTCACATGTAGTTGGAGCATTGAGAAATTCAATTGGAAAAATTAATATTATACCCAATGATCCTCTCTATGAAAATGTTGGAGAGAATTTAAACCAATGGTCACTACCTCAAATATCTGCTCCAGAAGGATGGGATATAGACACTGGCTCGAGTGATGTTACCATCGCTATTGTTGACAGCGGAGTTGATTGGAATCATGAGGACTTACTTACAAAATTAAAAGTCAACTTAGGTGAAGATGGCGATAATGATGGAACTGTTATTGAATATTTAAATGGAGAATGGGTTTTGGATCCTGATGATTTAGATGGAGTTGATGACGATAACAATGGATTTATAGATGATCTTATTGGATACGATTTCATTTCTGCAAATTTAATTCCACCATCAAATGAACGCTCTAATCCTAATCCTTCGCCAAATGGTCTAGATGATAACGGAAATGGTCTTGTCGATGAAGGAGTCACCCACGGTACGTTAGTTGCCGGAATTGCAGCAGCTTCCACAAATAATATTATTGGTATTTCAGGTGTAGATTGGATTGCTAAAGTTCTACCAATCCAAGTTTGCGACGATGAAGGCAATTGTCCTATTAACTCAATTGTTAACGGTATATTATTTGCCGTTCAATCTGGGGCAGATGTCATTAATCTAAGTCTTGGTGTGAGAGAAACGTTAGTTGATGGTGAACCCAATTTAGATGAAGAAACATTTTGGAGTAGATTAATGGAAGCAGCTTATAATCATGGTACCTTAGTCGTAGCTGCTGCTGGAAATGATTTCGCTGATTTTGATGATCCTGATATTCGAAGACAATGGCCACTTTGTGCAGATGGTGGAAATAATAGGGTTGTTGGAGTTGGTGCTACATCATTTGATGACTTTAAATCTTCCTATAGTAATATGTCTAGTGAATATATTGATATTTCTGCACCAGGGGATTATATTATTTCTACTAAATACTATGATGGTTCCCCATTATTCTCTGAATACTATACTGACGAAAATGATATAATTAATATGTTTGGAACATCACTTTCAACTCCTATGGTGTCTGGCACGTTATCACTATTAAAATCATTAAATCCTGCAATTACATCGTTAGATTTCTTCATTAATAAACTTAAACACGCTGCGGATATTATTGCATATATTGAACCTGCATATTACGAGAAAATGGGATATGGTAGATTAAATATCGAGAAAACACTTGGATCACCAAAACCAAATATTGGTCTCTATTCTGTTTCAATTGATGATGGTACTCCTGAGGCTGGAGAGACCTATCCAAATGGCAATGGAAACGGCGTCCCAGAAGATGGCGAAAATGTTAATTTATCTTTTGAGATAGGAAATAATTGGCTTGAACTCCGAGATATTGAAACTTCAATATCTGCACATGGTGATAATAGTCAATATATCTTATCTATAATCAACCCACCAACTGGTCCAACGGCACAATTTCATTTCCTAAATACTAGCGAGGGAAATATCAATGAATCGATTTTCAATTATGGTGTAGAATTAGCAACTTATATTCCATTAGAAGTAAACAGGGTTGAGTTCTACTTACATGTTAGTGGAGTTTATGATACTGATTCAGAATTCAGCGATGACCTATTATTCTCCATTCCAGTTAATGCTAAAGTTACAACACAAGCAGGTTGGCCACAGCTTGCAGGAACAGTTAACTCTCATGCTGTAAAACTAGCATATTTCCAAGATCCTTTTTTGTATGGATTTGATTCTCAAAAAGTTGTTTATGGTGGAGGAGGAGGAACAATTGTTTTCAATGGAAATGGTTCCACATATGGAACTTGGGGTAGTGGCGGAGAACAATCAGACGCAGTTTATGCCTGTCCTGCTGTTGGAGATATTGATGGAGATGGAGATGTAGAAGTTATTAATATTAATCCTAATGGAGTTTACGTATTTGATTCTGATGGAACATTTATACCGAAATCTCCATCAAATCCAGTACATTTGGATGATTGTCAATTTGACGAAAATGCTTACCCTGTATTAGCAAATGTGACAGGTGGTCCCCAACCTGAAATCCTGTTTACTTTGGATTGTGGGGGACAAGTCTATTTACACGTTTTAAATTCAGCTACTGATATTATTTGGGTTGTAGCAGTTGGAAGCCCAGGTGATATTGTAAAAGCTGGTCCCTCTGTTGGAGATATTAATGGAGATGGTGAGAACGATATAGTGGTAGTCTTAAGTGATTCAGGCGTTGGCTACCGTCATACCCTATATGTTTATAATGGCAATGGGACACGAAATGGAGATGGAGGTTTCAGTGATTGGGCCGATCCAAACTCTGAGTTGCACAAGGGGGCAATTCAGGGGCCAATAGTTCTGGCTAATATTGGAGAAGTTAATTCAAGTGATCCTGAATCATTAGACATTATTTATCTAACTGTTGATCCAAACGATCCATATGAGAATGATAATCCTGGTCCCTCTCGCCAGAATGGGCGATTAAATGTTCTCGATGGATATACCGGAAAAATGCTACCACTTCCAGAATTTGATCATGTTCAACAGGATAATCAAGGATGGTACACAATCTCAAATAGTAGTTTAGAGGAAAATGATTATAATTCATCATATCCTATAAAGGGTATACCTCTTTATCATGGATATCCCCAAGCAACAGTTGCTGACATGGATCTTGATGGTGACTTAGAAATTGTTGTACCTTCAGGTGGTCCATTACCTGCTGCAACTGTTTGGGTATTTAATGCGGATGGGTCATATAATAATAATGGACCTATATTAACTGGACATTGGGATTCACTTGATATAGGACCTACTTTGGCAAATCTTGATGGGACAGGTGATTTGGATATAACAACTTTTAGTTGGATATTTGACGGGAATGCACGAGGTACAATTCAGGTATTTCGTAATGACGGAACAATATTGGGAACTGGTTTTCCTTTATCTCTTTCAGGTCCACTCAGCTTTAATTTTGTACTAACTGCTCCGGCGGTTTATGATATGGATGGAGATGGTGATTTGGAAATTTTACAACCGAGAATGGATGGTGCTATTGCAGCTTATGATGTTGTCTTTCAAACAGATTCAGAATGGTGGAATGATCTTCAGTGGAATCAATTTCAGCATGATTCCAGAAATACAGGAAATTATCATAATGGGAGGCCAGGAGATGCAAGAATGTCGGGAGTATTGAACGATTTTGATACAATGGCTATAGTAGAAGAAATAACTGCAAATACTATACTTGAACCCTATGAAAAAGTTGTTGCAGATATTAATCATGATCAAGTGATTGATGTTCAAAATATTGTAGTTCTCAGTGGGCTAATAATGTCTGGTGATGAAATCCCCAGGCAACATCCCACACTAAGAGATTCCACTGCGATTGTTTTGAATTTGAATCCTGGTTCATCTTTGACAAGGGGGGCAGGTGGTGTCATTGAATTATCAATAGAAACTATGAACCCAATATTTGGAATGCAGTTAGAAATTCAGTTGCCTGAAAACGTAGTTGTTGAAGAAATTGAGACCATTGGAATTGCTGAGCACTTCTTAGCTAATTATGGAATTCAAAATGATATTATAACAATCGTATTTTATGATTATGAAAATTCAGGATTTGGTCCGGGAGAAGGTGTATATGCAAATATATTCTTGGATAACAATCTTGCAAGATCTCAAGAAGCAACTATTAACATAATTTCAGCATTAGTAATTGATATTGATGGAACCCATTATAATGTTAATTATGGTCAACCTCAAAATCATATTATTGACATACCATTTGAGTTTTCATTATACAATGCTTATCCAAACCCGTTCAATCCAGTAACAAATATTCGTTATGATATTGCAGAATATTCTGATGTGACCATCACAGTGTATAATTTATTGGGTCGAAAAGTTTCTACCCTTTATAAGGGTAGGAGACAACCTGGGGCTTACCAGTTAGAATGGAATTCCTCAAATGATTTTGGAGTTCAAGTATCAAGTGGGGTCTATTTCATTAAAATGGAAGCAAATAGTAACAGTCAAAAATTTGTTAAAGAACAAAAAGTGATACTTCTAAAATAGGAATTATGATATTCTTAATAGTAGGTTGAGTTCAAATTTGCAACCCACTATGATAGCATTAAAGTTAGGATAATAACAATGAATCAGGACATAAAACGAAGAACGAATACAATATTTGCATTAGTACTAATTATGTTTTGCTCATTGTTATTACCTTATACACCATTTAATAGAAATCCAATTTTGATTTTCCCTAACGAAAATCTTGAGAATTATTCGAGATTGGAAGATCGTAATCAGTGGGATCCCTCTTTTATTCGATTAGGTACAGATGGAAATTATAATATTTTAATAGGACAGCGATACTCAAAAGTGACTCCCAATGGCGAAGTTATAATTGATGACAAACGGATTTTTGAACCCTTTAATCTAACTGGTAACTACCATTATAGTTTTATTGTCGACAATGATAATAATATGCATATTGTATTGAATGCATTCGACACGGAGCTTGATACAGTTTATCATTATTATAATGATGAAGGGGATTTTGAGCTTCAAACCATATTTCAAAAAAAGACGTATTATATTAAGCTTGATAACAATGGTGATCCAATCCCAGATATGGATCCGTTTATTATTAATCGGAATTATGATTTAGGTTACCATATAGACTTAATTTTAGGGCATGATGGTTACTTGCATTTTTTAGTTAAATCATCATTAGCTGATATTTCAGGTTATGGAGATAATGTTAGCATTTATTATTCGCGACTAACAACTGATGGGAATGTTATTGTTAATTTTGGGGATATTCTTGATGAACCACAATCTTATTCATTTGATGGAATGGAACTAATCCAGGATTCTGAAGGATATTTACAGTTTATTTGGCGTTCTTTATACGGGACTCCATGGTATCGATTTAATACTAGCGGATTCCTCAATAATTATAGTTATTTTGGACCACCAGACTATTCACCCCCTGCTAGTTTTTTTTCACTCCCAAATGAATTATACGATCTTTTGATCTTACAGCAAGAGGAAACATTGTTTTGCAATGTGTTTCCTGATGGGACTTTAATAGAACAAGCTTCGATTCCATTTCCTGATGAATCCTATGGTGGGATTGATGGTGATGGTGGTTGGTTAAAAGACTACATGGATAATCAAGATAATATTCATCATATGTTTAGCAGGAGAATTTATTTTGAAGATCAAGAATATGTTACAAAATTGTTTTATGAAAAGTTGACATATGAAGGTGAATTTATTGTCCCACCCTTTGAAGAAGAGATTATGTCACAATTTGGAGAACCACCAAGAGAAGTAGTTGCTGACTTGAATGGAAATCCAGCTTTTATTATTTCAAATTATCAAATACATGATACATATTTTGCTTGGTTTGATCCTGATTCAGTAAGAATTGAGATTGGTGAGAACTTTGATATATCTGAATCAATAATTTCTGTCCCAATGATTATCAATTGTGATCAATGGGATGATCTATTACCAATTCAAGATTTTACTTTTGATATTTATTTTGATCATGGCAGATTATCTTTTGATGATGTGACCTTTTTAGAAGAAACTGGACTAATGAATATCCACGCCTGGGAATATCTGGAAGATGGTACGATCCAAATTACTGTGTCAGATACCACAGGTCAAGTGTTTCATTCAGGACAAAATCCCTTTGCAGAATTGACCTTTATAAATCTTGAAAACAATCAAGATGTAGAACCAGTTATATTAAATAGAATCTATTCAGCAATTGATACACTGGGCTATCAATTAGATTTTGAAACAAACATCCAAGCAATATTAGGTGGAATTCCTGGCGATATTAACAATGATTTAGTTACTAATATTTTAGATATTATCATTTTAGTAAATATAATGATTGATAGCATTGCTCCACCACTTATACAATTTTGGATTTCAGATGTTAATGGCGATGAAACTCTAAATATTCTGGATATCATCCAGATGATTGATATCATTCATGATCAAAATTGACTTGTGAATTAAATCTTATCAACATGTACTAAGGATATTCTGTTCGTTTGATTTTAAGTCACTTTGATCCATTCATTATTCACTATAGTCAAATATTCCCTCACAGCTGTAATTAATTCCATTATAGATTATATAACCACTATCAATTTTTCGTTATCCGTATAATATTTAATTTATTAATATATATCTAAATTTATACGAAGCGTCCATTATTGAATGATTTATAGTTTTAATATATTCTTCTGAGGTCAATTTGTTTAATCTAATTTGGATATCCACTTTGAACTCTATAACCTGCTGATTATTTCCAAGTCATTTTTCGTTAAGTTATGTCCAATTTGCTAATTGATTAGCTGATATATCATTTTAATGCACAAAAAAATGAGCAATCTCAATAAATCACGATTTAATTATTTGAATCAGGCTTAGTTTGTAAAAAATAATATCGTAAGAGTTATCTCCTGAATAGGAAATCATTAAATTTAAACGTAAATAATTCAAGAATTACAGCGCACGTCATATTTATGGAACCTACATTTTTGGCAATAGATCATTTTATAAAATAACAAATTAGAAAACGAAATTAATTAATTCTGACCTGGAATTAATAGAAAACGAATAATTGATATTGTAATAGTCTATAAATTCTTTTCATCATCATCCGCAGCATCTATCCGAGTTAAAAAATCCAATGAATATTATGATATAATTATCTAAATTTAGTACTGAACTCGATGTTAATCTGTTCGCCTAAAATGTTCCATTTGCAGTATGCTAAAAATAGAAATATTCTTTTGATCGCCAGAATTGATTCGGTAATAATAATTTATTTATAAAAATTGAATCGATCTAAAAATGGTCTTGCAAAAATTATTGAATATGAAAACTAAAATTTCTAATATTTAACTCTGATAAAAACCCTTAACAACTTGTTGATGTATAACTGCTGCAATTTGAGAATGTGAAATTATTTACTATTTAGACTTCTGTTGAAATCAGGAAAAACATAGCTTCATTTATTCTCGCAGAAATATTAATTGTATATATTTTATAATATATTGTCTCTTTTGAATACAGTGCTTGGCATAATGATAAAATCGGCATTGAAATCTAATAATTATTAATGAGAAATTTCGTTTAGGACATCCGTGCTGAAAAATATAATAGAGATTGAATCCTTACCAATCTAATTCAGAATATTTCTCTTGGCATGAATATTGTAAAAGACTAAGACTTATATACGACGAAGATTATCGTATATAATAATTGAACCGTTCCCAAATAAATTGGAATATTCTCGGGGAAAATGGTTCGACTCTTATTAGACCAGTATTTAAAAAAAAGATTGATATTTTAATAGATATGTTGATAAAAAAAGAAAATCCATCCAAAAAGAAATCTGAAAATTATGACATTCTGAATCGTTATATCATGAGTTACCAAGTCAGTAATAATATTGGTTTGAACCTATTTTCTGACCTGCCCCCATAGTTTGGACCACCTTCAAAGTTAGTACTTTTTGTGTTTTTATTAATACTCAATTGATAATTTC
>JABHXA010000019.1 GCA_018657495.1 Fidelibacterota bacterium
GTTATACTGTTGGTGATGTAATTGAAATCCGTGTTTGGAGCTCTGAACAAAACAGAGAACTAAAAGTAACTGCTGATCTTGATGGTTTATACTTTGGTATTGAACCATTGACAACAGGAAGCATTGTTGTTTATAATGAAGATGCTGTACCGACACAGTTCACATTGAACCAGAACTATCCAAATCCATTCAATCCAAATACAACGATTGAGTTTAGCGTACCTCGTGCCACATCATTGACCATCACGGTTTATGATATCATGGGTAGAGAAGTGAGAACTCTAGTTGATAACTCAAATATACTTGAAGGTTATTACAGCGTTGTCTGGGATGGTATGGACTCAAGTGGTCAGATAGTATCTGCCGGTCTGTATATCTACAGCTTACAGGGTGAAGGTATATCCATCACTCGTAAAATGATCATGATGAAATAATCGTTCATCATATCAATCTAAAAAGAAACTAATAACAGGGGGCTCATTGAGCCCCCTGTTTGTTTATGTAAGACAATTATCAATTTAACTGAAATGTATGACAATCATCCTGATTGTACTCTTGAATTATGAATTTCGATTAACGAATATTGAGTGATGAAGTGAAGAACCAAGTCGAAGTGCAGTTGTTTTCTGATCATCATTTTAGCCCACATTGTATGACAATCATCCTGATTGTCCTCTTGAATACTGAATATCGATTAGCGAATTATGAATGACGAAGTGAAGAGCCAAGCAAAAGCTTAGTTGTGCTTTAATTATCAATTTAGTCAAAGTGTATGACAATCATCTTGATTGTCCTCTTGAATATCGAATTTCGATTAACGAATGTTGAATGACGAAGTGAAGAGGCGAGTTTAAGTGCAGTTGCTCTCTGATCATAATGTTAGCAGGCATTGTATGACAATAATTCTGATTGTCCTCTTGAATACTGAATATCGATTAACGAATGTTGAATGACGAAGTGAAGAGGCGAGTTTAAGTGCAGTTGCTCTCTGATCATAATGTTAGCAGGCATTGTTTGATAATCGTCATATCAATCTAAAAGAAACTGATAACAGGGGGCTCATTGTTTATGTATAATTTTGATTCTGAAGGCCTCATCACTTCACAATATGAACAAGATGGGGTTAGGATTATATTCATATCTTTTTGTACAATATACAATTATTTGAAGTGGTATTTTCCAATTTAAGGTGACTATTTTTAGCACATTTTAAATAGGGATATACCAGTTTTCAGTTTGTCCAAAATTGATGTCCTTTCTTCCCTACATCATGGATTAAAGAAATTATAAACTAAATAAAGTTTAATTATCTCAAACAGGTTTAAAGCATTCCAGTATTTGAGTATAAACTTATTTTTTATTTAACATGTATTGATGACTGTTTGAAAGAAAATACGATCTATGCATCAACTTTTAATAAGAAAAAATCGGATTAGTATAACCAACTTGAAAAATAATGGAAAATAAAACAGAAATATTTAAGGGATGGCGAGGGCAGCCAATAGAAGAGATATTGTGGTTATGTCAGGAAATTGCTGAAGATTCCAATTTACCAACAGTAAATGCCTGGCGTCAAAATGGTGGGAAGGTTCTGGGCCACTTTCAGGTCTATTTCCCTGAAGAAATAGCCCATGCTGCAGGTATGCTGCCGTATAAGATGTGTGGTGCCACTTTGGATTCTAAGCATGCCGACAGTCGATTTGGTTCCTATTTGTGTTCTATTATAAAAACATCACTGGAATTAGTTTTAAGTGATCGAATAAAACTGGACATGTTTGTCACTCACCCAATTTGTGATGCTGCCCGAAATCTCGGGACAATATGGGGTCGCAATTATGAATATCCCTGCCAAATATTATATTTACCACAAAATCCAAACTCATCATATTCAATACAATATTTAACAGACGAATATAATCGACTAAAAGGCGTTATTGAAGAAGTAGCAGAACATAAAATCACTGAAAAAGAATTGATTAATTCAGTAATGATATTCAATCGTAATCGGCAATTAATTCGAAATTTATATGAAATCAAAAAAAATAAACCCTGGTTGATAACGGTTTCGGAAGCGTACTCATTGGTGAAGTTAGCCGGCATGATTCCCAGGGAAGAACATAATAATTTATTGGAAACTGTCTTACCAATGATTGAATCAAGAAATATCCGTAAACAGGATAAAATGCGTGTTGTTTTTGAAGGCGGAT
The DNA here is from genome assembly GCA_018657495.1 of Fidelibacterota bacterium. GTDB lineage: Bacteria > Fidelibacterota > Marinisomatia > SCGC-AAA003-L08 > JACNLC01 > JABHXA01. Next base: position 2,208 of record JABHXA010000019.1, read on the forward strand.
TCTGTGAGCAGCCACCATTGGATATGCTTCGGTCCATTGGCAGATCATGTTATGTTGTCGATGATGATTTACTGATTGGATTACGGTGGATATTGAATGATATAAATCCAGGAAATGATTCATTAAAGGCATTAGCTACTGCATATATTGATCAATCGTCATATAGCCCTGTCCAACATGATTTAAGAAAACCAAAAGAGAAAATGTTTGTTGACCGAATTAAGAGTTCCAATGCTGAAGCCGCTATCATAACAGCTGCAAAAATGTGTGAACCCGGGTTGGAGGAACAGGTAACCTATACTCAAACTCTTGACGAAATGAACTTTCCATATTTTATCAGCGAATTTGAGGAAAATATGACAAGCTTTGATCATTTGGAAATCCAGTTGGAAACGTTTGTAGAAAATTTATTATTCGATTAAAGGTGACACATGACAAATAATGGACATGAAAAATTAGTTGGTCGGGGAGCACGTGATGGGGCACAGCTTTTTCGCGAATGGTTTCAAAGACTTTCAGATACAGCAGAATCAGGCGGTCACTCGGCATATGTTTTTGTTATGGGTAGCATGGCTGAAATCTTAAGAGTATTTGATTTACCTATGGTATTTCCTGAAATCAATTCACTCCAAACTGCTATTCGCCATGTATCTGCAGAGTTTCTAAATGAAGCCGAGGATATCGGTTATTCTCCGGATATCTGCGGATATGTAAAAGCAGATGTGGCCCTACAAATGCGGGGTGGAGGACATCCCATGGGGAAAATTCCAAAACCAAGTATTGCCGTATTGACAAATGCCTGTAATACATATTTAAAATGGGCTGAGATATGGGAAAGAATGTATGAAATTCCCATGGTTACGGTAGATGTTCCAGCGACCCGACAAGCAAATCAACAAAGTCAACCGGGTAGCGAACAGTTTAATCGTGAAAAAAAATATGTTCTTGAGCAAATAAAAGAACTCATTAAAATCTGTGAAAAATTAACCGGCAAAAAATTTGACATCGATAAATTGCGTCAGATAATGGGATACGCTAATGTGATGAGTAAAAATTGGAAACGTGTATTAGAACTAAATAAAAGCCAGCCATCCCATTTTAATGCCCTTACTGAAGGAACTATTTACCTTGGTGTAGCCAACGCATTTCGCGGAACAGAGGAAGGTGCCCAATATTTTACTGACCTGGTTGAAGAAATGGAATACATGTCCAAAAATAATATCGGAACCTTGATTGATGAGAAATACCGATTGTGTTTTATTGGAGTTCCCTGTTATCCCATATTTAGACGTTTTAACGAGTTGTTTACAGATTGGGGAGGTACATTTGTTACCTCAACATATCTCTGGTTTGCTACTGGCGGTGCCAATTTAGGTGTGCAATACGATTTGAAAGACCCCCTCGATTCACTGGCAGAAGGTGTATTAATCAGTGTCAGGGATGCCATGGACTCCATGTTTAGTCCTGAGATACCGCTGGTAAAAATGATCGACGAATTTAATCTCGATGGTGTTGTTTATCATCCTATAAAAAGCTGTAGAACCGTTTCTACCGGTCTTGCAGATAATCGACGGGCTCTAATGGAAATGAAAGATATCGCCACCTTATTCATCGAATCTGATATGATGGATCAAAGAGTGGTTTCGGAAGCACAGATGAAAAACCGCGTTGATGCATTTTTTGAAGGTCTGGATGCCAGGAGAACTCGAGAGAAAATGGAGCAGGTTTAATATGGCATACGCAGCGGGGGTAGATGTCGGTTCTACCCAAACAAAAGCAGTAATAATTGATGAACAGAAAAAAATTGTCAGTCGCTCTCTAATTGATACCGGGGCAAATGTTGTACAAGCTGCTGAGAAGGCATTTTTATTAACATTGAAAGACGGTAATATTAGGGAGGAGGAAGTCTCCTATGTAATTGGAACCGGTTATGGGCGTTATAAAGTAACATTTGGTAATGCCCAAATAACCGAGATCAGCTGTCATGGCCGTGGTGCTGTCCATATGTTTCCCAAAACGAGGACAGTAATTGACATGGGTGGACAGGATACAAAAGGTATCAGTATCAACGAATCAGGTGAGATTATAGATTTTTGTATGAATGATAAATGTGCTGCAGGAACAGGACGATTTTTAGGGGCCGCTTCTATGGCTCTGGATATACCGCTTGGCGAATTAGGTCCCACCGCATTAAAGTCTGAGAGACCTGTAAAAATTAGTACCACATGCACTGTTTTTGCCGAAACGGAAGTCCTTTCGTGGTTGGGTAAAGGAAAAAAAATCCAGGATATTTTGATGGGTGTGCATAAATCGATTGCCTCCCGATCAGTCTCTTTATTGAGGAGAGTAGGCATTAAAGATCAGGTAACATTTACTGGTGGCGTCACAAAAAACCTGGGAATGGTCACCGTTATAAATGAACTAATTGGGTTGAAAATGAATGTAAGCGATGATTCACATTATATGGGTGCTTTAGGTGCAGCCTTATTTGCCCTCGATCATATTTTTGAAAGCCGGATACCCCATGAGGAGATGTTGAAATGAAATATGTTGTCGGTATAGATGTGGGTTCAACCTATACAAAAGCCATAATTCTGTCTCGCGAAAATGAAATAATCGGTCGATCATTAAGTCCCACCGGATTTAAACTGGATCAGATTTCAAAAAAAGTATATAAGCAGGTATTAGCGGAAACCGAATTGAATGAGAATGATATAGGTTATATCATTGCCAGCGGGTTTGGGAGGCATCGCGTCGATTTCTGTGATTTGACGGTGACAGACCTAACCGCAACTGCCCGTGGGTCAAATTTGATGTTTCCCGGTACAATGACAGTTTTGGATATCGGCGGGCAGACTATGAAGGCAAGTCGGCTTGATGAAAATCTAAAAGTAAAATCTTTTCGATTGAATGATAAATGTGCTGCAGGGACAGGCACATTCCTCGAAAAGACGGCAAGATATATGGGTTATGAAACAGATGAGATTGGGCCATTAGTGCAAACATCCAAATTTCAGGTACCCATCTCAGGAGTTTGTGCCGTTTTTGCTGAATCAGAGGTAATTAACCAGTTATCGCTGGGTTCAGCACCTGCCGATATCATGCATGGAGCCATGTTTTCATTAGTGAAAAGAGCTATACAATTGTTAAAAAGAGTTCGAATGGAACCAAGATTGACACTTACCGGTGGCATAATGCGATTCCCCACAATGATAAAAGTAATAAAGGATGAGCTGGATGAGGATATTATCAATGTCCCGGAAGGTGATTTAGTTCAGTACACAACGGCGTTGGGTGCTGCAACTTTGGCAAATCAACGTCTGACTAAATTGAATAAAAATTAGTGAAGGATCAATGTGGCATCGCAGAATCGGATCAGGATCAGTATCTGGTTTCCAAAGGCTGGGAGAAACAATTCTCATGCGGAGAGCCGCGATTAATGGAAATGATCGAATTATACGAGTCATTGGGTTTTGAAGTGTATTTAGATTTAGTAAGAGCTGGAAATCTTCCTATGGGTTCTGATTGTGAAGCTTGCCTTGTGAATTGCTCAGATGAGTTAAAAACTATATGGACCCGGAAAAAATAATTTTATATGATTTTGCATTCAGCATATCCAATTCATCTAATTTTTCTTTTTAAATCAGTATGACCGAAACCATATATAAAAGTTTAATTGACCTTCCGCCTTATGAAAGTAATTTGGCTTCAATAATTAAAATAAATTCTGCCAAGTTCAAAAATTCCCCAATACTACAGGATATTCAGGATGGCGTTGTACATAAGTTAATCTGGGATCAATTTTATTTAAATGTCTGCATAATCCAGGGATTTCTGCATTCAATAGGATTTGAGACTGGTGATCGTATGGCTATCCTATCTCCAAACCGTCGAGAAATGTTGATGACTGAATTGGCGATTATGTCAATGGGTGGTATCGCCGTCCCTATATTTGCTGGATATGGATCAGAAATCGCCAATACTTTGATCGAATTTTGTGAGGCAGATTATTTAATTGTTGCCGATGAATTTCAATATTTAAAAGTTGTTAATCCAGAAAAATTCAAACAAATTATTTATTTCGATTCAATCGATAACCATAGCAAAAACTGTATTACATTAAACGAGATTCTGCAGGGACATCCACCACAAAAAATTCACGGGCTGAATATTGATTCGAAATCGGTGTGTCTGATGATGTACACATCCGGGACCATGGGCAAACCTAAATGTGTACAGCTTACCCATGATAATATTCTCTCTCAACAGGCGGCCATGAAAGCATTATGGCAGATAAAATCAAGTGATCGATTTTTATCATATTTACCATGGCATCACAGTTTTGGCGGCATATATGAGAAATATGCGGCTATTTGTAATGGTGCAGTATTATCCCTCGAAAGTGGTTTTGGAAAAAATATTGATACCCTGATAGAAAATTGGAAACTCATCAAACCCACAGTTTTCTTCAGTGTCCCACGGATTTACCAGGCTATTGCAACCCAGTTAAGACAGCATCCGGAATTGGATAGTGAAATATTTCACGATGAGCTAAGGTTTATTTTTACTGCTGCAGCACCATTACCAAAAAATATTTCTGATATGTTTGAAAGCAGGAATATTCCCGTTTACGAAGGTTGGGGTTTAACAGAGACATCACCATGTTGTACAGTAACGGATCCAAATGTTAAACGTCAAATGGGCGTTGTAGGAAAACCAATCCCCGGCATATCTCTAAAACTTTCTGATGAAGGAGAAATACTGGTTCGTGGTCCAAATGTAATGACCGGGTATTATAATAATGTTGAAGAAACCATGAAAGTTCTACCTGATGACGGATGGTTTTATACTGGTGATATAGGTGAATACACAGAAACTGGTTTGAAATTGATATCCAGAAAAGACCGAATATTTAAATTGACAAATGCGGAGAAGGTTGTTCCTACAGAAATAGAAAATTTACTGTCCAAGGACTGTGCTTATTTATCCCACTCCCTCGTTTCCGGCAGTGGGCAGGATTATCCTGTAGTTCTGCTTTTTCCCGATTCAAATATGTTTGCACATCAACCGGATAAATCTCAAATAGCAAATGACTGCAAAAGGCCGGTTAATCTTACAGAATTTTTTCACTGTCTGAAAACCTGCATGAACAGATGGAACGAGTCAATTGATGCCAAATACAGCAGGATAAAGAAGGGGATTTTAATTGATTATGAATTGACCATCGAAAATGATGAACTGACTCCTTCGATGAAACTTGCCCCAAACGTGGTTACCAAAGTATTTAAAGCGCAGATTGAACAATTATATAATTCAGAAGACATGATTACTGAAAAAGTATACGTATTAAATTTGGAATAAATATGCCTCATCTTCAATCTCAGCAAAGTCTTAAGCTAATTTTAAAAAATTATTTTACTGGTTTTAAATCACCATTGGCATGGTGCACCAGTGCCGGTCCTGCCGAGATACTACGAGCATTAGGATTTGATGTATACTTTCCTGAAAATCATGGTGCATTACTTGGCGCTTCCCGTACAGCTGAAAAATATATACCCCGTGCTCATCAGGAAGGATTTGGCGGTGAAATCTGTTCATACCTGACATCCGATATTGGTGCCTGGAGGATGAAAGAAACACCTTTGACAAAGGCCTATGGATTACCGTCAGTACCTAAACCGGATTTGATTGTTTATAATACAAATCAATGTCGGGAGGTTGCCGATTGGTTTAATTTCTTCGCGGAGGAATTTGATTGTCCTGTGTTTGGCATTTATCCTCCAAGACATCTTGAAGAAATTCATCAAAGGGATATCGATAATGTCGTCGGGCAATTTGAAGATTTAATCTTATTAGGTGAAAAAGTTATCGGTAATAAAATGACTGATGCTGATCTTATGGAAACCGTCCTATTGAGCAAAAGAGGGTCACAATTGTGGGGAGAGGTATTAAACACGGCGCAAACTACCCCGTCTCCAATAACCTTTTTTGACGGCACTATTTTGATGGCACCGATTGTTGTACTCAGGGGAACTCAAATTTGTGTCGATTTCTATCAGGAAGTGCTGGAAGAATTGACACAATTATCATCCGAAAAAATTAGCGCTGTGGCAAAAGAAGATGTCAGAATTTATTGGGAAGGGATGCCTGTCTGGGGTCGCTTAAAAGCCTTTTCACAATTGTTTGCCAATAACAATGCAGCTGTAGTTGCCTCAACCTATTGCAATAGTTGGATATTTGATGATTTTGATGAAAATAATCCACTTGAATCCCTTGCATTGGCCTATACCCAAATATTTATAAATCGGGGAGAAAATGCTAAACTGGATATGATGAAGGATATCATTAATAATTTCAACATTGACGGTGTTATATTTCATGATTCAAAAACCTGTTTCAACAATAGCAATAATCGCTTTGGGCTTCCAAAGAAATTGACAGATGCTACCGGCATCAGCTGCGTTACTATTGAGGGTGATTTAAATGATATGCGATTTTTATCGGATGGACAGATTGAAACGAAATTAGAAACTTTTATTGACCAAATCGGATCCAAAAAAGGAATATACTAAACACGGGGAATGTAAAATGGAAACAAATAATCAACTAAAAATTGGTGTTATTGGTCTTGGTCCGGTTGGAGCAACTTTGATTACTCATTTACATGAAGCAAATGCCATAGTAATTGGATGTGATGTTGATATAAAAACGATCGATAGAATTAAAAAAAAGGGGATTACCCTAAAGCATAAAATTGAAAAACATATTTCTGGAATTGAGTTGTGTCATTCAGTTCAAGAATTAGAAATGTACGATTTGGATTTAGCGATTGTGTGTGTAAAAACACCTGCCTTAAAAAAGGTCATTAAACATTTATACGAGATCAATAATGATAAGATGTTTGTCATGTGTGCTCAAAATGGTATAGACAATGAATTGATAGCGGCAGCCAAATTTGGCGAGGAGCGAACACTAAGGATGGTTATCAATTTTGCCGGTAACATGAGTGATCGCTCCTCAGTTCACGTCAGTTTCTTTAATCCGCCGAATTATGTGGCAGCCCTGCTTACACCGGGAGAGGAAATGGCTCAAAAATTTGCTGACCTCTTAAATTCGGTAAACCTGGAAACAGTCATTCCCGAAGATATTCAGGATTATGTTTGGGAAAAGGCAATATTAAATGCCGCTCTAAGTGCGGTTTGCGCCATTACCCGAAGAACCATGAAGGACGTGATGGATTTTAAAAAGACATTGGAGCTGGTTGAAGCGCTCATCGATGAATCCGTAAGAGTTGCTGATAGAGAAGGGATAGAATTAGGGAAAAAATTTCGCCGTTTCTGTATTCGATATTTAAAAAATGCCGGACATCATCGGCCATCAATGCTGACCGATATTGAGAATGGAAGAAGAACAGAAATTGATCAATTGAACGGCAAGATTGTTCAATACGGTCGAAAACATTATTTACCGACTCCTCTAAATCAATCTGTAACAGCCCTCGTTCATATGTTAGAATACTCACCCGATTAAATAGGGATGATGTACATTAATTTTAAATTCCATGTTAATACATCACCAAGAGAATAAGCACAGTGAAAGATTTAAAAATAAATATAAGATAAATAATTTCACAATCTAAATGAAAAATCATTTTTTAGGAATAGATTTAGGATCGTCTTACACAAAGTTTTGTGTTACTGATGATAATGGAAAATTGAATCATTTATCAGTGATAAAAACCTTGTCAAGACATAAAGATGAATTTCATCAGACTATTGAAAAATTTTGCGAAAATTATAATATTTCAAAAATTTGCGCTACCGGTTATGGACGTAATAGTATAAAAAGCGATTTGACAAAAACTGAACTTATATGCGCCTCTATTGGTATCTCAGCTATTTTCCCCACACATAAATGTATTGTAGATATTGGTGGTGAAGATATCAAAGTTATCGAATGTGGCAGCAATAGTGAGGTCATCAAGTTTCACATGAACGATAAATGCTCTGCAGGAACGGGTTCATTCATTACTGAAATTGCCGAACGGGCAGAACTGGATATCACTGAAATGAGCGATCTTGCCAAAACATCCACATCCAACAAACCGATAAATAGCTTTTGCACCGTATTCGCAAAATCTGAAATTCTTAACTGGAAATTCAAAGGAACCCCGATTGAAGATATTGCAAAAGGAATTTATCTTTCCATCGTAAATCGCATTAGGAAGCTGCCGCTTAATAATTCGGTACCAGTTTATCTCTGTGGTGGTGTTATTGCATATCATCACTATCTGGAAAAATTAATCAGCGAGGAGTTAAATCTATCTGTAAAAATAACTCCGGATCCTCAATATATGGTTGCCTATGGTGCAGCCCTTGTTGCCGGAAAATCGTTTAAAAATTAGAAAAGGAACTTCGTATGACAACATCAAAAATATTTGGGGCACTTTACGAGAATATATATTTATTTAATGGTGCTAGAACACCTTTTGGAAAATTTTGCGGATCTTTAGGGTCAATCAATCCCACAGATTTGGGTATCATAGCAAGTAAGGCGGCTTTGGAAAGATCAGGTGTCACTCCAGATCAGATTGACCATGTGGTATTTGCCAATATTATTCAATCAGGATTTGATGCCCTCTATCTTCCCAGGCATATTGCGCTTTATTGTGGCATCCCGCAAGAAGTACCGGCATTGATGGTTCAGCGTATTTGTGGATCGGGATTCGAATCCATAATTACTGGTGTGGAGCAGATTGTATTAGGAAAAGCAAATATTGTCCTGTCAGGCGGTGCCGAAAATATGACTCTGGCTCCAACATCTGCATTTGGCAATCGCCAGGGCTACAGATTTGGGACGATGAATTTTGGCGATATGTTGTGGGAAGGATTATACGATCCCGCAGGAGGATGCTCAATGGGTCACACTGCAGAAAATCTGGCAAAGAAATACCATTTAACCCGAGAAGAAATCGATGAATATGCCTTCCGGTCTCAATCTCTGGCATTCCAAAAAATGAAGGATGGCACATTAGGACAAGAGATAGTCGAAACTTCTTCTGGTATCAATGAATTTGGAGATTTAAAACCGCGAAAATACCGAACATCACCATTTAAAGTTGCATTGACACATGATGAAAATATAAGAGAATCAGCTTTAGAACAACTGGGACAGCTGAGACCAACATTTGGTAAGGATGGCGTACAAACTGCTGGTAACTCCAGCGGAATTGTTGATGGCGCCGCTGCAGTTGTAATTGGTAATAAGGATATTGCAGACAAGAATAATATAAAACCACTGGCAAGAATTTTAGGCTCAGCCTCAGCTGGTGTAGATCCAAAAATTATGGGTATAGGACCTGTCCCATCTATTCAAAATGTGTTGAAATTAGCTGGATTGTCAATTTCCGATATTGATCTTTTTGAGATCAACGAAGCCTTTGGGGCGCAAATAGTAGCTGTAGAGAAAGAATTGGGCTTGGATCGTGAAAAATTAAATGTGAATGGAGGGGCAATCGCAATCGGTCATCCATTAGCAGCAACCGGTACTCGCTTGACCCATTCTCTTGCCCTGGAAATGAAACGACGGAATGTCAGATACGGTATTGCATCAGCCTGCATAGGCGGCGGTCAGGGAACAGCAATATTATTGGAAAACAATTAAATGAGTTTAGATATGATTCAAGCCTATCAAATGACGGAACTTAAAAAACCGTTTGAAAAAACTGAATTTCCATTCCCAGCATTAGAAAACGGCGATTCATTGGTACAGATAGCCGGGTGTGGAGTCTGTCATACCGATATAAGTTTCTGGCATCATGGCGTCCCAACCAAACATCCCATGCCGCTGATTCTCGGTCATGAAATTTCAGGGATTGTCATCGACGGACCACAGGAATTAATCGGGAAATCGGTCATTATCCCTGCTGTGCTACCTTGCGGTGAATGTGAATTATGTCAAGCCGGTCGGAGTAATATTTGTCAATTTCAAAAAATGCCCGGCAATGATTTTCACGGCGGATTTGCCAGTCATATTGTTGTCCCATCCCAATTTTTGGCACAAGTTCCGGATAGCGCTCTGGCAACTCATTCATTGGCTGATTTAGCGGTGATTGCCGATGCCGTCTCAACTCCCTATCAGGTGATAAAAAAGAGTGAATTGCAACCTGGTCAATTGGCTGTAATAATTGGTACTGGCGGTATCGGAATATATGCAGTACAATTGGCGAAAATTTTTGGTGCAAAGGTCATTGCCATTGATATCTCACAGGAAAAACTGGATAACGCCGGAAATATTGGAGCAGATGCGACCCTGAATTCAAATGGCCTCGATATCAGGACTATCAAAGGCAAAGTTAAAGGATTATGCAAAGAGCTTTCAGCTCCAAAAAATCAATGGAAAATATTCGAGATGTCTGGGACAAAACCTGGTCAGGAGCTGGCATTTGCTTTATTAGGAATAGCCGGGACATTATCCATTGTCGGGTTTACCATGGCTAAACTTGAATTGCGTCTGAGTAATTTAATGGCATTTGATGCCAAGATTATCGGAACCTGGGGATGTAAACCCGAATTGTATGCCGATGTTGTTGATTTGGTTTCCCAAAAAAAACTGATCTTAAAATCTTTTATCGAACACTTTCCTATGTCACAAATTAACCAGGTATTTCAAAATACACTGGATCATAAATATTCAAAACGATCGGTATTAATCCCCGATTTTTAAAATTATAAAGGAATGAAATGAGTAACCATTTAGTTGATCATAATCTCGTTGAATGCAATTTTGACGAAATACTATATGAGATAAAACCATGTCTCGATAAAAATGGTAGTGATGTACCCGGTTTGAATTCGGCATGGATATACCTGAATAATCCAACCCAGTATAATTCATATACCACCGCTGCTGTCAAAGAAATTATACTCGCTTTCCGCAAAGCCTCAAATGACCGGACTGTTGTTGCCGTTGTTTTTACAGCAGTAGGTGAAAAGGCATTTTGCACAGGTGGTAATACAAAAGAATATGCCGAATATTATTCAGGCCGTCCGTTAGAATATAAACAGTATATGCGGCTGTTTAATGATATGATTACAGCCATTTTAATGTGTGATAAACCAGTCATTTGCCGGGTGAACGGTATGAGAATCGCTGGCGGACAAGAAATTGGAATGGCCTGCGATTTTACTGTTTCAAGTGATATGGCAGTGTTTGGGCAAGCCGGTCCAAAACATGGCAGTGCTCCCGATGGTGGCAGTACTGATTTCCTCCATTTATTTGTTGGAATCGAACGCGCCATGCAAAGCTGTACCCTATGTGAGATGTGGACGGCATATGAATCCAAAATGTTCGGCCTGATTACCGATTGTGTACCTGTTTTGAAAAAGGACGGTGGGTTTATCCGAAATCCTTTGGTAACTACCGATACTTATGTTGACAGCTCAGGCGATATTGTTTATGGCAACAAGAAAACAGGTGAAGCGGCACAGGCGGCGAAAATATTATTTAAGGAATGTGAGATAGATCTATCCCTTCTGGATCAATCTGTCAATCAGATGATAACAAAATTTTTGTATATGATGCCAGACTGCACCAATAAAACAATCAACAGTCTTCGCAAGAAAAAACTGGAACACTGGGATAAAAACAGCCAGACAAATCGAGATTGGTTGGGATTAAATATGATGACAGAAGCAAAAGCTGGGTTTAGGGCATTTAATGAAGGACCTCGAGGAAATCGGGAAGTAGATTTTATAAAACTTAGATTGGAATTGGCTAAAGGCACACCATGGAGTGAGGAATTGGTCGAATCCATTTTACCGAGGTAAGTGATGGCAAAAATAAAATTAGAAATGCACTATGACAATCAGGTAGCCCGGATAATCTTAAATTCCCCAAAAGGCAATGTACTCGATAGTGAAATGATGACAGATATATCATCTGCTTTGAATAGTATTTCGAACCAGAATGATATCAAACTCATTCAATTTATGGGTGCAGGTAATCATTTTTCTTTTGGCGCCAGCGTCGCAGAACACACGAAGGAAAATGCTTCTAAAATGCTGGAACAATTTCATGGACTTTTTAAACAAATAATCGACCTTGGTATTCCAACTGCAGCATTAGTATCAGGCCAATGCCTGGGTGGCGGTTTTGAATTAGCACTGATATGCAATTATTTATTTGTTGATATTACGGCAAAATGCGGACAGCCTGAAATTCTGTTAGGAGTATTTGCCCCGCCGGCATCCTTGATATTACCATTAAAAATTGGCCAGTCAATGGCTGATGATTTATTGCTTACCGGAAAGGTTTTATCCTCTCAAACACTTATGTTGCTCGGTCTGGCGCATCAGGAATTTGAAAATCAAATTGAATTGATTAACGGTGTTAATGATTGGGTAGAAAAAAATATACTGCTCAAAAGTGCTTCAAGTCTTAAATATGCAGTAAAAGCAGCTCGATATAATTTTAATAAAAATCTTAAATTTGCCTTAGATGATCTAAAAAAGATTTATACAACTGAGTTGATGGAATCATATGATGCAAATGAAGGAATTACCTCATTTCTAGAAAAAAGAAAGCCAATCTGGGAGAATCGTTAAAATGAAGATACAATGTGTCGGAATCGTCGGCGCCGGAACTATGGGTGCTGCTTTGAGTCAGAAATTTGCTCAGGAAGGTCTTGAAGTACTAATTGTTGATCGCGAGGAAAAATTCCTCGCCAAAGGTTTATCCAATATCAAAAGTACATTGGAGGAAGGTGTCTCCAGACGAATTTTTACCACTGAGCGAGTAACTGAAATTTTAGGAAAAATTAGTCCAACAACTGATTTATCAAGATTGGTTAATTGTCAGTTAATCATTGAAGCAGTATTTGAAGATTTGAATGTAAAGAATGGATTATTCAGGCACATTAGTTCAATTGTTCCAGAAGATACAATTCTGGCTTCAAATACATCCTCATTTTCCATCAGCGAACTTGCCCGTGCAGTTTCACATCCTGAACGATTTTTAGGTCTACATTTTTTCTTTCATGCCGCCAAGAACCGCCTTGTAGAAATTGTTAAGGGAGATAAAACCAGCGAACAGGTATTTGATAATATGATGCAGTTTATGCAAAGAATCGGCAAGGATCCCATTGTCTGCAAGGATGCACATGGATTTGTTGTAAACCGATTCTTTGTTCCATGGTTAAACGAAGCAGTAAGAATCTATGAAGAAGGAATTGCCGATATTGCCGCCATAGAAACTGCAGCCTGCCGAACTTTTGGTTGTAGTATGGGACCGTTTGCGCTAATGAATGCAACTGGGATACCTATTGCTTACCACGCCCAAAAAACACTTTATGAAGTATATGGTGCATTTTACAAACCTGCCGATAAATTACTCCAGCAGATGAATTCAAAATCCCCTTGGGAAATAAAACCTGAACAGATTATTGACTGGGATGTCTATCTGCAAGTATCTGAAAGATTGTCTGCAGTTACCATGTTGGTGTGCGGACAAATTCTGGATAAAAATATTTGTACAGCCGGTGATATCACACGAGGTGCAGGTATTGGTTTAAAATGGAGGAAGACACCTGTTAATATATTTAATAGGCTGGGACAAGATCGTGTAATTGAACTGGTTCAGCCATTATTACAAAAATGGGATATGACAATCCCCCGGAAGATGGATACAAACTCCTGGATTCCCGATTATATTTCGGTTGAAAAACAAGATAATGTCGGTGTTCTCACATTTAATCGTCCAGAAGGGTTAAATGCAATTAATCCTATGGTTATTGATCAATTGGAAAAAGGCTTTACACAGTTGGAAATGGATAAACAAGTTGAAACCATTATTATCACCGGCAGAGGTAAAGCTTTTGTTGCCGGTGCCGATATTCGTTTTTTTGTCAACCATATTAAAAAATCCACCATTGATGAAATTTTGGAATTTACTGCAAAAGGTCAAAAATTATTTGATCGCATCGATCATTCAAAAAAGAAAATTGTTGCCATAGTAAATGGACTTACTTTGGGAGGCGGGTTGGAATTAGCCCTCACTGCAGATGTCATTGTGGCTCTGGATCATGTACTTTTTGCTTTTCCTGAAACTGGGATTGGGATTTACCCTGGTCTCGGTGGAACCCAAAGACCTATCAAACGTGTCGGGAAAAATCTCACAAAATTTCTTATTTATAGCGGCAATATGATTGATGCAAAAAATGCTTGTGATATGGGACTGATTGATAAAGTTGTTTCCTGGGATGAGATTGGAGGATTATTCGAAAATCCACATGAGTTAACATCTGCAAAAAAGGGTCCAAGTCAAAATTGGATTGACGTAGACAATTTTATAGATGGAAAAACGGTTAAGAATCTGTTGGAACATTCAAGCAAAGCATCTGAATGGGATTGGCTGTTACGGAAAATGGTTAAAAAAGCTCCGAGGGCCTTGGAAATTGCCGAAAAGTTGATTGATGCTGAAAGAGGACCGGCTTCAGAATTAAAATATCTGAAAGAAATATTTACAACAGATGATGCTCTTGCCGGATTGCAGAGTGTGGGTAAAGTTCCACCAAAATATCAGGGACATTAATGATGTTTACAGGTAAAACAGTATTAATAACCGGCGGGGCGCAAGGTATAGGAAAAGCAATTGCCGAACGTTTTTCAAACCTAAATGCAAAGATATATATTTTTGATTTAAAGAATCTTGAAAATATTGATTCTGATCGCAATATTCATTATATCCAGGGGGATGTCTCCCAGAATAATGACGTAACTGATTTTGTAAATCATGTTATGAATCTTGATGGTCAAATTGATATTGTTGTAAACAATGCCGGTATTATTCGCGATGCGGCAATTTGGAATATGGCAGAGGCTGATTTCGATGCAGTGATCAATGTTAATTTAAAAGGTCCATGGTTAATATGCAGAGCAGTTGCACCTATCATGCGAAAACAAAAATCAGGTAGAATTATAAATATCGCATCCCGTTCATGGTTGGGAAATTTTGGTCAATCGAATTATTCTTCATCAAAAGGAGGACTTGTTAGTTTGACACGGGTATTAGCCTTGGAATTAGCAAAGAGCAATGTAACAGTGAATGCTGTGTCTCCGGGGCTGATCGATACGGAAATGACCCGAAGTATGCCACCTGAAATTTTTGAGAGTTTTGTTCAAAAACAACCTGGAAAAAAACCTGGGAAACCACAGGATATAGCCTCAGCAGTGACTTTTTTAGCATCAGAGGATTCACAGTTTATTAATGGTCAGATTCTCCAGGTTGATGGCGGGAAAAGTATTGGTGCAGGACATTAAATGAAAGAGGTATTTCTTGTTGATGGTTGTCGATCGCCTATAGGCAGGGGGCATCCAGAAAAAGGCATATTTCATACTATTAGGGCTGATGAACTCGCTTCACAAGTCTTGCTGAAATTGGTTGCCAGAACTAACCTGAACCCCGAGATTGTCGATGATTTTTATCTTGGCTGTGTTGGTCAGCATTTGGAGCAGGGAAAAAATTTAGGACGCTTAATATTAATATTATCTCAGTTTCCGTACTCAGTACCGGCGATAACTGTTAATCGCCTCTGTGCCTCCAGCTTTTCAGCAACCCAAATGGCTGCTGATAGTATCCAGTCAGAATCTAATCAAATTGTCCTTGTCGGTGGAGTAGAGCATATGGGGCATGTCTCAATGCTGGCTGGTTTAGATTATAACCCACGTTTATTTGAAAATTCAGATTTCCAATGGTCGAATATGGGTTTGACTGCAGAATTATTGGCTCAGAATTATAACGTATCTAGGTTAGAACAGGACCAATATACCGTTCTCACTAATGCCCGTTATTTTAAAGCGTTGGAGTCTGGTTTTTTCAATAAAGAAATGATTGAGATCCTTGTT
The DNA here is from genome assembly GCA_018657495.1 of Fidelibacterota bacterium. Taxonomy (GTDB): domain Bacteria; phylum Fidelibacterota; class Marinisomatia; order SCGC-AAA003-L08; family JACNLC01; genus JABHXA01. Next base: position 18,110 of record JABHXA010000019.1, read on the forward strand.
GATGGCATGAATATATCAACAGATGAACAACCGCGTGAGTCAAATATCGATAATTTGTCTTTTCTATCAACACCATTCAAAAAAAATGGGACTGTGACAGCTGCCAATAGCTCTGGAATCGGCGATGGTGCCTGCGTTGGTTTGCTTTGTGACCATGAAAGTTTGGCTAAACACAATTGGGATCCACTTGCGAAAATCGTAAAAACTGTCAATATTGGATTAGAACCTGAAAGAATGGGTTTGGGACCAATTTATGCAATACAAAAATTATTTGAAATAACCGGATTGAGTGCCGACGACATTGATTTATTCGAGATAAATGAGGCATTTGCTGTCCAAATGATAATCTGCAGGAATGAGCTGGGGCTTCAAGATGAAAAAGTAAATATTCATGGTGGCGCCGTTGCAATGGGTCATCCACTTGGTATGTCCGGTCTCAGGGTGATCAGTACCCTTGCTCACAGTTTGAAAGCGCGTAATGAGCGCTATGGAATCGCCTCTATGTGCGTTGGGCATGGGCAGGGAGTTGCCATGTTACTGGAGAATAGTTAACGTGATCAAAGTCACCCTGAATATTAATGATTTTGACCGTACCCTTTTAGTAGAGCCTGATGAGAATCTGCTTTATACTTTAAGGGAACGATTATTACTTACCGGCACAAAAAAAGGATGCGATCAGGCTTCTTGTGGGACCTGTACCGTTTTGATGGATAAAAAACCAATTCTTAGCTGCATCACACCAACCCTTCGCTGCGAGGGAAAATCTATTCACACCATTGAAAGTGTCGCCAAAAACGGAAAATTACATCCAATTCAAGACCAATTGGTAAAACATGGCGGTCTTCAATGCGGATTTTGCACACCAGGATTTGTCATGACATCAATAGAATTCCTTGAAGAAAATAAAAATCCTACTGAAAGTGAAATAAAAGAGGCTTTGTCAGGGAATCTTTGTCGCTGCACTGGATATAAAAAAATTATTGAAGCAGTTAAAGCTGCATCAGAGGATATGAAATAATGTCTGGTCCTATCGGAAAAAGAACGCCTTATATCGAAGCGGTTCAAAAAGTAACGGGACAAGCACAGTTTGCTGAAGATTTTCATTTCAGTAATATGCTATATGTAAAATTTTTAAGAAGTCCACACACACATGCAAAAATTCAAAATATTAATTTATCAAAAGCAAAAAAGTTAGCAGGGGTATGCGCCATCAGTATTGGCCGTGATCTGCCAATTCCCTTTGGTGTTTTACCCATCAGTCCTGATGAAACTGCCATGGCAGTGAATAAAGTCAGATATATTGGTGAGATAGTCGCTGCTGTTGCTGCCGAATCAGAAAAAATCGCCCATGAAGCCTGCAGTCTTATCGAAGTAGATTATGAACCCATAAGGGATTTCTTAGAACCGGATGATTCGTTAATTGATTGTAGTCCGGATGAGCAGATACATTCGCATAGTAAAAATGGAACCAATGTTCATAAAGTGGCTGAGTTATATTTTAATGATCCCAAAAAAGCAATTCAAAACAGTGATATATCCTGCACCCGTACTTTTAAATTTGCCGGTGTGACCCATGGTTTTACAGAACCCCATGCTACTGTGGCGCAATGGAATGATGATGAAACGCTAAAGGTCATTACCGCCACACAGGTCCCGCATTATTTACAGAAGTATCTTTCAAAGGTTTTGGAGATTCCTCTACACAAAATCCGGGTCATAAAACCGGTTGTCGGTGGTGGTTTTGGCGGAAAAAGCGATCCATTCCCGCATGAGATTATAACCTCATATCTGTCAATCAAAACTCACCGTCCGGTCAAATGTGTCTTCACCCGGGAAGAAGTTTTTATTTCCAATCATGGCAGGCATCCAACAAAAATGACTTTGTCAGTTGGAGCCGATAAACAAGGCAAGATTACCGGTCTTGATACTGATATTGTTATCGACGGCGGTTCTTATGGCAGTTTTGGTGTGGTTACCTCTTATTACAATGGTGTATTGCTTCAGGGTCCTTATCGTATAAATGAATTTGGATTTACGACAACTCGAACCTATACAAATAAACCGCAATGTGGTGCCATGCGCGGTCATGGGGCTGTCAATCCCCGCTATGCCATGGAGGTTATTATTGATGAGTTGTCTCATAGCCTGAAAATGGATCCCTGTGACTTCAGGGAGAAAAACTTTCTCCCGGCAAATACACTCACAGTGGGTCAACTAAGGATAACCAGCAATGGTGTTCTGGACTGTCTGAAAGCTGTCCGTGAGAAATCCGCCTGGGATGAACGGTACGGAAATATGCCAGACGGCAGGGGATTAGGTATCGCCTGTGGATTTTTTATAAGCGGCAGCGCTTTGCCGATAAATTGGAATCGTTATCCTCAAACGGTAGTACATACAAAATTAGATTTTGACGGTCGGGTTGTTATATTCAGCGGTGCCAGTGATATCGGACAGGGAAGTGATACTATGCTTGTTCAGATTACCGCCGAGGAATTAGGAATAACCATGGACCGCGTCCAGGTAGAAGTGGCTGATACAAAATTGACACCTGTTGACTTAGGCAGTTATTCCAGTCGGGTAACTTTTATGGTTGGCAATGCCGCCAAATCATCATCAATCAAACTTCGGGATGAATTGATTAAAACAATTTCCAAAGAGAAAAATATAAAGCCTGAATCAATACAATTTGAAAATAACCGCATATTTACAGAAGATAAATCATTAAATATGAGTTGGGATGAAGGTGTGGAAATTTGTCTGGCTGGTCGCGGATCAATCGTAACTATGGGCTACTACATTTCACCACAATTAGGTGGAAAATTTAAAGGGTCCGGTGCCGGTTTGAGTCCTTCATATAGTTTTGGGGCTTTTATCAGCGAGGTCTCAGTGGATAAGAAAACAGGTGCCGTAAAGGTTGAAAAAGTCTGGGGTGCCCATGACTGTGGAAAAGCCCTGAATCCTTTGGCAGTTGAAGGCCAGATTGAAGGCAGCATCCACATGGGTTTGGGCCAGGCGATTTCAGAAGAACTTGTCTATGAAAATGGTCAGTTCCTTAATTCAAATTTTATAGATTATAAGATACCTTCAACTCTGGATACACCGGATATGGATGTAACCATTATCGAGTCCGATGACAAGGAAGGTCCATATGGTGCAAAAGAGGCAGGTGAAGGTCCTATCCATCCAGTATTACCTGCAATCGGGAATGCTATATTTGATGCCGTTAGAGTCCGAATGTACGAATTGCCTATAACTCCAGATAAAGTTCTAAGAGCGATAAAAGAGAAAATCTAATGTCGGTCAAATCATATCTAAAACCACAATCCGTAACTGATGCATTAATTATGGCAAAAACCCATGCGAATTATTTGTATTTCGCTGGTGGAACAGATATTCAGGTATATTTAAAGCAGCAATTGATAAAACCAGATCATATTATTGATCTAAGTGATATTGGAGAATTACAAAATATCGCATCCAATGATGAAAATATTTCAATTGGTTCGATGACAACTCTGGACGCAATCAGTAAAAATAACTCAATTTATAAAGATTTTCCGCTAATAGTTGAGGCAGCACAATCTATAGGCACACCGGTAATACGCAAAACAGCAACCGTCGGTGGTAATATTTTGGTGAATAACCGATGCAATTTTTATAACCAATCTTTTGGTTGGCGTCAAGCTATCGGCTCGTGTTTGAGGGATGTAGGTGATCTTTGCCAGGTGACAAAAACATCCGGTAAGTGTTTTTCAAGAAATGTTTCTGACTTAGCAGCAGCATTATTCTGTCTGGATGCTAAGGTGATTATTTCAAATCAAAATGAAGGATTAGAACTTTCTATTGTTGACCTGTACAATCAAGATGGCATTGACTTCCATAAACATTTGGATCACGATGGAATATTGACAAAAATTATCCTTCCAATTGATGCCGGTTCTACCTGGTTTAAAAAACTGCGTATAAGGAATACGCTTGATTTCTCATCTCTGACGATAGCAGCAAAAGTTTATGATAATAGAAATTTCAGAATAGGTCTAAATGGTGTCTCAATGTCACCGGTATTAATCACTGGAAATTTAGATATGATTGATTTAGAAGGGATTAAATCACTGGCTCGAAAATCATGTAAAACTGTTGACAATGACATGATGCCGCTGAAATACCGCAGAGAAATGATTGATGTCTACCTGGATCAGTGGTGGGTATCAATTCAAAAGTAAACCAGTCAATATTTTGATGATTCATTTAAAAATGAAAAACAAAACTCAAATATTATTTATCCTCAATTAGCCTCTTACTCATAACAACTACAGGATCAGCATTATAACCAATTTGTTTGTAAAACGCGATAACATCGGAATTTGTATTTCGTATCATTAAGTCGATTTTTGGACAGCCGATTTTTCGAAGGGATTTTTCAGCAAATGACATCATGGCAAGAGCATAAGATTTTCTGCGATGATCCGGATGCACAGCAAGATAATATATCCATCCCCGGTGACCATCATATCCAGCCATACAGCTGGCTATAATGCATCCATTAAACTCTCCCACAAAAAATAATTCAGGTGAATCCTTCATCTTTCTATCTATATCATATTGTGGATTATTCCATGGAACGATAAGTTTGCACTGCTCCCAAAGACTGATAATATCTCGTGAATCATTCTCTTTGAAAATTCGAATTTTAAGCTGAACCATTTTAGACAAACCTATAGTTGAGTGCCAAAGTAACGATCGCCAAAATCTCCCAGTCCGGGATAGATATATTTCTGAGAATTAAGTTTTTCGTCAATCGCTGCTACATATATTACTACATCCGGATAATTTTCCTGTAGAAGTTGGATACCCTCAGGGGCGGCGACAATACAAACACAGGAGACATTCTTCGCACCCTTTCCTTTCACGGCGGTGATAGTATCAAGAAGTGACCCGCCTGTTGCCAGCATAGGATCAAGAATGATCACCTGTTTGTCAGCAAGATTTTTCGGAAATTTCTGATAATATTCTGTGGCTATAGCAGTTTGTTCATCTCTTTCAAGACCGATAAATCCAACTGGTGCCCATGGAAGGAAATCACGCGCCGGAAATAACATGGATATTCCTGCCCGTAAAACAGGAACAAATACAATAGATTCAAGAATCTCATATCCGGTAGTTTCTGTCAATGGTGTGTTAATGGGTATTTCGTTTAAGGACAAATTGCGGCTGGCTTCCATGATGAGTATCTTGGATACAATGGCAGTATGGCGGCGAAATATATCGGTATTGGTATCTTTATTCCGAAGTATAGTGAGTGAATGTTTTATCAACGGATGGTCAATATGTCTAACAGTGCTCATATCTCTCCTGAAGTTTTAGGTTGTATTTGAATTGCTCACATATAGAATGAATATAATAGAATGGCGACTTGCAATAAAACAATTTTGGAATAGTATTAGGGTTGCGAATCACATAAAAAATTACTGATTTATTCTGGTGATTTCAAATCCTTGATATGGACAAATTGCATAATTTTGTAAACAGAATGATTAAATATCATTAGAAGGTCATGAATTCGTAATTTAACGCCGCTGGCAACTACCTTATTTTGTCAGTTTGAAAACCGGATGGACAAATTATTGGTTTTTAAAAATATTAATGTCGACGTCAAATTGATTAAAAAGAGATCATGTCTCCGGTACATACATAACAATTATATTAAGGAAACATCTTATGCATAGAGAGAAATCCTGGGCTGAGCCGTGGAAAATTAAAATGGTTGAACATCTGAGGATGACAACAAAAGAGGATCGTATAGAGGCCATCAAAGAAGCTGGTTATAATACTTTCCTATTGAAATCAAAGGATGTCTATATCGATCTGCTCACCGACAGCGGCACCAATGCCATGAGTGATGTACAATGGGCAGGAATGATGTTGGGGGATGAGGCTTATGCCGGCAGCCGCAATTTCTATCATCTTGAGTCTGCAATCCAAAAATATTATTCTTATAAATATGTTGTACCAACTCATCAGGGCAGGGGAGCCGAGCATATCCTTTCCCAAACCCTGATTCAGGAAGGGGATTTTATTCCCGGTAATATGTATTTTACAACTACCAGGCTGCACCAGGAGTTAGCAGGAGGTACATTTGTTGATGTTATAGTTGACGAGGCACATGATACTGAAAGTGAATTTCCGTTTAAAGGCAATGTCGACATGAACAAATTGGAAGATCTCATCAAGCGGGTGGGACCTGATAAAATTCCATATGTCTGTATAGCTACCTCAGTAAATATGGCCGGGGGGCAGCCCATTTCGATGGCAAACCTCAAAGAGTTACGCGAACTCACCAATAAATACGGTATTCCCATCGTTCATGATATGACCCGAGTTGCCGAAAATGCCTGGTTTATAAAAGTCCGTGAAAAAGAATATGAAAACCATACGGTAGCCCAGATTGTTTATGAGATTTGTACGCTTACAGATCATGCAACTATGAGTGCCAAAAAAGATCCCATTGTCAATATCGGTGGATTTCTGGCAACAAACGATGAAGAAGTTTATAAGAAAAGTCAGAATATGGTTGTGATCTACGAAGGTTTACATACCTATGGTGGCATGGCAGGAAGAGATATGGAAGCCCTCTCAATCGGTATTGAGGAATCAGTGCAGGATGCCCACATACGGGCGCGGGTTGGACAAACTACATATCTTGGTGAGAAACTGATAGATTATGGTATTCCCATCATTAGACCGATTGGGAGTCATGGCGTATTCCTTGATGTGAAAAAGTTTTTACCACATCTGTCGCAGGATGTATTCCCGGCTCAGACCCTTGCAGCAGAAATATATATCCAGAACGGCGTTAGAACGATGGAAAGGGGTATTGTTTCAGCAGGACGAAATAAAGAAACCGGGGATCATAACCGCCCCAATCTTGAGCTTGTAAGAATAACCATTCCGCGTCGAGTTTATACTCAGGCTCATATGGATGTAGTCGCTGAATGCATCGATGATGTATTTGAACGCCGTGAAAAAATAAAAGGATTGAAGTTTACATATGAACCGGAACATTTGAGATTCTTCCAGGCAAGATTTAAAACGATTGATTAGCTAGAACAAATCAGAGTGTTATCGCTGGTAGTTTTCTGAAAAATACTGGCTGCAACCATATAAGTTGTTTTTCTGTAAATTCACCCTCCCAAAAGAATCCCACAGTTTTATCTGTGGGATTCCAGTATTTAGAAAACATCCGTTATAATTACTAACCCCGCAATATCACATGTCATAATTAGGTAATCGGCATCTTTAAATTTAATTTTTCAAGACATTCTCATATAGAATTAATCACTCAAAACTCCTAAATTAAAATTCTGTATTTTAAACTTATTTGGAGAGGATATGTCCGGACATAGCAAGTGGTCAACGATTAAACGCAAAAAAGGGGCTCTCGACGCAAAACGAGGAGTAATATTTACACGGATATCAAAGGACATCACTTTAGCGGCCAGAGAGCATGGAGGAAATGCCGATATTAATCCTGCCCTAAGATTGGCAATTAAATCTGCAAAAGCAGCCAATATGCCAAATGCCAATATTGAACGTGCCATAAAAAAAGGGACTGGTGATCTCCCTGGTGTCACATTTGAAGATCTACTTTATGAGGGATATGGCCCGGGAGGCGTGGCCATAATGATGAATATTTTAACCGATAATAAAAATCGGACTTTACCTGAAATACGTCACATTATGGGTAAAAACGGCGGTAATCTTGGCGAATCGGGATGTGTTAATTGGATGTTTGAAAAAAAAGGTATCATTGGTTTTAATAAGAGTGATACAAATGAAGATGAGTTGATGGAAGCTGCTTTGGATAACGGCGCGGAAGATATTATCAGCGACGATGAAGAAATTATGGAAGTGATTACGATGCCGGAAGAGTTTGCATCCGTCAGCGATGGTCTTGAAAAAGCAGGATTTAACATTCAATCAGGAAGCATCAACCTTGAGGCATCCAACACCGTAAAAGTTACTGGTAAGGATGCCCAGACATTGCTCACACTAATGGAATTACTTGAAGACCACGAGGATGTTCAAAAAGTGTATTCCAATTTTGATATGGATGAAGATGAAATCAATTAGAACCTCATGCGTATCCTGGGAGTAGATCCTGGATTAACCCAAACTGGTTATGGGATCATCTCAGCCGTTAATACACAAGTTTCATTAGAGGATTACGGAATTATAAAACCCAAACCAAAGGATGCACTTCCAACACGATTAGTGACTATATTTAATGATCTCCGAGAATTGATCGAGCATTGGGAACCATCAGTCGTTGCAGTCGAAGGAATATTCTATGGAAAAAATATTCGGTCTACATTAATGTTAGGGCATGCCAGGGGCGCAGCACTTATAGCAGCAGCCCAGAGTCAGATTCCAATTTATGAATACAGCCCCAGAAAGGTTAAGCAGGCATTGACTGGAAATGGAAACGCCGATAAAAGTCAGGTCCAATATATGGTAAAATCGATACTTAAATTGAGTGATGCACCAGAACCCATGGATGCATCTGATGCATTAGCCGTTTCTATTTGCCATTTACAACAATTCAGGCAGGGGGATTTATAAAGTGATTGTGTCCATCCGCGGCATTCTTATTGAAAAATCGCCAAATGCAATCGTTGTAGATGTTTCCGGAATCGGTTATGAATGTCTCATATCCGTTAATACCTACGATATGCTGCCAACTTTGAACCAGGAAGTTAACCTGCTGACTTATTTTCATGTTACAGAAAATGGTCAGTGGTTATATGGTTTTAGTGATGAGTCAGAGAAATCGATGTTTACACTGTTAATTTCAGTTTCCGGGATAGGACCAAGAACGGCAATTAATATGCTTTCTGCAGTCAATCCAGAGGAATTCAAACGACGATTGATTGCTAGTGAAGTAAAAATGCTCACTGCTCTACCTGGGATAGGTCCTAAAACTGCTCGTAGAATTATTGTTGAACTAAAAGATAAATTTGTAAAACTTGATGAAGAAGAATTACCTATTGAAGGAGATGAAATTTTATCCCCCGCAATGAAAGAAGCGAATGATGCCCTATTGACGCTGGGTTTTAAACAAAACGATATAACCGTAGCATTAAATGAAATCAGGGCTAATAAAGAAGATCTTTCTGCTGAACTAATCCTTAAATCAGCCTTAGCAGGATTAAGTTAAATGAATAAAACATCATTATTTGACAGACATGTGAAACTTGGTGCCAAAATGGTGACTTTTGCAGGATTTGAAATGCCAGTCACTTATCCTGGTAGCCTTAAGATAGAATATAATGCTGTTCGAAATAAAACAGGGATATTTGATGTTTCGCATATGGGACAATTAAGGGTCTCAGGGAAATCGGCTTTTGAATTTCTGCAAATGGTTACGATTAATAATGTCGAAAAAATATCTTCCGGAAAAGCCCAATATTCCGCAATGTGTTATGAAAATGGTGGTATCATTGATGATTTAATTATTTACCGTTCTGATGACGATTTTCTGCTGGTTGTGAATGCATCCAATATTACTAAAAACCTTGGCTGGCTTGAGGAGAATAAAATAGCTGATGTCCAGATAGACAATGAGTCAGCGCAGACATCACTTATTGCAATTCAGGGACCTGAGAGCCGGGATATTTTAAAACATATCACCACAGATCATCTGGATTTGTCATTCTATTCTTTCAAATTATCAGAATATAAAAATAAAAAAATAATGATTAGCCGGACTGGTTATACCGGTGAACTTGGATTTGAAATTTACGGAGAACATGAGAGCATTCAGAATATCTGGGACGTCCTGATGGCTACTGGTGAAATTCAACCAGTAGGACTTGCCGTAAGAGATATCCTGCGAATGGAAATGAAATACTGTCTGTATGGGAATGACATAGATGATTCCAAAAACCCAATTGAAGCAGGTTTAGGATGGATAACCGATTTGAAAAAAGACAATTTTATTGGGAGAGATGTTATCTCAGCAGTCAAAAAAGATAAACCTGAAAAACGACTGATTGCATTTATTATGGAAGCAAGGGGAATTCCAAGACCGGGATACGAAATCCAAAAAGAAAACAGTAATATTGGAATTGTTACCAGTGGTACTCAATCTCTAGGCCTGCAAAAAGGAATTGGGCTGGCTTATGTTTCAAGGGAATTTTCTAAATCCGGCACTGAAATTGACGTTTTGATCAGGAACAAACCAATTCCTGCCAAAATCATCAAACCACCATTTATCAAGATAACATCTTTGTTATCATAAATTATTAATCTGAGTAAAACAGAATGGCAGTAAAGAAAAAATCAGGAACAGAATTTAACCATCGCAACGAAGTGATTGGTATTTTGTTACAGCTCATCTCCATCTTGATTCTTCTCAGCTTGACTACTTATGACCCCATGGAAGAACCAATGATCTCAGATGATGTTGTCCTTCGCAATTTCATGGGTATATTTGGTGTATACGTATCTCATTATCTAATAAAAATGACTGTAGGGTGGGGTGCATTTGCTATCCCGATTATCATTGGTCTTACTGGATACTGGCTGTTTACGAGGAAGGAAATACGTAAGTTAATCAGAATTTGTCTATATATTTTTGGTTTGGGAATTTGGATTGGAATTGCCATTGAAACGCCAATATTTATTGGTTCTGGGGAACCCATCACCAATTCCAGCATGCTTGGATATTTGTTCGCAAAATTTATCTATGACTTTACCGGTACAATCGGAACTATTCTAATATTATCAGTATCATTTATTCTATTAGTAACAGGATTATTCCGTTGGTCTTTTTATGATTTCTTAAAAAATATATGGGATAGATTTAGTTTTGAATTCAAACGGTTAACTGCTGTTATCGGATTTTGGCTAAAGAAAAAACGTCAAGACATGGCAACGAAAAGGTTGGAGAAAAAAAAGAAAAAAGAAGCAGAGGCAATCCAGCCGGAAATACATAAAGAACCTCCCCAGCAATTGAAAATTGATGAATTGGATGTAGAAGACAAACAACCAATAGATGATGAAAAAACTCTGCCTGAAAAATCTGATGAACAAGATCAGGAAGAGCCGATTCCAGTATTTTTACAGAAAAAGCAGCCTGCAGAACCCAAAGAAGAGCTAGAGGAAATTTTGGATTTTGATAAGGCCGAGTCAGATGATGAAGAGAGTGAATCTATCCAAATCGAGGATATGGATGAAGTAGTTGAAGGAAATCTTGATGCTCTGAAAGAACGGCAGGCGCGATATCGGCAATATAAATTACCATCTGTAGATTTCCTGAAATCACCGCCAGAAATATATAATCCACAATCTGATGATATTTTGAGGGAAAGAGCTGATCGGCTTAAGCATGCACTGGAAACATTCAATGTTGACGGAAAGGTATTGCGTATTAGTCCAGGACCGGTAATTACCTTATTTGAGGTTGAACCTGGTGAAGGCATCCGGGTGAGTAAGTTCACCAATCTTTCAGATGATCTTGCCAGAATCATGAAAGCAAAGCGTGTAAGGATAATTGCTCCAATACCCGGTTCCAAAACCGTTGGAATCGAATTGCCAAATGAAAAATCGACAACAGTTTATCTAAAAAATATTATTAATTCTGAAAAATATATAAACCACGATTCAAAACTTACTATTGCAATCGGTAAAACGACGACTGGTGATGCTTATGTGATTGATATTGCCAAAATGCCGCATATGCTGATTGCCGGTGCAACCGGATCTGGAAAGTCAGTCTGTATTAATACAGTTATCGTTTCAATCTTATATAAAGCAAAACCTGATCAGGTGAAGTTTATTATGATTGATCCAAAAAAATTGGAGCTCTCCACATATAAGGCTCTCAGTGATTATCATTTAATTACCTCACCTGCTCTGGATGAGTATGTTATGACGAATCCAGATAACGCCGTTGCAATTTTGAATTCAGCCCTCATTGAAATGGACCGAAGATATACATTATTTGCAGAATCAACTGTAAGGAATATTAAAGAATATCATGACAAACGGGAATTAAATCCTGATATGGAAAATGTCCCTTATATTGTAGTTATCATTGATGAATTAGCAGATTTAATGATGACCGCTGGAAAAAATATTGAAGAACCCATTACCCGATTGGCCCAGATGGCCAGAGCCGTTGGTATCCATCTAATTGTCGCCACTCAAAGACCTTCAGTTGATGTCATTACCGGTTTAATAAAAGCAAATTTCCCAGCACGGATTGCTTTCCAGGTCTCCCAGAAAGTTGACTCAAGGGTCATCATTGATCAAAGTGGGGCTGAAAAATTATTGGGTAAGGGAGATATGCTATTCCTGCCGCCTGGTGCCTCCTCACCTATTCGACTTCACAATGCATTTATTACTTTAGATGAAATAGAAAAAGTTATGGAGCATATAAGCGGACAACCAAAACCTGAGGAAAAACTATTACCAAATGCAGGAACGAAATCATCCATTGGTGACTTTGTCGTGGATGAAAATCGAGATGAATTATTATGGGATGCAGCAAAACTTGTCATTGATCATGAACAGGCATCCGTATCCCTGCTGCAGAGAAGATTCCGGATTGGATACAGCCGGGCTGGTCGTTTGATTGACGAGCTGGAGGCTTTAGGTATTATCTCAGGATATAGTGGCAGCAAAGCCAGAGATGTACTTGTAGATGAGGCATACCTTGAAAATTTGATGAGCTAAGATTATCAATCATATCGTCAGAATAATTATACAAACCAAAACAAAATTATCAAATAACAACCAAACGAATCTTTGTTAGTCTCCAAATCATGAACTTAAAACAGATTACAACCGTTCTCTTGCTGTCTCTCAGTTTTTCATTATCCATTTCAGCAGATATACTAGATTCATGGATTGAAGACCAATTAATTTTCTCAGATTCAACCGGGATAAAGCTTGAGTTTAGCTACAATATTATAAGTGAATATTCAGAATATCAGATGCCAGGTTTATTTACCTTATCCGCCGATAAAGAAAAATTTATATATCGACTGGGACCCAAAATAACGATAAATGATGGTTCTACCTGGTATGTAATTGATGATAGAACAGATCAGGTAATTATTCAAAATCCAGAGACTAATCTATTGTCAGATTTAAAAAACTGGTTCGAACCGGACACCTTGAAGTCTAGTATTTACAATCAGGGGAATTCTAAATTTGAATATATTTTCCATGTATCAGAATTTTCGGATAATGTAAAAATATTATTTTCTGAACAGGACACTTCAATACAATCAATAAAATTCAGTTATCAATTGTCAGAGATTATTATTTCGGATATAATTATACAATCAGTCGAAACCCATGATAGTTTATTTATTCCTGATACCACTGATATGTTTATCCTGGATATTCGGGAATGATGAATAAAAAACTTCAAAATTTTATAAAAATAACCTTTAACTATAAAACGATTTTTGGGATTGTTATGAGTATTGCTGGGATTTACTGGGCTTTCAGGGATTTCAGTTTTGACAAATTCATTTCTATGGTTAGAGAGTCAGAATATATATATATAATTATTGCTGGCATGGCAGTAATTTTTTCAATTTGGATACGGGCAATAAGATGGGAGTATTTTTTCCGTCAAAAAAAAAGAATACCTGTCTACAATCTTTTTAAGGCTGAACTGATTGGTTATTTCGGAAATAGCGTGTTGCCATTAAGACTGGGAGAATTATTAAGGGTATATATCATACGGAAAGAACAGAATTTATCTGGTTCATTTGTGATTGGTACTGTCGTTTTGGAAAGATTGTTGGATACCGTAGGACTGCTGCTCTTTTCTATTCTTTTAATATTTATCATCCCTCTGCCGGAAGACATTAAGGCATCAATTTATTGGAGTATTCTTATTCTTGGCATCATTGGGTTGATAACACTTTTAATAGTGCTTAAAGTTAAGAATCTTAAAAACAGTCATTGGATTGTGGACAAAATTAAACTTTTCTTTTCTGCCTTTCATGTTTTAGGAGGAAGACTAAGTGGATACACTATATTAATTACTGTAATACTTTGGGCTACATATTGGTTTGATGTGTATTTAGTCCAAAAGTCTCTGAATATGAATCTTGGTATGGCCGGGTCATTAGTAGTATTGATAATCTCTTCACTTGCATATGCCATACCATCGGCCCCTGGGACCATTGGCACATTCCATGCAGCTGTTAAATATTCCCTGGTAACTCTGATCGGTGGTTATCCCCCAGAAATTGCCGTAACATTTGCAATTATTTTACATGCGTATACCTATATCCTTTTCACCATAACTGGTGGGTATTATTTTATGAAAAGTCAATTTCACACCGATGCTATCTCTAAGATCATTAATAAAGGAAATAAATAACGTGAAAATTGGCATCTTGTATGGTGGCCAATCTGCTGAGAGAGAGGTATCATTCTCCACTGGAAAGGCAGTATTTGAGGCTATTATTGATGATAATAAAGTTGAGATGATTTTGCTGGATGGGGAAATCTCTTTAATCCTTAATAAACTAAAAGAATTTGATTTAATTTTTCTTGCCCTGCACGGTGGGGAGGGAGAGAATGGGATCATTCAGCAGTTTCTTGAAAATCATAATATATTATATACTGGATCAGATCCAATTGCATCTAGGCTTGCAATGGACAAATCTGCATCAAAGAAAATTGCTTTAAAAAATGATATACTCACGCCGAGTTGGCATGAAATACAGATTCAACATGGTAATTATGAGATGCCTGATAGGAGGGAGATAAAATACCCCAATGTTGTCAAACCTAATGAGGAAGGCTCTACTATGGGTTTATCAATTGTTAAGGATGTCTCTCAACTGCAAGCTGCAATCGATCTGGCAGCAAACTACTCAAATTATATTCTCCTTGAAGAATATATCCCCGGAACGGAGTTGACTGTCGGAATTTTAGGTGATAATATTCTTCCGATAATTGAGATTTTCCCAAATCACGGGTTATTTGATTTTGAATGCAAATATACTAAAGGAATGACCAATTATCATTGTCCAGCTGATTTACCACCTGTTCTTACTAGAGAAATTCAGAAGGCCGCTTATTCTATATTTACATTACTCGGCTGTCGCCATTATGCCCGTGTCGATTTCAGAATGAGTCCGGATAATAATTTTTATTTTCTCGAATTGAATACGTTGCCAGGATTTACCGACACAAGTTTGCTGCCCATGTCTGCAAAAGAAATTGGCTTGTCCTATAAAGACTTGGTTAATAAAGTAATATTATATGCTACAGGAGAAAAATGATTCATTTTTATAATACCATTAATCGAAAACTTGAAATATTTACACCTTTAGAGGATAAAAAAGTAAAATTATATACGTGCGGACCAACTGTCTACAATTTTGCTCATATAGGTAATCTACGAGCATATATGTTTGAAGATCTTCTGCGTCGTTTTCTTGAGTTTAGCGGGTATGATGTACATCATGTCATGAATATCACCGATATTGATGATAAAACCATCCGCCGATCAATGGAATCAGGCGAAACACTTGAAATTTTCACTGAAAAATATACACAAGCATTTTTTAATGATTTAGATACATTGAATATCCGCCGAGCTCATAATTATCCACGTGCTACAGAATTTATCACTCAAATGATCGATACAATAAAAGTACTGATTGACAAGGGGTTTGCCTATTCAAGTGATGATGGCTCCGTGTTTTTTAAAGTATCAAAATTTTTAGCATACGGGAAACTGGCAAACATAAATCCAGATGACATGCGTGTTGGCAGTCGCGTAGAAAATGATGAGTATGAAAAAGAGGAAGTTCGTGATTTTGCTCTTTGGAAGGGAAAGAAGGATGGCGAAGGAGATATCCATTGGGATTCACCCTGGGGAAGAGGCCGTCCAGGATGGCATATAGAATGTTCGGTGATGTCGACCCATTATCTTGGTTCACATTTTGACATTCATTGCGGCGGCGTAGATAATATTTTCCCGCATCATGAAAATGAAATTGCCCAGAGCTGTGCTGCCACCGGCGATGCCTTTGTCAACTACTGGCTGCATAACGAACATCTGCTTGTGGATGGTCAAAAAATGAGTAAATCAGAAAATAATTTTTATACACTAAGAGATTTACTCGATAAAGGAATGTCCCCGGAAGCAATCAGGTACACCCTTCTGATCACCCATTATCGTCAAAAATTGAACTTTACATTTGATAAGATTAAAGCTTCTCAAAAAGCAATAAACCGTCTTCGTGAATTAAATCGCAGACTAAATAATATTTCCTTAGAATCCGGTGAAGATATTTCTAAAATGACAAATTTAATGCTACAGAATTTTAATGATAGATTGGCGGATGACTTAAATATTTCCGGTGCATTGGGTGAGGTTTTTATATGGGTAAATAAGTTGTTTGCTCTTATTGATAAACAGAAATTGTCTGCCGAGTCTGCTCAAAGTGGTATCAAGGCTTTTAAAAAAATTGATGAGATCTTAGGTGTAATTGAACTTATTGATGAACCACTTTCTGAAGATATCGATCAATTAATTGTCGATCGAAAACAGGCCAGAGCTGATAAGAACTGGGCATTGGCAGATGAAATCCGTGACAAATTGGATGGGTTGAATATCATCCTGGAGGATACCCCTCAAGGTACTATCTGGAAGAAAAAGACCTGATGTTGTAATTCTTACCACCCAAGTTAATATTTATATTTACTTATTTATGGTTAAAAAATTTATTAAAATATTTTTGATTGGCGTTGGTATTTTTTGGATATGTATACAAACAATGTATGCCCAAATAGTTCAGCCGGTGCATATTCAGGAATTAGAAAATCACCGGAATGATATTATCCCATATTCTGAAATTGATCGCCAGGTTACTATGCAGCCTCAAAATCGTATTCGTTCAAGAAACTTAACTTCCGAGATAATTGGCTACCTGCCTTACTGGATGTACAGTGCTTATCCTGATTTGAGATATGATTTGCTTACTCAGATAAATTATTTTTCAGCAGAACTAAACCAATATGGTGATATAATAAACTCACACAACTGGGCCAATTTAGGGCTTATTGAATATGCACAATCACAGGGTGTTAAAGTGAAATTGACTGCCGTTTTATTTGATGCCGATGAATTGACAGTCTTACTTAGTAGTGTAGTCAATCGTCAAAATGCCATTGATAATCTTTTGACTGCAGTTGCTGAGGTAAATGCAGATGGTGTTGATATTGACTTTGAAACACTTCCATTACATCAGCGCGAAAATCTCGTAATATTTATGACAGATTTGGTAGAAACATTCCATTCGCAGATTCCAGAATCAATTGTTACAATGGCCACACCTCCAGTAGATTGGAGTGGGGCCTGGGATTACAATAGTCTTGCCAATATTACAGATGGGTTATTTATCATGGGGTATAACTATCATTGGTCAGGCAGCGGATCTGCAGGTCCAGTCAGCCCTTTAGGTGGATTCTATTATGACTTGGAGTATACAGTAGACGACTATCTTTATTATACGAATAATAATTCTGAAAAATTGATATTGGGATTGCCATATTTTGGTTATGACTGGCCAGTTGAAAATGATATAATGTATTCGTTTACAACCGGTATTGCCTCTTCAAGAACGTATTCATCCGTCCGGGAGTTAGCATCTATTCATAGTTATGTTTGGGATGAGTCATCTAATTCACAATGGATTCCCTATTTTAACGATCAGTGGAGGCAATGTTGGTATGATGACAGCCTTAGCCTTTCAGAAAAGTATATATTTGCTAATGATCGCCAGCTGTCTGGTATTGGGATTTGGGCTTTGGGTTATGATGATGGATTTGAAGATTTATGGGGAGCGTTGGAGGCGCAATTTAGTGGATGTGAATCAACTGGTGATGTAAACCTAGACGGATCACTTGATATTTTGGATATTATCATGATGATAGCAAATATTCTTGAAGGTTTGACATTATCAGAAACACAATATTGTCAGGGGGATATTAATTCTGATTCTATAATTGATATTACTGATATTATCATTATTATCAGCTTGATATTAGATTCTTAATTTCGCATATATCGGCCTAACTTGACCTTTTGGTTTTGATATCAAATAGCGACGCAATTTACTGCCTGAATTTTCAATAAATAATCTTACCAAAATAATAATTTAATTTTCAAATCTTCATTGCATGATAATTATTTATTGCCCTACATTATTGGGCTCTGCATTGCGTTGATTTTATCAATTTGCATAATATGCCATTGTAGCTCAGTTGGCCAGAGCGGCTGATTTGTAATCAGCGGGTCGGGGGTTCGAATCCCTCCAATGGCTCACGTTTTTTAGAATATAATTTTATGGGGTCGGTGGCCGAGTGGTCAATGGCAGCAGACTGTAAATCTGCCGGCGTAACGCCTACGGTGGTTCAAATCCATCCCGGCCCACCATTAAGCGGGAGTAGCTCAGTTGGTAGAGCATCAGCCTTCCAAGCTGAGGGTCGTGGGTTCGAGTCTCATCTCCCGCTCACTGGCCTACATAGCTCAGTGGTAGAGCACTTCCTTGGTAAGGAAGAGGTCACCAGTTCAAGTCTGGTTGTAGGCTCATAATAGAGTCGATATAAAACAGATAAATTTTTTAATACTTTCGGAGGCTACAAGAAAATGGCAAAGGCAAAATTTGAAAGAACCAAACCGCATGTTAACGTTGGCACAATAGGCCACGTTGATCATGGTAAAACGACCTTAACAGCGGCAATCACCAAGGTGTTGGCTGTAGATGGTTTGGCTGAAATAACAGATTTTGATCAAATCGATAACGCTCCAGAGGAGCGTGAGAGAGGGATCACTATAAATACCGCACATGTTGAGTATGAGACAGTTAATCGTCACTATGCTCACGTAGATTGTCCTGGTCACGCTGATTATATTAAGAACATGATAACCGGTGCAGCTCAGATGGATGGAGCAATCCTTGTAGTGGCTGCAACGGATGGTCCAATGCAGCAAACCAGAGAACATTTACTCCTTGCTCGTCAGGTAAACGTTCCATCTATTGTAATTTACATGAATAAGGTTGATCAGGTAGATGATGAAGAGCTTCTTGACCTTGTTGAAATGGAATTAAGAGAATTACTTGATGAATATGGATTTCCTGGTGATGATACACCTATTATCCGAGGTTCAGCATTGAACGCCCTTAATGGTGATGCAGGTGCTGATGCATCAATTACAGAATTGATGGAAGCAGTTGATACGTATATTCCACAACCAGCACGCGAAGTAGATAAACCATTTCTAATGCCAGTTGAGG
>JABHXA010000002.1 GCA_018657495.1 Fidelibacterota bacterium
GTTAGCTTTAATAGTTCTGTTAAATGATAGGGAAATCTAATTGTCGTTGAGGGTATATTATAGTTGTCGCTGGAGACTATTGCATTGCCAATATTTAGTGCATCTTCAATATTTTTATATTATTTTGCAGTCTAAAGACAGCTAACTATACTAAATTATTCGACAGTTATTAGAGAGTTTGTTTCCAATAATCTGACTGGTTCATCGATCATAAACAATATCAATTGTTTCACCACACAAAAAGGAATATATATGGACTTACGTTTCTGGGGGGTTCGCGGATCTTTAGCAACACCACTGACTAACGCCGCATTGAAGGCTAAAATCGCCGAAATTCTGAAACTAGGTGTTGAGGCAGGTTTAAATGCGGAATTCCAAATTTCAGATTTTATGAATAGTTTACCACCGTATTTATTGCAAACTGCCGGTGGCGACACAACCTGTGTAGAAATTAATACCGGTGGTGAAGTTATCATCTTAGATGCAGGTACAGGAATCCGGCCATTGGGATTGAATCTTTTGGAAAGGTTTAGCGGAAAACCAGTTGAAGCAAATATACTATTAAGCCATATTCATTGGGATCATATCTGTGGAATCCCATTTTTTATTCCTGGATATATTCCCGGCAACAATATAAACTTGTATGCATCCCACCCCAATATTGAAAAACGAATAAACAATCAGCAAAAAACACCTTATTTCCCTGTGCCGCTTGGGAAATCGTATAATTTCATACAGCTAAAAAATCAAGATGGTTCTGCCAAGAAGAAATTTAAAATTGGTAATGTGGATGTGGAAACAATGCCATTGCATCATCCAGGGGGATCTTTTGGTTATCGGGTTAGCCACAGTGGGAAAACTATAGTTTTTGCTACAGATGCAGAATATAAAGACCCATCATCTGTAGCATTGAAACCTTATGTTGAATTTTTCCGCAATGCTGATGTTCTTATATTTGATGCCCAATACACTTTTGTTGAAAATGTCGAAAAGGAAGATTGGGGACATAGTAATGTATTCACAGGTGTTGATATTGCCCTCGAAGCAGGGGTAAAGAATTTACTGATTACCCATCATGAACCAACCTACTCGGATTCGGTGTTGTGGAAGAATCTTCAGAAGGCTCGCGATTATCTTAATACCATGGATCCTGATAGTGATATGAATGTGGAAATTGCTATTGAAGGATTTAAACTATCACTTTAGATAAAAGAAGTAATTATAGTATATAGTAGTTATATGATTTTCAAACCCTCAAGAATATTAATTCTCCTCCTGCTCTCATTTATTATTCCCAATGATTCACTGATTGTGGGCATATATGACAATGAGCCTCTTGTATTTATGGATGTAGATGGAGTGGCAAAAGGGATTTATATCGATATCCTTGATAATATAACGGATCAGGAAAACTGGGTTGTTGAATATAAACATGGCTCTTGGGCTGAAGGCCTTGCAAGACTGGAATCAAAAGAAATCGATATTCTACTGGGGATTGCCTTTACAGCTGATCGAAATAAGATTTATAATTTCAATGATGTTGATATAATTACCAATTGGGCTCAAATTTATCTTTCAGAAAAATCTGATATAATGTCTATGATAGATATGACTGGAAAGCGTATTGCTGTACAAGAAGGAGATATATATTTTCAAGCAATGAAAGCGTTGGATGATATTATCAAAATTAATGCGACATATATTGAAGTTGCAGATTATGCCGAGATTCTTGAACTGGTTTCCTCTGGGAAAGTTGATGCTGGTTTGGTTCCCAGAATATTTGGCCAATACAACGAAAAGAATTATCAGGTAGAGAGAAGTCCAATAAATTTTAGCCCTGTTGAGTTGAGATTTGCGGCTCCAATGGGAGACAATGATGATATTCTGACAACAATTGATCAACATCTCATTCGATTGAAAAATAACAAAAACTCTGGCTATTATCAGTCATTAAATCTTTGGATTGAGGGCGTAAATAAACTAGTTCTACCAAAATGGATGAGTCCACTGTGGACATTGTTAATTATTGTATTCATTATAGTGATTATTGCTGGCTTTAATATCGTTCTTCAGTGGCAAGTGAGAGTTAAAACAGAGGCCTTGAGGACAACAATAGAGGCAAAAGAGAAAATAGAAGGAGAATTGCGAGTTGCCTCGGCAATCCAAATGGATTTGCTCCCCAGGATATTTCCTCCCTTTCCTGATAAGCTTGAATTTGATATTTATGCCGTCATCGAACCTGCTAAAGAAGTAGGAGGGGATTTATATGATTTCTTTTTAATTGATTCAAATCATCTCTGTTTTTTAATTGGGGATGTATCAGATAAAGGTGTTCCCGCAGCTTTATTTATGGCAAGGACAAAAACATTAATCGAGACAATAGCGACTCAAAACAGCAAATCAAATGAAATTTTAAATGTGGTTAATCAAAACTTATCAGTGAATAATGATTCAATGATGTTTGTTACTCTGATTTGTGCTATCCTAACAATTGATACCGGGAAAGTAATTTATACGGTAGCCGGGCATAACCCACCTATTCTAATACCCAAAAACAAACCACCTGAATATTTATCCAATACTGGTGATACTGCGTTAGGGATATTCGAGGACATTCAGTACAAATCAAGCGAATTAATTTTGAATCCCGGTGACACACTATTTCTATATACTGATGGAGTAACCGAGGCATTTAATGACAAGCATGAGGAGTACTCTGAAAAGCGTTTATTAATTGATATCAACAGCAATTCGGGTAAGAACGTAAAAATTCTAACCGATAATATTCTCAGAAAAGTAAACGATTTTTCTGAGTCGGTCCCCCAATCTGATGATATCGCCATTATCACTTTACAATACAAACCTGATAAACGATATGGTAGTTAAAAAGATTTCTCTAAAAAACCAGCTATCTGAATTAAATATACTGGTTGATTTAGTTTATGAATTTGGAAATGAAGCGCATCTCAGTAGTGAAACTATATTCGATATCCGTCTGGCAACTGAAGAGGTATTTGCAAATGTAGTTAGTCATGGATATAAAAGCCCGGGTGATCAGCTTATACATATCACATTTGAAAATTCTGGTGATGATATGAGCATTATTATAATCGACAGTGGTAAACCATTTGATATTGAAAAGGTTGAGAAACCGGATATAAATCTTCCCATGGAGAAAAGAAAAATAGGCGGATTAGGTTTATTTTTGATCTACGAATTAATGGATGAAGTAATTTATAATTCTACTGCCGGGAAGAATACAATGGTTTTTAAAAAGCAGTTAAAATCACATAACCACTAATTTTTAATTTTATATCGTCACAGCAAAAATAATTAAATACCAAAGGAGCATAATGGAACTTAACATTACTATTAATGAATACAAAAATAGCATGAAGGAAGTTCAACTCTCAGGTTCACTTGATAGTAACTCATATCAGCAACTTGACAATGAAATAAAAAATTTGCTCGAAAGCGCCATTCACATAATAGTGCTCAATATGAAAGATTTAGAGTATATCAGCAGTGCTGGTATAAGGGTAATTGTAAAAACTCAGAAGGCTCTGAAATTAAAAAACGGCGGGTTATATTTTATGAATTTGAAACCACAGGTGAAAAAAGTATTTGAGATTATCAATGTATTGCCGTTTATGCAGATTATCGATAACCTGGATGAAATTGATTTACCGTGAGGCAACATGGCAATGAAAATTTTGTGTCAGTATTGGGGCGGTCTTTTTTAATTGAAATTTAATCAGACCATCTTATGGATACAGCAAACATCAGTAATCACCAATATTTATTATATGACCGAAAATTGGAGAAATTGAGATCATTTGATTTTACTGTCAAAATCAGATTGTTATCTTCAGTCGTATTCATTCAATGCATGATATGCATTTAAATTCTAATTCTCAAATAGCATGATTGCAATTGTCACTTTATTTTTTGTCATATTTTTCTTTTTTGTTATTAAAGAATTTTGGTTCAAAAATAGATGGTTAAAACCAGAGATATCTTTCCCGAACGAATGGCGAAGAATTATTTTAAAAAAAGTTGTCTTTTATAATGCTCTGTCTGAGGAAGAGAAAAAACGCTTCGAGTATAAAGTTCATGAATTTCTTTTAAATTGTCGAGTGACAGGTATAAATGTATCTGTTGATGTGACGGATAAATTGTTGATAGCCGCCAGTGCAGTAATTCCCATATTTGAATTCCCGGAATGGAAATATAATAACATTCATGAAGTACTACTTTATCCAAATTCTTTTAATGAAGATTTTAAGACATCAGGGCAAAAGAGAAACATTCTTGGCATGGTAGGTTCCGGTTACATGGAAGGCAAAATGATTCTCTCAAAACCGGCCTTACACCATGGATTCTCAAACGAATCTGATAAGAAAAATACCGCTATTCATGAATTTGTCCACTTGATTGATAAATCTGATGGCACCATCGACGGCATCCCGGCATCTCTATTAGAAAGACAATATACCATCCCATGGCTAGAGCTGGTGAATAAGGAAATTGAAAAAATCTATGCCAATAAATCTGAAGTAAATCCCTATGGAGGGACAAACCGAGCAGAGTTTTTTGCGGTTATCAGCGAATACTTTTTCGAACGACCAAAAATACTAAAGAAAAACCATCCTGAACTTTATCAACTTTTAGAAAATATATTTAAGCAATCTATGATTTCAAGAAACATGAATAAGAGAAAGCAACAATTAGGGAGAAATAGACCCTGTCCATGTAATAGTGGAAAGAAGTTCAAAAGATGCTGTGGTGAAGTGCATTATAATTAAGAAAAATGTCACACTTTGGATCAAATCAAGAAAACTCCCGAGATCAATTTTGGAAATATTACTCCATTAATATATTTTTGATTATTACGATAATATAGTGAAGATCATTTTACCTAAAAATCAAAGTGATAATGATTCAGGAAAGGAATATTGAATTCAAAGTATATGGATGAATAGGTTATTAATTCAGTGGATCAATTCTCATGATTTTACAAAACCCCAGTCAACAAAGACGGGTGATTGGTACATAACTAATCACTTTAATTTTAATCACTTTAGAAGCTAAATTATACGCATACAGCTATTAACAAAGGAGTCAATATGCATGCCACACGCTGGATAAACAGGCGCTATATAATTTTGACGATAATCTCAATCATTATGTTATCAATCCAATTTGGACAAAATGATCCTGTACAATTATCTCATGAAAAAAAAATATATGTGGATGAAAATGAAAATAAATTGTTCTGGCCAAAAGCACTCCCATTTTTTGTTCGCTTAGCTGCTTCACCAGATAATGATGCGCCATCATATCTTCTGAATCGGGTTTCACCCGGATCAACTGTATCCAAAGAAAGTATTGAAAATGGCATAGAATTGGAATTATCAGGCAATCAATATATTCGCTGGTTTAATGCGGTAACAATGGATACTGTCCTTTTACAATTTTACTCTGATGGGCATAACCCAAAATCAGATTTTACATTTTCAGGTGGTCAATCTTTTCAATCAAACATCAAATCATTTTACGGACCCGGTATTCACTGCTCCTTAAGTGCAGGTGATGAGTTATCCGGTGTTGATCAAATATATTACTCAGTGGATGACGGAGACTTTGTAGAATATACCGGTGATATCAGTTTTAGTGTCGAAAAAGAATATAAGCTGCAATATTATGCTGTTGATAATGTGGGCAATGTCGAGGAAGTACAAAGCAAACAATTCACAATTGATACATCCCCACCCACAACAGAACATGTGAGAATTAAAGTCTATTCTAAAAATACACTTTCACCAATTACAGAATTATTTTTTAATGGATCAGATAAAATTTCAGGATTGAAAGATGTCTATTATCAATTTGATGAATTTGATGATCCAGGAAGATACCCGGATAAACACATCACCATAAATCATCTTCCCGATGGTGAACATACTATGTTCTATTACGGAGTGGATCAGGTTGGAAATAAGGAAAAATCCAATAGCTTCAAATTTTATCTGGATAATATACCGCCGGTGTCAAGAGTGGAGATTCAAGGGGATTTATATTCTGGAGATGATATGGATTACATCTCAGCCAGATCATTACTGAGCTTAGTATCAGACGATAATAAAGTAGGTGTAGATTATATCGAATACGCCATAGACGAAAGAGAATATTTTGAATATGAAGTTCCATTCGCTGCCCCTTTATTATCAGGTGAGTTTAGCTTAAGATACCGTGCAATAGATTTGGTGAGTAATTTGAGCAAAATTGAGAAGCGAACGTTTATGATTGACTCTAAGGCACCCACCAGTAGCTATACTATCGAGGGTAATCATTTTTCTCAGGCTCAGGTAATTTGGATGACAAAAGATACAAAAATTATTATGACAGCTACAGATAATGCTTCTGGCGTGAGGTTTATCGAATACCAGATTGGCAATAACCCAGTTAGTATATATAGTGATTATATTGCCATAAGTAAAGAAGGTCAATATTCGACAAAATCCTGGTGCATTGATATGGTCAATAATCGTGTGGAAAATGATGCCATGCTACTGATTGTTGATAATTCTCCACCAGAGATACTCGAGTCTTATAATTTATCACCAATCGACACAAAGGTAGATAAATCAGGAGAGACCATAAACATATATCCCAAACATTTATCCATATCGCTGGCTGCGTTGGATAGGTCATCAGGTGTGGAGGCACTTACCTATTCAATTAATGGCAAAGATCCAATTCGTTATAATAAATCAATCATGTTTCAAAAAGAGGGTACATTTAAAATATCTATCCAGACAAACGATAAGGTGAATAACTCAAGCTCAAAAGAAATTACTCTGGCCATAAAGGGCTAACATTTATATGCCCACTTCCCGTCTCGTACTGATCACTCTTACTATTTTGTGGAGTCAATTTCTGCAAGCACAGCCAGCCATTCAAAATCATAACAAGATCATTTTCGTTGATGAAGATGGGAAATATTATGCTCCCCAAGGTGATCCGGTATCCCTTTTTATTTCTACTGAGTCTGCATTACAGCTACAGCCTCTATTACTTTCTGCAGAAGGAAATGATGGAGAAAGTTCTTATTTAAAGGAAGGAAAAAATATCCTTGGGGCATTTGGGATCTCAGATCCTGAGAACCTATCTATTTCAGAAATTAATGGTCCATTCTTTATCGTTTATGGTGATGGAACATCTCCGAAAACCCAACTTGAATTATCTGGTGCAAATAGATTTGTTGATGGAAAATCTCAATATTTTGGTCCGGGATTAAAATTGGATTTTGAAGCAATAGATGAGTTATCCGGGTGGAAGAATACATTTCTGTCGATAAACGAAAGCCAATTTACTCCTTCATCCTCAACAAAATTTAATTTCACCTCCGATAAGGAATATTCACTTTACTACTATTCGGTAGATAATGTTGGTAATGTGGAAGTCCTGCAGCAGATAAATTTTTATATGGATGTTACACCGCCACGGACGTTTCTTGACATTTCAGGTACCCACAATGAGAATATTCTAGCCTTGGATGCTAGTATTTCGTTTAGATCTGAGGATAGCAGCTCGGGAGTAAAACAAATTTATTACCAATTGGATTCCAATGAAATAAGGGAATTTAAAAGTGAGATTATGGTTTCGGGTTTGGCAAATGGTGAGCATACAATTGTCTACTATTCTGAAGATAATGTTGGTAATCTTGAACATACGATCTCTTATATTTTCTATCTTGATTCTGAGCCGCCAACACTCAATGTTGATGTAAGGGGAAATAGGTATGTTACGAAACATGCTGTATTTGTTTCAGGGAAAACACAATTACAATTAACTGCAGACGATAACAAGTCAGGAGTGAATTCCATCTCGTACCAGATTGACGATGGCAGCATTAATGTATATAATAAAATGATTGATCTTCCACAACAAAGCGGTGCTCACGAGATAATATACTTTGCAATTGATTTGATGAATAATAGAACCCCTGATTTAATTCAAAAATTATATGTCGATCTTACACCACCGGAATCCGGATGGGATTTAACAGGATCGGGTTTCTGGGATAATGATACGCTGAGCATCACCAGTAATGATTTGATTTCTTTATATTCTGCTGATCTCGAAACCGGAGTAAAGTCGATTAATTATAAAATAAATGACGGGGATACACAGATATATAATGACCCAATTTCAATTGATGCAGATGGTAAGTACAAAATAACCTTTTATGGATTAAACAATATAGATAATGCTGAAGATATTAAGTTTCTGTATCTTCAAATAAACAATAGTTTAGCAAGTTTAAAAAATCGCTCAGGAAAATCTGAGCAGACAAAAAATTGGATTCATACAGATGAAAAAGGATTGACAGGACCATCCAACGAACCATTTTATCTAACAATATCTTCTTCCAGCGATCCGACTGCACAACAATATGTTCTTGATATGGCTACTTTTACAAAAACGGATGGTACGCCATATAATTTTAATAAACATGGTAAGAATATAATAAAAATTACAGACAGTTCTGAACCGACTATAATTGCAGTGAATATTGATGCGGAACCACCGAATACAATTATAAAATATGAGGGTTCGGAGAAGTTTAATAATGATGCCAGAAGTTACTATAATTCAAAGCTTAAAATAATTCTTTCAGCAAGTGATCCGTCTGAAATAATATCTTCAGGAGTACAAAAAACGAATTATTCCATAGATGGGTCACCGTTTAGCAAATATAACCGTCCACTGGATATTTTTATAAGGGAAAAAATCTACAAGGTATCATTTTTCTCACTTGACAAAGTGGGTAATATCGAAACCACTAAAAACACCGAATTCTATGTCGATATCACACCACCTATGACAAAACATATTGTTTCAGGGCGCTATTTTAGGGAAACAATTTCAGGGTCAACTAAAATTGAACTTGATGCATTCGATAATTTATCCGGCTTAAAAAGTATTTACTATTATATTGATGAAAATGATGAATCCATTTATAAAGAGGTTATTTCAAGCCAAAAATTTGCTATGATTGATGAAGGTAATCATATTCTATATTATTATTCAATAGACAATGTGGGAAATAAAGAAAGGGTCAAGTCGTTTTCATTTTTTCTAGACCACTCTCCTCCAAATGCCCAGGTTCTAATTCTAAATGAGTCATTTGAGAATAATGGAAATACTTATGTATCTTCAACCACCAATTTCAAAGTGATAGCAGAGGATGAAATGACTGAGGTAAAAGATGTAACATTAAAAGTTAATGGTAATAATTTTGAAGGGGATGAATTAGAATTTACGTTACCAAACCGTGCCGGTAATCATGAGATATCCTACTATTGTTCAGATATTGTGGAAAATGAGAGCAATGAAAAAGTCAAATCTGTGATAATGGATACAGAACCTCCAACTACGAGTTACGAATATGATGGACCAGTATTTACAAGAGAAAACCGATTGTACATCAGTGCATTTACTGATATTAATTTAACTGGATTGGATGATGCTTCAGGACTCCGGCAGACTCACAGCAGAATAGGTGACAGTGATTTCAAAGATAATATTAATACTTTTAATATCGATACTTATGGCAAAATACAATTTTCCTACTATTCTACAGATAATGTAAATAATCGTGAGGGAGTAAATGTTGTAGAGGTTTATGTAGACAATAAACCTCCTGATATTGAAGTAAAATTTAGCTCGTCTGAAAACGATGAATTGCAAAAGGTGATGGATTCTGTTCCCTCTGATGCGCTAATATATATACTCGCTGAAGACCAGCTTACCGGAAGAGAAAGAATTGTTTATACAATTGATGACGGCGCTGAACAGTTATATAAATCACCACTTACAAATTTTGCATCCGGTCAAATAGTAAATTTGAATATACGTGCCGTAGATATGGTCGAAAATGAAAGTATCCAATCACTCACTTTTAAAGTGCAATAAATGAAGAAACATCTAAATATCTTTATTATTCTCATTCTGCTGTTGACGACTTCAGAATATGGTAAGGCAGAGGAAATATCAGTTCTTAATTTTGGGATAAGAGATTTTAATGCTGACCGAAGGAATTGGGCCATCACCCAGGATAATAGGGGAGTGATGTACTTTGGAAATGAAGATGGTGTTCTAGAATATGACGGGACTACCTGGAGACTAATTTCTCTCCCGGAGGAGTCAGGAGTTTATAGCCTCGCTGTAGGCAAAGATGGACAAATATTTGTTGGTGGTAATGGTGATTTCGGTTGCCTTACCCCTGATGCTCACGGCACAATGGAGTTTATTTCGATGGCGAATAAACTACCTGATAGTTATCCTCAATTTGAAGGTCGTATATATAATATATCTGTAGGCATTGAGGGGGTGATATTTCTCACTGATAAATTGCTCATATATTATATTGATGAGTTAATACAGGTGATCCGGGCTGATGATTATTATTTTAGTTCTACAATGTTAAACTCAACTTTTTATGTAGCTGATGGTGAAGGTCTCTTTAAGCTTGATACCGGTGTTTTATTACCGGTAGTGACTGATGTATCAATCCGTTCAAATTATCTTTTACCTTATAATGACAGCCAAATTCTCTCAATTACGCAAAATCGGGGCGTTGAGACATTTAACCCGGCGGATAAAACATTGGATTTCATATCACTTCCTGATCTTGAAACGGAAAAATTTAAAAGTTTGGAATTATCTGCTGCAGCAATTCTCTCAAATGGCAATATTGCAATTGGCACCGTAAATCAAGGTATGATTATTCTGGAGCCCAATGGGAAGCAAATTAAGAGCTTCAATATATCTTCAGGATTAGGGTGCGGGAATATACTTGATATATTCGAAGACCGACAAATGAATCTGTGGCTGGCATTAGAATGCGGTATATCTCTTGTTTCCGATACAGGAATATTTGGAGATGGATATCCGGAGATAACTGACATCAACAGCCTCATTCGAGAAGTTGAGGGATTAAAAAATGACTCATTGATATTTGGCGGAGCTTTTTTTGAAATTCCTGGTGGTGTTCATCAATTAGACCAGCCAGAAAGTATGATTTATAAATTTCCATATGATTATAATGCATACAGATTTGCTTTTTCATCAAACTATTACGACACCGAGCCAAAACTCCAATTTCAAACATGGCTGGAAGGCTTGGATGAAGGCTGGGCAAAATGGTCCTCTAG
Source organism: Fidelibacterota bacterium (assembly GCA_018657495.1). Lineage (GTDB taxonomy): Bacteria > Fidelibacterota > Marinisomatia > SCGC-AAA003-L08 > JACNLC01 > JABHXA01. Next base: position 11,223 of record JABHXA010000002.1, read on the forward strand.
AACGTCGCGTGAGTATACAAATTTGTATTGGGGAAAATATATATTCCATGTAAATACCCGATTATCAGATGAGACTATTGGCAAACCTGCATCCTATATATTTATCATAGAAACACCTTGGTTTGAATCATGGTGGTTTTATGGGACGCAAGTAACAATATTATTCCTCTTACTCACTGCTTCAGGATTACTGGCAAAAATGGGCAAAGCACTCAAACTTTCTAATTATCTCACGACCATTGTTGTGTTGGTCCTTTTTAAATATTTCCACATGGCTCTTGCACCATATATAGGTCATGTTTCTGCTGGTATCGCATTTTTTAAAATTGTCACCAGTGTGGTTATCGGATTTATTATCAATCCTGCTCAGGAGATTACCCAGAAAACCATGCGTAAAGTCTTAGGAACAAAAAAAGACATCTAAAAGAATTTTTACTCAAACAAATTTGAAGCAATGTAATACAATATCACTTCTCTTTATTAAAATGGTCCATTTTACGTAATCAATCAAATTCCAAATCCCAGAATAGTATCTATATTTATCGGTTTAAAAATTTGCTAAAGAGATACAATTTGGAATACTAAAAATGTTAGGATTTATCAATGACTAAATACAATTTTTATCTAACTGTTATTTGTTGCCTCTTTTTGATGAGTTGTGAAGATGACAATACTGATACAACTAATCAAATAAATTTAGAGTGGAAAAACATTCCGGCTGGCGAATTTACTACGGGGCAATATGATACCAGCAATTCACTGGATTATTCCTATGATATAATGGTGAATGAGATGAGCAATGCTGAATATGTACACTTTCTAAACGAGGCATATTCAAAGGGTAGTATTTCTACAGATTTGAATAGCTCAGTATTTGGATATTATCATGGTGATGAAAAATGGGGTGAAGATAATTATGAATTCCTTGACCTGGATGATGCAGATTGTCGAATTGAATGGGATGGCAACGAATTTATGGTTGTAAACGGATATGACAACTACCCTGTAGTTGAAGTAACTTGGATGGGGGCATGGGCAATGGCCGCCTTTTACGGATATTCATTACCTACTCAGACCGAATGGGAAAAAGCGGCACGTGGAAATACAGGTTGGGATTATCCATGGGGTGATGAAGACCCTACTTGTGATATGGCAACTTATGCCGGATGTAATGGTGGAGGTGGTGCAACTGACATAACTCAAACATCGGGTATGAGTCCTTATGGATTGCTTAATATGGCAGGGAATGTATGGGAATGGGTAGCTTCATTTTCTCAAGAATTTGATTACAAGAGAGAATATTGCGGTGGGGGATGGACAAATTATCAGGAAAGTATTAAGTCATGGAAGGTTGAAAGCGGCCGACCTGATGAAAGCAAGTACGATACGGGATTCCGTTTAATCAGAATGGAATAGCTGAAGTCGTGATAATGAGAAATATTATTGCCCAATTTACTGGTCTAATATTTTGTCTCTTATTTTTAACATGTAATTGGCGTCCGCTTAAAGATTACCAATTTCTATTGGCGCAGGAAAAACTGATCACGATTGAAGATTTCCATGCTAATGGACAAAAACTCGTAAACAAATATATCGATAATTTGGATTCGCTTGCCCGTTCAGATATACGGGCTGTAATTGACAGAACTTGCATGCCATGTGTTAGAATCGAAATAAAATTATCCAAATCTCCCTCCAAATTCAGTGAGATTATAACCCAATCGTTATATGGAATTGGTGTACTGATAAATTCCGGGAAATTTATAATAACCTCACAACATCTTTTTGATCATGTAGAATCACCTAATAAAATGAATATACATGATGTATTTGGAAACCAACTAGAGACAAAACTGATTGATAAAGAGAGTGTAATTAAATTTTCTCAATCGGAATATGACGATTGGGTTATAATCGAAAACCTGTCTGAAATCAAAAATTATCCTTACATCTACCCAGGAAAATAAATATTGGGGATATCGTGTATGTTTTTGGATTTCCCAAAGGGATGGGGATTGATACAGATGGCAGGATTCTCCGCTCTACCTGTGACAGCGATGTAAAGAACTTAAAACCTGTGGTGACAATCGGCAAGATCATAAATACAGATCCATTAGTTATTAAACCGATTATTGGTTCATCTATTACAGGAGGAATGAGTGGTGGACCAGTTGTCAATGAGGACGGTATCTTAATAGGGATTATAGCGGCATCCAGTTTTATCCCCATTGATCAGAAGACGATCCTGATCTATAGTGTGACAGGGGCGATGGAATTTGGATCACTCTTTTAAAGTAAACTAATTTGACAATAGTAAAATATTCAATAGTAATAAATAATACAATAATAGATTAATATTAAGGCTGATTATGAAAGTAAATAAACCAGGCGTCCACTTTGATCATATGCTGAGTATGTCACGATCACATCACATGAATTTGAGTGTAATGGCTGATCAAAAAGCGAATATGTTGTTAACTATTGCTTCTGTTGTGGTCACAATTTCAATTCCAAGACTGATCGATCCAGTTTTTAGTGCATCAGCTGCCGTTTTAATATTTTTTTGTTTAGTAACTATTATGCTGGCCACATATGCTGTTATGCCGAAGTTATCGCATGAAGTAAAAAGTAGCGATATTCCTGATTATCACCGATCTGATTTTAACTTACTATTTTTTGGAGATTTTATTAAGTTACCATACAATATTTATGAACTTGCAATGGAAGAAATGTTGAATGACCCTAGCTTATCATATCAGGCTCAAATTAAGGAAATGTATTCGGTGGGCATGTTTCTTTCAAAAAAGAAATATCGATTTGTCCGGTATGCTTACCAGGCTTTTATGGTGGGATTGTTCTGTACGGGTTTAACCTTGTTGGTCAAATTTATATGGTGATATTCTACCATTTGGAACAGGTACACTGTCATCACTGAATGTTTTAATAAGTATTTAAAAATAAAATCTTTTGACAACCATCATCATAATAAAATATTTAAGGAATTGTTTTTTTACAATCACAATAATCACATTCTTAGATAGAATCAAATTAAAAGGTACTCATGAAAAGTAGCGTTATTAAATGGCTCGTAGCCATTGGCATTCTAGTAGTTGGTGCAATTGTAATGACCACATTGGGCTCCACTGAAAAAGAAACAAAAAAAAGAGACCCAAAGGAAAGTATAAGAAAGGTTGAAATTCAAACTATTGAATTTAATGACTTTCAAATTAAAATTGATGGTAATGGAATTGTCAAATCTCAAACTTCCATCGATGTCATTGCTGAAGCCACAGGTCTTTTAGTATATACAAAATCCAATTTAAAAAATGGTACACTGGTTAGCGCCGGAGAAATATTAGCTGAATTAAATTCAGAAGAGGCACAGAATACAGTGAAATCATTGCGTGCTGATTTTATGAACACTTTATCTTCAATGCTGCCACCAATAAAACTGGAAAAAAACGAGTTATTCCAAAAATGGGAAACTTATTTCGCAGGATTATCCATAAAACTAACTGTCCCGGAATTACCTGAGCCTGTAAATGATCGCGAAAAATTGATGCTCAGCAGTTATAGAATATATTCTTCTTATTATGCGGTAAAGAATGCTGAGTTTAAATTGTCAAAACATACAATTTTATCACCGGTTACCGGCGTAATTCGATCAAATGGAATCATAACCGGCAGTTTTGTTTCAACAGGTCAGAAACTGGTGACGGTAATCGATTATAAACATGTTGAAGTATCAGTCCCATTATTGATTGATGATGCAGCATGGATCGATTTTGATACCCATCCACCGGTAAAAATATTTATTGGTGGAACGAAGATGAACTGGGTGACCGGACAAGTTGTTAGAAAAGATTTCACATTGAATCCCAACTCACAAACTGTAAATATCCATGTGAACTATGTAAACGAAGATGAGATTGACTCCCTTCTACCAGGCAATTATGTCGACATACAGTTTTTAGGTAAGATATTAAATTCTGTGGCAATTATCCCCAGATCAAATCTTGTAGAAGATACATTTATATATGCGATGGAAGATGGACAATTAACAAAAGTACTTGTAGATGTTATCTCATACCAGCAGGATATTGTTCTACTGTCAAATACTATTCCTGCTGGTACAAAACTCATAACCTCTCTCTTGCAGAAACCACTAATTGGCATGCCGGTGACTGATAATGGAATCCATGAAAAAGAGGATATTACTGAATGAATATTAAGAACCTGATTAAATATTTCATCCGTCATTCCATATTATCAAATTGGATTATGATTGTCATTGCAATTGCCGGCGTATTCGCTGTTTTCAATCTAAAGACCAGAATTGATCCGAAAATTGAGAGGAGAGAAATCAATGTCGATATACCCTTTCCAGGTGCTTCTCCCATCGAAGTAGAAGAAGGGATAATAACAAAAATTGAGGAAGCACTGCGGGGAGTAGATGGAATAGATGAGATAAACTCTACCAGCATGGACAATTATGGGTCTCTGGTTATTGAGATTGATGATGGTTACATAATTGATCGTGCCATACAGGATATAAAAAATTCAGTGAATTCTATCAGTTCATATCCAATCAACGCCGAAAAACCAGTAGTATATCAGAATACGGGGTGGAATCGGGCAATAATGTTGAGCATAAATGGGCCGGAGGATTTATATGTTATAAAAAAAATTGTCGATGAATTCAGAGATGAGTTACTCAAAACAGGGAAGATGTCCCAATTTATGATTTGGGGAATACCAACAAGGGAAATTTCCATCGAAATATCCCCGGATGAGTTGATACGTCATCAGCTTACTATCGAAGATATAACTTCGGCGATTCTTAGTTCAAATCTCAATATTTCAGCTGGGTCTGTTCTTACTGAACAGGAACAGATCATGATTAGATCATATGGTCGAAAATATTATGTAGACGAATTCGTAAATATCGAGCTAATCTCCTCTCTCAGCGGCGAGAGGAAAAAATTATCAGATATTTGTGATGTGAAGGAGAAATGGCCTGAAAATCGATTTTATTCTGAATTCAACGGGAATCGATCTGTGATGTTTAATGTGATGTACAGTAATAATGAAGATGTGGTTGAGATAGTTGAAATCACCGAAAATATTGCTGCCAAAATGGAATTGAAATATGGGGGACTAGTCAAATTTGATACATTTATAAGGGAAACTGATGATCTGGTTGAAAGGCTGACTTTATTGACCCAAAGCGGTTTACTTGGATTCGGTTTTATTATTATAACATTGGGGCTTTTTCTAAACTTGCGAATGGCATTTTGGGTTTCTCTTGGGATACCAATTTCCTTTCTTGGTCTGTTTTTTATTTTGTGGATATTTGGAATTAGTATCAATCAAATGTCCTTATTTGGAATGATCCTCGTCGTTGGAATACTGGTGGATGATGGTATTATTATTGGTGAGTCAATATTCTCCCATTATGAAAAAGGTAAAAAACCGATCCAGGCTGCTATTGACGGAACAGCCGAAGTGATAAAACCTGTGGCAATTGCTGTGATTACAACTATGATTGCATTTATGCCATATTTTTATTTTTATGGAGAATTGGGAAATCATGTCTGGCAGGTAGGTGCAGTAGTCATTATCAGTCTGGCATTTTCTCTTGTTGAAGCGGTTATTATCTTACCGGGACATATTGGTCATTCTGGAGCAATTCGGGCTACAAACACAAAGAATCAGCAGGGTGCTGCCAGTGAATTCAGGGATACTTTAACAAAATACTCAGATTATCTTGTTAATGTCTTTTATAAAAAGCTTCTTTCTTTTTCTCTGGAATACCGTTGGGGTGTTTCAGCGGGTATTGCGGCCATGATAATGGTTATTGCGGGATTATTTATGGGGACTCATGTAAAAGCACAATTTTTCCCTGAGATTGAATTTCCATTTGCTCGTATTAGAGTTGAAATGCCGGCAGGAACGGCTTCAGAGGTTGCCAGTCAGGTTCGATATAAGGTTATTGATAAAGCCCTCGAATTTGCCAAAATTAAAGAAGAGGAAACAGGGGTAAATCCGATTCAGAATTATTCATCATGGTATGGCGGTAGTGTAAATATTTTTCTTGATTTGATCCCCGGGGACGAAAGGGATTGGTCTGTTAGAGAATTTTCAGCAGAGTTGAGTGAATATATCGGCGAAGTTTCTGAAGCTGAGAATGTTATAATAGGCTCATCAAATTTTGGAGGAAATCCAATTTCTGTAAAATTCCTCAGTTCAAATTATGATCAGCTGATGCTTGCCAAGAAACTGATGAGATCTGAACTTCAGAAAATTGCCGGTGTCAAGGATATCCAAGACGATACTCCAATGGGGAATAATGAATTTCTTATCCATCTCAAATCAAATGCCAAGGCATTGGGTCTTACGCTGAGGGACGTAACCACTCAATTGCGGCAGGGATTCTATGGACAAGAGGTCATGAGGCTTCAGCGGGGTAGAGATGAAATGAAAGTCTGGGTTAGATTTGATGAGCAAAACAGAGTATCCATCAGTCAGATTGAAAATCTTAAAATTCGCACTCCAAATGGAGATTATATCCCATTTAAAAAAATTGCCACATATGAGATAAAGAGGGGAATTAAAAGGATTCGTCACGAAGATGGATATCGGTCTGTAAAAGTTTATGCCAATCTGGACTATTCAAAAAATGAACTAGGTGTGATTATAAATGAATTGAAAGATGTGATTATTCCAAGAGTACTGGCTCAAACAGATAATGTGACCCAAAGCATTGGAGGTCAGGCAGAATATGTGGACAAAATGACAAATTCGATCAAATTTACTATGGCCATGGCAGCAGTTGGGATTTTTACAGTTCTGATGTTTTTACTAAAATCTTATGTTCAGACGATGCTGATAATGAGCCTCATCCCACTTGGAATTATTGGTGCCGTATTTGGGCATTATTTGCGAGGAATTCCGGTATCGATATTATCTTTTCTTGGCATTGTAGCCCTCGCTGGGATTATTATTAATGATTCTGTTGTTCTTCTCGATAAATATAATAGAATGATTAAAAGTGGGTTGAGTGTAAAAGACTCATTATTAAGTGCTGGAATGGCTCGGTTTCGTCCCATCTTGCTCACAACAATTACAACCGCTGCTGGTTTATCTCCGTTAATTGCTCAAAGGAGTGAACAGGGGCAATGGCTTGTACCAATGGCTGTTTCTGTTGCAGCAGGGCTAGTTTTTGGAACAGTTCTTACATTGCTTATGCTGCCATCCTCCATATACTGCATTAGCGATTTACGGGTTTTATGGAATAAGTTCTTGACAGTATTCGGGAAGCCGATAAAAGATAGAGATGCATTGGAACCTGCTAATACAGGGTCATCAATTTGAACTAAAAACTTAACCGAGAGAAGTACCAACCAGCCTTGCTGAATTTACCCATGGATGATCTTTTGTCACTAATTTTTTAACACCAGCCACCTGTGAAAGTGGAATTGCTTTTGTACCATCGCCATCAGCGGCGACCATGACCCCATAAACCTTTTCATTAAGTAATTTTGCGCATGCAGTACCTAGATGTGTGGCAAGTACCCGGTCAGCTGAAGATGGCGTTCCACCTCTTTGCACATGTCCGAGAATTGTCAATCTTGATTCAAGTCCAGTGAATTCTTCAAGTTTATTGGTTAGCTCCATAGTATGTGAAACATGTTTTCTATGGAAATTTTTCAACTGGTCTGAAGCTAATATTTTTTCACCCTTTGTCTCTGCACGGTTTTTCTTTTCAACAAGTTTGTTCACTTTTGCAGCTTGCATAATTGACATAGCGCCTTCAGCAACGGCGACAATACTGAAGTTTTTCCCTTCTCGGGCACGTGTTAAGATAGTATCTGAAACATGATTTATATCATAGGGGATTTCAGGGATAAGTATTACATCGGCACCACCGGCAATGCCGGAACCAAGTGCGAGCCAACCGGCTCGATGTCCCATAATCTCCACTACGATTATTCTATTATGGCTCATAGCAGTTGAATGAAGTCGATCAATAGCCGATGTAGCGATACTCATGGCAGTATCAAATCCAAAAGAGATATCAGTAAATGCCACATCATTGTCAATTGTTTTTGGCAGGGTGATAATATTTAGTCCTGCCTCCTGAAGTTTTAGGGCATTTTTCTGAGTGCCGCCACCACCAATACAGACAAGTGCGTCAAGTTGATGCCGATGGTAATTCTCAACGATGGCGTCAATCATATTCATGATTTTACCACCAATTGGCATTCTATGTGGTTTATCTCGGCTAGTACCAAGAATAGTGCCGCCATCAGCAAGAATGCCGGACAGTAGCTTGTTTTCCAGACGGAGGGTACGATTTTGAACGATACCGCGGAATCCATTCAGGAATCCTATGAAACTCATATTAAAGTTTTGCTGCCCGGCACGAGCAACACCTCGGATGGCTGCATTGAGTCCGGGACAATCACCGCCACTTGTTAAAATACCAATTTGTTTTTTCATAAATCCATTGATTGATTACGTGAATGGACCTTGGGTAACATGTAGGTTAATTACGCCATCATCACGCCATTTTTCTGATCTTCTTTAACTTTATACATCGCCGCATCGGCAATTTGTACCAATCCGGCAGGGTCATTAGCATCTTCCGGGATAGCAGCAATACCAAAACTTGCAGTAATTTTCACATTAATGCCTTCATCGATCAAAAATTCAGTTGAATTGATTATTTCTCTTATTTTCATTGCTACCTGATATGCCGATTTTTTTGTGGTTTGCGGCATAACAATCACAAACTCATCCCCACCAAATCTGCATGCTATATCAACTCGTCTAATATTCTTGTGTAATAAATCACCAAATTCTTTGAGAATTTTACTGCCGCATAAATGACCATGATTATCATTGATAAATTTAAATCCATCAAGATCAATGAAAATTAATGAAAGACTGGAAAGATACCGACGACAAATTTCACTTTCATATTCCAAAAATCGATTTAGGTACCTGGAGTTAAATAATCCTGTTAAATCGTCAGTTATGGTCATATTTTTTATTTTACTCACATAACGGGCGTTTTCAATAGCGATGGCAGCGTAATCAGTGATTGTTGTTAGTAATGCGAAATCATTATGGATAAATGTTTCATCATCGACAATATTAATAAATTCGATTACACCAAGAATTTTATTCTTGCTCTTGAGCGGAATACAAACAATTGATTTTGTCTCGTTTCCACTAATATGATCCAACTTCGATGAGAATCGAGTATCGGTTGATACATCAGGTATGATGAGAAATTTCCCTTCTTTTGCAACCCAACCTGCAATACCTTCACCAATATTTAGTCTCTCGTCTTTGATAGAATCTGCATTATCACCGACAATTATTTTAAAATACAATTGGTTGCTGTATTCATCCAATAATAATAATGACCACTGCTGGGGATTAACCATTTCGCGAATGGTATCCACTATCGTTTTAATCACTTCATCAACATCCAGGATGGAGGTCAGAGCCTTTCCTACTTCATTAAAAATAGGTAATGGTTTTAATTGGTTAATTTTTAAATTTTTGGGTTGCTTATCTCGTCTATTCATTTAATCTCAATTTTGTTTTAATCAAACGCTAAACCGAATTTCAATTATATCACTTGGTTGAACTATATAGTCCTTATCAACCAGCTTGGCGACGCCCTTTGATTTACATTCTTTAAAATTGTAATATTTAAAGTATTCTTCAAAGGGGACTATATCGGCTCGAATAAAACCTCTTGCAAGATCAGAATGAATCTGGCCGGCGCATGTGACAATATCGGTATTTTTTTTGACAAACCAAGCATGTGATTCTGGTTGTCCGGATGTATAGAAGAACATGAAATTGCCCTTGTCAATTGCCAGAGAAATTATTGAATTGATATCATCATCCTGCTGAATTTTAATAACAGGTTTCAGACTAAAAAGGGCAAGTACAGTTAATACGTCTAATTCCTCTTGAGTAAAGGAACATTCTGAAAGGGGAATCTCATCTTCAAGATATTGCAGGGCAGTTTTGAGTATTTTTTGCTCATTTTCTTCTGTAATACGGTTGAGGCGTCCTTCAATTTTTTCCATATCAAAAATTAGTAAACTCAAGATATCATCTTCTGGTATAGCAATAACATCAGCATGAACAAAACCTTCAAAGATAAATTCTGCAAAAAATGGAGCAATTTTCTTTGGTTTATCTTTATTCACTAATGCCGTCAATTGGCTATCATTATATTTATGTTTTCCTTCCGGTAATTCTATACCGGAAAATGCTATTTTCATTCATTTCCCTTTTGCAATGTATATGGAATTGATTAAAAGTTTATGTTCTTCACTGAAGCAATGAGAATAGATTAATATTTTTATGTCATACATGACAAACCGCAAATCATCTCATTTCTTTCAAATTAATTGTCAAGGAAGATCAAAATCTGGCTTTATTATAGAATTTATCCTCAATATTAAAGCATCGTACTTTTTCTGACGATTTGAATCTGGATCATCAACAGAGCTATGTGAATCAATTCTATTGATATATGAATTTGGAAACTGATGGAATTTCCCGCCCAGCACAACTAGATCTTTGTACCAAGTAAAGGGTTTTAATTTCTTATCTATATAGCCTGGATGGGCGATATAGGTATAAACTTCAGTAATATTATCATTTATGGATACTTCAATATATTTGCGATTATAGCCCTTACCTTCAAATTTATCAAGAATGAGAGAATCATTTTCTGAGATTTTATATACCACTCCATAAACTTCATCAGTGGAGGATGAAGGTAGGAGGGAGCATTTAGAAGAATTATCCTTGCCAATTTTATTTAAAACTAATTGGTATCCTGATAATTTGCAGACTCCAATAAATTTCGCTGTGTGGATTCGGGATGTCAGTCTCAGTGGGTGAAGATTTGATCCATAGGTGAAATATAATAAATGTGACATTTTCTTGCGAAATCAATATTGGAAGACTAATTATATTATAATCATGACTAGAAATGTCATGATCTCAAATATGATGCTCCATTCACATCGATAATTGTACCTGTTGTAAACTTATTGTTTTCATCGGCAAGAAAAAGAACAGCCCTGGCAATATCATCCGGTTCGGCTACCTGATTCATTGGGCTTTGGGCAATAATCTTTTTTCCATCATCACCTTTGAGATATTTTGCAGCCATATCGGTTTTTACAAAACCTGGTGCTACAATCCCGATGTAGATATTATAAGGTGCCAATGCCTGTGCCAGTGATTGACTAAAGGAATTCAAACCAGCCTTACTTGCCCCGTAAGCTGGGTGTGCAGGCTCACCCCTGAAAGCTCCCCTGGATGAAATCTGAATGATTTGACCTCCGCCATTTTTCATCATATGTTTTGCTCCGCAATATGTGATATTTGCTGGTCCTGTGAGATTTACGGATATGGTTTTTTCCCATGCCTGCTGCCAATCATCATAGCTCACATCAGTTATGTTATGAGAAAGATAAATACCAGCATTGTTCACTAAAATATCCAGGCTGTTGAAATTCTCGATGGTTTTATTCACTGCGGAGGCAGCTTCTGCTGGATCGGAAATATCTGACTTTATGGCGATACATTTTGAAGAGGGAGATTCTGATATAACTTTATTTGCTGCCTCATCCTCCTTAGCATAGGTAAATGCAACTCTTGCACCTTGATTAAGGAACATTTTTACAATGGCTTTGCCAATGCCACGTGATCCACCGGTGACGAGAACTGATTTATTATTAAAGGCTTTCATTCGGTATTATTTTCCTTATACTGACTTAAAAATATAGTTACAGCCTGCCAATATTGCTCATTATCAGGAAATATTTCCCAAAGAGCCCTTGATCCATGATTTCCTGCAGTTTGCGGTAAAAAAAATGTCTTCTGCATTCCGGGTATACTCTCAAAGATATTCTTCCACTGGCCATGTTCATTAGATGCAGAGGTTATAAATGCAGGACATATTATATTTTTTGCAGAAGATTGAATAAAATTTGAGGATTCTCCAAATCGTTCAAAATATTCTCCTGGGGAGAAAGCTAATACACCACTGACAAACTTTTGATTATCTCCAGCAACCTTTAGTGTCAGGGAAGATGAATAGGAACTTCCCCAAAGGATAATTTTATTTTCAGGATACATTTTATGAATAAAATCTAATGCTGCAGTGAGATCAGGCAGAGCATCAAGATAATTCGTGGATAATCCTGCAAGAAGTGCTCGTGAGTTTGTTTGGTTAATTATGCTGTTTACTTCACCACCACTACGTTGATCAACAGCGAGACATTGGAATCCCATCGCATTCAACTTTGGAGCAATTTCAATATACTCACCCCGACTCCAACCTGCCTGATGATATAGAATAATAATTGGAGCCGTTGAATCGGATATAGAATACCAGTCGGCAGTTATCTCAAGATTATCTGCTGACTTAAAGGTTAGAATTTTGACATTAGATTCCTGACTATTTCCAATAACTATATTAATCCCACCAAAAATGATTAATAAACAGGCATACTTCTTTATTTTATGTTTCATCATATTTTGTTACCTTTTGTTATCCTCAATTATAAAATATTTTATACAATTTGCTGTTCAAACAAGTATGAAAGATGAAAAAGAATCAAATCAAAATTTCGCACAGTATTTCATCCAAATATTCTTTATCAATTAGAATATGTTTTTTTAATACACCCACAATTCTAAATCCGAGGGATTTATAGAATGATATTGCATCTGGATTATCTGAACGGATGATTGCTATTAGTTTGGAATATCCAAGTTGTTTAGATATTTTAACTGTCTCGTCAAATAGTTTTTTCCCAATTCCCAATCCTTGATGAGAGAATGAAACGAATGTGCCAATCTCAGCAACATGCTTTAATGAATCATTATACTTTGAGAATCGCTCGGTTAATTGAATTCCAACGGCTTTATCATCAGATTTCTTCACAGCGGTAAGGGATATTCCTGATTTTGAAACTTCATCAATCCATTCACTTAATTCTATTGTCTCGAGAGGATCAGTAATTGCAGAATATTTCCGGGATTCTATTATGGGGTTAAGGAAATCCAGAATTGAAGGCACATCTTTCGCATCTGTATTCCTAACGATAAATTTCATAATTTAATATTAATTCATATCCAAAGTTTTACGGACTGCTATTGAGAATTCCTGAAATTCAATTGGTTTCCCAATCACTCTTTTTACTCCGGATTCCTGCAGAATCTCTTTGCTAAGATTACCGCGGTTCCCGGTAATAATTATAATGGGAATCCCCTGATGTGCTTTTTGAATTTCCTGTGATAATTCAAGGCCAGTCAGATCAGGCATTGTTAAATCAGTAATTATCATATCATATTTATCCGGTTGCTTATTGAATGCACTCAATGCATCAGGACTGCTAAAAAATAAATCGACACTATAACCAATACTCTCCAGCATTCGGAGTAACATTCTTCCAACTGTTTTATCATCTTCAACAACTAAAAGATATTCTGTACCAGTCAATAATGATACTGTCTCAAGTTCTTTAGAATCCAATTCTGATTCGACAATTGGCAGATAAACATGGAATGATGAACCGACACCTGGTATACTGCTAACCTGTATATCTCCCTGATGGGAACGAATTATTCCATGTACAACTGAAAGTCCCAGACCAGTACCCTTGTCAATCGGCTTTGTGGTGAAAAAAGGTTCAAATATATACTCAAGAGTTGTCTCATTCATTCCAATTCCCGTATCAGTAATTGTCAGGCAGGCGTATGGTCCGGGATTTAATTTAGGATTTAGTCTGACATTCTCTTTATCCAGTACGATCTGCTTTAATTTAATGGTCATCAAACCGCCATTTTTCTCCATGGCCTGCCAGGCATTTGTGCATAAATTCACTATAATTTGATGAATCTGAGTTGCATCAGCCATCACATTGCCACAGGTTGGATCAATTTGCTTATTAAATTCTATGGTTGAAGGGAGGGTTGGTCTAAGCAACTTCAATGCCTCATTTATAAGGGGTTGAAGGCTCAGCGAAAAGCGTTCTTTTTCACTTTGCTTGCTAAACAATAGAATTTGGTTGACTAAATCTCTGGCTCGGTAGGTACCATTTATCACTTGTTCCAGATCTTTATATAAAGGGATTTCTACATCCAAGTTAAACATGGCCATTTGTGTGAATCCCATAATTGGTGTAAGGATATTGTTGAAATCATGGGCGATTCCCCCGGCAAGAGTACCAATCGTCTCCAATTTCTGGGATCTACGAAGCTGAACTTCAAGTTTGGAATTTTCTTTTTCAGCATTCCTTTGCTCGGTTATATCGTCTGCATATATATATGTATATTCTGCTCCGGTGGAATATGATGCAGAGATTGAGAAAAAATGAGAACCGCAGGGAATTTCTATTCTTTTAACTGGCTTTCCGTCCATCCCATCTATTATATCCCCCAAGACTTCAGGTATTGGTGAGCCAACTTGAAGATTCCATTCCTTTAACATAGAAAATGCTGGATTGTTGGCGTATAGAAGAATCCTATTTTTATCAATTCTCAATATTGGATTTGGATTTTCTGAAGGGAATTTGGCGAGTGCTTTAATTTCTTCCTCAGCCTTTTTGAGCATAGTAATATCTCTAATTATACCTTGAAAGCCAATCGCTTCTGCATCAGTACCTATTTTTAGAGAGGCGGTGATTAAACAGTCAATAATTTTGCCATCTTTTCTTTTAAGTTGTACTTCATAATCTTTGATGAAACCAAATTTTAGAATATCGTCATTCATAGATTTACGAATTTCCGAGTTGACGTGAAGAATTTCAACAGGCATAGACAATAACTCTTCCCGAGTATAACCAAATAATTCCACTGCTGAGGGATTAATATCAATAAATGTTCCTCTCCGGGAAGAGATATAAATTGCATCTCGGGATTCCTCAAAAAGAGTGCGAAGATTTTCCTCGCTCTGCTGCAGGGCGATCTCAGCTAATTTTCGCTCAGTGCTGTCTTCAATAATTGCCTGCGCACCTGTTACATTACCAAAATCATCATGGATGGGAACAATATTGTAACTCATAAAGGCGGTTTTACCCCATTTCGAGGTATACTCAGTTTCAGATTGAAAGGCTTTACCAGATCGAATAACTGATTTAAATGCGTCAGAAGCACCTATTATTTGCAGCGGTTTAAAATCAAAAATGTTGATACTCATAGTATCATCGAGAGAAGGTGAATTCAAAATTTCAAGCACTTTGGCGTTTACATTTGTCAGATTACCGTTATGATCTACGGAAAGAATGCCCATTGGTGAAGATTCTACTAATTGACGATACTGTTCTTCGCTTTTTCGAAGTGCTTCTTCATTCTTTTTTCGATCAGTTATATCTACTGCTATGCCTCTAATGCCCAAGATTTGGTCATCTCTAATTATTGCAGTTAAATGTAACAGAATTGGAATTATCGAGCCGTCTTTTTTTATGCCATTGTATTCAACTATTTGGATATTCTGACCTTTCAGAAGTGTTGATATCCTCCTTTCAGCGATCTCCCGTTCTTCTGGTTGAAGCATTTGAATCGCATTAATTCCACGATCAAAATCTTCGCGTGTGTATCCAAAAACTTCGTATGCCCTTCGATTCACATATGTTAAAATCTTTTCTATATTTGTTTCAAAAATTGCTACCGGCAGCATCTCAGTCAATTCTCTATATTGCTTTTCACTTTCATGAAGGCGTTCCGATGTATTAACTGCTCTAAATGCTTCGCTGCTATAGGATGTCAGTATTTCTCCTATTTCTCGGTCCTGCTCTGTAAAAGGTGGTTCAGATTTATTATGAATTGCCAAGATACCAATTGTGATACCAGATTCATCATGAAGAGGGAATACCAGTGAAGATCCATCATTATATCCATTCCAACCGCTGGAATCAATTTCGTGATTTTTTGAGATATCGTTAATCAATAATGAAGAATTTGTGCAGATAGCCTGTTGGAAAACTGATCTTTCACTCAAAGGATGGGGTATGAATTTAGGAGCATGCCCGGGATCAAGAGAGTACACAAGTTTCAGACCATTCTTTCTATTTAAATATAAACTACCGCCGGTAGCAGGCATATGTCGTCCAAATTCATCAAGCAATCGGGATCCAAAATCATTAACCTCTGAGCAAAAGGAGAGTGAGCGAATTGTATCAACGATGCTTCTTAACCGGCTATTGACATGAGACAAATGATTATTTGCCTTTTTTAACTCCTCCTTCTGGTCATCGACTGCATTTTCTAAATATTGCTGATATATTAAATTTTCTTTTTTCAGACGGGATTTTTCAAGAGCGCTTGTAATGGCATGACTTAATACAGATAAATTTTCAATTGGTTTGAGCAGGTAGTCCCATGCACCCATGTGCAATGCGTCAACAACGTCACCAATATTTCCTGTACCTGATATAGCAATTAATGGTGTTTCTGGAGACAATTTTGCAATGCTTGATAAAACCTTTAAACCATCTACCTCCGGCATTTTAAGATCAACTAATACGAGATCAACTGTATCCTTTTCGAACAACTCAAGACCGATTCTGCCGTTTTCTGCTACCAATGTTTGGTATTCCATATCCTCAAGGTAATCGGCAAAACTTTGCAGGATAGCCGCTTCATCATCTATGATTAGTATTCTCGGATTACGATTAGCCTTTAATCTATTCATCTATCGGTTTTGTCAAATGGTAATCTTATTACGAAATTTGCTCCTTTATCCGGATTGGAAATAACAGTCATCTTTCCACCAAAATTTTCTGTAATAATATAAAATGATACGCTAAGACCTAGACCAGTTCCAACCCCTGCTGATTTTGTTGTAAAAAAAGGTTCAAAAACTTGTTTGCGAATATCCTCTGTCATACCCGGTCCATTGTCTTCAATCTCGATTCGAATGAAATTTTGTTTTGTTTCAGTTTGAATACGTATTTTAAAAATTGGATTTTTCTGTTTCATATCATGCATTGCTTCTGCTCCATTTCGCAAAATATTTAGCAATACTTGCTGAATCATAGCATCATCACCCACCATTAAAGGTAGATTCTTTTCATATTCTTTAATAATAGTTATAATTTTAAAATCGAATTGTTTTTTCAAATCGTAGTCGGTTGCAGCAAGTTTGAGAGTACTATTTATGACATTCTCAATGTCAAACGTATTTTTAATATGTTCGCTTTTTCTGGCAAAGTTTAACATATTGTGGACAATGTCAGCGACACGTTTGCCTAACTGGTGAATAGTTGATAACATTCTCGGCACCTCGCGGTCATCCATGTACGAGGCAATTGCTTCCAGCGATACTCCGGAAGAATCGGCAGCTTTTTTATTGGCAGGCAATGATAAATTAATGAGACGATTATTCATGACATCAGCAGTTTGGAGGATCCCTGCAATGGGATTATTTATCTCGTGGGCCATTCCCGCAGCTAAACCTCCGACCAAGAGCATTTTTTCACTCTGGATCATCATTTCATCTAACATCACTCTCTCAGTTACATCGTCAACGCGGATAACTGCCCCTCTCATCCCATTTGCAGTAAGCGGATATATGGTTATGTCTTCATAACGAGTTTCATTGTTAACCCGACGCTTTCTCCTTGAATCTGTTTGGACCTTTTGGGTTTGCATTGCCCGGTGCAGTTTTGTTAATTCTTTGGAAAAATGTGGCAGAACTTTCTTCAGTGGTTTACCGATCGCTTTTTCAACAGTTATTCCCGTTTTCTGATAAGCCTCATGATTCCATTGAGTAATCACACAATCAATATCCACGCCTATTAGCACCGAAGGCATTGAATCTATAATGTTTGAAAGGTAGTTACGTAATTGATGCAATTCCTGTTCGGCCAGTTTACGATGGGTAATATCATTATATAATCCAAGTACACCATACACGTCACCAGAGGTATTTTTAAGTGGAATTTTTGAGGTCTTCAACCAAATAGTTTTACCTTCAGGTGTCGTCTGAGGTTCCTCATAATTTATCTTGGCTTGGTTGCTTTCTATCACTAATTTATCATCTTGGCGGTACATATCAGCCTCATCAAACCAAGCCATATTGTAATCATCATTACCAATTATTTCATCAGGGTTTTTTTTTCCTGCATCCTCGGCAAATAATTGATTGCAACCAAGAAATACACTATTTAAATCTTTCCAGAATACTCGCACTGGAATGTTATCTAAAACATCACCCAGCATTCGTTTTGATTCAATCAAATCTAATTCAATCTTTTTACGATCGGAAATATCTAGGCAGAATGCCATGAAACGGTTATTTGAAAGTGATGAAGCACTTATTGATACATAAATCTCTGTTTTATCTTTTAAGGTAAGAATAGATTCGCCCTTCGACTTTCCTTTATCCTGAAGTCTCTGAAAAGAATTGAGTGATTTAGAGAGAGATTCAGGTTTGACTAAATCAGAAATGGACATATTTAATAATTCATCTCTAGAATATAATGTCATCTTGCACGCAGTTTCATTTACATCGATGTATTTTCCATTTGAATCAGCAACAAATATTCCTTCTGGTGCATTCTCGAAATAGGTGCGATTTTTATTTTCACTTTCTAGCAATGCAGATTCGGCGAGCTTTCGTTTTGTAATATTTCTTACAACTGCCTGTATAAAGGATCCAGATGAAAGTTTAACAAGGTTTAGACTTACTTCAGCGTCAAATAGTGAACCATTAAGTTGTTTGTGTTTCCATTCAAATATTTGTGGTTTCCCATCCAAAACTGCCGAGATTTTCTCAACAGCTTTTTCATTAGAAGTTCTGCCATCTGGCTGAAGTAAAGGGGAGAATTTAATGGGCGAATGGCCAATAATTTCATCCCTTTTACATCCGAACATCATTAAGGTTTGAGTATTGCAGTCAATAAATAAATCACCCTTCATCAAAAAAATGGCGTCGTTTGCAGATTCAAAAAGGGTATGATATTTAATCTCAGATTCTTGCAGTTTTGATTCTACATAATCAGTAATTGTGTCTGGAAAATTATATTTTTCAAGTTGTTTTCTCAGTATTTGCAACTCATTTATCAGTTCAGATTTGGTTTTTGAATGATCGTTCATGAATTTTCTCTTAATATTGGAAGTCTT
The DNA here is from genome assembly GCA_018657495.1 of Fidelibacterota bacterium. GTDB lineage: Bacteria > Fidelibacterota > Marinisomatia > SCGC-AAA003-L08 > JACNLC01 > JABHXA01. The sequence continues at coordinate 30,399 of JABHXA010000002.1, forward strand.
ATTGAAAAATTAGCTCCTTTTCCAGGGGAGGAACTGACGGTCAACTCACCACAATGATTTTTAGTAATTATAAAATATGAGACACTCAAACCGAGACCGGTGCCGACTCCTACAGGTTTTGTTGTAAAAAATGGTTCAAATACCTGTTTGCGTGTTTTTCTGTCCATTCCGGGACCATTATCTATTATTTCGATTAAAATAAGATTTTTCTTTTTCTTGATGGACGTCCTGATTATAAATGTTGGATCTTTGATACCGGCATCCTGCATTGCCTCAGCGCCATTACGAAGTATATTCAATAGTACTTGCTGAATCATGGTTGCTTCACATGGTACAGCTGGCAGGTTCTTTTCATATTCACGGATGAGCTTTATGGTCTTAAAATCGTAATGTTTTTTCAAGTCATAATCTGTGGCGGCGAGTTCAATAGTTTTATCCAGTAGTATTTCAATATCAGATTTTGATATATAATCTCCAGTATTTCGTGCAAAACTGAGCATGTTATTCACAATAGCTGCAACTCTTTTCCCGGAATCATTAATTGTATTCAGCATGCGTGGTACTTCCCTGGCTTCCATATATTTATTTATTACTGTTAGGGATGTACCAACAGCCTCGGCAGATGCTATATTGGCTTTTATATTGAGATTATCAACTAGACGACTATTCAACACTTTCGCAGTCTGCATCAAACCCGCCAGTGGATTATTGATTTCATGGGCCATACCAGCAGCAAGACCACCTACAGAAAGCATTTTCTCACTTTGGATCATCATGTCCTCCATATGCACCCTGTCAGTCACATCATCAATCCGGATGACCGCACCCTGGATGTCATTCCCAATAAGGGGATAGATGGTGACATCCTCAAAATAGGTAGAATGGTTTACTTTATACTGTTGCTTGTGATTAATCAGAATTTCCCGACTTTCCATCGCTAATTTAATGCGGTTTGTTTCGCTGGCAAGGCGGGGGATTGCTTCGGACAAGTGTTGACCAATTGCTACTTTCTTTTTGATTCCACTTTTATCAACTGCCTCTTTATTCCATTGCGTGATTACGCAATCTGTATCAACACCGACTAAAATTGATGGCATTGAGTCAATAATATTGGAAAAATAGTTTTGCAGTTTATGCAGTTCATTCTGTTTGATTTGAATCTGATCAAGCATAATGTTGAATCCATCGAATAAGATACCTATTTCGTCGGTACCTTTTTTATGCATTCGAATTGAATAATCTTGATCTTCAGAAATCTTTTTTGTTACTTTAGCCAGCTTCAGTATGGGCTTGGAAATAGTGAGCTGTAGTAATCTGGCTATAAAATATGCTATGATTAAAAGAACGGCTGTCAAAAGCAACATGAAAAGTAAGTGTTTGAGAACCTTCTCTTCCAGTTCCTGGGTCGAACCTCTCAAATATAATGTTCCATATTGTTTATTTTCAAAATCAATAGAGTAAAAAGCGTGGATGAAATCACCCCAGAAACCGACTTGATTTTCATGAATTGGAGGTGGCGCCATAATGTCGTTGTCATATTTATGAAATTCAGCAAAAACAGTACTGTCCTTCTCATATATAAAAGCATCAAAAATAAATGGATTTGCTTTGAGGTTTTCTAATACCCTGATGGCCTCATCTTGATGTTTAAATTCTAGGCTTGATACACAGTACTGACTTATTAAATGAGCATTTATCTGCATATTGCTTTCCAATTCATCTCGAAAGGTTCGAATGTCATAATAGGTAAATAAAGATAAGCCGGTGATAACCACAGCTGAACAAGTGAAAACAATAATTAAGATTAATTTGTTCTTTATAGAAATATTATTTAGAAATTGCTTTATATAGAGGAGTGGATGTGGCATCGATTGCAATAGATTAAATTAAGTAAGTAATTTTGTTGTTTGAGTGGATGGCGGCACATTGACTTGATCTAAGATGAATAATATTACAATCTGTAAATATTTTGTGTAGGATTCCATTGGTCGTATTTTTTTTTGTTTTGCATTGGTTGCGATCAAACAGGAGATTAGAAAAATGATTTTTTCTTATATTATATCGAATAATTCAAAATTATTTGTCAACCACATTTTTACTCTTAGAGATTAGTTGGATGATATGGTCGAGATCTTCTTCTAACGCCATCATATCAGTAACTGGCTTACGGAATATTCGATTTGAGACATGACGATCATTGCGAAAATCATCAGGGAGTTGATATTCAGGAGAGCCGGTACATATAGCAAATGCGGTATCAAGATTTTGTCTTAGAGCTTTTCTTATAAAAGCATCACCATCCATACCCCCCAAACGGATATCGACTATTGCGGCATCAGGCGGATTGGTTTTGAGAATTGACAATGCCATTTCACCACTGTTTGCCTGTATTGTCTTCCATTCCAGGTCATCAAAAAAGTCGCTAAAGCTATGCCTGATGGAAATTTCATCATCTAATATAAGAATTGTTTTTATTGAATCATTCACGATGTATATCCTCCTGAACATTGAGACGATACCATAACTTACATTGAACTGCAAGAGTCAGGATAGCCTCCTAGAACGAAATTAGAAATGGTTTTGTAATATTGAAACAACAATGGAAATTACCTTCAATGATTTTCAATCCAGGTTGCCACCGTCAGGCTGACCTGAATTAAATGTGATCCTAAAAAATGTTTAAGAACTTATGATAATAATATCAATAATTATGGATAAATCAATATTATTTATCCAAAACTTTTCGGATTGCTGATGAAATAACCTTCATTTCAATTGGTTTACTTATAACTTTGTCAATCCCACTCTTTTTTCTAAGATCTTTAGTAATAAAACCACTGTTTCCAGTCATAATTATAATTGGAAAATCTGGATTGGATTTTTGTATTTCTCTTGAGAGATCAATGCCAGTCATATTTGGCATAGCCATGTCAGTAATTATCAAATTATATTCATCAGGATGATGCTTAAATGCTTTCAACGCCTCCGTACTGCTATTATATAAATCTACCTTATACCCTATACTTACAAGCATATGGTAAATCATATTACCAACACTTACATCATCATCAACAACTAAAATAGATTCATTCCCTTTGGAAACAATTTCTTTTTCTTCTTTGACAGAAACAGATTCTAAAGTTTCTATCGGCAGGTAAATATGAAAAGCCGAACCTTGACCCAAATCACTTAAGACCAGGATATCCCCCTTATGATTCCGAATAATTCCATGGACGACAGAGAGACCAAGTCCAGTACCTTTTGTTACTTCTTTAGTTGTGAAAAACGGCTCAAAAATATGTTCAACAGTATCGTCATCCATACCTGCACCAGTATCAATAACAGACAGCTTGGCGTAGTTTCCTTTTTCCAGACGAGGACATAGTTTTAATGTATCTTCATCTAATAATGTCTGTTCTAATTTAATAGTCAGTCTACCGCCTTTTTCTTCCATTGCCTGCCAGGCATTTGTGCATAAATTGATTATTACCTGGTGTATTTGGGTTGCATCAGCAAGCACTTTTCCACAATTAGTATCGATTTGACTAATAATTTCAACTGTTGCTGGAATAGACGGTCTCAGCAAATTCAGCGCTTCTTTGATTAAGGGTGGTAAAAGGAGGGAAAAATGTTCATTTTCACTTTGTTTGCTAAACAGGAGTATTTGCTCAACCAGCTTACTTGCCCTAAAGGCAGCATTCAATACTTGTTCAAGTTTATAATGCATTGGGTCATTTTCTTTCAAATTGATCAATGACATTTCTGTAAATCCCATAATGGGGGTGAGAATATTATTGAAATCATGGGCAATGCCGCCTGCTAAGGTGCCGATTGTTTCAAGTTTCTGAGACCGACGAAGCTGTTCTTCAAGTTTCTGTTTTTCATCTTCTGCTAATTTACGATCGGTGATATCTCTGATAATTTCCTGGAGACGACCATCAGGTAATATCCTGGCGCTGATTTCAACTGGGACCTTATTGGAGTCTTTTCGAAGCAGTCTATGTTCTGATACAACAATTTTCCCTTCCAATAATTTTTCCATGCGGAAAAGGGTAGAGGACAAATCCTCAGGTGGAGTAAGATCTGAGATATTTTTTGTCAGGATCTCACTATGAGAGTATCCTAACATGCTACATCCACTTAGGTTAACAGCGATGTATTTTCCACTATTATCAGAAATGAAAATTCCATCAGAAGCCTGTTCCAGTATTGATCGATAATTATTTTCACTGATACGTAAATCACGCTCAGTTTTCTCTTTTGCATCAATTGTTCTTAACAGGGCTTTCGTTCTTACTCTAACCTGCCACCTCAGTACAATAATTAGTATAGCGATAGTCATCACTATGAACATTAATATGATTAATACCCTGAGCGGACTTAGCCAACCAGGTATAACCAGTTTATTTACCCCTTCAATCCATTGATTAATTGATTGATAGTAGAATGAATTCTTATTACTTTTTAAAGTATTAATGTGTTTATCAATGGTTTTGAGAATTTCATCATTTTTACCAAGTGGGGCTGCCATTCGTAGTTCTACTGGTTTGAAATTTATAAAACTTCTCTGTACATCATATTTACTTTCATGGTACAACCCAAAAATTCTTGGTACTAATCCAGCATCAACCTTGCCCTCAGAAACAAGTTCAAGAACTTCTGAATAATCCTCTACTTCTATATATATTGAATTTATATTAAGTTTTTCTTCAAAAGATTTTAATGCAAGAAAATAGATATCTTCCTTTTGTGCTGCTATACGTTTACCGGACAAATCTATCATGGATTGAATCTCGGAATCCATTGGGAGATAAACTTGTCCCCAATTGGTAACAAGATTTGTTTCATTAAAATTATAAACTTTACCTCTTTCGACTGTAAATGCTATACCCAACAAAATATCAATTTCATCTGCCTTTAACCGGGCCAGCCCATTGGCCCAGGAACCATGTTTGTATTGGATAACCCAGTTTTCCTGTTCGGCAATATAATTTATTATATCAATGTATATACCCTTAAAAGAACCATCCTCTTCCATAAAAACAAGGGGTTCATTATCCCAGACACCAACCCTGAGTGAATCCAGTGAGTACAAAGGTGATAGCGATAATACTATTAAAATAAATAAGATTTTGAAATTCATGATGCCCTGTTCGTTGAGTTCAGTTTATAATTATAATGCGTTGGCAGCAGAAAATAGATATGCGGCATGTTTTTTAACAGATTGATGATAAAATTAATTTTCATTAATAATTTCCAGGACTTGCCAATCTTTATCAACCCATAATCCTATAGTTTCAACATTTACAAATTCTTTTTGAAGAGCTTGGATTGATTTATGGATATGTTTAATCTGCATTGTCTTTTGTGAAGGATTTCCAGCACAATCATGATGACCAACTATTGCTATACCAACAGATTTATGTTTTTCGATTGATATATTTAATCTGTTTATGATGGACTGAATTAAGACCGTATTAACATCATCTGACAATATCAGGTTTGGCCCAGCTTCAGTTATTGTATCTACATAATCGGCAGTAAAGCGTTTTTGTAGAAACGAAATTACCGGAAACTGTACTCGTCCATCCATGCAATTAATAGCGGTGCAGAATCGAATAGTATTTCCTTTTATTGTATATTGTATAATTCTATTGACAAAGAAAGCGTCTAGATAATTCGGAGTGGGAATAATCTATACTTGTCAAAAGGGAATTCAAATTATCGAAATAATTTACATCCGTTATGGGATTGAATTATATTCAAAATTCACAATGATATCCGGTTACTTAGATATTCTTAATTTTCCATTAGTTCACTGGTTCTCAAAGGATAGGAGAATTGGATGAATGTTACTAAAAAATTATAACAAATTATTTTTACTTAAAGTAACAATATTAGTTAGAGGTTAAAAAAGATCAAATACCAGTAGTTGTAGCAATATATTATAAAATTAATGAAGACTGCACTTTAATGATTAGTTTTTTGGCAATAGATATTTAAACACGGCTACAAAGTGACAAAAGCTTCCGAACAATACAAAAAGGTGAAATATGGCATGATTAAACTTAATTTTACGAATGCTGTAGACTAAGGCACCCAAGGTATAAGAAATCCCTCCAGCAAAAAGCCATTTGAGTCCATCAGCCGGCAGATTATTTATTAATGGCTTAATGACAAAAATAATTAACCATCCCATTAAAATATACATTGCCGTAGAAAATAGATCATACTTCCCAGTATAAAATAGTTTTAATGTTATTCCAATAATGGCAAAACCCCAGGATACTCCAAAAATAATCCATCCGATTGTACCATTCAAAGTAACGAGTGTAAAGGGAGTATAGGTACCAGCAATGAGTACATAAATTGCCGCATGGTCCACAATTTTTAATCTTTTTCTAACCAATGGCTTTACGGAACCGTGGTAAAGGGTAGATGCTGCATATAAAATTATTAAACTGGATCCAAAAATGGTGAAACTTACAATGTGCCAAACGTCTCCATAGAGAGCTGCAAAAACTACCAAAAATATCAACGCAGCAATGCTTAACAAAAAACCAATGCCATGGGATATAATATTAATTTTTTCTTCAAGAGGGGAGTAAAATGTTACTTTTTTATCGCTTTTCATATTTTTTCGACATATTAAATTTAATTCTGATAAAAATTACGTACCGTGAGATATCTTTAAACCGCAATAACCAACATATAAAACATAAACCAGATTGGCATTTAATTGTTATTTAAAAAATATCAAAATCATCAATTTTGACAATAAAACAAAAGGATTTTGAGTTTGATATATCAACTTCGCTCCAGATGAATTCGAATTTTATCAGTTTAAATATTTTATTGAGACCGAACCCATATTCAGAGTAAATATCAGTATAATTTATATGGTTTAAGTCATTGTTACCTGCCCAACCAGTATTATATATCATTGAAAATTCCCATGATGCAGGCAAATGGAGTGTTTTAAAAATAGAATTGTAAACATTGTATTCTAAATAAAGGGCAATTTTCTTCTTTCCATAAAAAGCATTCTGATCAAGAGTCGCAAACGATTTATATCTTCGAAATCCTGCAAAACCGCTGTTCAATTCAAATAAATATTGTCCTGGCAAGATACCTTTGCTAAACCCATAGAAAAAGGACATGTCCAGAAAACCGGAATGAGAAATATTTTGCTTTAAGTATAACGCCAAATGATATTTTGAAAAATTGAAGTCCCCACCAAATTCTGGTATTCCAGTTTGAATAGAGAATTCTGTTTCCCAATATGTTTGATTTGGTATCTCTCTTTTACCAAAACCTGAGTCCTGATATAAAATATTTGAATATATAAAATTCAGGTTTATTCCGATATTATGCCCTTCTGAGATTACAGGATTATCGAAATAGTTATTTTTATTAAAAATTCCATGCTCAATATTTTTTATCGCAGAAGAATGCCATTCGTTTAAATACTTTGCTGAAAGCGTAAACTGACTGATTGAAAAATCGGTATTAATACTAAAACCCTTCGCGTAGTAGTAATCAAAAAAATCAAAATCATTAAAAATGCTGGAATATGTATTCAGGTTTATTGGGTATTTTTCCTGATTCTCACGTGTTTCAATTCTATCATAGAAATCCAGAGCCAAGGTAGATACAGAATGCTTCCGCGACAGACTCAGCTCAGGTGAAAATATATATTTCGTTTTTTTGTCACCAAACCCATAACCATAGCCAAATCCCAATGAAAGGGGATTAAACTGATTTTTAGTATCAATCGAGATACCCAGGAAAGATCCTTCAACGCGATTAAAACGAAAGAAATCAGAAAAATTACCAATAGGCAGTGTCCTTATCCATGCATACTTATCCATTAGCTTCAACATATTAACCATAGCTGATATCTTTTTATTATTTTGAACCAGACTATCAATAGCTTCATAAGCCTTCAACTCATCCTTGTTTAGCGGTGGTATGTGCATGGTCACTGCATCAAAATCTAAAGAATTTTTAAAAACCACTGCATCCTGATCAGGATGAATAAAATTATCATCATTATCGATTAAATAATTCTCGCGAAAATTTTCTTTTTTTATTATTAGTACTGGATATTTAGGAATATCAATAACAAATTTGCTCTCACGAAATGAATATATCGGTAAAAACAAACTATCTTTAAACACTTTGTACTTCTGAATAATATGAATATCTTCGAATACATCATAATTGCATTCTGCATTTAATTGAACATCAATTTGCTTTATAAGAAAAATTTTATCGGCGAGATAAATTGACCCCCTCATTGATGGGATATCATTATTTAACGGTGTAAAATTTATTTTAAATATTCTGTAATTATCTTGAAAAAGGGTGTCAGCCATTATATACTTATAGTGATTTATTGCATCTGGAGCCGTGGGTCCAATAAGATTCTTATTTCCAATATGGATTCGATCTGAGTTAATATCTAAGAAAGTATTACCACTAATCAGATTTATAGAGTTTGGTATATTTGAAGTTTGTTTTTGACTCATAATAATTTGGCGCCATCTTTCAGGAGCATTGAAATAGAGTTCTGAATAGGTTTCAAATATTCCGCCATAAGCATTAATATTATATTGAGAAGATCGGTAACTCGTTTTTGTGTATGAATTACATGAATAATTATGCAAGTATTCCATTGATTTCCGCTTCTGCCTTGAAGCTTTTAAAATCAATAGTTCAATCGTAGATTTTTGCTCGGCGTAAACGGTAATTCCATCAATGGGCAGGACTTGAGGGCTCAACTCAATATTTAACTTAATATTTTGGTCTATTAATTGAATGTCAACGGTTTCAGAATGGTATCCTAAGTATTGAAATGATAATTGATATTTACCTGGTATTAATCTAAATTGATAATATCCTTCCAGATTGGATGTTGTACCACGATTTGTCCCCTGCAAAGAAATATTACTATATGGTAAGGCTCTACCTGTCTCTGAATCTCTAATATACCCAGAAATTGTTTGTCCCGTGAGACAAGTGACATTAAATAAAAATAAAATTATAAATGTGGAGGATTTCATCATTTTAATAAATGGAGTCTGATCAATAAATCTTTCAATAAAATTATATGTTAAATTAGCATATACAATATTGAAAGTAGCAATCTGAAAAACTCAAAAAAGCGCATTAGGTATTCTTAATAAAAAGTCAAAGATAAATATTTGAATTCTGGGGTAATTTTCACATCGATTTTTAGATTATTTTAATAATATTTAAACATTCAAATTTTCAACCTTTTGAACAACAATGGAATAATAATATCATGACATTCCTGGAGAGTACCGAAAAACCAATTACGATTTTGGGCCTAATGTCCGGAACCTCAATGGATGGTCTGGATTGCGGTTTATTTAATATAAAACTCGATAATGATTATAATCTTGCATGGCAATGTCTAGATTTTGAGACAATTGCATATAACAGTAAAGTAAAGGATATTATCCGGGCTGCATTATCAGGAGACTATCTTCGTGGGAAAATTGCCGATAATATGTTGGGTCAGATATTTTCCATTTATGTTGAGAAATTCCTGGATGGAAGAGCGGTGGATCTTATCGGCTCCCATGGTCAGACAATTTCTCACAATGACGGTAAGTCTAACTGGCAAGTTGGCGATCCGCAATATCTTCATAATTCATTGAACATCCCCATAGTATACAATTTTAGGACATCGGATATAAATGCCGGTGGTAAGGGAGCACCGTTAACCCCCTTTTTAGATTGGCTGCTATTTCGTAATTCAAATGAAGACATTATAACTTTGAATATTGGCGGGATTTCAAATGTAACCTTTATTCCTGCCTCAGGTGAAAGAGAGAAAGTCCAGGGGTTCGATACTGGTCCCGGTATGGCACTCATTGATGAATGTGCGCGAAAATGTTTTACCAGAAATATGGATGAGGATGGACAATTCTCAAAATCAGGACAGGTGGTGCCTGAAATTCTTGATACACTTATGAATCATCCGTTCATTCATAGGAACCCACCAAAATCCACTGGCCGTTCTGATTTTTCTGAAATGATGGTAGATCAAATACTAGCAGATTTTCCAGGAGAATCTCATGAAAATATCATCCGAACATTAGTTGTTTTCACAGCGAAAAGCATTTCTTTAAACATTGAGAAACATCTTAATTTTAACGCTCTGCAAACCAGAATAATTATTAGTGGGGGTGGCGTAAATCACCCTGTATTAATGGATGAACTTATCAAAAAATCTGGAAGGCATAGCATAACATCAAGTACAAAAATGGGAATCGATCCCAATATGAAAGAAAGTTTGCTAATGGCAGTGTTGGCAGCAGCATATCGCCGTCAATTACCTGCAAATATGGTTAATGTAACTGGTGCTAATGAATTGGTCGTCCTAGGTGAGTTATATAAAGGAAATTAAATGAACACATATATTTTTCGCGAATATGACATTCGCGGTGTTGTTGAAACAGATTTTACTGATGTTGTTGTCCGCAATCTGGGGCGTGCATTTGGAACGAGTGTTATCCGCAGAGGCGGTAAAACAATTGCCTTAAGCGGAGATATTCGTCTGACCACTCCTCATCTAATATCAATTTTTTCTAAAGGATTGCAAGAGACAGGTGTTGATGTGGTCCTGTTGGGCATTATCCCTACTCCAGTTAACTATTTCAGTATGTTTCATCTCGACGTTGATGGGGCTGTCCAAATCACCGGCAGCCATAATCCAGTAGAATTTAATGGTTTCAAATTGTCCTTTAATAAGATGGCATTCTTTGGTGAGCAAATTCAGGAAATGAAAACGCTTATCCAGAAAAATGATTTTGAATCGGGAAGTGGCAATGAGTCTGAAGCATCCATTTTAGATGATTATCATCAGATGCTGAAATCAAAAATTAAATTTGATAAACATTTGAAAATTGTCATGGATTCCGGAAATGCCTGTGCCGGTATTACTGCTCCTGCAATTTTTGATGAGATGGATTGTGAAGTTACTGAATTGTACAGTGAAGTTGATGGAACATTTCCAAATCATCATCCTGATCCTACCGAAGATCACAACCTGGCTGAAGTTGTTGAACTGATGAAATCAGGTGAGTATGATTTGGGAGTGGCTTATGATGGAGATGCTGACAGGGTTGTTGCAGTGGATAATTTGGGGCAGATAATCAGGGCCGACAACATGATGGCATTATTTCTTCCTGAAATTGTCAATGATGGCGACAGTATTGTATTTGATGTGAAATGCTCACAGGCACTGGAAGACATGATTCTCCGATACGGTGGTAAACCTATCATGTGGAAGACCGGTCATTCATTAATAAAAAAGAAAATGAAAGAAGAGCATGTAAAGTTTGCCGGTGAGATGAGTGGGCATATATTTTTTGGGGATGATTTTTTTGGTTTTGACGATGCCGTATATGTAGCATTACGATTAGCACAGACTCTCTCAAGAACTGATCGTAAATTATCTGATCTCACTTCAGAAATCCCCGTTTATTATTCAACTCCAGAGATGCGCCTGGAATGTCCCACTGACGAAGAGAAATTCAAAATAGCCAAAAAGGCTGAAGAATATTTTAAAGAAAACTATGATTGTATCACTGTCGATGGAGTCAGGATAAAATTTGGTGATGGATGGGGTTTAGTTCGTTCATCAAATACACAGCCTGTCATTGTTTGTCGATTTGAAGCTAATCGGCAGGATAGGATGGAAGAAATCAAAAAAATAGTACTTTCAAAACTCATGGAATTCGGAGAGATCGCAATCAGTGAATGAAGCGGGAATAACACAACTCAGATCACTTATAAATTCAAGGATAGGGGAGCTGTATCCAGAAGGTCCTATTTCCCTTACCAAAACCATAGAATATGTATTAACAGCTGGTGGGAAACGCCTGAGGCCATTACTTACAATGATATCGGCAAATTCATGCGGTGCCAACTTTGAGAAGGCTTTACCGTCTGCACTCGCCGTAGAGATCCTGCATAATTTTACCCTCGTTCACGATGATATCATGGATGAAGATCAAACCAGACATGGTAAACCTACAGTTCATGAAAAATGGGATGTTGGAAGTGCAATACTTACAGGTGATGCCATGCTTTCCCTGGCTTTACTTATCCTTCAAGAAGAAGAAACACCTCGTGATTTGATGACAGTTTTCACAAAAGGTTTGTTAAGAGTTTGTGAAGGCCAAGCATTCGATAAAGAATTTGAGACTATCAAAAATATATCTTTAGATGATTATGTAAATATGGTTGATTTAAAAACAGGACATCTACTTGGACTAGCTGGAGAAATGGGTGCAATAATCGCCGATGCAGATTTACCGGTTAGATATGGAATCCGTGATTATGGTCGATTAATTGGACGTGCCTTCCAGGTGCAGGATGATTTGCTCGAGATTTACTCCAATTCTGATAATATGGGAAAAAGTCTGAACAGCGATATTCTCCTGGGTAAAAAAACCTATTTGATGATTCTGGCAAAAAATAGGATACCTGTTGAAATTCAATCGGCAATTGAATTATGCCAGGAAGATATTAATGGCGGCAAGAAAGCGATACAAGAACTGTTTATTGAATCAGGAATTGTAAAAAGTACAAAACAGTTTATAATGGATAATATTGAAGAAGCAAATACGATGCTGACTAATCTGGATATTGACTGTTCAGATCTACTATATTTTAGTGATTTAATCACGAGGAGAAATAATTAATGTTGAAGAATTATTCAGAACTAAAGAAAAAACATGATTTGGAAAACATGTTCAATGCAATCAATGGATTTTCTGTTCAAATTCAGGATTCTGTGACGCAAATGAAAAATTGGAGCCCTGTAAACGGACCAGAAAATATTCGAAATATATTGATTTTGGGAATGGGGGGGTCTGCAATTGGCGGAGATATTGCCAGAGTGATTCTTCAAAGTGAATGTGAGGTTCCTATAAGTGTAAATCGATCTTATAATATACCTGCATGGGTAAACGAGCAGACCTTAGTAATAGCATCGTCATATTCTGGAAATACAGAGGAAACACTCAGCGGTTTGGATCAATGTATTGCTAGAAATGCTCAAATCATTGCCATGACCACTGGTGGGAGAGTTGGTGAAATTGCCTTAGAAAATAAATTTGATGTGATTCCAATGGTCGGTGGTTTGCAGCCAAGAGCTGCATTGGGATATTCATTCACACTCCTTCTCATGGCCTTAATTAAATTGGGATTTGGTCATCACGATTTAATCCATCAACTGGAAGTTGCCGTAAATAAATTAGAAGTGCTGTCAAAATCACTTAAGAATTTTGATGAAGATAATTACGCAATAAATATTAGTGAAAAGATTTATGAATCTATTCCGGTAATTTATGGCAGTGAAGATCTCACCTGGGTAGCAGCCTTAAGGTTTCGAGGACAGCTGGCAGAAAATTCAAAAATGATGGCTTTCCATCACCACATACCGGAGCATAATCATAACGAAATTGAAGGTTGGAATTCTTATCCTGAGTTACTAAAAAAATTGAGTATAATCTGGCTTCCTGATCAGCAGGATCATCCAAGGTCATTGGCAAGAATGAAAATTTCCCGCGAACTTCTATCAGATTTACCAAAATCTCAAATTAATATCACATCAGATGGAAGTTCACCATTAGTCAGGTTGCTCTTGTTGATTCATACTATTGACTGGATTAGTTACTATACCGCACTACTGAATGAAACCGATCCAACACCGGTAATAAAAATTATGTCTTTGAAGAATGAAATGAGTAAAATAGTTTGAGTTTAGAAATTATTCGGACTGATTCGGTTATGCTATCAAGTACAATTAATATATTAAAAACTTAATGGAATTTATTACTTAAGTCTTTGTAAGATTGCTTATGTATAAAGAAGAAATATGAAACGAGTTGATGTCATAAAAATAGCATACTTTCCACCAAGCAAGGGGTATGCAGTCATCCTGAAAGAATGGGGGGGAGATCGCCAATTACCTATAATTGTTGGGAGTACCGAAGCACAGGCAATTGCCCTTGCACTTGAGAATATTGAAATGCCCAGGCCCCTTACTCATGACCTCTTAGTCAATATATTGGATAACGTCGATGCTGAAGTAACCAAAATATCTATTTCAGAATTACGAAGCGGCACATTTTATGCAAATATTGAAATACGAATTGAAAATAACCGGGTAAGAGTTGATTCTCGCCCCAGTGATGCAATCGCAATTGGATTGAGAGCTGGAACACCGATTTTTGTGAATGAGGATTTGCTAAATATAGAAAGTATTGAAAATAAAGTTATTGAAAGCGAATTCAGTCCCATTCATCATGGTAAGCCTGTAAGAAAAGCTACTAGCGTCGAAGAGAAGATTTCAGGAATGAAAAAAGCTCTGAATCAGGCCATAGAATTAGAAAATTATGAAATTGCCGCCCTATTAAGAGATAAACTGAACCAGGTTCAGGAAGAAAGAAAATCCTAAATAATTAATATTGCTCGGTATTATTGAATTTCTAATAATATCAAATTAGCATAAATCAAATAAGGCCTTTTTTGCAGAATCCTGTTCTGCTTCCTTTTTACTCTTTCCACTTCCGACATAAGATTTTTCCTGACCTATTTTTACTACTACATTAAATAGTTTTTCATGATCAGGTCCTTTACTGACATGGTTTATGAAATAAGGACCATCTGTCTTGTTTTTATGGCAGAATTCAATAAGTTGGCCTTTGTAATTATTTTTTGGATTTGCTAAATGAGAATTTGGGACTATGGTTTTTAAAATGGTTCGTTTTGCAGCACCGATACCGCCATCCAGAAAAATTGCTCCCATCAATGCTTCAAATGAATCAGCAATGATATTATTTTTAACTTTTTTGTCGTTTAGATTTACACATTTCTCAGCGAGGACGTAATCTTTAAGGCTAATCGTACAGGCTACAGTGGCTAGAAAATGTTTATTTACAAGGGAAGACCGGTAGTTTGTTAATGTACCTTCATTTGCATCAGGATATTGGTGAAATAACCAATCTGTCAACACACTTTCAATGATGGAATCACCAAGAAACTCCATTCGTTCATAATTGTCCTGATGACCCTTTGCCAGCGATCGGTGAGTCAAAGCGCTTATTAATAATGATTTATCCTTAAATCGATAGTGTAGTGAGGTCTCTAAACTGGAAAACTCAGATTTAGACCCCTTTAACCAATCAATAAGATATCGTATTATTCCGTCCACTTTTTGAAAAGCAATGTAGCGTTGTGACCTCCAAATCCAAAAGTATTTGAAATAGCTGCTTTTAGATCCTTTGCCCTGGCCTGATTAGGAGTATAGTCCAAATCGCAATCAGGGTCAACAGTTTCAAAGTGAATAGTGGGGGGCACCAATGAATTTTTTAATGCAAGGATTGTGGCAATCGCCTCGATTCCGCCTGCAGCTCCAAGAAGATGGCCAGTCATCGATTTTGTCGAGCTAACCGATAATTTGTAAGCATGATCACCGAAGAGAGTCCGAATAGCTTTGGTTTCAGTCCTGTCATTGTATGCTGTTGAGGTTCCATGGGCATTGATATAATCAATATCTTCAAGCTGGAGTCCAGCATCTTTAACTGCCAATTTCATTGAACGAATTGCTCCATCACCACTTGGATCAGGTGTTGTAAGATGGTAAGCATCGGCAGTGGCACCATATCCTGATAATTCTGCAACGATATTAGCACCTCTTGCTTTGGCATGTTCGTATTCTTCGAGCACTAAAAGAGCGGCACCTTCTCCCATTACAAAACCGTTTCGATTAAGATCAAATGGTCGGCTTGCTGTTTCAGGATCAGGATTTTTTGTGAGTGCTTTCATATTAGAAAAACCAGCTACAGACATGGGATTGATGGTTGCATCAGATCCGCCGGCAATTATAATATCCGCATCACCATACTTGATAAGACGATGAGCATCGCCAATAACATGGCTGGATGTTGCGCAGGCAGATACTACTGCATAATTTGGTCCCTTGAACCCATATTTAATAGATACCTGCCCTGCAGCAATATCAGTGATCATCGCAGGAATAAAAAATGGACTAACCCTTCTAGGACTTTTCAATAGTCGGGAATGCTGTTCAGTAAATGTGTGTATTCCACCGATACCCGAACCGATAATTACACCAACTCTGTCGTGATCCACATTATCTGAAGTAATCCCTGCAGAGGTAATCGCCTGATCTGCGGTCACAAGAGCGTACGCGGTGAATCGATCCATACGATTCAATTCTTTGCGATCAATATAATCTTCAAAATTCAAATCACGTACTTCACCTGCAATATGAACAGCAAAATCAGTTGTATCAAATTGCTCTATAGGCCGAATCCCATTTCTACCATTTGAGATACCATCCCAAAATTCTGAAATAGAATTACCAAGTGGAGACAGGATCCCCATCCCTGTTATTACAACGCGACGGCTATAATCCATTTTACTTGAGACTATCCCATCTTAGTTGTGATATAATCTACAGACTCACCTACTGTGGTCAATCCTTCAGCATCTTCATCGGGAATTTCAATATCGAACTCCTCTTCGAATTGCATAATCAATTCAACAGTATCTAAAGAATCAGCACCAAGATCATCAATGAATTTGGCTTCGATTGTGATTTTGCTATCTTCCACGCCCAGTTTATCAATAATGATTTCTTTTACTTTATCAAAATATTCTGACATTTTTTCTCCGTTTTTATTAGTTACATTACCATACCACCATCAACATTTAAAACCTGACCGGTTATATATGCTGCTTCATCTGAAGCGAGGAACATTGCCAGGTTAGAAACATCCAGGGTAGTACCGAATTTCCCCAAAGGGATTAATTTTAATAATTCAATTTTAATATTCTCTGCAAGTCCATCAGTCATTTCCGTCATGATGTATCCAGGCGCAATGGCGTTTACAGTAATATTACGTGATCCAAGTTCTTTGGCGGCTGCTTTGGTCAATCCAAAAACTCCTGCTTTAGATGCAGCATAATTGCTTTGACCAGGATTACCTATTTGACCAATGACAGAGGAGATGTTAATGATTCTTCCTGCCCTGGTTTTCATCATAAATCTGGTCACAGCCTTTATTCCAGAAAATACACCTTTTAAATTTATATTGAGAACATCATCCCAATCATTTTCCTTCATTCTCATGATAAGATTATCACGGGTGATTCCGGCATTATTAACCAGAATATCAATTCGACCAAATTGATTATAGACCTTCTTTGCCGTGACTTCAAAATCAGATAATGAAGATACATCCATTGGGAATACATGTGAAATTCCACCAGATTTTGAGATTTGGGATTGAACTTCGGATAAAGATGATTCAGTTCGGCTAATAAGAATAACGGTTGCACCTGCCTTGGCAAAGTTAATCGAGATATCCTTTCCGATCCCCCTTGAGGCACCGGTGACCATCACAACTTTATCTTTAAAATTCATAATTTATAGTTTCCTCAAATTTGCCAAGACTAACATTAGTAGAATCCCTAAAAATTCTTCTATTTAGTCCATGTAGAACTTTCCCCGGACCGAGTTCAAAAAAGGATTTATGTCCATCCATTTTCATTTTTTCAATTATTTCCACCCAGCGTACAGGTGACTCCAATTGCAGGAGAATATTCTCTTTTATAATCTCAATATCCGTTTCAGGTTTGGCAGACACATTCTGATATACAGGTACAGATGGCGAGTTAAAATTTAACTGATTCATAGCATCGGAAAGTTGTTCACGAGCTGGTTTCATCAATGGAGAATGAAATGCCCCTGATACATTCAGAGGAATTGCTCTTCGAATCCCTAATTTCTTTGCAGTTTCGACTGCTGCAGATACCGCATCAACTTCACCTGAGATAACGATTTGACCAGGTGCATTCATATTTGCCTCAACAACAATACCTTCCTGATCACATATCTCTTTCATCTGTTCGTCATTTGCACCAATGATGGCGGCCATACTTCCAGGTTGTTTCTCTCCGGCATTGGCCATTTCAGAGCTTCTCACCTTTACCAGTTTTACTGCATCTTCAAAAGTTAAAACACCAGCTGCGACAAATGCCGTGAATTCGCCAAGGCTATGCCCGGCGACGCCAGAAAATGTTAATCCTCTGGATTCAAGAATTTTATAAATTACGATACTATGAACAAATATTGCAGGTTGGGTATATTGAGTGAGTTTCAGCGATTTTTCCGGACCATTAAAGGAGATATCAGCGATATCAAAACCCAGAATGTCTGAAGCTCTGAGATAACATTCCTTTGCCAGGTTTGAATTATCAAAAAGATCCTTGCCCATTCCGACAAATTGGGATCCCTGTCCTGGGAATAGTAAAATATCAGGCATTATTTGAAATACCCCATTTAATATACATTGCACCCCATGTAAAACCTGCACCGAATGCAGATAAAATAACATTATCACCTTTATTCAGTCGCCCTGATTCAAAAGCATCCACCAAACCAATTGGAATAGTTGCAGCAGTAGTATTTGCGTATTTGTCAATATTGATCAATACTTTATCATCCGATATCCCCAATCGCTTTGCAGAGGCATCGATTATTCTTTTATTGGCTTGGTGAGGAATAAAAAGATCAATATCTTCATTTGCAAGTCCATTTCGTTTGGCAATATCAAATGAAATATCTGCCATGCCTTTAACGGCAAATTTGAAGACACTCCGACCATCCTGATAGACATAATGCATTTTTTCATCAACAGTTTTGTGACTTGCAGGATGTAGGCTTCCACCGCCTTTCAGATTTAAAAATTTCCCCCCGCTGCCGTCCATCCGCATTTTGGCATCAATTATTCCAAACTCATCAGATGGCTCCAGAAGGACTGCACCGGCCCCATCACCAAAAATAATACAGGTATTTCTATCAGTATAATCTATAATAGAACTCATGGTCTCTGCACCAATGATGAGTACTTTCTTGTATCGTCCAGTTTCTATCATCATTGCACCTGTCTGTAAGCCAAAGAGAAATCCTGAACAGGCGGCAGATAAATCATATCCCCAGGCATTCACAGCGCCGATATTATCTTGGACGATTGCTGCTGTAGAGGGAAGCATCATATCAGGAGTTATCGTAGCAACAATTATTGCATCTATTTCATCGGCAGAAATATTTCTCATCTCAAGAACTTTTTCTACGGCTTTTGTACAGAGGTCAGAAGTGGTTTCACCCTTCGCAACGATACGACGTTCTTTTATACCAGTACGGCTGACGATCCACTCATCAGTGGTTTCAACCATTTTTTCAAGATCAGCATTGGTCAATATGTTTTCTGGTACATACATCCCAAGGGCTGTAATATTTGCATATATTTTCTTTTGGTTCATCAATTCTATTTTAGTCCATTATATCAAGGTGTGAAGCAACGCGATTTCCAATATTTTCAATTAAATTTGTATCAATAAGATGCTGAGCATTGATCAGAGAATTATAGATTGATACATGGCTGGAAGAACCATGTGCTTTTAATACAATACCATTGATACCCAGAAAAGGGGTACCCCCATAGGTTTCATAATTCATTAATTCTTTCATATCTCGAAAAGCAGGAGCCATGAGTGGTGCCGATATTCGACAAATGGGATGGGATTTTATACTTTCCTTAAACCAATCCATCATATGGACGATAACGCCTTCAATAAATTTTAATACTGTGTTGCCAACGAATCCGTCACAAATCACAATATCTACTTTTCCATCAAGTATATATCTAGCTTCAATATTGCCAACAAAATTATTGATATGTTCTTCCATGAGGGGGAAGGCCTTACGTGTCAATTCGTTTCCCTTATTATCCTCGGTACCAATATTCAGTAAACCCACGGATGGGTTTTTTTTGCCCATGGAAAACTCCATATAGGCACTTGCCATTATGCCAAAATGGACCAGGTGAAATGCTTTACATTCCATATTTGCCCCGGCATCACTTAGAATAAACCCACCGTTATTAGTTGGGATAAACGGCGAAAGTGCCGGTCTCTTAATTCCAGAAATATTTCCAATTGTAAAAAGTGAGGTGGACAGAAGCGCACCGGTATTACCGGCACTTATAACCGCATCAGCATCGCCACTATTGACAAGCTTAATGGATTTAACCAGGGAAGAGTTCGGCTTTGTCCGGTGTATTTTTGCAGGGCTATCATCCATGCCCACAATGTCCTGAGCATCATATACAGAAACTTTTTCCGGCATATGTGGAAAGGCAGTCAATTCTTTGGTAATTAGCTCTTTTTTACCCACCAGAATGATGTTAGCCGCATCGTCACCAAAGTGTTTTAGATACTCGAATGCACCTTTAACATTCGACAAAGGTGCATTGTCACCGCCCATTGCATCGATGGCGATATTCATATATGAATTTGGATTAAATTCCTTTTGCTGAAATTACAGGTCTATCTTTATAGTAACCGCAGGAGGGGCATGCCCTATAAGGCAGTTTTGGGGAGTTACATTGTGGACATACACTTACTTGAGGCGTTGTTGCCTTCCAATGAGTGCGGCGTTTTCTTCCACGCTGTTTTGATATTTTTCTTTTTGGTACAGCCATTAAAATCCCTCTGTTTATTCCTTTTTATGTATCAATTTGATTAATTTGACTCTTAGTAGAGCCTTGTAATTTAACTGAACTAAATTCCATTTTACAATATTTGTTTATACTAAAATACATAAAAAATGCAGAAGTTAGAAAGGATATGGAATGATAGGCTTTTTATGAGGTAAAATCAGGAGATTTTCAATAGATTGATATCATTTTCATCTTGCTTGATGCGGATAAAAAGTAAGGTCTGAGTTGATATAAATGAACTCAGCCCAAATGATAGTGAAATCAACAAAGCGGCAATGTACCAAAGCATAATTATTATGCTGGACTTTGGCATCGTGGCAATTTGGAAAATAAAATTATCCTGTAAGAATAGATCCAACCCGAATTTTGGAAAAACCTCATTATATGAAGCAAGAACATTTAAATCGGAAAATCTTCTTACAATCCAGAATCCCGCCTTAAATAAATAAAACAGTCCTGAAAATGAGATTACTGCATTCAAAAGAGAAACGAATAAACCACTAATAAGCAGCCATGGACGTGCCCATAGAATTGAATAGGACTGAAAGATAATTCCCATCATATCATGTCCCCATGTAGCTGCAATTGAAGGAAGAAATAGCATTCCATTAATCATCGCCAGAATTGTGTAAACAAGAAACATACCGATTAAACATAACAACGGGATCAGGAAAAAATATAATAATAAGCCAATCACAGGCAATTTGGTCAGCAGGGCAAGTAAGATGCTCAGGGCAAAAAAGAACATAATGATGACAACAAATCCTAATGGCGCAAAAAGGATATTAGTAAAATTTGTATTTAAAAATTTGCGAATATTAGGGCCAGAGAAATCTCTATCTCCTTTCAGATACTCTGTAATAGTAACTGCAATAATCGAAGAGGTTATGAGTATAGAGGATATTGCCAGAATATAACCTATGAATAAAATAACATTTGCCAGAATGGGCAAATCGATATTTGGAATTACAACAGGAATGATACCAATAAAAATAAAGCTTTCATGATAGTCTGTGAACAATAAAACAGTGAGAAATGAACCGGCTAACGAGAAGAAATAGGAAGTCAGGAGACCAACAAAACCAATGAATATTATCTTGAATTTTAGCGCATATCTCGAAGCAGAGAAGAGATCCAGGAAATTATTCCTAAGCCTTAAAACATTATAATACCGATCAATTTCTTTTCTTGACACGGTCGATCCAAATATCAGTTTTTATTTTCGAGGATACAAATTGTTTTGCCTTTACAGCATCATCATAGTTTTTAAAATTCCCAACCCTGACTCTAAACCATATTTGGTCAGAATCCATCATATAGGTTCGTTCAATATGAGCTTCAATCCCAACTATTTTCAACTCTTTTATATTTGCAATAGCAAAACTTTCTTTCTTCCAGGATGAAATTTGAAGACTGAAATATCCCTTACCAGGCGATGCAAATGCCGGCATTGATTGAATTATAACTTCTGCATGTTTGTTCTTTTGGGATTTCTGTAAATCTACTTCAGTATCAGAAGTATTATCTGAATTGATGACTTCAGTGTTTTCCTTATTTATGGTCCCATGATCATCAGTTGGGGTCGATTCTTCCTTCTCCTCAACTTGATGTTGGATAACTGGAGGTGAAGTTTCTTTTCCAAGCGGTTCTGGATTCTGGGAGATGATCTCAAAATCTGAAATATTACTATCAGTGTTGACAGCCAGAAAATGAAAAACATCCTGACTGAGTTTGTCGTTGGGAGAAATTACTGTGCAGACAATAGAGTATTCCCCTGGTAAATCAGGCGTGAATAAAACTTGATTATGATCGACAATGATTTTTGCCATGCTGGTGAGGGGCTTTTTGCCATATGACCAATAAAAAGTGATATCAGGCGAATCAGTGATGGCAAATGAAGAACGGACTTTTACGGTATTCCCAATTTCAATTTCTTCTGATTTGGGTTCCGAGGAACAAGCAATAATCAGAAGACCGATAATAATGGAAGTAAAGTAAATATATGTCCTGTTCTTCATAAATAAATGGCTAGTTATTGCTGATAAGTTCGCAATCTGAAAAGAAAAATGCAATCTCTTTTATTGCATTATCATCAGAATCTGAACCGTGAACAGCATTTTCACCAAGGCTGGTGGCGAAATCTTTCCTGATTGTGCCTGAATCGGCGTCAGCAGGATTGGTAGCACCAATCGTTTTTCGCCACTCTGCAACGGCATTTTCTTTTCTTAGGGCCAGGACCATTGCCTGTCCTGACGACATAAATTCAGTCAGTTCATTATAGAATGGTTTTCCTTTGTGAACAGAATAAAATCCTTCTGCCTGGGCCAGACTCATGCGTGTAAGTTTCGCAGACAGTATATTAAAGCCGGCTTTTAGAATCCGGTCATAAATAAGTCCAGTGTAATTATTTTTAACTGCATCTGGTTTAATTATTGCAAATGTTAAGTTTCCCATGATCTCCAATTAGTTATTATTTATTATTCAACGCGAGTTTTGTTTTCGCTCCAATTTCTGCAACGGATTCGCATACAGAAATCCCACATTCCTTTAAAATTCTCATTTTAGCCTCGGCAGTATCATCTCCTCCTGAAACTATGGCACCGGCATGACCCATTCTTCTTCCAGGGGGTGCAGTTTGGCCGGCAATAAATCCAACAACAGGTTTTGACATATTATCTTTAACCCAGCGTGCAGCTTCAATTTCCATTTGACCACCGATTTCACCAATCAATACAACTGCGTCTGTTTCAGGATCATTTTCAAATAGCTGCAGAATAGTTTTCATATCGGTTCCAATTATAGGATCACCGCCAATGCCGATGGCAGTAGTCTGTCCAAGACCTGCTTTTACAAGTTGATCTATTGCTTCGTAGGTGAGTGTTCCAGATTTTGAGACAACACCAACCGATCCTTTTTTTGTAATAAATCCAGGCATTATACCCAGTTTGCATTCATCAACAGTAATTACACCGGGACAATTTGGACCCAATAGCCGTGTACCATTTAAGTCGATTATCTTTTTTACTTCCACCATATCCTGAACTGGAATTCCTTCTGTTATGCAGACGATAAATTCAATTCCTGCAAATGAAGCCTCAATAATCGCCTCTGCTGCAAATGCAGGCGGGACAAAGATAATAGAGACATTGGCATCAGTAGCTTCTTTTGCTTCTTCTACAGAATTATAAACAGGAATGGCACCATCTAAGGCAGAAAGACCACCTTTCCCCGGGGTGACACCTGCAACGATATTTGTTCCATACTCCAGCATTTGGGTAGCATGAAATGATCCTTCTGAACCGGTAATTCCCTGAACAATTACTCGTGAATTTTTATTAACTAAAATAGACATAATATTTTCCTTTATTAACCGATAGCGGCTTTTACAACTTTTTCAGCCGCATCCTTCATGCTGACTGCGGGTATAATTGAAACTCCAGAATCCTCAAGTAATTTCTTTGCCTCAATTGCATTTGTTCCCTCTAATCGAACAACAACTGGTACGGATAATTTTAATTCCTTTACAGCTTGAATTACGCCAGTTGCCACTCGATCACAACGGACGATTCCCCCGAAAATATTTATTAACACAGCTTTTACATTTTGATCCTGAAGTATAATTTTGAATCCATTTTTAACGGTATCTGCATTTGCGGTACCGCCCACATCAAGAAAATTAGCTGGTTCGCCACCGGATAATTTGATGATATCCATCGTTGCCATTGCCAGTCCGGCTCCATTTACCATACATCCCACATTGCCATCTAATTTTATATAATTCAAATTATATTTACCCGCTTCAACTTCAGTGGCATCTTCTTCATGTAGATCCTGCATATCAGAAATTTCTTTTTGACGATATAAACTATTGTCATCAAAATTAAACTTTGCATCCAGTGCTACAATTTTATCATCCTCTGTAAGAACAAGAGGATTAATTTCAACCATAGAGGCATCAGTTTCATGGTAACAATTATACATATTCATAAAAACTTTAATTGCTGTTTTTAATGCTGCACCTTCAAGTTCTAATCCATAGGCGAGATTACGTGCCTGAAATGATTTCATCCCAATTAGTGGATCAATCCAGACTTTCGATATTTTTTCCGGGGTTTCTGCAGCCACAGTTTCTATATCCATACCGCCTTCAGTAGAAACCATAAATACATGATCACCGCGAGCACGATCCAATGTCAAAGCACAATAATATTCATGTTTGATATCCAAAGCCTCGGTGATGTATACTTTCCTAACTAATTGACCTGTTGGTCCAGTCTGGTGAGTAACCAAATTCATACCGAGGATATTTTTTGAATTTTCCATCGCTGATTCAAAATTTGGAGAATATTTTACACCACCGCCTTTACCACGACCGCCGGCATGAATTTGGGCCTTTACAACCACTGCTTCCGTATTAAATGTGTCCTGAACCTTCTTGATTGTCGCTTCAGCATCTTCAATGCAGTTAATAACAAAACCATCTTGAATAGGTACTTTATATTTTTTCAGCAAAGCCTTTCCCTGGAATTCATGTATCTTCACATTATTGTCCTTTATTATTTCGAATTATAATAATTTAATCCTTAAAAATTGTCGTACCAGCAGTACCGTCTATAGCTTCTTTCAATTTTGAAATGGATGTGATAACCACCTTTTCTCCGTGATATTTCAGAAAGTAAAGCGCTGACCGTATTTTTGGTGCCATTGTGCCTCTGGAAAAATGTCCATCCTTTAGATACTGTTCAATTTCAGAGGCATTTGCTTTGAGAACCGTTTTCTGATTCGGATTTTTGAAATTTAGAAAGATGTTGTCCACATCTGTTATAATAAACATCTCTTCTGCTTTTATAACCCTACCCAAAAGGGAAGCAGTACGGTCTTTGTCAACAACACCATTTAATCCTTCCAATCCTTTTTCTTCAGTGTAAAAAGCAGGAATACCTCCACCGCCGCCAGCAATAACGATGGTGCCAAAATCAACAAGATGTTTTATAGATTTACCATTAAAAATGTACAACGGTTTAGGTGATGGAACGACTCTTCGCCACAGATCCGGTTCCTGTTCTTTCACAACCCAGCCGAATTTTCGCTTATATTCCTTTGCCCGTTGTTTTGAATAACTGCGGCCAATAAATTTGACAGGATCATGAATGGCTGGATCGTTTTCATCTACCCGCATCTGCGAGATAAAACTGACAACTTCCCTTGGTGACTCTATAGATTTTAAGGCATTTTGCAGGGATTGCTGGATCATATAACCGATGGCCCCCTGCGTGTTTGCAACGAGGACTCCAAGGGGGAGTGGTGGTGTCACATCAGATGCTATTTCATTGCGAAGGAGCTCTGCGCCAACCTGGGGTCCATTCCCATGAGTTATGCAGATATTGTATCCCAAATTAACAAAATGGAGAACAGCGAGTAAACTTTCACGAGTATGGCTAAATTGTTCAGATATAGTTCCAGCTTCGTTTTTAGGAGATAGAGCATTTCCCCCAAGGGCAATCATTACAGTAGGTGTTTTTTTATTCATTAGAAAAAGTGGCAGGATTTCCCTGCCACTAATTATGTTCTTTGATTATTTTGTGTATTCCGACAATACATCATCAAGGGTTGGATGCCCGATTTCCTGCAGATCGTAAGTGACTCTTACAGTAGGATGCTTGATTTTTGCAATTCTGCTTAAATCAATTGGTGTTCCAATGACAACCACATCACAATCGGTATTATTGATAGTAGTTTCAAGATCCTTCATTTGTTCATCACCATATCCCATTGCAGGAAGAAGAGTGCCAATATTTTCATATTTCTCAAAGGTCTCAGAAATTTTGCCTACAGTAAATGGTCTGGGGTCAACTAATTCACTTATACCAAACTTTTCTGCTGCCACAATACCTGCTCCATATTGCATTTCTCCATGTGTTAGTGTCGGTCCATCCTCAACCACAAGCGCTCTTTTATTTAGTAGGAGCTTAGGATTATCAACGGTAACAGGAGATGCCCCATCAACAATTATTGCAGTTGGATTGATTTCTCTCACTGATTCACGAAGCTCAGTAACGTCAAATGAATCAGCAGTATCAATCTTGTTAATTAGCACAACATCAGCGAGCCGGAGATTTGTTTCACCAGGATAGTAACTTGTTTCATGGCCGGGTCGATGTGGATCGACAATAGTAATCAACAAATCCGTTTGATAAAAAGACATATCATTGTTGCCGCCATCCCACAGTATCACATCTGCTTCTTTTTCAGCTTCACGCAAAATTGCCTCATAGTCTACACCGGCATATATTATTGTCCCGGTATTTATATGAGGTTCATATTCTTCCATTTCTTCAATGGTACATTTATGCTTTTTTAAATCGGCAATTGATGCAAATCTTTGAACTTTTTGAGCCACAAGGTCACCATAAGGCATCGGATGACGTATAGCAGCCACCTTCTTACCGGCATCTTTAAGTATTTGAGCAACTCTTCTTGTAACCTGACTTTTACCACAACCGGTTCTAATTGCACATATACCGATAAGTGGTTTGGTGGATTTTACTGCTGTTCTTTTTGTACCCATCATCTTGAAATCGGCACCGGCAGCGTTTACGATAGAGCATTTATGCATAACTACTTCATGCGGGATATCTGAATAAGAAAATACCACCTCATCCACATCGTGTTTGGCGATTAAACTTTCAAGTTCACTTTCATCATAAATAGGAATTCCATCCGCATAAAGTTTTCCCGCCAATTCACTTGGGTAAACTCTGCCTTCGATATCTGGAATCTGAGTGGCGGTGAAAGCGACTACATCATATAAATCATTGTCTCGGTAATAGGTATTGAAATTGTGGAAATCTCGTCCAGCAGCACCCATAATAAGTATTTTTATTTTAGTCATTTTTGATTATCCTTTAATCTATATTGTTAATTGATTTTAATCCTCTTCCATAAACGGATATTCGTATTCTGTTGGTGGAAGAAATGTCTCTTTAATTGTTCTTTGTGAAACCCAACGTAGAAGGTTCAGGGGGGATCCAGCTTTATCATTTGTCCCAGATGCCCGACTGCCGCCAAATGGCTGTTGTCCGACAACAGCACCCGTGGGTTTATCATTTATATAAAAATTACCAGCAGCATTGATCAGGATTTTATGTGCTAATTCAATGGCATATCGGTCTTTTGAAAATACTGCTCCCGTTAAACTGTAAGGAGAAGTTTTATCGGCAAGTTCAAGGACATCCTCCCAGCTTGAATCATAGACATAAATGGTCAGTACTGGACCAAATATTTCTTCTTCCATAGTTTTGAAGTGGGGATTAGTTGTGACAATTGTTGTCGGCTCGATAAAGTATCCTTTAGACTTGTCAAAATTTCCGCCGGAGACTATTTCTGCTTCATCTGAAGATTTAGCGTAGTTGATAAATTCTACAATGCTGTCAAAAGCAGCCTCATCTATAACGGCATTCATAAAATTGGGGAAATGATCCACATCACCCATCTTTATAGATTCCACCTTTGCCACATATGATTGTTTTACGTCATTCCAGATAGACTTTGGAATATAACATCGTGATGCAGCAGAACATTTCTGACCTTGGTATTCGAATGCACCTCTTACCATAGCAGTTGCCAATTCTTCAGGATTTGCAGACTCATGGGCAATAATAAAATCTTTTCCACCAGTTTCACCAACGATCCTCGGGTAAGTTTTATATTTGGAAATATTGCTGCCAATTTTCCCCCACATGCCTTGGAATACGGCTGTAGAACCTGTAAAGTGTATACCGGCGAGATGCTCGCTATCTAGAACTGGATTTCCCACCTGACCACCTGAACCTGGGAGGAAATTGATCACACCATCTGGTAATCCCGCTTCTTTGAACATCTGCATTAAATAATAACCGGAATAAACTGAGGATGAGGCAGGTTTCCAGAGAACAACATTTCCCATCAATGCCGGGGCGGTTGGAAGGTTACCTGCGATCGAGGTAAAATTAAATGGTGTTACTGCAAATACAAATCCCTCAAGAGGACGGTATTGTACCATATTCCACATTCCTTTTGGAGAATATGGTGGCTGTTGCTGATAGATTTCCTGCATATACTGGCAATTGAAATTGAAGAAATCAATAAGTTCACAAGCAGCATCAATTTCAGCCTGGTAAACATTCTTACTTTGGTTTAGCATGGTTGCAGCATTTAGAATATCACGATATGGTCCGGCAAGCAATTCAGCCATTCGCTTGAATATGGCAACTCTGGATTGCCATGGCATTTCTGCCCATGATTTTGCAGCAGATAGGGCAGAATCAATAGCCATCTGCACTTCTTTTTCACCGGCTTTATGATAAGATCCAAGGATGTGTCGATGATCCGATGGTTTGACACATTTGCCAAGATTGCCGGTTCTGATTTCTTTCCCACCTATAATAATGGGGATATCAATATTATTGCCTGACATTTCATTCAATTTTGCCTGGAGAGAAAAACGTTCTGGAGAGCCGGATCTGTATTCTCTGATTGCTTCATTTACAGCAGTTGGTACATTTACAATTGTATTGTTCATATAAATTCCTGATCAATATTTATTACGAATTTGGTCCTAAAAAAGTCGTCAAATTTATTGTGCTTCGTCATTGCGTACCAAGCAGTATAGCAAAACCAAATATTAAATTTTTCCAAATTCAAAAATAAGAGTTCCACCCGGTCTTTATTGTTAAATCTATTGGTTCAGTCGGATGCTTTAATAACTGGCAAAAGTAGGGCTAATCTGTTTAAAATTGTTAGTTCGATAAGCTGAGCTAATTTTATTAACTGCAGATTTAGTAGTCTTCTCAATGTACACCCGGTAAGTCAACTGACATAGCAAAATATCATAACTCTATATCATTAATTGTTCATATATTTGAACCATCCCACGATTCTAAAATAATGAAGATTTAATTGAATTGGATCAATTAATAAAAGAATTGACCTATGTTAAAAGTATCAAATGAAGGATTAATTATGAATACTATATATTCAAAAATAGTTACTTTTATCTTTATAATAACCATCCCTGCGTTACATACCCAGAGTAATCCCGGTGATAATGATCAGAACAATAATCCCCGTGATTGTATTGAAGACAATTTTAATGATTGCTGTGAACATCCATTTGAGGTCTGGTTGGATAATGATGATGATGGATTAGGTGATCCGGATAACCCGGCGTTGGCCTGTAGCGATTATTTTGGATGGGTGGAAAATAATAGCGATCCTGATGATAACTGTTACTCAAATATCATCGATTGTCTTGATATTTGTGATGGAACAGCTTATTATGATGATTGTGAATTCTGTGACGATGATACTTCAAACGATGACCTATCCTGCACAGGCTGCCTGGATGAGGATGCCATTAATTATGAACCTGACGCCTTATTTGATTCCGGAAATTGTATCTACCCGAGCGATAATATTTGGCATGTCTCAGTTTCAGGATCTGATGAAACAGGTATTGGTACGATTGATAATCCATTTGAGAGTATTACACATACCATTGAGGCAGCAGTTAGCAGTGACACCATACTGGTGCAACCTGGAATATATTATGAGAATATCAATTACTCAGGAAAGAATCTGGTTATTTGTTCATTGCATTATTTTACCGGTGATACAAATTTTATCCCGATTACGATAATTAATGGAAATCAAAACGGTAGTGTAGTCACTTTTGAGAATGGAGAGGATTCGACAACTGTGCTGGCAGGGTTTACAATAATAAATGGTATTGGTTCTGGAATAACTGATATTTCTATGATAGGTGGTGGTATCACAATAAAAAACAACTCAAGCCCCCAATTAAAGTATCTTGATATAAAAAATAACGCATCCGTCAAGGGTGGGGGGGTGCTAATATTAGAATCTAATCCAATACTTCAAAATCTTACAATACATGGGAATAATGTACTAGGGGATATCTCTAATAATTTTGGTGGAGGGATATTTTGTAAGATTAGCAGCCCAGCAATTTCGAACACTAAAATATTTAATAATGAGACCACTAGATCAGGTGGTGGAATTGCGTTTAGGCTTTCAAATGCTAGCTTGAGTCGATCCATATTATACAACAATGTAGCTCATCATAAAGCAGGTGCAATAGATTTTTCTTCAAGCATGGTAATGGTAAATAATGTAACAATATTTGGTAATCATGCCGACCATGGAGGTGGGGCATTTCAATCATATTATTCTGATTCTCATCCAATAATTATTAATTCTATTATTTGGGGAAATACACCCAATCAGATTTTAGTTGGTTCTCAAGGTCAAGTTGATTTGCATCACTCGGTTATAGATGATAGCTGGTATGATGGGATTGGGAATTCGTACGACGATCCAATGCTTAATGATGCATCAAATTGTGACTTTTCTCTTGCTGCATCATCTTTATGTATTGACAATGGCACAAATACTTTTGAGAATGATCTAATATCCTTTTTTATGAGCAATGAGGAATATATTGGATATCAACCGGATATGGGTGCCATCGAATCAAATTATTCAATAAATCATGTTGGAGATATAAATGGAGACTATTTAACTGATATTTTGGACTTAATCGCTTTAGTTAATATCATTATTTACAGTCTGGAACTGTCAGAATTAGAATTTTGGATAGCTGATTTAAATGAAGATTCAATTATAAATATACTCGATGTCTTTATGCTGATTGAAAATATATTGTGTACTTAAATTTCCAATTTGTGCTCTTAAAATTATTTATAATTGGATAATTAATTGGGATATTGAGAATTTTTTATAATTAAACTATAATTGGAACCTATTTTAGGATTTCCATTATTGAGAAAATTTGAAATAAAATTAATTCAACTTATAATATTCTCAAATAGAAAATCTAAAACACTAATATTTAAAATTAATAAAAGAATATATGGTTACATCATATATTATAAATAGTCAAACCGATCTAATTTTAACAAATAAGTGAATCTAATATAATTATTTGAAGGACACAATATGAACAATATATACTTAAGATTATCCTCCATAATCATTCTCATCCCACTTATATCTGCTCAAAATATTATTGAAATAGAGAACTTTAAAAATAATCTCAATGGCTGCATAGAAGACAGCTTTGGTGATTGCTGTGATGTCCCATTTGAAGTATGGTATGACAATGATAATGATGGCTTAGGTGACCCGAATTTTCCCGCATTGGCATGTCTGGATTATGTTGGGTGGGTGACAAATGATAGTGATCTGAACGATAATTGTTTTTCCAACGAATTGGATTGTGCTGATAATTGTGATGGCACGTGGGTTGAGGATCAATTCGGAATGTGTTGCTCAGAGCTGCAAACATTCTGGCAGGATTTGGATGGCGATGGTCTTGGTAATCCAAATATTAGCATGGAGGCATGTGATGAACCGGAAGGTTGGTCGTCATTTCCAGTAGACTTAATGGACAATTGTTTTTCCAACATAAAGGATTGTCTCGGTATATGCGATGGAACTGCGTATTACGATGCCTGTGGTATCTGTGATGATAATTCTGAAAACGATAATACAAGCTGTGTGGGCTGTATGGATGAGGCGGCAATAAATTTTGATCCAGATGCATTAATTGATTCAGGAAACTGT
Organism: Fidelibacterota bacterium; assembly: GCA_018657495.1. Lineage (GTDB taxonomy): Bacteria > Fidelibacterota > Marinisomatia > SCGC-AAA003-L08 > JACNLC01 > JABHXA01. The sequence continues at coordinate 62,675 of JABHXA010000002.1, forward strand.
ATTTATCCCAGCGATCATATATGGCATGTTTCAGTTTTAGGGTCGGATGAATTTGGTTTTGGGACTGTTGAGGATCCATATTTTACAATTCAACATACAATTGACTCTGCAAGTAATTTGGATACAATACTTGTTCATAGTGGTATTTTTTATGAGAATATTAATTTAAATGGAAAAAATTTACTAATATGTTCACTTTATGCTTTTACATTAGAGGAACATTTTATTTATGAGACTATAATCGACGGTGGTTATAATGATACTGTGATATTAATTGAAAATGGCGAAAGTGATTTAACTTACATAATTGGTTTCACAATTCAACATGGTGCTGGCTCAGGAATATCCAATTCTAGTGTAAAGGGTGGAGGAATAACCATTAAAAATCATTCTAATCCAAATATTAGTCATTTGGATATTAAAGAGAACACATCTATAAAAGGTGGGGGAATAGTAATACTAGAATCTAATCCTTCGTTAGAAAACCTTTCGATATATGAAAATATGCTATTTGGAGATATTTCAAATAATTTTGGTGGTGGACTATTCTGTAAGCTAAGCGATCCTATAATATCACATGTTAGCATATTTAATAATGAAACGGATAGAACGGGTGGTGGTATATATTTTAGATTATCCAATGCCAATTTAAGTCACTCATTAATATACAATAATGTTGCTCATCATCGTGCCGGAGGAATAGATTTTTCCTCAAGTACCGTTACTGTTAACAAAGTTACAATGAGTGGTAACCATGCAGATAATGGTGGTGGTGGCTTTCAGACATATTATTCAGAATCTCATCCGATAATTTTAAATTCTGTTATTTGGGGAAACACACCAAATCAACTAATAGCTGGTAGTGGAGGTCAATTTGATTTACATTATTCTGCAATAGAAGATAGTTGGAATCAAGGGGTTGGTAATATTTACGAAGATCCATTATTTGTTAATTCATACGGAGGAGATTTTTCACTGACTGAATCATCTCCTTGTATTGATTCTGGAACTAATTATTTTGAGAGTGAATTAATCTATTTTAATATGAATTCAGAAGATTATTATGGTTACCAGCCAGATATGGGTGCATTCGAATCTGAATATTCGAATTACTTGGTTGGAGATGTCAACTATGATAACGACGTTAACATATTAGATATAATAATAATTGTAGGATTTATTTTAAATGAAATTGATCTGACCGACATAGAAATGTGGTTGAGTGATTTAAATCAAGATGGAGAAATAAATATTCTTGATATTATTATTATGATAAACATTATCACTGGAAATTAACCATTTTTATTAATTATTTATAAAAAATATCATCTCTAAATGATTAGGGTGAAAATATATGTTTTCTCTGATGGATTTTTTGTTTATTATCTTCATTTCATTTAATATAAAATGATTTAAGATTAAATAAAGAATACTAATATTCACTAGAATTTTAATTTAAATTTTAATCATATGGGAGAGAAGTGAGAAAGATAGCGTTAGGTAAACCTGCAGAATATGAAGATTTCATTATTTCGCGTCGAATAAGCATTTTAAAATCGTTTGATGATTTTATAAATATTAAGTACAGTCTAATAGATATAGGATGCGGTAATGGGGGAAGTCTAATTATACTTTCTGATTTGTTTAGAAAATGTCATGGGATAGATATTATTGAATCTAATCTTAAACAATTATCCGAAAAAATTTCTGAATATAAAATTCTAAATTGTACATCTAATTTAGAAGATATCGACGCTATGGAGGAGTCAGCAGATAAATATGACAGAATTGTATCATTTGAAGTTGTTGAACATGTGAAAAATGATTTTCAAACGGTCAGGAATATGTATACCAAGTTAAATGTTGGGGGTAAAATTGCAATATCAGTACCAAATAAATGGTGGATATTCGAAACACATGGAGCATATTTACCAATATTGCCTTGGAATAGGGTTCCATTATTTTCCTGGCTACCGAAGTTTATTCATTCAAGATATGCAAAAGCTAGAATTTATCGTAAAAAAGATATTAATAAAATTGTTGAACATGCTGGATTTAAAAATATAAAAATTCAATATATTACAGCACCAATGGATGTGATAAAGTGGAAACCATTACAGTCATTCTTACGGAAGACAATTTTTAGCAAGAATACAACAAAAATTCCATTTTTATCTACATCGATTATAGTATACGCAGAAAAATGATATACAATTAATCACTCTTCAACAATAGTGTGCAAAAAAAGTCAGTTAAACGTTTTATTAATTGAATTCGAGTTCAGAGTAGATATCAATTCGGGTTAACCGATCTTTGTTAATAAAAAAGCTAATTTACTTTACTAATCATCATATAGTATTGAAAATTTTATTTAGAGGGTGTATTATGAATAAATTATATTTGAAAATATTCTTTTGCTTTCTGATTATTATCCTTCTCCCTGCACAGACTATCCCAGATATTAGTAATAATAATTCACACATCCGCTTTGGGTGCATTGAAGACAGTTTTGGAGACTGTTGTGAAGCACCATTTGAAGTTTGGTTTGACAATGACAATGATGGATTAGGTGATCCTGATTTTCCCGCTTTAGCTTGTATGGATTATGCCGGATGGGTAACTAACAATAGTGATCTAAATGATAATTGCTTTTCTAATGAAATTGATTGTGCGGATAATTGTGATGGAAGTTGGATTGAGGATCAATTCGGAATGTGTTGCTCTGAGTTACAAACATTTTGGCAGGATTTGGATGGAGATGGCCTTGGTAATCCAAATATCAGTATGGAAGCATGCGAAGAACCAGAAGGATGGTCATCATATCCAGTAGACCTTATGGATAATTGTTTCTCCAATATAAAAGATTGTCTCAGGACTTGTGATGGAACTGCTTATTATGATGCCTGTGGTGTCTGTGATGATATTTCTCAAAATGACAGTACAAGTTGTGTGGGTTGTATGGATGAGGAGGCAATTAATTATGATCCGGATGCTTTAGTTGATTCAGAAAATTGTATATATCCAAGTGATCATATTTGGCATGTTTCGGTTTCTGGTTCGGATGATACTGGTACGGGTACAGTTGAAAATCCGTTTGAAACCATCAATCATACAATAGGTGTAGCCGTTACTACTGATACGATTCTTGTCCACACTGGTACCTACTATGAGAATATCAATTATTCTGGGAAAAATATTTTAATCTGTTCTATGTTTTATTTTACCGATGATACGAGCTTTATATCGCTCACGAGCATTGATGGCGGGCAAAATGGTAGCGTAGTTACAATTGAAAATGGGGAGGATAATAATGCAATATTAAGTGGGTTCACATTGACAAATGGATATGGGAATTTTCGAGATCCGGATGGAAATGGGGTATCCAGACATTTAGGGGGAGGTATATATTGTGATGGGACAGAACCAATGTTGGAATACTTAATAGTCAATGGAAACTTTGCTGAAGGAGGAGGTGGAATTTATTTAGGAAATGATTCGAGTCTGATTTTGTTAAACTCTTCAATAATAAATAATACTGTCACAGGATATGGAGGAGGAATAAGATGTGAAAACTCTAATAGCACGTTCTCAGACTTAATTATAAAAAATAATAGTGCCGATTCAAAGGGAGGTGGAGTATATATCGTTTACTCAAATCCATTTATGATCAATTCAAAGATTATAGATAATTCAATTAATTCTTGGCATGCTGGAGGTCTTTATATTGGTCATGGGTCAGATCCTATTTTGCAAAATTTATTGATTTCTGGGAATTCTGGTGAATATGGTGGTGGTGTATCATGTGATACAAACACAAATCCAGTATTTATCAATACCACTATAACTGCTAATGTTTCGGTATACGGTGGAGGAATTCTATGCATATTAAATTCCAATCCAATTTTCATTAATTCAATATTATGGGATAATAGCCCACAAGAAATTTATTTATGGGATAGCACAAATTCAATAGCTTTAGCATACTCAGATATCCAGGGTGGTGAATATTCAATTGTTAACTATCTTGACAATGAAGTTAACTGGATGGAAGGAAATATTGATAGCGATCCATTCTTTCTTGATATTAACAACGAAAGTTTTTCATTGTCTGAGAATTCTCCATGCATTGATACTGGAACGGATTATTTTGAGTATCAGCAAGAAATATTATTAAATCTTCTTCCAGAAGAATATGAAGGTTATAATCCTGATATGGGATCCATAGAATCAGAATTTATTGGTTTAGAAGGAGATGTTAATCATGATGAGGATCTTAATGTATTGGACATAATCCTAATAGTCAATTTTATACTTGAATTAGACAACTTAACTGATTATGAACAATGGATTGGCGATTTAAACGACGATGGTGAAATCAATATATTGGATATAATTATATTAATCAGTCTTATCTTGCAAGGAGGCTAAGTAGACAGTCCCTAATACAAATATCTCATTTAATAAAGGAATATTTCCGATAGGAGATATTCTTGTTCTCCATCCCAAACGTATTTCGTGGGACGGTCTAAATGTGAAGAATTTTTTTTGATTGATCTTGAATGACAAACTTTTCATCAGTTTTATAAAATTCATATTTGTCATCTTACATTTTTTAATTTCAATAATATTATTTAACGCTTCTTCAGATTCGTGTAAGAGATGAAGAATAGGTAACAAAAAGATATTTGGGATCATTCCCAAAAAGGGTAATTTTTTTAAAAAGGATTTCAAAAATGTCTGTTGATGAAGTCCAAATGGTGAATAAAAAGGTGGAAATGTAATTAGAAAAACAGTGTCAGGATTTGCAAAAGATTTTAAAGAGGATAAGAAGTCAAATTTATGGTCCAGTAAAATATGTTCAATAACATCACGTAGAATGATAATATCATAATCACTACCAAGATTATTTACCGCATTCTCACTGAGAATATCCTGAACTTTATAAGTTACATTATTCGATTCTTTCCAGTTGAAATCTCTGATTTCAACTCCTACACAATCTGCTCCCGAATCGCCAAAAGCAGCAGTAAAACCACCATTTCCACAACCAATATCTAGCACTTTTTTACCTTTTACTTGTACATTCCAATTTTTTAACAGTGGGATGTAATATTCTTGTGCTAAAAGGAATTGATATTTCCAATAGTATTCCTGCCATGTAGGAAAATCTTTCACATAAATGTGTGTTAGGCTCATTATTCGTCCCTCTTAATTGTCCTAATCGGAAATGGGATTTCGATATTATTTTCATCAAATCGTTTTTTTAATAATTTGACAAATTCGCTTCTTACTAAATGCTGGGCGCTAAAATTGGCGGCTCTCATTACCACTGTAAAATCAATGCTGGATTCACCAAATGTATGAAAACGCATTCGCGGTTCAAAATCAGGAATTGCTCCTTTCACATTATGCATGATTTCCTTCGCAGTCGAAATTACCAGTTCCTCAACACGATCAAGATCACTATCATAGGCAACGCCGCAATCTACCTTGACCCGTAAGTTGGGAGTTGGAATGCTATAATTCACAATAGTGGCAATTGCCAGTTCAGCATTTGGAACTACGATTGTATTGTTAGACCTGTCGATAAGTGTCGTATTCCGCAGTGTAATATCGGTGATTGTACCTTCCATCCCGGAGCTTAATTGTATAAAATTCCCCACATGAAGCTGTTTTGACATGAGAATCTGTATCCCGGCAAAAAAGTTTGCTAGCGTATCTTTTAAGGCAAAACCGGCAGCCATACTGCCTACCCCTAAGGCACCAAGAAGGGGTGTGATTTTCATACCAAATGTCTGCAGTAGCATTAATACTGCAATACCAATGATGAGGCTACGCAGTATTATCATTAATATCCCGAGATTATGAAATTCAGTATTATATTTTCCAGTATAACTTGCTACTGCGGTTCCAATTATATTTGATATCGCAAATGCAGCACTGATAACAAAAAGCACTAAGAATATCTTACTGGCAGGATCCGTAATGGAAATGGGAAATACACCGGTTTCAAATGCGAGATAAAATCCTCCGATGATCAGCCAGAAAGATATGTATTTTTTAATATTTTTTAGAAAGATATCATCGCCACCCCAGGAAGTGAGATTTGCCAGTTTCTGCAATTTTACTGCTACAAACGAATTAAAAATTCTTGAACTGATTAATCCAGCGAGTATAAATATAACCGGGAGGATGTATGGTTTTGCGATATTAAAATATTCCATAATCAATTACCACTTAATTTATTGAAATCAGATCCTGTTGGAGATTGATACACCGATAAATCAAATCCATTCAAAGCAGCCATGATATGGTCAAAAATATCAGATTGAATATTTTCATAATCAATCCAATCTACCGTATTCGTGAAAAAGTAAAGCTGTATAGGTAACCCTGTATCAGTTGATTGAAGCTGCCGAACCAGCAATGTCATATCCTGCCTTACATTTGGATGATTTCTGAGATAAGATATAATATAAGCTCTGAAGGTTCCAATATTGGTCATGCGACGTCCGTTTACAAGTTCATCCATCCCAGATTGATCTTGATTATTATACTGGGTCAGTTCATCTGACTTTGACTGGATATATTCTGAGATATAGTGAATTCGTGAGAATCTATCCAACATTTCCTGTGTGCAAAATTTTATTGAGTTGATATCAATATGGATTGATCGTTTGACCCTCCGTCCGCCGCTGGAAGACATACCTCTCCAGTTTTTGAATGATGAATCTATCATTTTGTGTGTCGGTATGGTGGAAATAGTCTTATCCCAATTTTGAATTTTGATATGATGAAGGGCAATGTCAATAACATCACCATCAGCACCAAAGGTAGGGGATTCGACCCAGTCGCCAACCTTTACAAGGTCACTGGTTGATATTTGCATACTAGCAACAAATGAAAGAATGGTGTCCCTGAATACCAGCATCAATACAGCAGTTAAAGCACCTAATCCACTGAGCAGAACCAGAGGCGATTTTCCTATTAGTATGGATATGATAACCAGCGTACCAATGATATAAATAAATATTTTTACAACTTGCAAATATGATTTAAGGGGGAACTTTTTTGATATTGCTAAACCGGAGTAAATCTCATAGAGGGCGTTTAAAAGCGATCCGGTGACTGCTAGCATAATAAAGATGATAAGCGCTGAAATGATTGGCTGATATCGAGAGACAATATCTGGAAGAACCTCAATATACTGATGAAGTATAATGAGCGGACCTAGATATGATAGCTTCGATAAAACACCTTGCTCTAGAATGACATCATCAATTTTTGATTTGCTTCTTTTTGATAAAACTTTGATAAGACGAATGAGATAAGTTCGCGACAGATAATAGACAACAATACAGGCAAAGATCACTAATATTGGGTCCAGCCATTCCATGATTATTGGATTTGCATCCATCCATTCAGTAAATATTTTCATTTTATTTCACTCCATGTGAAGTAAATATTACTACCACCCCATGAGATAGAGAAATAGTAAAACTGGTTGAGGTTGATTCGTTGGATATTCCTTTATTAAGACCATTTAATGATGTCTTATTCAAGGGATACATTAAGTGCTCAGATGTTATTTTAACTGTGGCATCAATACAAAAGATAGATACCTGTTGACCTAAAAAGCTCTCAAATATTTTTTCTGAATAAACGGGTGAAAAACTTCCATAATTAGTAATCATTGAGATGTGATCAAAATCCTGACAGTAACTTTCTAATAGAAATATATTGGATATTAAATGGTCTTCTCTTAATCCTGAAGCACCAAGAATGACCACGGATTTTATTGAATATTTATTACACCATAATAATGCTTTTTCCAAATCTGATGTATCCTGAGTTTCTACTCTGACGATTATTTCCCGGTATTTATCATAAACATCTTTTTGAATCGAATCTAAATCCCCGATGATAATATCAGGAGCATACTTATCTAAATGTGATCGTTTTGCTGCCCCGTCACAATAAATATTAAAGTTAGATTTTTGTAATATTTCCAGCGGAATAGGATGATCTGGAAACAAACCATTGGCAATTACCACAGCCTGTTCAGGTAATATTTCGGGGAGTAAAACTTCATCCATGGTTATTTATCTTTGCTCTCCCATTTTGTATAGAGCCAATTCTCATATAGGGTTTTTGCCGAAGCTGAAGGATTTTCCACCTGGAGAATTTCATATTTATCAAATGGTTGATCACCAGGGGTTACTTCCATAGAGCGAATAATCCCCCGACGGGAGACTATAAATTTGGCTGGATGATCTTTTTCCATTCTGGCAAGATGTTTTTTATAACTATCAGATGTTAGCCTAAAACCATTTAATGAAATGATTTCGTCATGCACATTCAAACCATCTCGATAAGCAGGGCTTTCTGAATTTATTCTTGTGATTTTCATTTCTTTATTCAAAGTGATACCAAACCAGGCCTCATCCTGTTTTTCATCATCTTTATAAGATTTCTCAAGTTTCAAACCAAATGGGCTCAGATACCGATCATAGTCAATCTCGTTTGTGGAATGAAGATACTCCCAAATATCAGATAAATTCTCTCCTGAAATCCGGTTTGAGTAATCGATAACATTTTCTTCGGTGAAACCATTGCCGGTATCACGATAATCCAGCCACAATTCCCTGAAAACATCATCTAGACTGCGTTCACCACCTGTGGCATGACGAATCTTCAAATCAAGAACCCAGCCAATCAAACTACCTTTCAAGTAGTAGGAGATAGTACTGTTCATGGAATTTTCGTTGGATCGGTACAGTTTTATCCAGGCATCAAACGACGATTCTGAAACGGACTGAACTTTACGGCCCGGCAGTGCATCTAACCTTTTTAGATCATCAGCAATAAAACCCAAATACTCATCAACGGTGGCGATATCTGATCGTCTCAAGAGATGATTATCATAGTAACTGTTCAAACCTTCTGACACCCATAATAACGTTGTATAATTTTCATTATCATAATCAAATGGACCTAATTCTGTGGGTCGAATTCGCTTGATATTATATACATGAAAGAACTCATGAGATACTAAACCCATAAATCTTAGGTAATCTTTACGGTCTTTAAATTTCCATCTGTCAAAAATCAAACTGCAGGAATTTTTATGTTCCAGGCCGCCATAGGCACCATCCGCTGTATTTAGAAAAAATGTATAATGATCATATGGGACATCATTAAAAATATTGTTTGCTGTCTCGACGATTTTTTGAGTATCCGGAATGATTTTATCCATATCAAAATTTCCGGTATCAGTAATGGCATAGATATGTTGCACGCCAGATGCAGAGAACTTATAGGTATTGTGGTTCCCGATTATGATTGGGGAGTCCACCAGCTGATCAAAATCTTCCGAAATAAATTTGTTATAACTCCCTTTGTATTTTGGGAGTTCAGTCGTTGTTTTCTCCCATTTATAATAGGGCTCTATGTCAACAATGAGCTGTGTGTCATTATATCCATCTGGAATAAGGAAAATACTGGCACCATTTAACATAGCAAAATCCTCATCCATAAAGCTGGTTCTGACAGTCATTTCAAATGCATAAACCTGATAGTCAACAGTTATCTTTTTATGCTTGTCAAGAAAAATACGCCAGGTATTTTTATCGGTTTTGGAAACTGTCAATTGAGACTTTTTATGATGGGCGGATACTTTCATAATATTTTTGGAGTATTCTCTTACCAAATAAGATCCTGGCGTCCATACCGGCATAGACAAATCGATATATTCTCCATCTAAGCCGTTAATCTCTATTTGAATATCGATCAAATGGGTGTGGGGGGCTTCCATAAATAAAGTGTATTGAATATCCCTGGCAGACATAAGAGCTCCTGATATAAAAAGTAAAAAAATGATTAACTGATTTTTGTTCATTTAAATGGTAAAGTCCAATTGAAATAGAAAGTTAAAATTTAAAGACGGGAATGTCAAATTTCTTAATGAATATGATGGAAAATAATGATGAATATTCTATTCTGGCATGATAAAGTCAGAAGGTAGAATATTTGATAGCTCATTGAGAAAAACTGTATGATCCCGGTAGTGGAAGCTTTTTATCCCTAAGGACTGAGCACTTTTAATATTCTCCAGTTTGTCATCGATAAATATGGTATTTTCCGTTGATAGAGAAAATTTTGAAATGAGATTATTATATATTTGTAAATCTGGTTTAATACATTTTTCTTCGTAGGAAAAAACAATTCCAGTAAAATAATTAAAAAATTCATATCTATCGATAAGGTAATCCCCAAAGGATTTTGAAATGTTTGATAAACAGAATAGGTTATAGCCGGATTCATGCAGTGAGGCCAATAAATCAGACATGGGTTTATTGAGGATTAGGGATTGTTTCAACATTTTAAGTGCATGTTCTGCTTTATCTAAAGAAATGCCAGCGAGGGTTGATATTTTTTCTATTAATTGTAATTCATTGAGATCTCCTTTATCAGATTGTTCCCAGACGTCTTCAAATAAAGTAAAATCAGAGTCCAGGAATATCCTTTCAAATTTCTTATCCAAAATCGGTAATACCGATTCAGGTGACCATTTTACCATGACATTTCCAAGATCAAATATGATATTGTTAATTTTCATTTAAATCCGTAATAATATTTAGAATCTCCAAAGGATCATTTACAATCCAATCTGCATTGCTTTCAATTAGTTGTGAAACTGGATTTAACCCCCAGGTGACGCCAATTGATCTCATTCCTGCATTGTGAGCTGTGTGGATATCTTCACATGAGTCACCAATAAAAATGGTGTTTCCTGCACCAACATCGATCATATTTATTATATGTAATGCGGCTTGCGGGTCAGGTTTTTTTGGGAAGTCTGAGTTGGCACCTCTGACATGAAAGAATTTATGTGCCGGGAAATATTTTTCAACTATTTTGACAGTAAATCGATGTGGTTTGTTAGATAATATACCATACTGGATATTCATCTTTTCCAAACCTGAAAGTGTTTTGTTTATTTTAGGATATGGCCTTGTATTAATCCACCTATCAGGATAGATATTACGGAAAGAGTTGATTAGGTTTTCAACCATCTCCTGATTACGGTTTTGCTCGGGTAAAACTTTCCATACAAGTTTTTCAAGACCTTGGCCAACGAAGACTTCATAGGTCGGAATCGAATGAATAGGAAAATTATTGTTTGTCAAAACAATATTCATTGTATCGGCAATATCCTGGATTGTATCCAGTAAAGTCCCATCCAAATCAAATATAACTGCCTTTATCGGCGTTACGTGATTATTGGCTGGATTCAAGGGCTTGATTCAAAGCTGATATAAAATCAGGGTGGGCTTTAAAACCGGAGGCAATAACGATTTGTAAATCTTGATCAGACATTTCATAATTCTTAAGAAAATAATATGCCACAGCGCGATTATTCCTGGCAAGATGATAATTTGGATTTATTAATAGTGCATTTGTAAACTCATCTACGGCATTATGATAAAGTTTTTGTTTCAAAAATATATCACCACGATTATTATACGTATCAGCAGCATTTGCATCTATGGCTATAGCAATATTATAATTATCTAAAGCCAAATCCGGTTGATTCTTTAATCGGTAAATATCTCCAAGAAGTTTATAAGAACGGGAATGAAGGGGAGAGTCATTAATTGCCGCCAATCCAAAAGATAATTCATCCTCATAGACATAACTGCGAAAATGCGCTTTGAGTCCAAATAAAATTAAAAATACCAGAAGTAAATTGCGAACCATCAAATTCTTGCTGTTAAGAGAGATATGCATAATATTCAACTGTGATAGCATGATAATAAATCCAACTACAGGAAAATACATCCGATGTTCAAATTGCTCATCCTGAATAGTTCCCCAAAACAATGGGATTAAAACCATGGATAGATACCAAATGAGCCCCAAGTAAAAGAAGTTTCTGTCTTTCAGTCCCCATCGATATATGCTAAATATGATAAATATGATGATTATCGTACCGGGGATTATGCTTTGGATTTCAAAAGTAGGCATTACAGATTGTTTTGAAGGTACTATAAGCTTCCCGGTAGAAATGATCAATGCAGAGAAAAGATTTTTAATGTATTCAAATTTATCAGGAATATTGATTATCAAACTACCAGTGACAAAATGGGATCTAACAAGTAGAAACAGTAATACTGAAAAAGTCCAGATAATCGACAGAGGGAATATTTCCCATTTTTCTAAATTCATAAAAATAATAACTGATACGAAAATAATTGGGAGGAAAATCATTTGCTCTTTTGTAAAAACTGCAAGCAGCAAGAACAAGATATTCAATACCAGCCATTTGTTATTCATAATGGATAGATACTTATGCAGAAAATATATGGATAATAATGCCATGAGAGTAATCATTGTATCATTTCTGCCTGGAATCCATGATACTGCTGAAGTAAGTAGAGGATGAAGTGCAAAAAACAGACTCCAAAACAATGCGGATCTTGGATGTTTCAGCAAGGCCATCATTCCAATATAAATACCCAGTGTCACCAGTATATGCAGGAGGATATTCGTCAGATGGTAAGAAATGGGGGAGCCATTGCCAATAATGGCATCCAGCATAAATGACAGGACCAAAACAGGTCTGTAAAAAGGGGTTGGTTCCATTCCAGCTTCTAATGTGGCTGTGAAAATAGCAGGAATATTTGTAATATCTGATAACCATTCGATTTTATCGGCGAACAGTTGGGAATCATCTAATGGTGAAAACTGATAACTAACAGAATAGCCATAAACCAATAGTATGATGCCGGCAATGATAAAATGATTTCTATATTTGCTCATATTAATTTGAGTTTATCATTCAAAGTTAATTAGTTCTTCTTCTATAACCAATGGTTTATGGATGCTTTGTGTATATATTTTTGAAATGTACTCGCCGATTATACCGAGGAATATCATTTGAATCCCAGAGAAGAATAGAATAAAAATATAAAGTGATGTGAGTCCTGAGGGAGACTGCTGATAAATAATTTTCAGTAAAGAATAGACAATTATAAGTAGAAAACTGATAAAAGCCATTGTCATCCCAAAGATCGTTGAAAGTCTCAAAAGAATTGTAGAATGACTGATAATACCATTAATTCCATAATCAAATAAATGATATAAATTGGTGGATGTTTTACCCTTAAACCGTTTATCACGATGATAGGGAATGCCGATCTGTTTGAAACCCAGGTTGGCAACTATACCTCTTAAATAGGGGTTGAAATCCTTGATTTTTTCAATTTCGCTTAAAATCCTTCTATCCATTAATCGGAACTCACCCACATCCGGGATAAGGGTTTCATTGGATATAGTTTCTGCTATACAGTAAAAATATTTCCGCACCAGTTTCATAACAACTTTTTCATCTCTGTCCTGCCGAATACCGTAAACAACTTTGAAGCCATCTTCCCATTTTTTAATAAATTCCAGGATCATATTTGGCGGGTCCTGCATATCCGCGTCAATCTGAATGACCGCATCACCGGAACATCTCTGCAATCCATTTAGAGTAGATTTTGTAACCCCAAAATTTCTTGAAAGGGATATTACTTTCACATGCAGATCATGTGAACAAATTTTACCGAGCATTTTTAAAGTGTTATCATTACTTTTATTATCTGAAAATACATGCTCGTAATCAAATTTATCTGAAACGGATTCCATTATATTTTTTACGGAGCTCCAGATAATCTGGATGTTATCTTCTTCATTATAAACGGGAGTAAATATGCTGATTAAAGATTTCGGCATCGCTGAATTAAGAATTCATTAGTTTAATAATAGTGTTTTTGATTTTTTCAGATGTCATAGATAATTTGTGACGAATAAAATCCTGACTGCCAATGGAATATATTATGTCATCACTAGTGCATAAATTTACAACTTCATTAACATTGATTTGATATTGGATTATAGCCTTGTTTACAAGTTGAGATATACCGCCAAACTCACTATGTTCTTCTATGGTAATAATGATGGGTGTATTTAATACTGCTGCCAAACTCTTTAAATCAATTGGTTTAACAGATGGAAGACTGATTACTGAGACATTGATGTCTAAGTTGGCAAGTAATTTAGCAGCTGTCATTGCCTGATTAACTACTCCTCCGGTACTGACAATTGTTGCGTCCTTTCCCTCAAGAATTCTTATTGGATTACCAATCGAATAATGGGGTGTTTTGTCATGAACAGTATAATCACAGTTTTTTTCTAATCGAATATATGAAGGACCTTCAAATCCATATGCATTTTCTATACATAATTTAGTTTCAATTGGGTCGCATGGTACAAAAATTGACATATTGGGCATGGGCATCAAAACGCCATAATCCTCTACAGCATGATGGGAGTAACCTGCTGATCCATAAGTGAAACCACCGCCAACACCAACGATATTCACATTGAGATTATGATAGCAAATATCATTACGAATCTGTTCTAAGCATCGCATGACGGTGAAATTAGAAATCGAATATGTGAATACTATTTTACCGCTTAAAGAAAGACCTGCGGCAACCCCCATCATATTTTGTTCGGCGACACCAGTATTGATATAGCGATTGGGGAATTGCCTAGAAAATTGCTCCAAAACAGAATATCCTAAATCACCAGACAGCAGCCATACATTTTCATTATCTTTCGCAATCTTGCACAATGTATCAATGAAAGTCTTTCTCATTGTGTTTTCTCAATTTCAGAGATGGCTTTTTTAAGTTCATCAGAACTTGGAGAGCGATAATGCCATTTTAAAGAATCTTCCATAAATGATACACTCTTGCCCTTGATAGTATCCGCGATGATGACGGTTGGTCTATCATTTTCCATCGGTAATTCCGATAACGAATTATGAATCTCCTGAATATTGTGTCCATCGATTCTCACTGCAGACCAGCCGAAGGCTTTGAATTTATCTTCGAGAGGTTCAAGGTTTAGTATGTCTTTTACATCACCAAATCCTTGAATTTTATTATAATCAACTATGGCTGTCAAATTTGATAGTTTGTGATGTGCTGCAAACAATATCGACTCCCAATTTGAGCCTTCATCTAATTCACCATCGCTTAATAAAACATATATCTTATAATTCTTTTTTGATGCTTTTGCCGCCAGGGCCATACCGCATGCAATGGGCAATCCATGGCCAAGCGATCCGCTTGACACTTCTATGCCGGGAATATTATAGCTATTTACATGAGCAGATAATTTTGAATCATTCTCAGCATAAGTGCTTAACCATTCTTTTGGAATGAATCCTTTCTCTGCCAATACAGCATAGTATATTGCTGCACCATGTCCTTTACTCAAAATAAAGCGATCCCTATCCTCCCAATCAGGAGTTTCACATTTTACTCTAAGAATATCTTGGTATAGCACTGCAAGTAATTCGGCCATACTCAGGCAAGATCCAATATGACTTGCTTTGGCATTTGAAGTCATCTTCAGTGCATGTATCCGAATTTGTTTGGCAAGTATTGAAGTATTATTAAATATCATCAAAAAGGGAAATTATTTATTTAAGTGAAGTTTTATTGATCGACAAATATAATCTACAATTTCTTCGCTAAGATTATGACCTCCCGGTAGATTAAGGGCATTTTTGCTGATATGGGTGGCAATTGGATTATCCTGTTCATTCCACATCTTCATGACACTCACTTTCGGAAATACAGGGCGTGTATCTATGAGGTCTGCTTTTAATGCTGTGATAAGTTGATTTCTAGTTATTGGGAATTCTCCATTAAAGCATATTGACGGCATCCAGTAAATACTCTTTGCCCAGTCTGCTTCAGTATTAAGTAATAGCCCATCAATATCTTTCAGTCGATCACGATACCAGCCAAAAATAGTTCTCTTTTTCATGATTAATTCATCCAAGCGCTCAATTTGAGCCAGACCAAATGCCGCTTGTATATTGGACATCTTATACTTAAATCCGATACAATCAATCCAGAATGGATTACCCTCTTTGGGAGCCCTGCCATGATCACCAATCCTACGCACTGCATCTATGAGGGATTTATCATTTGTACAAATCATGCCGCCTTCACCGGTAACGACCATTTTTGCTCCCTGAAAACTAAATACACCAAACTCGCCAAATGAACCAACATGTTTATTCCCAGACATGGCACCTACAGCAGGGGCAGCATCTTCAACCACATATAGATTGAACTCATTGGCAATATTCATAATTCTTTCCATATTACATGGATGACCATAAAGATGCACTGGCATAATTGCCTTGGTTCTCTTGTTGATGGCAGGGATTATTTTATCAGGGTCAATTGTCCAGGTTTCAGGATCGACATCGATAAATACTGGGTTTGCCCCGGTGTATTTAATGGCATGAGCTGTGGCTACCCAGGTCAGATCTGGTAAAATAACCTCATCTCCTTCACCGATACCTAAAGCGAGAAGGGATAGGTGAAGAGCACCCGTTCCGCTGGATGTGGTAACTGCGTATTTTGCACCAATAATTTCTGCAAATTTGGATTCAAATTGATTCAGATATCCGTTCCAGTTTTCATTCCAGCCATTTTTTACGGCGTCAGAAGTATATCTTAATTCTAAATCTGTAACACTTGGACCCGCAGTTAGTATAAGCTTGTCAGGTTTGAACATCAATAATCTTTATGTTGTAATTAATAGTAATCTTAAGAAATATCGAAAGAATTTAAATATTCTCCAAGATATGTGCAGAAGTTTTATTTATCAAAATGAGTCCGAATGGAAGAAGAGAAATGATAAATATATTACTATTTAAAAATGACCAAAAATCCTGCATTATCAAAATTGAGTTATAAGTTTTTGTATACCATTTCTAAATAAAATTTATCTGGATTTTTGTGTGTTTCAACTTCACTAGATTCAAAATACTCCACTCCAGGTTTCTCAAATCGATACAATGGAATCAGTCTCAAGTCAATAAATCCTAATTTTCTATAAAATGAAATTGCATGTTCATTATCAGAGAAGACTCGCAAATATATTCGTGCAGGACTAAAATTATCTAATCCCCATTTTAAAAGTGACTTCATCGCATAGGTCATAATACCGCTGTCGCCTTCTTTTACTCCGCGCACAACATTGTCAATCTCCATAAAATTATTATCATTAATACAATTTGCATAGCCGAGATGTCCAATAGGAACCCGGTGATTATTTAACACAAAAAAGAGGATTCGGGCTTCATTTTTATAGACTATATTTTCCAGCCAGTTAATAGTGCCTGCCTTGGTGATTTTAAATTTTGTCGGAAAAGCAAATGAATTATTGATTCTCCAATCAGCCAGTAGTGAGATTAACTTATCATTATGGAAATGCAATTTGCATGCTGGCAAGAGAAAACCGATATCGTCATCCAGCGGTATGGTGTATTTTGTCAATTTCTCAAAACTATCGATGGATTTAAGAATATGAAAATGCTGCGATATTTGGACAATGTATTGAAGATTGTTCAACCTGAAAATTTCCTAATTATGGTTTTTTATGAATAAAAGTATTAAGTGACTCGGTAATATAATCAATCATGGCAAACGTGATGCCAGGGTAGACTCCCAACCAAAATACGTTTTCTTTGATAAAATTTGTGAAAGGTAAATCCGTTAAAGTATGAAATGAAAATTCTTTGTAAGCAGGTTGCTGAATCAAGTTACCACCAAATAATAATCGAGTGTCAATTTTTCTTTGATTAAGAAAAACCTGTAATTCATTTCTTGTAAAGTCCGAATTTTTGGTAATAACAATGGGAAACCCAAACCATGAAGGGTCTGAGTTTAGTGTCTTCTCTGGTAAATGAAAATAGTCCTGTAGTCCAGATAGCCTATTTGTGAGATAATTGAAATTTTCTTGACGTTTTTTTATAAAGTCTGGTAATTTTTTCATTTGTGATACACCAATAGCCGCTTGCATATCTGTAACTTTCAAATTGTATCCGATATGTGTATACACATATTTATGATCATAGCCATGTGGTAGATTATCAAATTCCCAGTTAAATCTTTTTCCGCAAGTATCATCATGACCAGGTTGGCACCAACAATCACGTCCCCAATCCCGGAATGACATGATGATTTTGCTCAATTTTGAATTATCAGTACAGACACATCCACCTTCGCCCATTGTAATATGATGGGCTGGATAAAAACTAAATGTCGATATATCACCAAATGTACCAACCATCTGGTTATCGTATTTAGATCCCAGGGCATCACAACAATCTTCTATAAGCCAAAGATTAAATTTATCAGCAATTGCCCTAATTTGAGATATTTGGAATGGATTACCAAGGGTATGGGCAAGGAAAATTGCCTTTGTCTTTTTTGTAATGGCTTTTTCAATCTCATCTGGGTCCGCATTGTATGTGTGCGGTAATACATCAACAAAAACAGGTACAAGATTATTTTGGATAATGGGATTAAGGGTAGTTGGAAATCCAGCTGCAACGGTTATTACCTCGTCACCGGGCTTTAAGCGTTTATTACCTAACTTAGGAGATGTAAGTGAGGATATTGCCACTAAATTTGCGGATGATCCAGAGTTTACAAGATTGGCATATCTAATTCCAAGAAAGTCTGAGAATACTTTTTCAAATTCTTCAGCATATCTTCCCGTTGTGAGCCAAAAATCCAGTGAAGCATCAACAAGTAACTTGATATCATCTTCATCAAAAACGCGACCTGAAACCGGAATCTTGCTTTGTCCCGGGATAAAAGGTTTATCTTTGAAAGATTCCTTAAAGTGCGTGTCTATAAGGTTTAATATTTGCTGACGTGAAGACAAAAATTAATTAAAAGGATTTTGATTTTCAATTGTGGATATGTAATTATCAATTTGATCCGTTGCCAATCGAAACATGTTGGATGATTTGTAATTTTTATACCATTCTACCGTTTTACGTACTGTGGTGTTAAATCCCCATGTTGGCAACCAGCCCAAATGAGAAACAGATTTAGTATTATCCAGTTTCAGGCGTCCGGTTTCAGGTTTATTATGAGGTTTAGAACTTTCATTCCATGATCCTTTGCCATAATCTGAAATCAATTGATTGACTAATTTTGATACTGTTTTATAGTTTGAGTTTTCTGGTCCAAAATTCCAGGCAGAAGCATACTTCAATGGATTTATATTCAGGTGCATCGCCAGAAGCATATACCCATATATTGGCTCGAGAACATGCTGCCATGGTCTAATTGAATTTGGATTTCGAACGATTATTGGCCTGTCATCCTCAATAGATTTAATGCAATCAGGTACAATTCGATCTGTTTGCCAATCGCCACCACCAATAACATTACCGGCTCTTGCAGTTGCCAGAGTTATCCTTGTTAGCGGATTTATATAATCTGAAAAAAAAGAACTCCTATAAGAATTACAAATTATTTCTACAGCACTTTTACTGGCGCTATAAGGATCATGACCACCGAGAGTATCTATCTCACGGTAACCCCATGCCCATTCTTTATTTTCGTAACATTTATCAGAGGTAACTACAATGATGTCAACGGGTTTGGCATGAGATCTGGCACATTCCAAAATGTTTAAAGTCCCATTTATATTTACATCAAAGGTCTCTAGTGGATGATCGTAAGAATACCGAACAAGTGGTTGGGCAGCCAGATGAAAAACAATATCGGGGGACAAATTGTTATATAATCGAGACAATTTTTGTTTTTCCCTAAGATCAATAATATGGTGGTCAACAAAATAATCTAATTCGCACAAAACAAAATTATCTTTTAGCGTATGTGGTTCTAATGAAATACCAGTCACTTTCGCACCGAACTTATTTAAAAATAATGACAGCCATGATCCTTTGAATCCGGTGTGTCCCGTTACAAGAACATTTTTATTATTAAAATATGATTTTAACTCTGTCATGAGAAATCGAACCAGGGCGGGGGACTTTCTTTATGTAATCGGTTCAATAATAAATAATCTCTGTACGTATCCATCGCAGACCAAAATCCATCATGTTTAAACATTCTTAATTCATCCTCCAAAGCTAGATTACTCAATGGTCCTTTTTCAAAAACACAATCAGGATCATTGGGAATAGAATCAAATATTTTGCTGTTGAAAACCATAAATCCGCCATTGATCAAGTTTTTATTGTTATCTGGTTTCTCGGTAAACCGGGTAATCGCATTTCCATTCACAACCATTTCACCCCACCGACTATTTGGACTTCCTCCTGTAATCGTTCCTTTCTTTTGATGTGAATTATGAAATTCAACCAATTGAGTAATATTAACATTTGAGACTCCATCCCCATAGGTAAGCATGAAATTTTCATCATTAATAAATGGCTGACATTGCTTAATTCTCGATCCGGTCATATTGTCTTCTCCAGTTTCTACCATTGTGATGCGCCAACCTTTTTCAATATGGTTGTTGTGCATAGTTATATGGCGTTTTTCACCTAACTGGATAGTGAAGTCACTTGTATAATAATCATAATTTAAAAAGTAATCTCGGATTATATTTCCTTTGTACCCCAAGGCAAGGATGAAATCAGTATACCCGTAATGAGCATAGACTTTCATTATATGCCATAAAATGGGTTTACCTCCCACATTCACCATGGGTTTTGGCTGATAATCTGTTTCTTCTCTCAGCCTTGTGCCTTTACCTCCGCATAAAATAATAACTTTCATTTTTTACTCATCTGTTCATTTTTGGATAATCGATGTTAATAATTTACCATTCAATTACTTCCATTATTTCTTCTATAAATTTTGATAAAATAGAGATAAAATAGTAATGAAATAAAACTAACGAAACATCCGGACTTTAACCATGGCGGGAAGAAATTTAAAGATATTGAATATTTACCGCTGCCAAGGGGAATACCCAAAAAACCATAATTTATTCGAAGTGGATTGATAGTTTGATCATTTACTAATATTTCCCATCCTTCATCAAATGGAATTGAAAAAAATAAAATTCCAGGCATATCTAAAAATATATCACCCTTTATTAAATTATCTGAGAAATATGAAGTCTTGAACGAGTTTTCCTTTAGTATGTTAATATCCCGACTATATTCATCAAGGGTATAGTTTGGATATTTTTTTATATCTGAACTGATGTATGAATCCTCAAACTGTACAAAATCTTGATCAGATAATATGCAGAGCTTTAAAATATTTACATCTTTCTGGAAACTGGATAATTTTTGGTGATCTGATTCTGCTGCTATGCGAGTATATGCAAAACCCAATGGCAATACATTTTCATTTTCATAAACTGTTAAATTCTTAATCGAAATTTTTTTCCTAAAATACATTTGACCAATTTCTGAGATAGGTTCCATAGCAAAATAATATTTTGATCCCAAGAGGGACAAAAGTAGTAGACGGGAATTTGGACCTTTAATCCAAATCGTAGATTGTGTGTCATTTGCATTAATGACGTTCACACGATCCAAAAATCTCACATAATTCCATTGATTAAATGAGTTATATGAAGAAATTCCATAATAATTCTGAACCTTTGAGTCATTATAGCTGATTTCGTATGTATTGTTAGAGAAATAATCTTTTGTAATTCTAAAAAATCCGTCATCTATTTTATTAATCTCATTTAAAGCATCGATGGTAATATCTTTATAATTCTTTCCTTTTTGAAAATCAGATGGTGTTAGTGCTATTCTATCTGAAACAGTTATCTTTGCAAAAAGCGCTGCTTCTATTATAATAATTATAAGCAGACCATTCAGCCAATAAGGTGAACCTAGTTTTTTAACAGCAAAAATAATTGCAGTATATGCTGATAGCAGACCAACTATCAAAAATGTAATATTATTAGTCATCTCAATGTCATTTGAGAAAAATATCACAAAAAGTCCGCAAGATAAAACACAAAATGTGTAGACCAATAATTTATAATTTATGGTTTTATTTATATAAAATCTTTGAAGCGCTTTCAGAGAACCAATAAGCAACATCATGGATATAATAAAGGAGTATGTGCGATAATAATTTCCTGTAAATAGCCAAAGTGCATATCGAAAAAAAGGAAAGAAAAATGGGATACAGGCACACAACAATATAATGATCTTTTTTTTATTTTTGGAATTTTGGGCGATGTACTGCGGGAACAGAAGTAGGCTAATTAATCCAGTGTACAACATTGGGGATTCGAGATAATTATCCCAACCTGAAAATAAATTTCCATTTCCTAAAAGGTCGTTTGAAAATAGACGGGCAATCACTGTTAAGGACTCAACAGTGCCAGCATAGCTTAAAATTGCCATGTCGGAAAGATGTGTCTGCAAAGATGATTCACCCAAAACTCGTGAACTATAGATATATTGATGCAAATTAGGAAACAGGAAAATAGCTGCTGTAAAAGCACCAAGAAATGCAAAACCGGTAACTTTTGAAACGTGAATATAAAAATTGCGAGACATTATTTTATTTTCAAAACGAATCAATGCATAAAAAAGTATCAGTAAACCATACCAGTAAAGATTGAATGGCTGATAACTTGCAATCAGAGCAAAAGGGATTGGCAGCAAAAGCGGATTATGATCCTGTAGGTATTTTTCATACGAATAAAGCATCAAAGCAGCATAGACTGCTTCAGTAGAAAATTGATACCAGCTCCCACCCAAAATCATATAACTGGACATGGAGAACATCACAGCCCCTACAATGCTTATAGTTGGATTGATCTTGATTTTCAATAAGAAGAGATAGAAGAAAAATCCACCAAGTAAAATTTTACAGGCCTCCACATAAATGATGACTTTGTGAAGGTGATTCTCACCAGCAATATAGAGAATATTTGCAAAAGGCTCACCAAGCATAAATGGGTAAATGTTCTGTCCGATTCCCTGGTTAAATGCCCAGCCTGGTATACCTGATTGCCTGAGATACCTGCTGATCTGGATAAAATTTGTATAGGCGTAATTGATTGTATCTGAGCCGATATCCTTAAAAAGAAAATATTTATTAAGGATAAGAAAATCGAAATAAACATACCAGAGAATTAAGAATTCCAGGAGTATAAATATCAGAACTGATCTTTTTGGAGTTATGAATTTTGATTCTGGATTGATATTAGATTTCCTTTTGCAGAATAATATTATGGAACACAGTCCCCTGGGTAGACAGCAATGCATTTCTTCCAGCAGTATTTGGTAGTATTACTTCAGTATACAATTTGACATTATTTAATTTTCGAAAAGATATGATTTAATAGTGAAATCCGGATTCATTTTTATTAACTCTGCCATTTCAATTTGAAGATTTGTTGAATCATTAGTATAATAATAAACAAGGGCCTTGCCAATACGGGGGGAGGAGTAAAGTGAATCCAGTGTCAGGGCAATTGAAAAATCCTTGAGTGCATGTCCATATTTTTCAAGTTTCAAAGATAAATGTCCGCGATTATTATAGGCATAGACAAAATTAGGATTAACATCAATGCACTCGGAAAAATACTTTTGGGCAAAATCATACTTCCCTAATTTAAAATAATTCAAACCGATATTATTTAGTGTGGTAAATGATTCAGGTCGATTCTCCAAAACTACATTGAAGTCTGATAGTGCGCTTTCATAATTTGCCAAATTACCATAGGCGATTCCACGATTATTGTACGCATCATAGTAATCCGGTTTAATGGTAATTGCCTTATTGAAATCATCGATTGCAAATGTGTAGTTTTGAGTATAATAATATGCTAATCCGCGGTTATAGTATATTTCTTCATCACTTGGATTAATCCCCAGTGCATTATTGAAATATTGAATAGAGTTCTCATGATATCCTCTCTCGGATAAAACCACCCCCATAATCTTATGGGATCTATAATGATCTGGAGATTCTCTGATTATAGTTTCAGCAAATGAGATATTATTAGAATATAAATTACTTCTGTTACCTGTTTTAATAAAAAATACCAAAAAGATTGCGATGAATAATATCGGAAAAGTTCGATTAAATTTAGTTGAGATTTTTACAGAAGTTAAAATCGAACATGTCATAATAATCATACCAGTTAATGGAAGATATAATCTCTGTTCATAGAATTCTCCTAAAGTATCAATTGAACTCCATGCTGTTGGAATTATCATGAACAATAACATCCATGAAGCTCCAAATAGCAACATTTTTAAATTGTTCTTCCTATTCAAAAACAAAAATAAACAGAATGCAGCAACGAGAAAAATATATGATTTCATTGCTGAGTCAGCCATTGTGGATAGAATAGACTGGTGGAAAGGAAAAATAATTTTACCAGTATTGATTATCATCGCTTTTATAAAAAGGAATACAGAACCAGGAATGTTGGAGAAATCCATCTGTGCGAACTCTCCAACTAGTAAACTTCGATATACGAACCAGGCAAGAGTAATGGTAATCCAGATCGCCACAGGGAACCAATAATTCTTATTTATGCCATCCCTCGTAAATATGGCAACATATAACAAAAAGAGAAATGGAAGTACAATTGCATTTTCCTTGGTCAAAAGAGCCATGGAATAAATAAATACATGCATAAATAAGTGTAATGATGAATATGATTTTGAATATTTAATAAACGCAATGAATGAGGAAATAATAAATATTGAGAGCAATATATCATTCCTGCCGGGTATCCACGAGACGGCCTGGACATTTATTGGATGTACGATAAAAATTAAAGTTGAAAAAAAAGAAAAAATTCTTGAACATTTTAAGGCAATCAGGAAATAGAATAATAAAATTGCCGATATAAAATGGAGTATGAGATTTGTCATATGAAATGAAAAAGGTAACCCTGCCCCTGAAATGCTATCAGCCATGAAGGATAAAAACAAAACTGGGCGGTAAAAACCTGCAATATGATCGCTAAAAATATATATAATATTCGATGGGTTCTGAAACCAGGCAAGGTTGTCCAGAAACAAAATATTATCATCTAAGGGGGAAAAATCAAAATTTAATACTTGAACGTAAGTAAGTAAGGTTATCAAAAAAAACCACAATAATGGCTTCCAAGAACAAAGCAGGAGACTCTCTGGTATTCTGGAAGAATCCAGCTTAGGCATTTTTATGAAACAGATTTCGTAAAAAGTAGGAAATAGCAATTCCGACTGTCCCTAATCCATACTGTACACTTCTTTTAAAATTAATACTGGATGCTTCTTGAAAATAACGGACGGGGACAGGTATTTCTCCGATTTTAAACCCATTCTCAACGATTTTAAAAAGTGCCTGCGAATCAAATACGAAATCGTTTGAAAAATCCTTAAACTTTATTGATTCGAGCACTTCCCGGCTATATGCCCTCATGCCCGTATGCCATTCAGATAAATTTTGACCACTGAGTATATTTTCGAAAATTGATAACCCCCGGTTGGCAATATATTTATAAAGCGGCATGCCACCCTCAAGGGTTTCCTTTCTGGATCGAATCCTACTGCCCAGTACCACATCAAAATAGTTATCCCGAATTAACCCGACAAAGTAACTAATCAGGCGCGCATCGTATTGATAGTCCGGATGAAGCATTATAATTATATCAGCACCGCGTTCAAGGGCAATGGAGTAACAGGTTTTCTGGTTGCCGCCATAACCAAGATTAAATTTATGTTCGTATACAAATAATCCAAGAGATTTTGCCAATTCAGCAGTTTTATCATTACTGCAATCATCAACGAGTATAATATCATCTACTATATCAGAAGGAATATCCCCGACGGTTTTTTTTAAAGTTTCTGCAGCATTGTATGCTGGCAGCACTACTGCGACTTTTGGAGTAGCTGTTTTATTACTGGGGGACATGTGTCATACCTATTTGTTTGTTTAATTGTTGTGTCTATAAGTGATAAACTATCACCGTTAAAAATATCTTTAAAATTAGAGATTATATCATAGAAAATAAAATTATTTTGTCCCTTTACAATCGCTCATTATGAGAATATAACATCGACTTTCATAAGTTTAGCATAACCGATACAAATACTCGGAACAATTCTATCCTGTTTTTATCTGGATTAAATCTGATTTTATATAATTTCCTATTAATTCATCCTGTAACAATTGCGGTAGGTCAGGCAGAAATCGCCGTATTAATTTTTACATTAGCATATTTTAGCGGTATTTCTTTTGGATATCTAATTTCTGACAAAATATCATTAAAATTTATACGAAACCTTTTCCCATGGATTTTTCTGGTTCAGTTGTTAATGGTGATATCACTACCTTTGATATTCAGAAAAATCGATAAATATTTTGATAATCTGATTGGTAATAGTGGCATCATTCCTGAGGTTATATTATTTTTATTTATTATGATCGCCGGTACATCGTTATACGCTGTTTTTCTCCCCAGAATTATAAACGTCGAAAATAAAGATATAAAATCTTGCTACAGGATAGAAGTGATTGGTTCAATTTGCGGACTGATATTGATTCCAGTTGCCAGCATTCTGTCATTTAGTGTGATGGTAATGATATATTTCTCGTTACTCCTGTTGATTTATTTCTCTGTCAACCCAAATCGGAGCATGCTGACGGGACTATGTTTTATCGGTATTTTATATTTTGTGAATTTTAACTCTCTTGATGCAGAATTTTCCAAGTTATACTATCAATCCAGAATGAAATCTCGGCATATAGATTTTGTGGAGCATATACAATATACACCTTACCATAAGATAGAAGTACTTGTTAGCACAAATGGTAAAAGAACGCTTGTCCTAAATGGGAAAACACAATTTGGTGAAAGCTCTCATCATAATTACAGCTATTTTCTTGCAGAGTATCCAGCAAAATTATTAGGTAACCCATCAGCATGTATATTAGGATGTGGTTCCATGTCCACTGTGGGAAGAATAGGGGATATGTGCACATCTATTCAAATTGTTGATTTGGATGAAGGTGTATTCAATACGAGTCGGAAATATTTTCAAAAATATAACCGTCTTGATTCATTGGAAAACTGGCAATTTGAAGCTGATGATGCAAAACATTTTCTTGCCAATAATAGTGAGAAATATGATTTAATTCTCCATGATATTCCCCCGGCAAAATCAAGACAGATAGCCTTAACCTATACCCGGGAATTTTTTCAATCTGTAAAGAATAATTTAACGGACAGAGGAATATTTTCTATTTCTTCGCTCACTCCGCTAAATTCAAAATCAACATATGGCTTAAGAATGATGGCTACATTAGCTGATGTTTTTGATGAATATTTCATTTTAACATATAAAAACGGCGTGTATTTTTTTGGTGGAAATGAGACTTTAATAATTGCTGATGTCAATGGTATTCGTGAAAGTATAAATCATACTGACAGCAAAAGGGTAAGAATCTTGACAAAAGAAGAAATTGAGGGAATTGTAAAAGGGGCTGATGTAATTACGATAAACAACCTGAGGGACTTGATTTTTGACTAACACGGGCAATATCACTGCGGTATTCAACCGATTAATTTTGACAGCCAGCATATTTATGATTGGCGCTTATTTCGCAGTCCTGCAGTTTGGTTATTTCTTCATGCTGGAAGTATTTCTAACAAGTCGTTCGATCTCATATTTTATTGCCTTATTTTTCTGGCTTCTTGGATTTTTAATTGGTTTGAATCTAAAAAAAACAACCAATTATATAATCCTTTTATGCGGAAGTATAATTGCATATTATCTATTTTATTTTATCAATATCTTGTTTCCGTTCAAATCCGGCGCTCTGATATTTCTTGGTTTATTAATATTAATTTCCGGGATCTGTCCAGGTTATTTCTTTATCCAATTTCAATCAATTTATAAAAATGTAAAACATCTGTTTTTTATCGAAAATAATGGTTTCATTCTTGGTATAATCATATCGTTGCTTGGTGCAATTAATATGGGAGAATGGTTTATTAAATTTGCCCCTGGAGCAATGGGTCTAATCGCATTGCTTCTTTCATTATATACCATTATTCTATCACAACATGCTAAAAACAATATTACAGAAAATTAACCCCCTGGGACAATTCTCCTATAAATATGCTCTTCCCTTATTAATCTCTGGGATGTTTTTTGGTATATTACAGTCCTCACTATATTTTATGATTCAAGTCTATGTGACTGCAACTTATATGGGTTATTTTGCCATGGTCATGGGGTGGATGGCTGGCAATATATTTATACTCACAAGAAAGTCATCTCTATCGTATGGTGTTTCCCTTGCACTTGCAATTGCAACATATTACCTGCTACTTTTTATTGTAAAAACCGGCGGCAGTTATCCTGCGGTTCAATACATCATTGTACCTATCTCAATTTTTATTATTTCGTTTCCTTCAGGAGCATTTTTCAGACAATTGTCTGGGAGGGTGTCAGGGGATTTAATATTTTTTCACGAGAATAATGGATTTGTTTTTGGGATGGTCCTAGGGTTAGTTCTATTTGTGAAAGTAGGCATTTACACAGTATTATTTTCGCCGGCAATCATAATACTACTACTCATTCTATCAATAAATTTTAAAAGAATTCCAGCAATTATTTTGGTTGCCTGTTTAGCATTTATCGCCTTTTATAGCAGGCAGAATACTCTCTTCATTATTTTAGTGATATTACTAATAATTGTCATAATAACAGCATTTTTAAAAATGGGTACTATCGGCATAACTGAACATGTTAAAGACATAATGCCTCGAAATAAATCAGATCGATTTGTTTTATTTTTCTCTGGATTCAATCTTATAGTTCTTCAATTTTTTATTACGAGAGAATTCTCAAATATTTTATCTGCAAATGAATTAACAATTCTCATCGTGGCCACATGTTATTTTGCAGGATTCTCCGTTGGATATGGCTTATCCCGATTCATCTCAATGAGGATTGTCAAATACATATCAATCTCAATGTTCTTCATCCATGTTTTCATGTTTATTTTCACAAAGGAAATTGCTGGTATATTGCTAAGTGCAGGATATGGAACTGGCACCTTAATTGGGCTTCTCATTTTTGTTTCTTTTTTTACATCGTCCATCTACTCGATGTTTTTACCAAAACTGATCAAATTAAATGGGGAAGATTCACTCTCTTGGTCCTATTCATGGGATTTAGCCGGGGCAATATTAGCCGTTGTATTTACAGCCATATTCATAATTTATTTTCCATCAATCATCCCAATTATATATCTTCTTGTAATGCTGCTAATTATACTGATGCAGTTTTCAAATCCTTACTATATTTCTCTGATAGCAGGATTGGGATTATATACTATCCTGCTATTTGGATTGCATCAAGATGATATACATAGAGTAAGTACTGAAGATTATTATGCATCAAGAGGTTTTGATTTTCCAAAATTAATTTTTAGTAAGAATTCATTTTATCATACCATTGATGTTGTTGAATCGTATGAGGATAACACATATACTATACCTGATTATCGATCATCATTTATCAACGGTATCAGATATTTTAACAATCGATATAATAAAAAGGGTGAATTTTCAGGAAACACATCATTGAGCGAATTCACATACTTCCTTGCTGAGGTACCGGCAAAATATCTCTACGAAAAGTTAGGTCGAAAATTACAGATTTTGATTCTGGGGGCAGGATCAATGTATTCGATAAATCGGGTGAGTCCATATTCTGAAAAAACAACAATTGTGGAAATAGATCCAGTGGTTATAGAATCGGCAAAATCATGCTGGGCAGATTTTAATGAATGGGATACTATTGATAATTATGACGTTGTGATAGACGATGCAAAACATTTTTTAAATACTACTGATGAGAAATTTGATTTGATAATTATGGATATATCTGCTCCGTATTTTCTCGGCACTGCATTGCTGCATAACAAGGATACTTTTGATCTCATCTCTAACACATTGAAGAATGGGGGTCTATTTTCTGAATCAACACAGGCAAGACCCGTTTCAAAGAGACCAAACTCCATGGCTATGAAAATTCTGAAGGGGGTTTCAGAAATCTATCCAAATTATATCGTCATAGACGGTAGAAACTCCCCCAGAGGGAAACACGGCTATGTGTATGCGTCGTTGGAACATGAATTTAATAAGGTCGATTTTGAACGGTTAACTGAAATAGACGATATGCGAAAAGGTTTATTTTTATATATACCAGAAGATGAAAGATATAATTTTAATCTGACAGAATCTTACTCTCTAACCAATATGGAAATACTACTAACCGGCAACAAGAGATTATTAGAGAGAAGATTAGGATTGAATTCTAACCGCAGCAGGAATGAAAGTATTTATTCAAAATTGATCCGGATCATTGAGGAAGATATGAAATTGCCAATGAAGATTCTCAATAAATTATCCTCAATAAAGTTCTATATGTACTATCTATTCATCACGATTATGTCAATTGCTGTTGGTTATTTTATAGACAGATACAATAAGAAGAAGATTATTCAGCCCTGATCTCTGATTCAATATCCGAAAATTCATTCTTACCTTGAATATAGACCATAAAGCCAAAGAGGCTGACCACGATAAATGCCAGGTGAAGGATGACCATTATTTCGCTGCCATTCGACGATCCAAATGATCTGAATAACCAATCTGCAAACAATTCACCTGATCCAATTCCCCCAGGACTAATAGGGACTGCATTCATTATTAGTGAAATTGGTGTTAGAAAAAAATAATGTTGAATTTGAATATTCGATTCATTTGCTGATAATCCAATAAAAAACAATGTAAAGACAAATGCTCCCTGGCTCAACATCGATAATAAAAAAGTAATTAATAAAGACTTTTTCTTTTTTCGAAAGGAATGGATTGTATCGTACACTTTACTAAAAATTACATGGCCAGGTCCTTGAGTAGTAAGCCAATTAAGCAGTTTTGTTTTTTTCAGGTATTTATTCATGGCCGTTAAAAATATAATAAGAATTGAAATTGTACCACCTGAGATAATAACTGCAATTGACTTAAATATGGTTACATGATCGCTGTTAATTAATTCAGGTCTAAAAAGGTACATTGAAATCATTGCAAGTGAACCAGTAAAGAACATTGAAAACAGACCAATCAGCCTATCTAATCCTATCGTTGTGATTGCGGCTGTACGAAGATCCTTTATTCCTTTTGCAACATAGTATGCTTTTACAATATCTCCCCCAACCCCACCAGGTATAATCATACTAAATGCAAATCCTATAAATGACAATTTCGTAATAGATAGAATCCCTGGATAAATTGTCATGGCATTAAGAAGGACATTCCACCGAATAATAGAAATACAAATAACAATAAGATAACAAGCAAATGCCGGGATCACCCAAGTACTAAATACCATTTCAGAAATTCGAGATAAGTCTATTGCATTTGTGTTTAGTAAATATAAAACAATTGAGAATACTATTAGAATTCTAATTATTGTGAAGGAAACAGATTTGATGGAAGCTTTTTCTTTCATACTATCGATTTTTAAAAACTATAATTAGATTGGATGTAGAAAACCTAATTCGTTTGTTTAGTACAATAAACCGAATTGATTCTAATATAATAAACATAATTAATGTCAATGATATCTTTGGATAATACTTTTTACCATCAAATGAAATCTGACCCCCATTGCATAGTTTACCCAACCGTTTGTCAACTATTTCCTCGGAATTATACAGATCATATATTTCATTTTCCATCATGCCGACTGGATTTTCAGATAATTCAGATAATATTCTGACTCTTATCGCACTGACTGCAACATTGATAAATGAAAAATATCCAAGGCTTATGAGAAAATATATAATCAGATTAGTTAATGATAAAAAGACACCATTTAGGAAATCTGCATCTTGAAGAAATATTAAGTAAAGTTCGACAGCAGTAAGTAATAAAATCCCTGTGATAAATCCAACTGCAACTGATTTCAAATATGATTTACCATCCTTACAGCGAGCGTAGCATATCTGAATAAAAATATTAACGATCACACAAATTGGTGCAGCTGATAATTGTATTAATTCACTTAGAATATGATTATCGTTCATCCTGAAATCTTTGATAATTTTAATGTATTTTGTATAAATCTAAATACATTCAGAAATTTTTGACCCTTTGATAAAATGATAATTCGACTATCCTTGACTGATGCCATTTCCTCCTCAATCAAAAATTTAATTCTTGGACCAATAAATGTATCATTTGTGATTGATTTGTAAAGTTTGCTTATTTCAATTCCATCTTTTCCGGAGTTTAAAATTTGCAGCAGCAAAAACAAAGATGGACTTTCGTCTTCTAATCCTGTATATATAACAATATAAATAGTCATCATAATTATATAAAAGAATGAAATGTGAGATATATGGATTATACTACTGACAAGGGATTGGTTATCTCCGACAATTATATCAGTGAAGTATAAGATAGCTGACAAACCAGTCAATATTACAGCCGAGAAAATGATCAATATTGATAACACTTCTCTTTTGGGAATTCTAATCCTCCACCATGCGATATGGATCATGAGGGAGGTAAAGAAAAAAAATAATCCGCTGAAAAAAATATTCATAGATTGGTGACTGAAAAGTTACTGAACTCGTTCAGGAGATTTATTATATTTATTTCTGCCTGTTATTTTTATTTCTACAATAAGTCGGATAAAAGAGGTGCAAACTTCCAGAAGATTTTTATATGAAACTGCAGTACTGCCCTGAGCACCTTTTTGCATATAACCGGGAATTTCATAAAATGAACAACCGGAATGCAGTAATTTCACAGCCATTTCAGCTGCAATGCTAAATCTATTCGAATAAAAATCTAATTCTCTAAGTTTTTTAATTGGTAGAACGCATGGACCATTGATGTATTGCACATAGATGCTGAAAAATACGAAAAAAAGAGAATTATATAAGGTAGATAGAATATTTCTAAATCGACCTCTCATCTCTTTGTTTAAGAAATATAAAAACACCATGTCCGCTTTGTAGGCATTATTTAACATCAGCGCCAGATCAACAGATGACATATCCCCATCGCCAGGTACAGTCAGAAGTTTTTCACCTTTTGCATTCAAAATAACCTGCTCAAAACATTTACCGAGACCAAAGTTTTTAGAGTTGTGAATTACTCTCACGTTTGAGAACCTGGATGTAAGTGCTTCAGCAATATTTCCAGTATCATCCGTACTTCCATCATTGACAATAATTATTTCAACATTTACATCATTCGAACTCGATACTTTGATAATTTCTAAAACTACATCCTCTAAAGGACCTTCTTCATTGAGGGCAGGAACCATTATTGAAATCATATTTTGCTTACCTCATTTTCAATGGAATTCATATTTATTAATGCTCTCCCGTTTATCCCAGCTTTTAAGTTTGAGATGGCAGTATTGATTTCATGAAGCGGGAATTCTGCAGATACAAGTTTTGATAAACTTATTTTCTTAGATTGATGCCAATCGCAATATTTAAGAATATCTTTATCTGAATCCGTTTCACCACCCCAGGACCCAATAATGCTCTTTCCTTGGATTAAATCCATTGGATTTATTTTAATTTTTGATTTGGGACTGGCATTGCCGGCTATAATGCATAATCCACCAAATGGTTTTATTGAAGAATAGGCTTTTTCCATAACATCTGTTGATCCAGTAGCTTCAATTGCAAAATCTAATAACCTATTATTTGTGATATTTTTAATTTCTTCAATAATGTCAAAATTATTAGCATTTATGGTGTGGGTTGCTCCGAGGGTTTTAGCATATTCTAATTTAGAATCATTTATATCAATTGCAATTATTACTTTTGCTCCAAATGCGGAAGCCGCCATAACGGCGCTAAGTCCGATACCACCAATCCCAAATATTGCGATTTTAGAATTCGCTTCAAGCTTGCATGTATTATTAATGATACCTGCACCTGTTGGGAAAGCACATCCCAATAGTGCCGCCTCTTTTAATGGCATAACCTTTGGGATTTTAATAAGTCTATTTTCACTTATTATAGCGGTTTTCATAAAGGTACTGATTGCCCCAGAATTTACCGTCTTTCCAAGATAAGAATATTGAGTAGACGGTATTTCTGCTCCATAGCCTTTGATCCATGTTAGCACAACCCGATCTCCAGCTTTTACTTTAGATACATTTTCTCCAGTTTTAAGGACTATCCCTGAGCCTTCATGACCAAGAGTGTGGGGGAGATATGGATCCTTTCCTTTTAAACCATCAATCTCATTAATCTGTGTGTGGCATATACCGCTATAAGCTACTTTTATGAGAACCTGACCCGATTTCAATGGAGGGATATCCAACGAAATTAATTGTAAAGGAGCATTTAGCTCGACTAGTATGGCTGCTTCGGTTTGCATTAAACGTATCTATTATCCTTCATAATCATATTTCAACTCAAATATAATTATTTAATTCTAAGATAATAATGGAAGATATAATTTTGCTAAATTTGAGATTGTTAAAACTGTTATAGGAAATTATTCTCTCCAGTATTTTGATTTTCTTAATTCTTTTAGTTCTGCATCTTTAATAGGATACGAATAATCCTTCCCAGGAAAAACTCTGTTTTTAACATCTTCAATATATTTAATTACAGCCATCTCTGCTAGAACCAATAATCCATCACTACGATTTTCCCGACCAACTATTTTTAAATCACCAATGGACTCGATATAATTCGAAAATCCTGAAATCACATCTGGAATATAACATTTAGCAAACCAAGGTCTAAAGGGCTGATAAAATCCCATAATATCATGCATTATTACCAATTGTCCATCAACTTTGTCACCTGCACCAATTCCATAAATCGGAATATCCAACTGTTGTGCAATTTGCTGTGCAGGCTCAGGTGGCATCGCCTCAAGAAGTATAGCAAAAACTCCTGCATCTTGCAAGGCAAGCGCATCTTCAAGAATTTGCTCAAAACCAATAACATTTTTTCCTTGAACGCGATAACCCCCAAATGATACTGCACTTTGAGGAGTAAGCCCTAAATGTCCCATGACTAACATACCTGCATCAATAATTGCTTTAATATGGTTGATAACTCGTATTCCTCCTTCGCATTTAACTGCATCACATAAGGACTCTTTTACAAACCGTAATGCATTGCTCACAGCATCTTCTTTTGATACTTCGTACGTACCCTGCGGCATATCACCAATTAAAAACGTATTTGGGGCTCCTCTACGTGCTGAGCTAGCTAAAATAATCATCTCATCCATGGTAACTGGGTTAGTAGTTTGATAACCAAGTTGAACCATCCCTCCAGAGTCTCCAACAAGTATCATATCAACACCAGCTTTTTCAGCTACGTATGCAAATGGCAAATCATAGGCTGTTACCCATGCAACTAGATCTCCATTTTTTTTCATTTTTTGTAGCTTCAAAATACTGATTTTATTTTTTTTAGAGTCTATTACTCCAAATGCATGCTTTGTAAATCCATTCTTTGTTTTTGTTGTTGACATAGCGAATTTCCTTAACGATTTTAGATTCAAATTACTTTTTATTATTCAGTGATCATAATATCATTAAATTCTAATCTAGGTAAAAATGGATACATATCTTCAAGAGGTCTCGCAGAAAATGTGCCATCAGAATTTTTATCCCAGCCCTGTTGTGGAATAAGTTTTTGTTTTGGCGAAATCTTAATCTCGCATAGTGAAGGACCTGGATAATCCAATGTCCATTGAATCTTTTTTTGAAGATCACTGTAATTATCAATTGTAGTTGTCTTTATTCCATATGCTTCGGCGATAAGGGTAGAGTCGGGAAGACTCATTCCACCTTCTTTTGCAGAACCAGTGAAATTAGAATCTAAAAAAATCTCTTGTGTATGGCGAATAGCTAGATATCCATCATTATTCATTACAAAAATTTTAATTGGAAGATTATGATGCTGAATGGTTTGTAATTCCTGAACATTTAATTGAAAGCTACCATCTCCAATAAGACAAATGACTTTGCAGTTAGGCGAAGCAAAACTAGCACCAATACTTTCTGGAAATCCAGTGCCCATAGCAGAAATAGCAGATGAGCAAATAATTCTTTGATTATTTTTTAATTTAATCCCTTGAAAACTCATATATAAATTTGTGCCACCCCCATCCACAACAACAATATCACCATCCATCATTTCAGTGGATAATTTATTTAAAAATATATAAGGATTTATAAAACCAGAATTTGAGTCTACGTTGCAAGGAACTTCATTGTACTTCCGAAAATTATTGCATGATTTCCGCCAAGAATCAATATTATTGATATTAAAATTATTAATGCAGGAAAGGAGTCCATCCAAAAATAATTTTGAATCACTCAGAATTGGAAAATCTACGTGCACTGTTTCATTTGAAAGCTCGTTTTCATCAATGTCAACCATTATTATTTTTGCATTTTTTGCAAAAGAACTAAACATTGTACCAGTGTGTGTAATTCCTAAATGAGATCCAATACAAATAAGCAAATCGCAATTTTGGACAGCAATATTAGCACCACGTTGGCCAGATATACCCACACGACCAATATTCAGGTTGTTCTCGTCAGGAATAATGTCACTTGCAGTCCAAGTTGAAACAAAAGGGATGTTTAATTGATCAATTATTTCTTTGAATTTATCCTCGGCATGCCCCAAATGAATTCCATTGCCTGCAAAAAATAGTGGCCGTTTTGAATCAGCTAATAAACTAAGGCAAAGATCAATCGATTCATGAGTGAGTTTATCAAAATGGTTCTCAACTTTATCTGGTATTTTAAAACTGGTAAGAGTGTTAATATCAATATCGGTCCATTGAAAATCGAGGGGAAGATCAATCCAAACTGGACCAGGTCTACCATCAAATGCTAAATAAATCGCTTTTTCTAATATGTATCGAATATTTTCAGGATCATCAACCATTACTACATATTTTGTAATTGGTTGAACAACTGGTAGAATATCCATTTCTTGTGTACCTAACTGTCTTAGTTTTGTACCGTGAGATGTATGTTCCTTCCGCGCTTGCCCAGAAATAAAGATGCATGGAATAGAATCTTGCCATGCTGCAAGAACACCTGTAATAGCATTTGTACAGCCAGGACCAGTCGTCACAATAGCTGCTCCTATGTTATTATTAACCTTTGCATAAGCAACAGCAGCTAGAGCTGCAGCTTGCTCGTGGTGGCAATAGACAGCTGAAATATTTTCGGTTTTTGAAATGGAGTCAAAAAGGTGAACAACCCCTCCTCCAGTCACACCAAAGATATTATCAATTCCCTGATCTACGAGAAAAGAGGTTATGTAATCAGTTAATTTCATTTTGGTCCTTATGTTGGTAAATTAGCTGTGATAAATACATCCAAAAAAAATGAATTAGGAATATCTAATTTTATCAAATCCATTTCAAAATTATTAAGAGATGCTGTAATATTATTTCTCCGGTGTTACACAAAGTGCAATTAAATATTGGCACATCCTAGGGAAACCAGTATGTAAAACTTCATCGTTCATACCAAACATAAATACATTCCCAAAATATTTTTCTAAGAATATTTTCATATCTTCAGACGATTTACAATTTATATGCTGAGCTTTTGAGACTGGAGAAGCATACTTTTGCGATTCAATTGATGGAATACCGATTATTGCTACACCATTACAATTTAAACTCTCAGTTAATTTTTTAAGCAAAAGATCTTCTTGTTTTGGATCAATATGTTCTAACACATCCATTAGAACAACTCCATCATATTTGCCATCATCAGTATATTGGCAATTGGGTAGACCTGACAGTGCATCATGATGTAGAAATGAGATGTTTAAATCCAATTGGTCATATAGCTCTTTACAGGAATCGATAAAAGTTTTATAGTAGTCGATGGCAGTGACATGTTTAACTTCTTTAGATAATATTAGTGTTCCCGTAGCTTCATTGCAGCCAATTTCACAAATATATTCTTTCCCAGTCAACATCTTACTCAAGTACTTATATCTCGATAGGGTAAACAATAGATGTTTTGGATCTCTCATCAATGTTGCTCTGTTTATTGGCCCAAGAGATGGACCTTCACAGGTATATCCTTCATGCTCGGTCAATTTATCTTTTGCTAGTTTTGATGAGGGTCCTTTTGCAAATTTCAATTTTACTTCTCCAGTTAATTATTATTTTTAATTCATTTTGGCGAAAATAAATTAGATTCGGAATGTGGAAATGATCGCCAATCATTACTGTATCGCCTCAATTTGAATGCATTAATTTCAGTTTGCAAATGTTTGCTTAAATCTTCATCTCCCCAAATATCTCCACGTATTGAAAAATTACGTCCAGAAATAATCGACTTAGACTGGTCGAGAGTCCACAATAGGAATTTATATATATTCTCTAAAGAGGTAACTTGATCACTTTGAATTATTTCTTTAGTCCTTGAATAATTTGATTCCGCCGATTCTCCAGCCTCTATTGTCTCATTATGAACTTTTGTATTAACCCATCCAGGTCCGACGATCACAGTTCTTAAATCACTAAACTCGACATCAAGTAATTCACAAAACTTTATTTGGGCTATTTTTGCTGTAATCTCTGCTGAATAGTATAAAGGCGCATTA
This sequence comes from Fidelibacterota bacterium, assembly GCA_018657495.1. GTDB lineage: Bacteria > Fidelibacterota > Marinisomatia > SCGC-AAA003-L08 > JACNLC01 > JABHXA01. The sequence goes on from JABHXA010000002.1 coordinate 101,224, forward strand.
TTTGTGCCTGGTCCTGACCATAAGAATAAAAGAGGATCCAATTCTGAAGATCTACTTTGGTATTTCAGCAATCCATGTACAATCTGAAATTGTCTTAAACAATTTAGCTTAAATGATGATTCCCACTCATTCCATTTGCATTTATCAAACCTAGCGATTGGTTTCATTGTAGCAGGTGAAACCATGAGGAGATCCCATGACTTGAGTGAAAAGCCTGATAATAAAAAGTTCTCAATTTCTTCCTTAGAGCTACAATCTAATCTCTTTAATACAGCTCCATTCTCCTGAAGAATTTGGGTAGTCTCATTCTCAGTTCGGTATGTGCCATGGACTGTAACACCTTTAGCCTGCAGTTTCTGAGCAATATAACCTGCAATATCGCTCGAAATAGAAATAAAATAAGCATTATTTATCAAAATATTTTCCAAAAATATCGTTTAGGTAAAATCGAAGATGAATTTAATTTCGTGTACAATTATTAAAACGGTCCCTTAAACCAATCACCAGGAACATCATGGGGGAGATCTTTCCTATCAACCAATACATATCCATCGAGATCTTTATTCATCATTTTGGATACTGTGTTGATTATAGTTTCAGATCTTTTATAATAGGCCTTCGTCAATGAGTAGCTGGTTGGTGTTGGTGTACCAGGAAGACATATTCTGTGTGGCTGCTCTTTCAAATCATTCCAACAATTTTCACAAACATTGGCAATGATCTCACCGGCAATAGAGCCTTCAGTCACACCTGTATCCAATACCAGTAAACGTCCAGTCTTTTTGATAGATTTATGAATCGATGACCAATCTATGGGTTTCACGGAACGAAGATCAATCAGGTCGCAATTTATATCGTGATCCTTGAGGATCTCAACAGCGTGGATAGCTTCAACAGTCATGTATGACATTGATACAATAGTTATATCATTTCCTTCATTAATTTGGCTCGATTTTCCAATTTCAATCCTATAATCATTCTCGGGTACATCACCTTCCATATTATGTAGCCATCTGTGTTCAATAAAGATAACAGGATTATCATCAAAAATACTTGAAAGTAGAAGTCCTTTTGCATCGTAGGGTGTAGTTGGCATAACAACTTTTAATCCAGGGATATGGGCAAATAATGCCTGCAGATTTTGAGAGTGGGTGGGACCCTGCCCCCAACCCCGGCCGACAATCATTCTTATTGTGATTGGAATTTTGTGCTGTCCACCAAACATATAATGGAATTTTGCAGCATTATTAATAATCTGATCCAGGGATAATAATGAAAAGTCCAGTCTCTGATGAGTCATTACTGGTCTAATCCCAGCCATGGAAGCACCAATGGCGATTCCGGTCATGGCATTTTCGGAGGCTGGTATATCAAATACCCTCTCTTTCCCATATTTTGTCTGGAGACCAATAGTGGTTCCAAAAACGCCCTTGGGATCATCAACACCAAGACCGTAACAAATCACATTTTTATCAATTTCCATCGCCTGAACAAAGGCTTCATTGATTGCTTGGGCGAAATTAATAATTCGAGGCATGATTAATTTGTATCACCGCTATATATGTTTGAATAGAGCTCTGAAACATCTGGAAAAGGTGATTCGTCGGCAAATTGAAATGCTTCAATTACTTCGCGTTTTATTTCAGTTTTAACTGTGTCAATTACTTCTTGTGGAATTTTTTTAATTTTGATGAGCTGATTCTCAAAATTCAGCAGTGGGTCCCTAAGTTTCCATGATTCAAATTCGGTCTCACTGCGGTAGCCAATATCATTATCGAAAAAAGGTCCGCAATGCTCCCGCCACCGATAGGTGGATAACTCAATAAATCGTGGACCGTCGCCATTTCGAATCTCATCAACAAATTTTTTGGATTTATAATAAGTCTCAAGAGCATCATTGCCATTTCCTGCAACTGAGGGTATGCCAATCCCATTTACCATCTCAAATATTTTCCTGTTAACCGGCTGTCTGCACTCAAGAGGGGAATAGACAGAATATAAATTATTTTCGCAAATAAATAATATTGGTAAATTCTTTACAGCAGCGAAGTTGATAGTCTCAAAAAACACCCCTTCTTCTGTAGCGGCATCACCAAAAAACACACAGGCAATCTTTGATTCTTTTTTTAATTGACTCGAGAGGGCTAATCCTGCTGCAAGTGGGATAGTGCCTCCAACGATGGAAGTGCTTCCCATGAAACCGACATTTTTATCAATGAGGTGCATAGAACCGCCTCTTCCTTTTGAACAGCCGGACTCCTTCCCGTATATTTCGGCAATCATCTTATTTAAATCACCACCCTTTGCAAGATAGTGTGCATGGGAACGATGTGTGCTTAAAACATAATCGTCTTTTAAGAGCGCTTGACAAACCCCGGCAGCTATTCCTTCCTGCCCGGTAGATAAATGGGTTGGACATCTCATTTCCCATTCAGTGTATTTTTTGGCAATAGTTTCTTCCACCGTGCGGATTTTAAACAATTTCGTGTAAATCTCTTTTAACACTGAAGTGCTAGTTTGATGAAGATTGGACATTTTATTTGCGTCTTTTATGGAATGAACCAAAAGTAATCTCCAGTATAACCGACATCTCTAAACAATTTTTTCCAATCATCTACATGTAAAATTGTTTTAGCAGTGAGATTCCAGGCAGCCATGATTTCTTTTTCTTTATCATTTCTGAAAGCATCAACCGTAATAAAACTACCATACCGGCTAACACGCTGAATTTCAGCTAATGCTCTTCCGCATTCGTTTATTTCTAAATTATGAACTGTATTAATAGCAATGACAACATCAAATGAATTATCCTCAAACGGTAGTGATTTTGCATCGGCAACCTGGACAAATGATTGCATTTCCTCAATAGTGTTTTCAATAGCGTATTGTGAAATATCAATTCCCCTTACTTTGATACCAGGAATTGATTTAGCTAAATCATACATCATAAATCCCTTGGCAGATCCAACATCCAAAAGACTTGATTTTGCAGTCAGACTGAAATGTTTTTGCAATGTAGGGATGACAGGTGTCCAAAATCTTGGATTATAGGAAAACCCACCATATCCGTACAATCTGTCACCGTCAAAAAATTCTTTTTCAAATTTACGGGCGATAGTTCTGACTTCATCGGTTTTTGATTCCAGTCTACCGCTAATATCCCTTTTAGTTTTGGGATAATTCTTTAATAAATCTATTTCATTTCCCATAATAATAATTTTTAAGGATTAATTAAGTTATTCATGGTTTTGATATTATAATATTTATCTTCATCCTTCAAAAGACCACTTTCAAAAACCTCAATGATTTCTTCAATTGCAATTGAAACACCAAACTGTGGTTGAAATCCAGTGTTTAATAATCTATCTGAGTTCAATCTATACGATCTTGGATCATTTGATTCAGTGACAATAATCTCGGATGGAATTTTATTGCTTATAATATTAGCGATTTCCAAAATTGAGAGATTTTCAAAACCAGCATTAAATATCCCTGGATTATCCTTCCCATGATCAATAAAATGAAGATAAATATTTACAAGGTCAGCGATATGAATATTCGGTCTGGTTTGGTTTCCACCAAACACAGTTATTCTTTTATTTCTTAAGGCCTGCATTGTTAACATATTGACTGATAGATCCAGTCTCATTCGGGGGGAGTAACCGCAAACTGTTGCCGGTCTGATACATTGTAAATTAATTTTGTCTGAGTAACTAAGGAAAACCCTTTCGCTAATCATTTTAGTTTTATTGTAATCAGAGATTGGTATCAGGGACAATTCTTCGGTTACCTGGTCTTCATCTTTGACTCCATAGACACTGCCGGAACTGGCATAAATGAATTGTTTGACGCCACTGTCGATGGCCTTTTCAACTAGGAGTTTGCTGGCCAATACATTTACTTCCCAGGTCAATTTTGAATCTAAATCCCCAGAAGGATCATTGGCAATATTCGCCAGATGAATGATGCAGTCAATCCCCTCCATGGGGATATTATCTATATTGCGAATATCTTCTTTTATAATTAAAAGGTTTGGATGATTCTCCAGATAATTTCCAAACCACATGGTGTCAACAACTGTGACATTATATTTCCTGGTGAGGATTTTATTTACTAAAATGGTGCCTACGTAACCACAACCTCCAGTAACCATTATATTCATGTAGTTATTCTTTCACTTTTTGTGAACATAGTTAAAATTTTCATTTTTTAATATATCTAAATTGTTTGTCACCCAGGAAATGGTTTCTTCGATACCAGCATCAATATTTACGCTGTTCGTCCAATTCAATTGGATTTTTGCCTGACTGCTATCCAGTAAATAGGCTGAGTCTTTTCCGAGGCGATCCCCGACGATTTCAACATGTTTATGAAAATCAATATTCATTTTTGTGGCAATCTTTTCAACTAAACTCCGTATTGATATAATTTGACTTGTTGAAAAATGAAAGATGTCTCCCGGGTTTCCTTTTTGGCAAGCAAGTAGTGTACCATTGCAAACATCGCTGATGTGAATAAAAGACCTTTCCGAATGTCCACCGCCATGAAGACTTAGTTTCCTTCCAGTAAGAAAATATATTATTGTCCGTGGGATAATCCGGTATAATTGCTGTCCAGCTCCATATACATTGGCAGCTCGTGTGAATATAACGGGGAAATTATATGTCTTAATAAAACTCATCAGACTCATATCTGCTGCGGCTCTTGAAACTGCATATGGAGTACTGGGATTGTAATTTGTATTCTCTTTGACCAATCCTGTGCAGTTTCCGTACACTTCTGGGGTAGAAATATGGATATATTTTTTAATGAATGAGCAATGTCGCAACTTATCGTGAAAATTAATCGTGGAGACTGTATTTGTCATAAACCAATTTTCCGGTTGATTCCAGCTTTCACCAACCATGCTCTGGGCGGCAAAATTGACGATATACTCCGGCTGAAAATCATTAATAACCTGCATTATATCTTTTAGATGCAAATTAAGATCTAAACTATAAAATTTAAATCTGGAAAAAGATCTCCACTTATACGGCAGAAATACTGGTGATAGTTCACTACTTCGGCTGATGCCGACGACATCAAATCCTTCTAATAAGCAGTGTGTGACAAAGTGAGAACCTGAGAAAGAATTTGATCCGAGAATGAGAATCCTATTGCCCATAATGATATTTACTTATTGGCTGATTCGAATATTATCAATTCAACAACTGCCAATAGCCAAATCTGATGGACATTTTCTATAATATTATAATTCTCACTATGAATCCATAAATTCACATCACCGAGTTTCCTCAACGGATTATCAGGATTAAATCCTGAAAGGGTTATTATACTGTCAAATCCCTTTTTTCTGGCGGCGTGGCATCCATTCAAAATATTTTCAGACTGACCGCTGGAAGATACCGCAATCAATACATCATCTTTATCCCCATAATATTGAATGGCTTTTTCAACCCAGTATTCATAGCCAAAATCATTCCCAAAACACGTCAAAAGATTTGGCTCATTGAATGTGACACATCTCACCCCAGCACCTTTTGTTAAATCAATGCTTACATGACTGGCGATGGAAGAACTGGCACCATTGCCGACAATAATTACTTTTTTGTTATTTTGAGATACGCGGATAAGGTTTTCCTTGATCTGATAAAGCTGATCGTTTAGCTTTGCATCTGGAATTATTTTTGAAGATAAATCAGTGAAAAATTTGTTTAAAAAGCTTTCTTTCATATATCCTTACTTAAGAAGCGCTTCAAGACTTCTAATTAAATTAACTTTGGTCACCTTGTTTTTATTACCAATAGTGGCGATTTTTTCTGCTGCGGCAAGATTACCCAGAAAAATTGATATATCTGTTGGTATACCCGATGCAAAACACAATGAAGAAATTGCAAGCAAAGAATCTCCCGCTCCAACTCTATCAACAATCTTTCCTGCATACGCTGGACAATTTATAAACTCATCGTCTCTATGAACTAATGAACCTGTATTTCCGCGAGTGATAATAGTGATATCAGATTTAAGCTTTTCATGCAGTTTTTGAGTAAGAACCTCGACAGAATCAGTTCTATTCCGATAGTCATGTCTTAACTCCCCTTCATGAATGCAGATACAATCAGCATATGAGTATTTCGAAATAGTATGATAGCCAATATTTGATGCATTAATCTGAGTGTTTACAGCGAGGAATTTTGCATATTTTTCAAGAAATTTGACAATATCCGGTGTGATTAATCCATGTCCATAATCAGTTACAATAACAGCATCATAATTTGAAATTTCTGTATCAAGGATATCAAGTATTTTAGATTCCTCACCATTTGATAATAACTCATCATTTATGTCATAGACACCCAATGTTTTAGTTTTGGAATAATTATCAATAAAACGGGTTTTTAATATTGTTGGTGAATTCTTTTTTGAAATAAAGGATGTTTGAATGGCTGGGTCCAATGCTGAATTTATAAATTCGTCATGATCATCTCTGTCACCAATATAACTAACAATTTTTCCCTGCTCACAAAAATCTGAAATATGATTGGCTACCGCCAGGATTCCACCTGCATATTTTTCAGAAAATAAGCGTTGGGTCACAAGAATGGGTTCTTTTCCAGATTTGCCAATTGTATCGCAGAAGATATATTCATCAATAATTACTTCGCCAACTAATAAGACTTTTAGCGAGGAGAGTTTATCCAAATATGATTTTATTTTATCAATTGAGTATTTAGATTTTAATTTTTCAATAAATATTTTTTGTTCATCCTTTAAGGGGGAAAAATGTTCATTTATCAAACTGGAAGAACTAAACGTATCATCACTTGTAAAAGCAATTTTACCACCATTCGCTTTCACCGCATCTTCTTCCAAAATTATGTTGCCCGTTAAATCATCATCAGAATTTTTATAATCAGGTCCCTTAACATAAATATCAGGCTTTATAATGTCGATTACTTCAATTGCGGTTGGATAAGAATTAACTAAAACAAAATCGACCATTTCCAAGGCAGAAATAGCTTCGGCTCGAAGGGCGCTGGTGAATGTTGGGCGGGAAGGACCTTTATTAACAAATCTATCAGGAGTAATTGTTACTACAAGAATATCTCCCATCGATGCTGCTTCATTAAAATATTTTATATGTCCGATATGAAGTAAATCAAAAACACCGTGACAATGTACAATAATCTTCTCTTCTGGAAGAGAGTGAAGCTTTTTCTCAATTTCTTGTATGGAATGTATTTTACTAATTATTAACTCTTGTTAGTATGTTATTATTTTTGCAATTATAATTTTAAATACCCTTGAATTCAATGGATTATAAACTATGAAATTTTATAATAATTAATTTAGCAATCAATGCCTACATTTTACTTGTTAATTATCAGATTTCTCATAAACATTTTCAAGTCTGGAAAATGATAATTGGCAATTTCCTGCAGGCGAGGAGAATCACCTAAATAAACTGTCACCAGGCCTTGCGATAATCCAAGTCTAATATCGGACAATGAGTCTCCAATAAATATAGATTTTTTTAATTGGATATCCGGAAATTGCTGAATTGATCTTTGTAACATACCAGGATTTGGTTTTCGACAATTGCAATTATTTTCCTGCAAATGCGGACAGCAATATATTGAGTCGATTTCTCCATCAACATTTTGGATCGTATTTATCATAATATTATGCAAGTTGATTAGATCGCTAATTGTCATTAGCTTCTTCCCGATACCCTGTTGATTGCTTATGATTATCACTCTAGAAAAGATAGTATTTAAAATTTGAAATATCTTGGGTATATCGATTAGAAAGTAAAAACTGCTCCAATCGCGAACATAATCACTGTCAATTTTTTTATTAATAACTCCATCTCTATCAAGGAATAATGTCCAACCATCACTTACATGTATTTTTCTCTCTGTCTGCATCAAAACCGTCTGGTGATTTGATTTAATAGTTTTTTGTTTCTTTCCAGTAAAATAAGCATAATATAAATAACAACGGAAAGAATCGATATAATGAATCCAATTTTTAAAAGTTTGGGCTGGTATGATAATTCAATATTATAACTACCACTTTCCAGGGGTAAACCAGTAAAACCACAATTCACAAGAAATAATTGCCGGGTTTCGCCATTTACTTTCACATTCCAACCGCTGTCAAATGGAATTGATAGGAAAAGAATTTTTCTTGTATTTAGGGATATATCCCCAATTATTGATTCGGGAGTAAAGTGCGATACAACAAGAGTATCGGATTGCAATTTTTTAATATAATCTTTAAAGTTTTTTACAAGGAACTCCTGATTTAATTCTAGATCATCAATACTGGTAAAATTATCAAAATAAGATTCTGTGTCCTCCTCAATAATACAGGCTTTAACTGTTGCAAGATCTTTTTGATTAATAGGTAATTTGTTAAATATTTCCTTTTCAAGAATACGGTCGTAAGTAGAGCCAAACGGCGTGAAGAACAAATTTTTTAATATTTTTATACTATCGAGAGTGGCGATTTCCTGATAACCATAACCAAGTGACTTAGGCTTTAGATCTTTACTTAAAATATATTTTACGTTCATAACAGATTGTAGAATTGGTCTTGATCCAAGACCCCGTGCCCATCGCGAACGAAATTCGCTGCCAATTGGAATAATCTCAAAATCTTGTAAAAAATTGATATAACTTTTTTGATTGAATGAGTCATAAGATGAGGTGCCAAAATAATCCTGAACCATACCATCATTCATGCTCTTATGCATTGCCGGGGAAGATGAATAATCTTTCTCAAGTCTGAAAAATCCATTGTCATTGGATTTTAAGTATTTCACTGCATCAATAGTATAATCATAATACCCTTTGTCATTAAAAAAATCGGAGGCCGTTGATGCGGCTCTTTGATTGACAGTTATATTAGTGAAATAAACGATTTCAAATCCTACAGCAACTAATATAATCGATAACGTAACTTCCTTGGGAAGGTATTTAGTTGCAATGAGAACAAGTACATATATCATTACTAATGCTCTTACAATTAACAACAACCTTTGATCTATGTACTCCTGTGTTGGAAAGAAATTGTGTACGCTTAACAATAACTGTAAAACACAGAAAGTTATTATTAGCAGTATGAAATTTATTTTAGTATTGAGGATGTTCGTCAGGGCGATGGCAGACCCGATCATCACAAATATGGAAATAATAAATGAGAGTGATCTAAAATAATCACCGGTAAATAGCCAGAATGCATGCCGAAAGATAGGGAATAGGGTCATGATTGAGAATACCGTAAATAAAACAAAAAATATTCTCTTGATCCTGTCCTGTGAATGAACTATCAATTGGGGAAGTAATATTAGATTTAGAACTCCGCAATAAAACATCGGTGCTTCAAAATAATTATTCCATCCTTTGAAATCACTTCCAGTCCCTAATAAATCGTTTGAAAAGAATCTCATAATTGATGTTAATAGCTGGTTTAGGTCTATGATGGTTAAATTATGGAATGAAGCTAAAACGCTGAAATTTGATGAATCTCCTCCTACTCGTGGACTTTCCAAATATTGTAACGCATTTGGGAAAAGAAATACAGCACTAACTAAAACACCAAGAAGATATAATGGGATAAACTTTCCAATTAATCTAATAAGTCCTTTAATTTGAAAACCATTATTATAGTAATATCTCATTATTAGATAAAGAAACGAGATAATGCCGTAAATGTATAAATTGAAGGAATAATAAGCTCCGAATAAAAAGAAAGGAATTGGCAGTATAAAATATTTTTTATTCTGGTAAAATAATTCCAGGGCAAAAAGCAAAAGAGCCACATGAGCTGCTTCAGTTGAGCAATTTAGCCATGAACCTCCAATGATATTGTATGATGAGAAGGAATAAAATATGCCGCCAAATATTGAAGAAATATTTGACATTTTTAACAGTTTTAGGTACAAAAAGAAAAATATCCCGCCAATAAATATTTTTAAAATTTCAACATATGCTATGACAAAAACTAGATATGGAGCGCCAAATAGATACAAAATAAAATTAAATGGATCTCCAATTGAAAATGGATAGATATTTTGTCCCATGCCCTGATTAAATGACCATCCGGGAACGCCGTATTCTCTAAGATATTGTGAGATGTGATAAAATTTTGGCAGGGAAGCGTTCAGAGTATCGCTGCCAATATCATGGAATAGATATAGTTTTTGGAATGTTAGAAAATCCCAAAATACGAATAGAACAATGCCTGAAATCAACCAAATGAGTGTATAGAGAGGCCTATTAGATATATAGTTATTTATACCAGCATTAATCCATTTTAACGATCTGATAATCATTTTCATCGGATTTTACAGTTTTTAAAATATATGTTTCTCACGTAGCACAATATAAAATTGATAGGTATCAAATACTCTCCGGTTAATAAATAAAAATAAGGCAAATTTATGAAAGGTTTAACCTGTAACGAAATATTTGAATAATTGTATTTGAAACAAATATAAAATCAATTGTAATTTATGACTGACTAGATAGTCAATAATAAAGAAATTTGATGCCAAGAACAAAAAAACAATTCGAATCAATGAGAGAAAAGAGCCGAAGATCCATTATGGATTCGGCAATTAAATTATTTGCAACCCAGGGGTATCACACAACGACTATGGAAGGTATTGCTCGAGAAGCAAATATTTCAAAAGGTCTAATCTATAATTATTTTTCCAGCAAAGAAACACTGCTATCAGAGGTCATCCATGAAGGGTTATCAGTTATTGAATCACTGGCTGACCGAAATACTGAAATAAGTGCTAAAGAAAGACTAAAAAATGAAATAGAAGTAATTTTCTTCAGTCTGGATTCTAATTATGAATACTGGAAATTCTTTTCGCAAATCCTCTTCCAACCAGAAATATCTGAGTTATATCGAAAAGACTTAGAGAAAGTATTCATGGAGCAGATAGACTGCCTGACTTCAATATTTATCGAAATGAAAGATCCTGCACCAAGGTTAAAAGCTCTCTCGATTGGGGCAACATTAGACGGCATAGGATTCCATCTTGCCATTGATCCAGATTATCCCCTTAATGAGATGAAAAATTATTTAATAAAGCAATTTTGTACAAAGGGAAATATTCAATGAAGAATGCCATTGGACTAATTCTATTATCTGCACTAGTAGCCAACGATATTTCTGCTGAGGCTCTCCTCGATTCGATGACAGCCGTAATTTCTCCAGAAAATGTTAAATCTACAGTTTTGCAAGTTATTCAAACATCATCAGGTAAGGAAAGAACATTCGAGTACGAATCCTTTTCATCTGAAAAAGGAAAAAATGTTCTTCTCAAATATACCAAACCCAAAAAAGTGAAGGACAATGCATTTTTAATGAAAAATAATGCCGATGATCTCTGGGTCTATTTTCCACGGACTCGTCGAATAAGAAAACTTGCATCTCATTACAAGAATCAGAAAGTACAAGGGAGCGATTTTTCATATGAAGATTTTTCAGGAGGTGAAACCTGGAAAGAGGATTTTAATATAAAAAGACTTCAGGACAATAATGATAATTATGTACTGGAGTTTACACCAAAACCAGATGTGAATTCATCTTACAAATCAATGACTGCATATTTACAGAAATCTGATTATTACCCAGTCAAAATCGATTATTTTGATAAAACAGGTTCTCATTTAAAAACACTGCTTCTGAAAGATATAATATCTGTCGAAAACATTCCTACATCTATGGTGATGGAAATGGTAAACCATATTGAAGGTACGAGAACCAGAATGGAAACCATTGCTATAACCTATGATATTTCCTTCCCTGATGATTTCTTTACTGAAAGAAATATGAGAAAGTAGATTTAAAATGTCAAAACGATTCTTATTGATTCCCTTTTTAATATTTCCGCTTTTCAGCCAACTCGATTATTCAGGTTATTTTGAATCTGAATTAGACGTTGTAGATTTAAAAACATCATATTACTACGGGTATAACAAACTTAGGATTGATCTTGAAAACAGTTTTGAGATTGGTTCACTTTACGGTTCAATTATTGGTTTTCAATATTGGGGTAAGTCAAATTTTTTAATTTCTGATTTTATCGATTTAGAGATACAGGATGAGCAAAGCTTTTCTTTTGGCGATACTTTATATCTGGATAACCTGTTTCTCGACTTATTCACAGAATTTGGAGAATTTATTATTGGAAGGCAGCCATTATCAGTTGGTGTTGGTTATGTATGGAACCCAATGGATATTTTTAACCAAAAAGACATCCTCGACCCATCATATGAATTAGGAGCATCAGATGCATTCAGATGGATGTTTAACACATCATTGATCACGACAGATCTGATTTTGAGTCCGTCCGATCATGGTCATCGTCTTGATATTTATTCTTCCATTAAAGGGACTTTGGGCAGATTTGATATCACTGGATCCGCATTTCAGTATTCGGTCCAAGATATTTCATTCTTAGAAAATGAAGAAATATCCGGTATTGGGTTTGCATGTACCGGCGAGGTGTTTGGGGTTGGGTTATGGACTGAGTATACCCAAAATGATAACAAATCTTTACATTACTCCTTTAATGAGTGGGTAGCTGGTTTAGATTATACGACGACTAATTCCATGTACTTTTTGATTGAGAGATATCACAATGATGATGGTGCGTCATGGGAAAATGGATATTCTGATGAATCATTAATATTATATATGCAGGGTCAAGTTAGATCATTATCACGAAACTATCTCATGGTGCATACATCTTATCCATTCAATCACTGGGCAACCTGTTCATCTTCATACCTTAAAAATCTTGAGGATGACAGTAAAATACTCTCTATCCAAGTTGGTTTAAGTATTCTAGAGAATTTAGATATATTATCAACATTTTATCTATTTGACGGTGTTACACATTCCGAGTTCGGTATTCAGGAATCTGCATTAAGTATTCGAATGAATATATATTTTTAATATCAAATTAGCAGGCTTATTATGAGAAATTACTTTTTAGAAAAAGTTGCATTATTTTCAGTACATAAAACATGGCAAATGTTATCGGGGCTTCTTCTGATCTCCATATTTTTGGGATATTTCGCAGGGCAGCTTGAAATTTCAACAAGCTACACCGAGATGTTGCCAAAAGGTAATGCCAAGGCATTAGAATTTGAGCTGATTCTTGATGAATTTAATAATGCCTCAAATATAATTTTACTTGCTGAGGGTGATGAAAAAGAATTAAAAGCATTCGCTGATTATTTAAAACCCCGACTCCTTGGATTAGACCACTGGATAGATAGGGTTGATATCAAAATCCCCTATGAATTTTACCGTAGACATGGTTTAAAACTGTTGAAATCCAATGAAATGAAAAATTTTAAAACCGTTTATGAAAACCCAAATCTAATACCATTCCTGACAAATCTGAATGATAGTTTTGAGAGGGAATATACTGGTGATGAATCAATTGGTTCAAAACGTAAAGAGATGGATGCCGTAAGATTGTTGGATGGTATTGAGATTTTCATAGATATACAACAATCTGTAATGGATGGTAAACCCATCGATAATCCTGGCTTGAAAGCTGTGGATGCTATGACAGTTGGTGAAACCTATTTCCTGTCTCAGGACAAAAAAATGATCATAATAATGATTGAACCAGTCTTTAATATGATAGATGATTTTGCCATAGTGGTTGAGGCTGTTGATGGAATTGAGATTGTCATTAAGGAGGCTGCTGAGAAATTTAATGTTGAGGCAGGTTTGACAGGTTCGCTCGTTCTTGGAAGAGATGAAATGCATGCTGTTGAAAGTGATTCGATGCGAATTACTATCCTGGCACTTATTGGTATTTTCCTGCTATTTGTAATTTCTTTCAGGATGTGGGCAAGTCCCATTTTAGCTATTATCACCGTATGTTTTGGCGTGTTATGGGCACTTGGGATTTCGAATTTCCTTGTTGATAATTTGAATATGAGTACGGCGATGATGGGGGTTATATTAGTTGGATTAGGGATTGATTTTAGCGTCCACATAATATCATCCTATACTGAACAAAGATATTCGGGTCTCGATGCATATTCAGCAATGCTGAATGCACTCACAAAATCTGGTCCTGGCATAATGACTGGTGGATTTACAACGGCAGCGGCATTTTTTACGATGATGTTTTCCGAGAACCGAGGTATGTGGGAAATGGGGCTATTATCTGGATTTGGGATCACTACAACCATGTTGGCATCCATTTTGATTTTACCTACACTTCTTATAGCAAGGGAGAGGATACTATCAAAATCAAAAATGATCTATCAGCCTAGAGATATATCCTACCACTTCCTTGGTAATATAGCCACTCATATCAAATCAAACAGTATCCCATACGCAATTGTATTTTTGATAATTACCATTGGTGCCGGATTTCGCGCTTCCAAAATGGAGATTGATTATAATTATCTAAACCTTGAACCTGAAGGATTAGAATCCATAAAACTACAGGATAAGTTAATCGACGGTTTCGATTTGTCATCGGATTTTGTTCTATTTACATCCACGGATATAAATGAGATAGAAAAATTAACAAAACTTGGCCGCGAATTGCCCTCCGTAGGCTGGGTAGAAAGTATAACCGACTATCTTCCGGAAAAAGAAACGTCTTCAAATATATTCCGGTTTCTCCGTGATATCAGAAATGAAATAAATACCGCTCAGCTAACAAATGAAATATCGCCGTTAGATATCATCAAATATCAAGACGAAATAGAACGGCTGCAGTTTAACATAATCGAATTGCAGGATATGGCCTATATTGGTGGACAGGATAAAATTTATGATAAGGCAATACGTCTCGTTGGTGAGGTAGATGACACCACATATATTGGTAATATGATCAAGTTGTTAAATAGTATCAACTCACAGGATGTATCTCCACAGCTTTTATATTTACAAAATGAGTTTTCAAGAGAATTTAAATCTGCTGTCATTGATATGACCAATACAGAACCCTTGAGCGAGGAGTCGCTTCCAGCTGAAATCCGTAACCGGTTTATTGGGAAATCCAATGAAGTCTACCTGGTATCAGTGTATCCAAAACGGAATATCTGGGAAGATACTAAGTTTTTATTTCAATTCACAGCTGATGCAGAAAAAATTAGTCCCAAAGCCACAGGGTTACCGCCAATATTCGTTGAACTGCTTGAAGTGATGGGGAGGGATGGCTATCGATCTACGATGTTTGCAATTATTGCAGTTTTTATTTTACTACTGGTAGATTTTAGAAAAATTATTTGGGCGTTTATTGGAATGATCCCATTGCTCTTTGGTGCAGTGTGGATGGTTGGCATCATGGAAATTTCAGGTTTGAAACTAAATATGATGAATATAATGGCAATCCCGCTCATAATAGGGATTGGTATCGATGACGGAGTCCATATTCTGCATCGATATAAAATCGAAAGGAATACGGGATTGGTTTATCGATCCACAGGAAAGGCAGTGTTGCTGACAACTCTCACTACAATGCTGGGTTTTGGGTCCTTATGGTTTGCAACTTACCGTGGTCTTGGCAGCATGGGTATATCTCTATTTATCGGCGTCGGCACATGTTTTTTAAGTACATTATTTATCGTTCCAATGGTATTTGGAATAAAGGAAAAACTATTTGCCTCGCCGGGGGAAAAGTAAGAAATGAAATCTGAAAGAATTGATAGGTTATTTTCAAGACTTGGCATCTGTCATCGAAAGGATATTCAGTTAATGTTGAGAGATAAAAGAATCTTGTTTCAAGGGATGCCAGTTAAAAGAAATAATCAAAAAGTAAATGCAGAAGATATTCTATTTGATGGTGCAAAAATTCAGCATTTATTTCGTGTTGCAGTAGTTTTTAATAAACCGCTTGGTTTAATATGTTCACGTTTGGGAAGCGACATAATTTTTGACGTGTTGCCGTCAGCCTGGATAAATCGAAATCCACCAGTTAATTCAGCAGGAAGATTAGATAAAGATACTTCCGGGATAATTATTATCACAGATGACGGTGAATTAAATCATAAATTGACTTCGCCAAAATATGGTCTGACAAAAACGTATGAATTAGATACAGCCCATCCCTTCCAAGGTAATGAACCTGAACTATTTAAAAATGGTATTCAATTGAGAGGGGAAAAACAATTATGCAAACCAGCAGAACTTGAAATAACTTCTGAACGTAATGCCGTATTGAAAATAAATGAGGGGAAATATCATCAAGTAAAGAGGATGATAGGTGCAGTTGGAAACCGAATTGTGAGTTTACATCGTTCCCATATTGGCACTTTGGGATTGGGAGATTTACAGCCTGGTCAATGGCGTGATTTAGAAAATGAAGATATGCAATTATTGGGTTTGAAAGATCTGGAAAGCTAATATTTATGTATATTCACAACTACCCTGCGGTTAATAGCTTGATTTTTTGAATTGGCTGATCCGTCAGGATTATAATTTGCAACTCTGGGGCGTGAATCTGAAAAACCAGATGCAACCAATCTTTTGTTCGGAATTCCATTTTCAATAAATAATCTTACTACTCCAGTTGCCCTTGCTGCTGAAAGCTCCCAATTCGAGGCAAATTTTTCATTATGGATTGGAATATTATCTGTATGCCCTTCCACATTGATAATATAGTTATTAAATGATGCCTCTTGAATTGAATTTAGAACAGACTTGCTAATTTCCGCCATCACCGGTTGGATATCCGGGAGGACTTCAGCTGAACCCAATTCAAAGATAGAATTACTTGAAAATTTAATAACAATACCCATCGGATCCAGTCCAACATCAACATCATTTGTGAGACCCTTTTCCATAAGTATTACTTCCAACTGATCTTTCAATTCTTTAAATGGCGGCTCTTTTTCCTTCTTAAGCAATTCTTTATTCATTCCCTCCATAAATTGCTCGACTTTTGTCTGATCTATTGTAGACATCGACAACAATATAACAAAAAATGCCATGAGGAGGGTGACGACATCAGCATAGGTTACCATCCAATCATTGTCTTCTGTTTCATTTTTGACTATTTTATTCTTGGTGACATAAACCTCACCAATACTTTCATCAAAATCCTTTGAGATTGCCATGCTATTTGTTTTCGCCTCGTTTTATGGCAATATCATAATGAGATGCTGGAGCCAAAAAACTATTTAATTTATCCTGAATGAGGAATGGGTGGGTTTTTTGAGACAATAAAATAAAACCTTCTACCAGTAAAATATCTCTGAATCTGGTAATTTCATTTTTTTGCTGTAATTTTTCCGCTGCAGGTTTGAACACTAGCTGCGTAATTAAAGTACCGTACAATGTTGTGAGCAATGCAATAGCCAATCCTTTACCCATCTCTGAAGGATCACCACCCATACTGTCTAACATGATTATTAATCCCACAAGAGTGCCTATCATACCAAAAGCGGGAGCAAATCCTGCCATAGATTTAAGAATGTGGACCTGCACACTTTTTCGTTCAAAGGTAGTTTCAACAAAGTTCATCATCAAGGTTTTAATTTCGGCGGAGCTGTAATTTACTTCTAAAAGAGTTGAGCCATAATTTAGAACTTCATTATCATGTTTATCATCTTCTATCACTTTTTTGACACTTGTATCAGTTTTACGAACAGTATTTCCCCAGCGGATTATGCGTCCAACATCTTTGTATAATGATTTAGGGCTAATATCAAGATGGCTAAAAATACTGAGTAAACTGCCAAGTGCGCGAAAGACATAGAGTTCCTTATACGCAATGAGTGTTGATGCGAACGTTCCCCCGATGACCAGAAACAGACTGGCCAGATTGAGGAACATTAAATAATTACTCGTTTTACTTAAAATTGAGTAAATGAATAAAGCAATTCCGATCATTACGCCTGCAAGTGTTCCAAATGAAATCATATATTCCCCGTGGTTATTTCATATTATACTATTATCGGTTGTCTGTATATAAATGACAACGATATTTTATTATTTCACAAACAAGTTCCAAAAGTTTCATAACAATCACATGAAATTAATTTGATTAAACCGATAGAAAATAAGAATTATTTTTACTTCCCGCTTAACAAAATAAAAGATTGAAAAATGTTCAATTTCT
Source organism: Fidelibacterota bacterium (assembly GCA_018657495.1). Taxonomy (GTDB): domain Bacteria; phylum Fidelibacterota; class Marinisomatia; order SCGC-AAA003-L08; family JACNLC01; genus JABHXA01. The sequence goes on from JABHXA010000002.1 coordinate 119,348, forward strand.
AATAAATGAATATTCCAAATCCCTTTTAGAACAATGAGAGTGCATTGATGATCGAGGAATTGGGAATACTATGGATATAATAGAATATCGAGATTAAGGTAAAATATTGAAAGACAAGATAAACGGAAAAAATATCGGTAATAAACCATTTATCAAAAGTCCAGGTTTTTCTTTTTGAACGACCCCTGTATAAAAATATATTCTCCACGTCAAAGGCCTGCAGGAAGTTGGAGATTTTCAGCTTAAATCTTTTAATGTGATTTTCATTCAATTATACATGCATAATTTACTAAGTAGAATATCATTGTTCGCTTAAATCTCTTTATTTATTATACTATTTCTATCTCATATATTATATAAATTTGACAAAGATAATAAATACTGAACAGAAGAATATCCAAAAGCAATTATCGCTTATTTCTTTTTTCATGTCTCACAAAATATTTTAAATCTTTTAAATTTCTCATCCATAAATCAAAGGAAACTATTACATGGCAGAGTCCAATTCATTTATGTCTTCAATAGATGCACTTATGATAATCTTCGTCGATTTTATGTGGGGAACACCACTGGTTGTCCTGCTATTAGGCGGTGGTCTATTTTTTACTATTTATTCAAGATTTACACCTTATAGATATCTAAAACATGCTGTTCAAATTGTTATGGGGAAGTATGATGAAAGCGATGATCCCGGTCAAATAAACCATTTCCAGGCATTGAGCAGTGCCCTGGCAAGTACCGTCGGGATGGGTAATATCAGTGGAGTGGCTATTGCGATTCATACTGGAGGACCTGGTGCAGTATTTTGGATGTGGATGAGTGCAATTGTTGGGGCAGCTACAAAATTCTTTACCTGTTCACTTTCTATAATGTACCGTGGGAAAGATGATAATGGCGAGACACAGGGTGGCCCAATGTATGTAATCCATGAAGCTCTAAATTCAAAATTTCGTTTTCTGGCTGTGTTATTTTCAGTGGCAGGATTATTTGGTTGTCTTGCTCTATTTCAGGTAAATCAATTAACCCAAATCGTCAGGGATGAAATTTTTATCCCAAATGGAATGTTTGTTGATTCAGCCATGACTGGAAATCTAATATTTGGTATTTTTGTGGCAATCCTTGTTGCCATGGTTATATTCGGAGGTATTCGGAGAATTGGGATTGTTGCCTCGAGAATGGTTCCCGCTATGGTTATCCTGTATTTGTTCGCTGGTTTACTGGTTATATTTCAACATTTCTGGGCTATCCCATCTTTGATAAAATTGATTGTTGTGGATGCCTTTACAGGAGATGCCCTCTTAGGTGGAGCGGTGGGAACTGTGATTCTCATGGGTGTGAGGAGAGCTGCCTTTTCAAATGAAGCGGGCATTGGAACTGAGGCAATGGCCCATGGTGCTGCAAAAACTCAAGAACCAATCCGTGAAGGACTTGTGGCCATGTTGGGTCCATTTATTGATACCATCGTTGTTTGTTCGATAACGGCTCTGGTGATATTGGCAACTGGTGTTTGGCAGAGTTCTGAAGCAAACGGTGTAACGCTGACAGCTCAGGCATTTACCCTCGCATTACCCGGCATGGGACGATTCCTTTTATTGGCAAGTGTTGGCGTATTTAGTATTTCAACTATGATTGGATATTCTTATTATGGTGCCAAATGCACTTCGTATCTATTTGGGACAAAATGGAAAAAACATTATCGGGTATTTTATGTAATTACCTTAGTGATTGGCGCAGCTATATCGATAGATGCTGTTATCAATTTTCTTGACGGTATGTTCGCCTTAATGGCTATCCCGACAATGGTTAGTAGTCTAATACTCGCCCCGAAGGTGATGAAGGCATCCAAAAAATATTTTAGTTCACTTGAGAAAGAAAAAGATATAGATATATATCCCAAATAAAAAACTATTTTCCACCAATACGATTAATATCTCGATTTCCTAAATATTTTATCTTTTCTTCGTTGGCAACAACGTTTATCATCGCCCTACCAAGGAAAGTTGTATTTGTTGTTAAACCAGGAAATAATTTGAGGAATCTATAGAAAGGGCTCAGAATTGTGTAAATCATGTTATAACTTTTTGTTTTCGATTTAATTCCTTTTAACGGCTGAATATAACCTGGTCTAAACATATATGAAGATTTGAATGCTAATTCAGAAATGGCGTTTTCCGTTTTGCCCTTGACTCGAGCCCACATGATGCCACCCTTTTCTGATTTATCAGTTCCGGCACCGGTGACATAACAAAAAACACTATTTTTATTTTGAGATAAGAATACCTCGGCAAAATTGATCGTCAATTCATAGGTAATCCTATAATAATCTTTTTCCTTCAAACCAACGGCAGATGTACCCAAACAGAAGAAACAGGTATTGTAACCAGTCAACTCATTAATAAAATTACCAATATCAAAGAAATTATTGACAATTAACTCTTTCAATTTCGGATGTTCTATCCCCGATGGAGATCTATTTATCATTAACACAGATGAGACTTTAGAGTTATATAAACACTCTAAAAGGACTCCTTTTCCCACCATCCCAGTTGAACCGGTGATAATAGCATTAATATTTAGTTTATCTTTCATCACAAACTTTTGATTGGTGAAAATAATAAATTAGGATGTTTGCTTGCCTTGAGAAATAGATAACGGTAGTAAATACTGAGGAAAATTTATATTTTAAGTAACTCAGGCATTTAGCAATATTGATATTTGATCGATCCGCCTTGCAGTTGCTTTGCGTATGGTAACCAATCCAATTGGTAAATAGAGCTTTTCGCCTTTATTTGGTATCCTGCCAGCGGCGTGAATGATATACCCTGCCATTGATTCATAATTCCCTTCAGGGATAATTTCACCAAACTGTTCATTAAATATTTCCCATTCCACTTTCCCATTTACAACAATTGAACCATCTTTTAGTTTTTCGAATGTTCCTGAATCCTCGTCAAATTCATCTTCAAAATCTCCAAATAGTTCTTCAAAAAGATCTTCGGCAGTTACCAGACCGGCAGTCCCACCATATTCATCATGTACTATAGCAATGGAGTGGTATGCCGTTTGAAATTCCGATAATGTTGTAGTTGCTGCTTTTGAAAAAGGAACATGATGGACAGGTTTTAAAATTTCCTGAATATTATCAGGGGTTTTAAACAGGTCGTAAAGATGTATGACACCAATAATATGATCCAGATCATCTTTAAATACCGGGAGTTTTGAGTGGCCGGAATCAATAAACATCTGTTTTACCTCTGGTATAGTGGTATTGATTTCAACTGCCGAAATATCGGTTCTTGGTGTCATGGCATCCTGTACATCTGCCTCGCTAAACTCGAACACATTTGATATCATTTCCTGTTGCTCTTTTTCAAGGGAGGTATGATCAATCTGTTCGTAAACATTTTGTAAATCATCCCTTTCAATAGCGATTTTATCTTCAAGCGATTTTTCAGAGATAGCCGTCGATACCCAACCTGTCTTTCTCAAAATGCGGTTAACGGGGGAGAATATGATTCCAAAAATATATAACAATGGTGCCACAAGAAGTAGAGTACTATTAGAAAATTCACGGGTTATTGCTTTTGGCAATATCTCTCCTATTAAAAGAATAATGAAAGCAATAATAGTGATAATTACAACTGGGTGATAATTTTGCTTTGTAAGATAAACGGTTGCAAAAGATGTGGCAAGGATATTCGATAGATTCGTGCCTATCAGAATGGAAGAGAGGTATTCTTCTTTTCTTTGTATAATGGCAATTGCAAGTCTCGCGCCTCGTTTCTTTTGTTTTAACCATACCTTGATCTGTAATTTATTTGCCGAAATGAGAGCCATTTCGGTGCTCGAGAAAAATATGGAAAAAACCAAACCTAATATTGCGAGAGATATTACCAGCATTTATAAATAGTGTCAATCATTAGCTGGTAAAATTAAAAATAAATATTATCATCATTCAAATATTTGATTGCAAATGATCAATAAAATTACAGAACAACAGAACCCTAATAGTCGGGATATTGATAAAAAAAGTATTATTGATATTTTACATGTTATCAATGACGAAGATCAAAAAGTGGCTATATCCGTCAAATTAGCCATACCATCCATAGAAAAATTTGTTACGAAAGTTATCAGCGGATTCCAGAATCACGGCAGGCTTATTTATATTGGTTCCGGCACAAGCGGTAGACTGGGAATATTGGATGCTTCAGAATGTCCTCCAACATATTCGGTTACTCCTGATTTGGTGCAGGGGATCATTGCCGGAGGTAAGGATGCTGTATTTCGCTCAATAGAAAATGCTGAGGATGATGAAGACGCGGCTATTGACCAGATAAAATCCATGAATATTAACTCCAATGATTCTGTCCTTGGCATCACAGCCAGTAGTAAGGCTGCATTTGTTATGGCGGCAATGAAAGAAGCAAAAAAATCCGGTGCATTTATTGGTTTGCTGGTTTGCAATAAAATTGAAAAGCCTGAGTTTGTGGATTTATTAATCGAAGCCCCGGTTGGACCAGAAATCATAACTGGTTCTACCCGTATGAAAGCAGGTACAGCCACAAAATTGATTTTGAATATGATTACAACAACAACCATGATCAAAATGAATAAAACCTATGGAAATCTCATGGTGGATCTGAGGGCATGGAATCAGAAATTATGGGACCGGGGAACTGGCATTATTTCCCTCTTATGTGGATTATCGCAGGCTGAATCTCTAAACTTATTGGTGAAATGTGATGGAGAGGTAAAAACTGCTGTTGTTATATATAAGTTAAATATTTCAGTAGAATCTGCCCGTCGTCTCCTCGATGAAAATGATGGCTCCTTAAGAAAAGTTATTGATCCCAGATAACAATATTTCATTGTTTCAATTCAAGTAATTTTATAAATTAGTTATGATTTGAAAAGATTTGCAGTTATGTAATTCTGTCATTTTACCGTTATAAATAAGTAATGTAAATTTAGGGTCATTATGGCAGACTTTAAGTTACATTCATCTTATAAACCAACTGGTGACCAGCCAAAAGCAATCAGGGAAATTGTTGAGGGACTCGGTAAAGGTAATCAATTTCAGACATTGCTGGGAATTACCGGTTCAGGTAAAACCTTTACAGTCGCCAATGTGATTAATGAGATACAAAAACCAACATTAATTTTATCCCATAATAAAGTATTGGCAGCACAGCTTTATGGTGAATTTAAGGGTTTATTCCCTGAGAACGCTGTCGAATTTTTTATTTCATATTATGATTATTACCAGCCTGAGGCATATCTGCCTGTTACCGATACTTTTATCGAAAAAGATTCATCTGTGGACGATGAAATAGATCGTCTAAGATTACGGGCTACTACATCATTAATGAGTAGACGGGATGTCATAATTATCTCAAGTGTGAGCTGTATTTATGGAATTGGATCTCCAAAAGATTATAAGAATATGTTGGTCCCTTTGAAAGTTGGTGAAATTATCGATTTGAAATCCACTTTGAAAAAACTGGTGGAAATTCATTATGTCCGTAACGATATCGCCCTGGAGCAAGGAGTTTTTAGAGTGAGGGGAGATGTTTTGGAGATCTTTCCTGCTTATGACGAACATGCTGTTAGAGTGGATTTATTTGGAGACGAAATTGAAGGTATCAGTATATTTAATGTCCTTACCGGAGAAGTCCTCACTACTTTAGATTCGTTTCATGTCTATCCTGCAAAACATTTCGTTACTACACGGGAGAATATTAACCGGGCTTTAGGGTATATTCGGGCAGAATTGGCACCGAGACTTGAAAATTTAAGGGAAAATAATAAATTACTGGAAGCGCAGCGATTGGAACAGCGAACACTTTTCGATATGGAAATGATGATGGAACTGGGCTATTGTTCTGGTATCGAGAATTATTCCCGGCATATGGAAGGTCGTCAGGAAGGTGAAAGACCATCTACTTTAATGGATTTCTTTCCAGATGATTTTCTCATGTTCATTGATGAATCCCATGTAAGTATTCCACAAATTGGCGGCATGTATAATGGGGACAGATCACGGAAATCAACATTGGTTGATTATGGTTTTCGACTACCTTCAGCCCTTGATAACCGGCCTATGAAATTTGAAGAATTTGAGCGTGCTCTAAATAAAGTTATATTTGTCTCTGCTACTCCGCGAGATTATGAGTTGGAAAAATCTATGGGTGTGGTAGTTGAACAAATCATCAGGCCAACTGGTCTGCTTGATCCTGAAATCCATTTGAAACCTACAAAAGGGCAGATTGATGATGTCATCAGCGAAATCAACGAATGCCTAAAAACAAAAACCCGCGTACTTATAACAACATTAACTATACGGATGGCTGAGGATTTAACCGATTATTTACTTGGTGTCGGTATACGGGCAAGATATCTGCATAGTAAGGTTGAAACATTGGAAAGGGTAAAAATTCTTCGATCGTTACGACTGGGAGAATTTGATGTTCTTGTTGGCATAAATTTGTTAAGGGAAGGATTAGACCTTCCGGAAGTCTCACTTGTGGCTGTATTTGACGCTGACAAAGAGGGATTTCTTCGCTCAAAATCTTCATTGATGCAGGTCTCCGGACGAGCTGCCAGGAATATAAACGGTAAGGTGATTTTCTATGCCGATAAAGTGACAAAATCAATGAAATATGTACTGGACGAAACAAAGAGAAGAAGAATAACCCAGAGAGAGCACAATCGTAAAAATAATATCACACCTGAAACAATTTATAAATCTGTTGAAGAAATCCGTATCTCAACTTCTATTGCTGATGAACAAACGGATTATTTAATATCGGGGGAAGGTATACTGCCTGAAACCACCCTTGAAAATATTGAAGATAAAGATCTTCTTGAAATTTATAAGAGGAAGATGCTGAAGTTTGCAAAAAATTTACAATTTGAACAGGCTGCTATCATGCGTGATAAGATTGAAACAATTGAAGACAAGATCACACAAAAGGTATGAAATAAAATGAGTCAGTATAATGTCATGGTTTTGGGGAGTGGGGGACGTGAACATACTATGGTCTGGTCCTTGGCAAAAGACAATAATGTAGATAAAATTTATTGTTGTCCCGGGAATGGTGGTACTGGGGAACTGGCAGAAAATATCAATTTGGATCTAAAAGATTTTGGAAAAATATCTGAATTTGTTACAGAAAACAAGATAGACTTTACTATTGTCGGTCCAGAAGTTCCCTTGGCTGATGGAATTGTAGATTATTTTGAGCAGAAAAAATTGCTGATATTTGGTCCTTCAAAGTACGCAGCAAAACTGGAAAGCAGTAAAATATTTGCACGGTATTTCATGATGAAAAATCAGATACCTCAGCCAGCATTTTCAGTATGTGATGACCGGCAATCTGCTTTGAAATCCAGAGAAAAAATATCATTACCTTTAGTTGTAAAGGCTGACGGTCTTGCAGCAGGAAAAGGGGTAATTATATGCAATACCGAAGCGGATTACTCAGATGCACTTGATATTATGTTTTCGCAACGAAGTTTTGGCGATGCCGGCGATAGAATTACAATTGAAGAATGTTTAATAGGTGAAGAATTATCCGTGTTTGCTATTTGTGATGGTGATCATTACAAAATATTGAATTCTGCACAGGATCATAAACGAATATTTGATGAGGATAAAGGACCAAATACAGGTGGTATGGGTGCCTACTCTCCAACCCCTCTATCAACATCAGAGCTTCTCGAAAAGGTTGAAAAACGTATCATTCAGCCAACCTTGCAGGGGATGAAGGAAATTGGCACCCCCTTCAAAGGATTCCTATACGCAGGTATAATGATTGTCAATGGTGATCCATATGTCATTGAGTTTAATGTGAGGATGGGAGATCCTGAAACACAGGTGGTACTGCCATTATTGAAATCATCTTTTTCTGAATTAATATATGCGGCTATTACCGGCGAAATAGACAAAACTGATATTAAAGTCTCTCATAAAACTGCGGTTACTGTAGTACTTGCAGCAAAAGGATATCCTGGAAATTATCCAAAAGGAATGAAAATAAATAATATAGATCGTCATATTGACGGACTAATATTCCATGCTGGAACGACTGGTAATTCGGATGCTGGATTTATTACTTCAGGAGGCAGGGTTCTCAACGTTGTCGGTTTCGGAGATAATTTGAACGATGCTATAAAAAATACCTATGATATAGCTTCCGATATTCATTTTGATAATATGTATTATCGCAAGGATATCGGCAAAAGAGGATTAAAATATTAACTGGGATATCTTATGATTGATATTGGAAAAATTAGACGATCCGTTGGCATGATCGGGGAATCTGAAATTATTCGGGACATGCTTTTACTTATAGGACAGGTTGCTGATACAGATATTTCGGTTTTGATACACGGAGAATCTGGTACCGGCAAGGAAATGGTAACCAAAGCGATTCATAAAAACAGTCGCAGAAAATTTGAACCGCTTGTAGTGGTAAACTGCAGTGCTATCCCGGCGGGCATTATTGAAAGTGAATTGTTTGGTCATAAAAAAGGATCATTTACCGGTGCTGGTGATGATAGAAAAGGTTATTTTGAAGCGGCTCACAAAGGAACAATAATTCTTGATGAAATCGGAGAAACTCCTATCGAGACCCAGGCCAAACTACTGCGCGTTATTGAACAAGGTGAATTTATGAGGGTTGGCGGCTCTAAAACCGAAAAAATTGATGTCAGAGTAATAGCTGCAACTAATCGGGATTTAACCGAAGAAGTAAGACAAGGCAGATTCAGGAAAGATCTGTATTTTCGACTTAAAACAATAACTATCAATGTTCCGGCTTTAAAAGATCATGCCAGCGATATTCATCTGTTTGTTGAAAGATTTGGACTCGAATTCTGTGCCAAAAATGATATTGCTTTTAAGGGATTTTCTGTGGACGCAATAAAAGTATTGAAATCATATCATTGGCCTGGGAATATCCGCGAATTAAAGAATCTTGTTGAAAGCCTTATTGTCATTCATAAAGGAATACGATTACAGGAGGACCATGTAAATAAGGCACTGGGGTTGAATGTCCAGGATTTGAATATGAACCTTCCCATATTACTTGATGGAGAATCTGATAAAATGGAGAGGGAATTAATACTCAAACAGCTTTTGTTCGTTCGACAGGATGTGAATGAGATTAAGCAGATTCTATATGCTGAAAAGGACAATCCAACAGAATCAATGTATCCTTCAAATCAGGCCTTATTTCTACCTCAAACCAATAAAGATCCCGAAAATATCCATGAGGATTATCAGGAAATTGACGATGATAAATTTCAGGCGATACATGCCGATGCTGTTGGGGAAATTACCATTACAGATTTGGAACATGAAATGATTGAAAGAACGCTGGAGAAGTTTAATAATAACCGGAGAAAAACAGCGAAATCATTAGACATATCCGAAAGAACACTTTATAGAAAGATAAGCGAATATGGTATTAAGAAAATTTAAACTAATACTATTGGTATGTGCCTTTTCCTTTAGTTGCGGATATTATTCTTTAAAAGGATCTCTACCGCCGCATATTAAGAGCATTTCTCTCTCACCAGTGATTAACGAATCAGCAGAATTTGGTGTATCTGAAAACCTGGAAACAAAAATAAACGAAATCCTGATTTCTGAAAATATTTTGGAAGTAACGGGAGAAGATATTGCCGACAGTCGGTTGAATATTACCATAACATCTATCAGGGATCAGCCTTATACAATCTCAGCATCGAGTACATCCAGTTACGAGCAGGTAGATGAATGGCGGATTACCCTGTCCGCTAATGTGGTATGGTATGATATCACCAGGGATGTACCATTATTTGACAAAAGGCTTTCAGAATGGGGTGCCTATGGTACTGGACTTGACATTCACAGTGACAAAATTGATAATGATAATGACGGTTTTATTGATGAGGAAGACGATGATGAATTCGGATCACCTCGGGAAAGTGCGTTGGAATTCGCAATAATAAAACTAACTGAAAAAGTTATAACTGAAGTTACATCAACATGGTAAAAGGAATTATGAACAAAATATTAATTAAAAGAGCAAATGAACATCAGGATAAAACAGTTCTGTTAAACGGCTGGGTTTATAATTCCCGCAGAAGTGGAAAAATTGGATTTCTCATGCTCAGGGACGGTACTGGCATAATTCAATGTATCGTGGTAAAAAATGATGTTGGAGAGGAAAAATTTGAGCAATTCAAACGGCTCACCCAGGAAACATCAATCTCTGTAAGCGGCAAGATTGTAAAAAATGATCGAGCTCCAGGAGGTTTTGAAATTCAAACCAGCGATTTCACTATCCACCAAATTAGTGTTGATTATCCCATTACTCCAAAAGAACATGGGACAGAGTTCCTCATGTCTAATCGACATTTGTGGTTGAGATCCAAAAGGCAGAACGCCATAATAAAAATCCGTCATCAAATCATAAAAGCGACGCGGGATTTCTTTGATTCACATGATTTCACCCTGGTTGATACACCATTACTCACGCCAAATGTTTGTGAAGGCACAACTACATTATTCGAAACAGATTATTATGGTGAAAAGGTATTTTTAGCACAATCAGGTCAATTATACGGCGAGGCCAATGCATTCGCCATGGGAAGGCAATACAATTTTGGTCCCACTTTCAGAGCTGAAAAAAGTAAAACACGACGTCATTTACTGGAGTTCTGGATGGTAGAACCGGAGATTACCTATTGTGATTTAAATGAGAATATGGAATGGGCCGAAAACATGCTGGCATATATTGTTGCCCAGGTTTTAGAACATAAATCAGAGGAGCTCGCCATTCTTGAACGGGATATATCCGTTTTGGAAAAGATAACAGCACCGTTCCCCAGAGTCAGTTATACTGATTGCGTCGAGATTCTTAAAAAAGGCGGATTTGATTTTGAATGGGGTGGCGACTTTGGTTCTCCTGAAGAGAGTTATATCTCACAACAATTTGATAAACCGGTTATCATCCATAGGTATCCTGCCGAGATAAAAGCCTTTTATATGAAAAGGGATTCAGAGAACGAAGATCTGGTTTTAGGGATGGATATATTGGCACCGGAAGGTTATGGTGAAATCATCGGTGGCTCTGAAAGAGAAGCGGATTATGATACTCTACTAAAAAGGTTAAAAGAAGATGATTTACCTGTTGAGGAATTTCAGTGGTATCTTGATTTAAGAAGGTATGGTTCAGTACCGCATGCCGGTTTTGGTATGGGGATTGAAAGGACCGTTTCCTGGATATGCAAATTACCGCATGTGAGAGAAACTATCCCATTTCCACGCATGCATGGAAGGCTGAGACCATAGAATATAAACCCAATCACAATTTTTGCGGATACCAACTCTTTACCTGTACGGTATGGACTATTTATTTAACGGGATGATATGAAAGTTCTCCTGGCTCAGATAAATTCTATAGTTGGAAACCTGGATTATAATAGAACCCTGATTTGCAATACGATTGAAAAATATCAGAATCAGGTCGATCTTATTATTTTCCCTGAATTGGTTGTCACCGGATATCCCCCTCAGGATTTACTCCTGGAATCAAGGTTTATTCAATCCACAGCAGAATCTTTGGATGCGATAGTAAATGTCGTAAAAACATGTACAATTATCCTTGGTACAATTCGACGTGATGGTGAAGAATTATATAATACTGCTGCTATTATTAGGGAGTCAGAAATTCTCGCCTTTCGGGATAAAACATTGTTGCCAACTTATGATGTTTTCGATGAAGACAGATATTTTACCCCTGCAGTTGAAAATAAACCACTCGATGTACAGATTGGCGACCGCAAAGTAACAATTGGAATTGAAATCTGTGAAGATTTATGGGATTCTGATTATGATCATAAGATCACAAAGGATCTGTCAACTGGTGGTGCTGAACTAATAATTAACGTTTCAGCTTCTCCATTCAGCTTAAATCGAATTGACGAAAGAATTGCTATTGTATCAGAAAAGATAAAGTATTTAAAGAAACACTTTATATACTGTAATCTCATAGGTGCTCAAGATGAGCTCATATTTGATGGTGGATCATTTGTCATATCACCGAATGCATCAGTTATGGCAATTGCCTCCCAGTTTGAACAAGAATTTCTTCTCTTCAATATAGATGAACCGCAAAGCATCAATTATAAACCAATGATAGAAGAAGCGCAGATTTATCAAGCCTTGACACTCGGTGTTAAAGATTATTTCCAAAAAACTGGTTTCCATGACGCTGTCATTGGATTAAGCGGTGGAATCGATTCAGCATTGGTAGCGGCGATCGCCTGTAATGCATTGGGATCGGACCATGTCACAGGGATCACCATGCCATCAAAGTATTCTTCTGATCACAGCATCGATGATTCAGAAATACTTGCTGTCAATCTTGGATTGAATTTTGAAAGGATAAGCATTGAGGATCTCAATACAGGATTTCTGAATTCCTTGGATCCCTTTTTTGGCAATACTGATGCTGGATTGGCAGAAGAAAATCTCCAGGCAAGGATCAGGGGGAATATTCTTATGGCAGTAGCCAATAAAAAGAATGCCCTTGTATTAAATACTGGAAATAAAACCGAAACTGCCCTGGGGTACTGCACCATGTATGGTGATATGTGTGGAGCTCTTGGTGTTATCAGCGATTTGAATAAATTACAGGTGTATGCCGTGAGTAAATGGATAAACTCACATTATCGTCAGGGAATTATTCCTGAAAATACTATCATGAAACCACCTTCTGCAGAACTTAGACCAAATCAGGTAGATCCATTTGACTATGATCTAATTAGTCCATTGGTGGATGAAATTATCACCAATAATCGACATCTGAATTCATTGGTAATCGAAGGATATGAAGAAGAAATTGTCAAAGATATTTTGCAGAAAATTAGGATAAATGAATTTAAAAGACGTCAGGCTGCTCCCGGGTTGAGAATATCCATGAAAGCGTTTGGAGTGGGAAGACGATATCCAATTGTAAATGGATTCAGAAATATTTGAGTAATTATTGTATTTTATTCTGAAATTGTTTTCAGATAAGATCCAGCTGTTTCAATCTCTGATAGTCGTTGTTTTTCATCTGGGTGAGGCTTCTAGCGCTAACCAATACAGATCACCAACTAAAGTTAACCCCCAATAATTACATTCACCATTTGCACCACATCTAATACATCAAGAATCCCATCATTGTTCATATCCGCTGCCAGGAATTCTCCATCGTCAGGTTCTGCTGAGCCCATTATAAAATTGACCAGATTTACAATGTCCAACACATCAACAACACCATCGCTATTGACATCTCCAGGAACATGATCAAATAAGTCAAAACTAAGTGTGATGGTGGGCTCACTTTCTACACCAAGGATATTGGATGCCGTAAGATAATAACTGTAAGAATTCCCCAATTGACTATTTGTATCAATAAATTCAGATTCAGGGAAATCCAGATCAGTATAAAACTCAAATAGTTCTGCATTCACACTTCGATAAATATTGGTGTAACCCAATAATGTGTCAGGGTTAGTCAAGACCCATTGCAGTAAAATATCTTCACCAATAATCTCCCCGGTAAAATCAATAGGTGGATCCGGTATCAATTGAATTTCAGGGGCTGTCATGTTAAAGCTGCCATTTGTCACAAATACCATAGGGGGGGGGAATCCTGCCTGAAATAATGTGCCATCGAAATTACCAGTCATTGACTCCATATCAATCGATTCCAATTCTATGCCGCCGGCAAGTGGGAGATATGCTTGAGTCAATAAGTCTGTAAGGGTTTCAAGAAAAAAATCAGAAAAATTAGTGGAGTCAATTTCACCATCAAGGATGGGAGCAATAAGTTCAAATATCAGGCTGGAGTCAATTTCAGGGATGAACAAAAATGTTGCCGGTGTACTTAAAGGATCTTCCAGGTCAGGTATGGTAACATCCCATGACTGAGGTTCAATTTCTTCTCCTTCATCTATCATCCATAAAAGGAATAGATCGAATTCGGACATTTCCTCATTTGAGGGTTGGAATGCTGGGATGGTGATACGATTTGAAGTCGAATCTGATGTTATAAATGCCACAGCACCATTAAGTGTTGCGGCTAGCGAATCCAATTCCATCAACTCAGCATGAAAGCTGCCATTGAGAGTACCGCTATAATCAAATGACAATTCCCCTGTATAAAAGTCAGAATGTGTTTGGGCCGCAATCACAGTAAATAGAATGGAAAATATAAATAAAAATTTTGACATCACTTCTCCCTTTAAATCAAAAAATAAAAAATATTATTGCAGATGTATAGAAATTTACCCGACAAAAACTTATCTCACCAAACCAATTCGAATTAGTTTTTGAAATGCATTGTTATCATCAATTATAAGAGAAGAATTTGATTTGCAGTTGATTACCCTATAGAAAATAGCCTAAATTGAATTATGTTGAAGGACAAAACTTTTGCCATTCCCTGGTAAAAAACTTATAGAGAATAATTCCACCTCATTTCCATACTTGGGGATAAAAATCTTTTTAATAAAATTGAATAGGGATATTCCATTATTGAAATTCCTCATTCTCCAGATAATGGCGATTTTATTCGCCAATCATTTCATTATTCCCATTTTTTCTCTCATAATAATAATCATTCTATCAGTGATACTGTCGACTAGCCGTTATTATATTTTGACAATTCCAGTTATAGTAGTCAGCATCATATCGCTTCGATGTCAATTGGTGGCCCTGGATTATTTTGAAGATGAAATTGAAATAATCGATCAGCCGTTGATAGTAAAATATGTCGCTGGCACCGGTATAAATCAGAAGCTAACCCTTGGGCTCACCAGCTTGAATGGCGATATCATATTTTCGCGAAAAGAGGCAGGTCAAAATTTCCTCCCAGGCGATACTTTGTGGATGTCAGGTATACTTATAATCCCGGATTATCCCACAAACCCGGGTCAGTTTAATTATCGTCAATATTTACTTCAAAAAGGAATTACAAGTATCCTGGTAAAAGGTGAGATCAACCGGTTCAGTGAAGGCCCCTGGTCTCTGGGAAGATTATTTACAAACTGGCGCTTTTATGCCGGTGAAACGATAAATAAAAATGTGGACGAGCCTTTTTCCGGTATTGTAAAAGGTTTGATTATTGGTGACAGACTTGATATAGATGATGGTATAAAAAAAAGATTTATGGATATTGGTATTGTCCATATTCTTGCGGTTTCCGGTCTCCATGTTGGATACATTTATTTGATTTTGTCATTAACCGGTAAGATACTCAGGATGCCGCCAAAGGCAGTATTTATATTTATATCTATTGGGTTGATTTTTTACATGGGGCTTACTGGTTTTACAGTAAGTGTGATTCGGGCAGGCATAATGGCAATACTATATTCCTGGGGTAAAATGAGGGAAAAAAATATCAATCCCTGGAATATTGTCATCTTCTCCGCTATATTTGTTTTATATCTGAATCCATACCAATATGATTCACCAGGGTTTTTGTTATCATATGGTGCAGTCTCAGGTATACTTTTTTCATACAGTCGGCTGGTAAATCTGATCTGTTTGGTTCCACTGTTAAAAAGATCTCGCTCAAACAAATTTATCAGAGGAGTAATAGATTTAGTACTTGTCACTATAAGTGCACAGGTTGGCACCTTAATTCCATCATCCGTGTTTTTTCACACGATTCCCGTCTGGGGTATCCTGGCAAATTTGCTTATTGTATTTTTATCCGGAATAGCAGTTATTTCCGGGATTCTAACAGTATTAACCAACGCCCTTTCAAGTATAATTCCTGATCTCTTCGGTGAAACTGCCTGGTTCACCTTGTTCATTATGAATCATATAAGTATGTTTATATCTGATTTACCATTCAGACATATTTACCTTGGTGAAATTCCATTAATCTTAATGAGTTTAATATTTATAACTATTTTGCTATGGATATCATCTATAAATATAAAAGTTTTGAAACTGGCGATTTTTTCTACGTTGATGATATTGAACATCTTTATGTGGAAATCAATGATTTATATAGATTCCGTTAAATTCTGGTTTCTTGATGTTGGGCAAGGGGATGCCTGTGTCATTATAGATGGAAAAAACACTATTCTAATTGATGCAGGTTATGCAGGTTTTGGCAAGGATTATGGAAAATATGCAATTCTTCCATTCCTGAAATCGGAAGGGATTAACCAACTGGATCTTGCCGTAATGACCCATCCGCATGCAGATCATATTGGGGGATTTCGTAGCATCATGAAAGATATAGAAGTAAAAGCAGTCTGGGACACTCGAAATGATTATCAGTCCAGTTTATATGATGCAATAAAATTAAAATGTGTTGAAGATGAAATTCCAATCGACTATCCTGAACCTGGTAATATCTACCAGATTGGCAGAATTAGGATCACCATACTATACCCAAATGAGAGCCTATCAAAATCTGTTCATAACATAAATAATGCATCTATCGTATTTCGAATCGATGTGGATAAAGATTCGTTTTTATTTACAGGGGACATTGAAAAGGAAGGTGAGCGATATCTCTATAAATTAGATGAGATCAAAAATGTCGATTTGATAAAACTGGGACATCACGGATCCATAACCAGTTCTACGGAAAAACTCTGTCAGTTAGTTCGTGCAAGATTTGGGATTGTCTCACTTGGAAAGAATAATAAATATGGACATCCATCCATAGACGTTTTGGAAAGGTGGGAATCGGTAGACACATATTTGTACCGTACTGATTTGAGGGGTGCAGTTCTGGCTGAGACTGATGGAAAAGGATTAAGATTAACAGCAATGAAGAAGTAAATAAATCTAGTTTTATAGACTAAAAATTCAGATAGTAAAAAGTATTTACAATTTTATGAAGTATGAAATTCATCTATGTGGCACTTATTCGGTTATGTGTATTCCACAACATATTTTGTTGTGATTTATTGAAAAATTTCTATTTAAAATATTTATTTATTATTTGATAAAAAAGTAAAAATAAATGATTGTTGTTTCCCTCGTGAAATGATTAATATATGCTACATATTTATTACTAACCAAAGAATTTAGGAATGCAACCAATGAATACTGCCCAGACAAAAAAGATAAAAGATTACATGGCAACTTCTCTTGTCAGATTGGCCCCACAATTAAATGTATATGATTCTATCACATTATTAATAAAACATAAAATATCCGGTGCGCCTGTGGTAGATGGTGATGAGAAATTAATTGGTGTTTTATCTGAGAAGGATTGTCTGAGAATATTGGCGAATGGATCATTCCATGATTTGCCTGCCGGGGAAGTAAAAGATTATATGAGTACCAAATGTTTTACACTTCGTGCCGATGATGATGTATTTCGTGCAGCTGATATTTTTCTTCATCATAATTTTCGTAGAATTCCTGTTATCGATGAAAATGATAAACTTGTTGGGCAAATCAGTAGAAGAGACATTCTTCGGGCAATTCAAGATGCATCCGACATAAAATCTCCCGATGCATTTCCATCCAAATATTTATCACCTGAAATGAAGGCTTCATTAAAAGACTGATTGTTCAAAGGAATATTGTTTAAATAGATAGTATTTCCCGTCTTTGCTGACGATTTGTAATTATCATATAATTCATTTTTCTATTATATGCAGAACTGCGTAATTAAATTATAATATGCATTATTTAATGCCTCAATTACGAAGTAAATTTCCATCTTGATTTCATCATTAATATCATAAATTTTAAATAACAAATCATGAACCCTCAGTCACCAGCAAGACTTTTTTTGATCGATGGCATGGCCCAATTATATCGGGCCCATTTTGGCATGATTCATAATCCATTAATTACCCGGGACGGTCGCCATACATCTGCCATCTTTGGTTTTATGAATATGCTTTTCAAACTTATCAGGGATGAGAACCCTGATTATCTTGCCATCATCATGGACAGCCGAGAACCGACTTTCAGACATAAATTATATACCGATTATAAAGCAACCAGGGAGCGGATGCCGGAAGAACTGGTACAGCAATTGGAACCTTTGAGAGAGGTAATTGCCGCATCCAATATTCCCGTTATTGCCAAACCGGGATATGAGGCTGATGATATTATTGGTACCTTTGCAAAACAGGCGGAAAAGGAAGGATTTAATACATTTATCGTTACTGGGGACAAGGATATGATGCAGTTAATATCAGAATCCACATTTATGTTCACAACGGGAAACAGATTCAAACCAACAACCATATATGATATCCAGGGTGTGATTGATAAATGGGGGGTTTCTCCAGACAAAATTATTGATTTTCTCACCTTATTGGGTGACTCATCAGACAATATCCCCGGTGTCGATGGAATTGGTAAGGTGGGGGCAGCCAAACTTTTAACAGAATATGGAACCCTTGATAATATAATCCTCCATACCGGTGATATTAAAAATAAGCGGGCACGAAATGGATTGATCAACAGCAAGGATATGATTCATCTCTCAAAGGAGTTGGTTACCATCCTGACTGATGTACCTCTTGAACTCCATGTGAATGAAATCAAACGAAAACCCATGAAAAAAGATGCCCTTTCTGCGCTCTTTGAAGATTTGGAAATATATTCACTGATCAATCAGATTGAAGGAGTCACATCCGATGAAACCAATCCTGGTATTGAAGTAAAAAAAGAATATAAAACAGTTTCTGATATGGCTAATCTGGATGAGATGATCAATCAACTTATGGATGCACCGCTCGTGTCTTTTGATCTTGAAACAACATCCGTCGATGCCCTCACAGCCGATATAGTCGGTTTATCATTTTCTATCCATGACAATTCAGGATGGTATATACCCGTTGAATATCCTGAAAAAATCAATAGTATATTTGATGAATTTGGTCTCGATCTAATATTAAAAAAATTATCATCACTATTTGAAAACGCTAAATATAAATTCTGTGGTCAGAATATAAAATATGATGCCCTTGTTCTATCAAGATATGGTGTTGCCTTAAATGGGATCGAATTTGACACCATGGTTGCAGCTCATTTAATCCGTCCTGAAAGTGGTCGCTTTAAAATGGACTATCTCTCAATCGAATTTCTAAATTACCATATGAAACCGATAACCGATTTAATCGGGACTGGTAAAAATCAAAAATCAATGGCCGATGTGCCTCTGGAGGAAATATCATTTTATGCTGCAGAAGATGCTGATATTGCTTTCCAGCTTACCGGGGTATTTAAAGAAAAATTGAAAGAGAAACATCTTGAAGATGCTTTTCATAAAATCGAACTTCCCCTCATACCGGTATTAATTCAAATAGAGAAAAATGGCATTGTTCTTGATTTAGATTTTCTCAAAAAATTATCTGTGAAGATTCATGCTGAATTGGGTGATTTCGAAATCAAGATTCATCAGATGGCAGGAAAAGAATTCAATATTAATTCACCAAAGCAATTAGCGGAAATACTTTTTGATGAATTACAATTAAAGCCAATTAGAAAAAGAAGTACCGATGTGAATGTATTGGGCATCTTAAAAAATCATCATCCGCTTCCAGGTCTGATTCTCGATTACCGTCATCTAAAGAAATTATCCTCAACCTATATTGATGCTTTTCCTGATTATGTGAACTCAGCTTCTGGGAGGGTTCATACATCCTTGAACCAGACGATTGCAGCAACTGGCAGATTGTCCAGTACGCGACCAAATTTTCAAAATATTCCTATCAGAACTTCTCTTGGCAAAGAGATTCGTAAGGCATTCATTTCTGGGAAAAAAGGGTGGAAGATTATTTCGGCGGATTATTCTCAGATTGAATTAAGGGTAATGGCTCATTTTTCAAATGAGAAAGAACTTATCCGGTCATTTAATAAAAATGAGGATATCCACACAAGGACTGCCTCAACAGTTTTCGGTATCTCGCCAGATGAGGTAACAAGTGATCAGCGGCGAACGGCTAAAATAGTAAATTTTGGTATTATGTATGGCGCCGGCCCATACAGGATGAGTCAAGAACTCAACATTGGCATGCAGGATGCAAAATCGCTGATTGAATCCTATTTCAAAACCTATTCAGGGATACGGGGATACATCGACAAAACACTGGAAGCGGCGCGGAAAGACGGTTATGTCCAAACATTATTTGGCAGGAAAAGATACACCCCAAATCTGCTCTCTGAAAGTGTACAGGCTGTTCAGGCTGAAGAAAGAATGGCTATCAATATGCCAATTCAGGGAACCGCAGCTGAGATTATCAAAATTGCCATGTGTAGGATTCACGATAAGTTGATATCAGGGAAATTCAAGTCCATGATGATTCTGCAGGTCCATGATGAGCTTCTTTTTGAAGTTCCAGAAGATGAAGTTAGCGCTTTAACTGAAATGATTGTTTTTGAAATGGAAAATGCAGCGGAATTAGCAGTCCCTTTAAAAGTGGAATATGGTATTGGTGATAACTGGTTTGAGGCACATTAGATAATAATTATGGAAGCATCAGTAACATTAAAAGCGATAGCTAAAATATACCGGAACCGGACAATTCTTGCCGATCTGTCATTTGGAATTGAAAAAGGAACTACCTTTGTTATCCTGGGTGAATGCGGATCTGGAAAATCTACTATTCTCAAACTTCTTGTTGGTATTATTGAACGTGATGCAGGTACTGCCTATATCCATGGCAAAGATATTTCAACAAGATGGAAGGAAACACGGACTATTACCGGCTATTTACCTCAACGGAATGAACTGGATAATGAACTGACAGTATTTGAAAATCTGACTATTTATGGGCAATTACACGGACTTTCCGCCAGGGCTGCCAAAAGGAAAGCGGTTGAATGGTCCATAAGATTAGGATTTAAGAGAATGCTGAGACAATCTCCAGAAACCCTTTCTTATGGTGTCAGAAGGAAAGTCTCGTTTGCCAGGGCCATTATTCATGATCCTAAAGTTCTGCTTCTTGATGAGCCCACAAAAGGATTAGATCCAGCCAGTAAAAGAACAATTTGGAAAGTAATTGACTCAATGAAGGGTAAAAAGACCATTTTGTTTATAACTCAGGATTTCCCCGAAGCAGAAAGATATGCCGATAGAATTGCCATTTTAAATCATGGAAATATCAAGATGAATGGGACTTTAGACAGACTCATTGAAACCACTCATGGCCTGACCCGCTATCATCTTATGTTTCAAAATGCACCTGGTAAAGGTCTACTGGAAGAATTGAAAGAAATTCCAAAAGTTATTCGTCCATCATTAAATGGGAATGATTTGGAATTTTACTCCCGTGAAAGGACTCAATTTTTTAAAGTGCTCGAAATTGCTCTAAGGTATGGTTTGAAAGATATTGATACCTCACACTGTCAATTACAGGATCTTTTTACCGGTCTTATCGAAGGCGGTCTTGAATGAGATCTGTTTTTGTTATTTTGAAGAAAGAAATATTTAGTTTCAGGAAAAACTTTATAGGCAAGTTATCTCTTTGGTTCTTCTTCCCTTTGATACTTTTTGCCGTGTTAGGATTACCGTTATATAAACTCGTCCATGAAGTGAACGGTTTAAATTATCTTCATTGGGCCGCACCAGGTATTTGGATGGCTTCAGCTTTTATCACTACCTATATTACTTCATTCCAGAGGAATAACTATCTTGTTACCACTACACATGTTTTGGAAGTATTCCTTAAGGCTCCGGTATCAATTTGGTCACTTCAGACTGCAATGGCAATCTGGGCTGTGATTTCCGGTATGTTACAGTTATTATTGGCTTTACTCTTGATAGGATTGATTAATCATGAAATTTATACACTTGTGAAATGGATTGAGATTTATGTCAGTATTCTCCCGATCATTATTTTTGCAGCAGTTCTTGGTAATTTTTTTGGATTCTGGGTTCGCAATTCAATAAACGCGACCTATTTGAATACGGTTATCATTTTACTGTTTGTTTTTAGTACAGGAATATTTATTCCATTTACATACTTCCCTGAATCTTTTATATCTGCAATTCAAATACTGCCAATTATACAATGTATAAATGCTGTCCAGGATCTGGTTATTTATTCAAATATTAGTTTATCCGGTGCATTTATTCTTATGGTTTTTACTGCATTTTTATTTCTAATAAATGGAATTTTATTCCAAAAGCTGATTAGGCGATAATCATTATGAATTTAGATGACAATTATTTTATAATAGGAATAGATGGGGGAGCATCCAAAACACAAGGTGTTCTATTTACTCAGACTGGAGAAACACTTGCTAACATAATGGAAAAAGGCACCAGTCTAACAGCAAATGAAGATTCTGCTCCAGACCGAATCATCGGTTTGATTACAAAACTTTGTGAAAAAGCAGGAATTGATTTTGATTATCTTGATGCTGTTGGATTGGGTCTCGCCGGTGCCAGTAACGAGCGGGCAAGAGATGTCGTTTTTGGTAAACTTGATAATTTGTCAATCTCAAGACATACACTCATATCCAGTGATGTGGAAGCTGCATTTGAAGTAAATTGTCCTGGCAACGAGGGTATTCTCGTTTCAGTCGGCACAGGTGTTATAGCAATGGGTCGTAATTCTGACGGCAGCACGTACCGTGCTGGTGGACTTGGCCACGACAAGGATGCAGGTAGTGGATATTGGATTGGCAAGGAAGCCATGTTGAAAATAGCAATAAAAGAAAATAATGTTTACGGCGCCCTTGAATTGCAGGAATTGGTTAAAATGATAGTTAAGCAAACTGGTGAAAATGACTTCGATTCAGCTGTAGAAAAAATAATGACTTCTGAAAAAAGTGTCTTTGAAATTGCCTCACTTGCAAAGGAAGTATTAAGCCTTGCTGAATCTGGTAATGAAGCCGCCATGTCAATCATCCAGGAGGCAACCCTTGCAGTTTCAGATTTAATTTTAGAATTGACACATAAACTGGGATTCGGGAAAGAGTTTTTTTTATTTTCAGGTAATGGCAGTATCCTCAAAAATTCAATCTATAGAAAATCACTCTCAGATTCATTAAAATTTAGTTACCCCAACGTTAAATGGACCTTTTCAATCATTCCACCAGCCTATGGCGCTGGATTGCTGGCTGCCAGATTTAGAGATGTCCCTGTTACACTTCAGTCTATCGCAAAACATTTGAATGAGAATCACGCCGATAGCGGAGATTAATCTCCAGCATCTCAAAGAAAACTTTCAACAGATACGTAATATGTGTCCGGAATCAGCTGTTATGCCTGTTGTAAAAGCCGATGCCTATGGTCACGGTATAATTCCTATAACAACTACATTATTAAATGCAGGGGCATCTGGGTTCTGTGTTGCATTAATATCTGAGCTTGAGAGTCTGATAAACCTTAACGTAAATGTGCCAATATTACATTTAGGTCGATTATATAAAGAAATACTTCAACTAACAATTAATCGTAATATCTGGTGTACATTGAACTCAGTTGATGATTTGCAAATATTGGATACTCATTTCAGGGATACTGGCTCCAAAACCACTGTTCACATGAAAATTGATACTGGTATGGGTCGACTGGGGGTTCTTCCGGAAGATGCATTAGATATCGCAGACAGGTTAGTAAACCATCCAGGTATCAAACTTGATGGATTGTGGTCCCATCTTTCAACGGCTGAAGAAAATGATCCATCTTATTATAATTATCAAATTAATCTTTTTAATGAAATTACTGCACGGATAATAAACAAAAATCCAGGGATTTCTTACCGTCATATAGCCAATAGTTCTGCAATATTAAAATACCCCAAATCTCATTTCAACATGGTAAGACCGGGCATTGCTCTCTATGGTGCATTGCCATATGCTGATGCCAAATCAAACCTCAAACCTGTAATGGCATTTAAAGCGCCTGTCACTCTGATAAGGAAAATGTCAAAAGGAAGCTCCATCGGTTATAATCGAAAATATAAACTGGATACTGATAGGATGATTGCAACGGTTCAGGCAGGTTATGCCGATGGTGTAAACACAGCGCTTTGCAATATAGGTCAGGTATCATTCGGATCAAAATTATTGAATATTGTCGGAAAAATATCAATGGATCAGATGGCAGTTGATGTAACAGGAGTAAAAATTAATCCCGGAGATTTAGTAACAATATGGGGAGGCGATAACCGGGAAACCAGAGTAGAAAAAGTTGCATCTGGAATCGACAAAATCCCCTATGAGTTATTAACATCCCTTTCAAACCGGGTTGAAAAAAAAATTATTCAGGAGAAGAATTGAGAAGAATAACTATTTTGATGGCAATAGTCCTACTTACAGGATGTCAACCTCCAGCTAATCCAGTACCTGAACCACCTATCCAGACGAAACCGTCAGAAGGATTGATGGAAACAGATAGTTTGTTTACCGACAAGGCGAATCCAATCCTATCACAGAACAATGATTCAGCTTTAGTAAGTTCAGTTATTACAACTGATCCAGCTTTTGATAATAGTGGATGGGAATCATTGAACTTAAGAGAAAAAATTGCCCAAATGATCATGGTGAGAATACGAGGGGACTACTTCCATGAAAAACATTGGATGATGACAGATATGAAGTATTTTACTGAAAATACTGGCATCGGTGGGGTCATCATTTTTGGTGGTAGTATCCATGGAGCTTACAGCAATATCCAGCAATATCAGAAATGGTCAAAAATCCCGCTTCTTGTTGCTGCAGATTACGAAAGGGGAACCGGTCAATGGTTTGATGGTGGAACGCTGTTTCCTCCCAATATGGCAATGACCGCAACGGGCAATCCTCAATTGGCATTTGATCAGGGAAAAATAACTGCATTGGAAGCAAAATCTCTTGGCGTTCACGTCACTTTTGCTCCCGTAATGGATGTCAATAACAATCCAAATAATCCAATAATCAATTTTAGATCATATGGTGATAATCCTCAGCAAGTTTCAGATTTTGGTAATCGGTTTATAGAAGGATTTCAGAGCCAGGGACTGATTGCATGCGTAAAGCATTTTCCCGGGCATGGAAATACGTCGGTAGATAGTCATAGCAGTTTGCCAGTCATATCTGGAAATCGGGATGCCCTGAATAAAGTAGAATTCCTGCCATTTAAAACTGCAGTTGAAAATGGTGTCAAGATGGTTATGACAGGACATATTGCTCTACCAGAAATAGACGGGAATGTACCTGCATCCCATTCTTTTAAAATGACATCAGAATTATTAAGAGAAGAGTGGGGGTTTCAGGGGCTGGTTGTAACTGATGGAATGGAGATGGCAGGTCTTACAAAATCTGTCTGGGCCGGTGAATCAGCTGTCAGGGCAGTTGAAGCCGGAACCGATATTTTGCTACTTCCAATGAACGTTAAACAAAGTATCGATGCCTTGGAACAGGCTGTGCAAAGTGGTAGGATTTCAGAAAGTAGGATAGACGAGTCCGTTGCCAGAATCTTCAAGGCCAAAAAGGATCTCGGTTTATTTACTAATTCAGGGAAATCTACTTTTAAAAATTTGGAATCAATAGTTGGCATCAAATCCCACATGGATAAGGCAAAAAAGATTGCCAGATCATCGATTACAGTTGTAAAAAATGATGGATCACTTCCTCTCAAACCAGAAAAAATTGAAAAACTTGGTCATCTTATCCTAACGACCGATGATAATGGAAAAGACAAGCTTTATCCATTTATAAGGGGTATTTCACAAACTCACGGCAATGTAAGCGAGTATATAATTACTGAGGCAATAAGTGATATTAGAATAAACGAAATTCTTTCACAGTTGAAGAAAATGGATCAGGTAATAGTATCATTATTAATCCGCATCCATATGGGAAAAGGCAGATCAACGATTGATGATTCGCATGATAAATTGCTTACAAAGATGAAAGCAGCTGGAATCAAATTTGTTACTGTCAGTTTTGGCAGTCCATATCTAAAACACTATGATCACCTAGCGACGTATATGTGTGCCTATGGATATGGGACCGTATCATTAAAAGCAGCAGCTGATGCAGTGTGGGGCAGGATTCAGGTAACAGGGACATTACCAGTTACCTTAAATAAATATTTTACAAATGGTTATGGCATTGAAATTCCGGCAAGATCAAAAGTATTTACTAAAAGCACTGATAATTATGATTTATCAAAAGCATGGGCGGTCCTTGACAGTGCTATAGAGAATCGAATTTTTCCAGGTGCCCAAGTATTCATTGCAAAAGATGGTCAAATTATTTCTTCCTATGCAGTCGGGCATCAGACCTATGCAGAAAATTCTCAGAAAGTCACAACATCGACTATTTATGATGTTGCATCTCTGACAAAGGTTCTTGTGACCACTCCTGTCACCATGAAACTATCTGCTAAAAATTTACTGGGTATTGATCAAAAAGTAAGTCAGTTTTATCCCGAATTTCTAGATTCTGAAAAAAAAGATATTACTATCAGGCATCTCCTTACTCATTCATCAGGACTCAAACCCTATATTCGATTTTTTCTGGATGAAGATATTCACGATCGTGACGATGTACTTCGAGAAATTATCAACTCAGACCTGGAATCCAAACCTGGTGAGAAATACGCCTATAGTGATCTTGGTGTTATTTTGCTTGGTTCCATAAACGAAAAAGTTTCCGGGTCCAGTCTGAAAAATTTGGCATCCAGGTATATTATTAAACCATTCAAGATGGACCGTACAATTTACAATCCAAAAAATTCGTTTTTAAAAGATATTGCCCCCACTGAGATTGATGAGACCTATAGGAAAAAACTAGTACATGGAATTGTTCATGATGAAAATGCATTTTTATTAGGCGGGATTGCCCCGCATGCCGGTATTTTCTCAACAGCGGAAAATATTGGTAACTATTCCCAAATGCTGATTAATGGCGGCACATTTCTTGGCAAAAGATATTTTGATAAGTACATTATAGATAAATTCACCACCAGGCAGAATATGCCAAGTGGGTCGGATAGAGCCCTTGGATGGGATACACCGTCACAGAACGGCAACAGCTCGGCAGGTGATTATTTTTCACCATCGTCTTTTGGGCATCTCGGTTTCACTGGTACCAGTATGTGGATAGATCCGGAACAGAAGATAATGATTATCTTACTGACTAATCGTGTTCATCCTACCCGTGAAAGAGGCGGTATATATTCTGTTCGAAGACGATTCCATACCGAAGTAATGAAGTCTATTTTGAAATAATCATTTTCAGAATTCAGTATGAATTGGGATTTGAAAAGGTAACTGGCTTTAAATAACAATATCCGCATAATTAAATACTTGAGGTAAATCCATAATATAAACTGATTGGAAAACGTATGGGTATAATTGATCAAAGTATAATAATCATTTTTCTTCTGGCTATAATTGCATTTGGAATCTGGCAGAGTAAATTTAATACTACAACAGATGACTACTTTCTTGCCGGAAGAAATTTACCGTGGTGGACAGCCATGTTTTCAATTGTTGCAACAGAAACCTCAGTCCTGACATTTATAAGTATTCCAGGTATTGCATATCGGAATAATTGGCTATTTTTGCAACTGGCAATGGGTTATATGCTGGGCAGAGTTCTTGTCTCAATATTTTTACTTCCTGGTTATTATGGTAAGGGAATAACCTCAATTTATGAAACAATTGAGATAAGATTTGGACCATTGGTTCAGAAAATTGCCTCGATGATATTCATGATTACCAGAGTGCTGGCAGATGGGATAAGATTTCTTGCAACAGCTGTTATTGTACAAGTTATCACAGGTTGGTCCCTGACTGCTGCAGTCCTTGTAATTGGTGTAGTCACCCTCATTTATACCTGGTCGGGCGGCATAAGAACAGTTGTTTTAATTGACAGCTTTCAATTTATACTCTATCTATCCGGGGCAGTGATTTCAATTTTGTATTTAATCAATTATATTGATAATTCATTTATGCAAATATTCTCAGAATTATTTGATAGTGGAAAACTAAAAACCATTGACGCTACAGGGAATATTTTCATTGCACCGTGGAATTTTATTAGTGCTTTTATTGGGGGGACCCTTCTTTCATTTGCTTCACATGGTGCTGATTATATGATGGTGCAGAGAGTTTTAGGATGTAAATCTTTGCATGATGCCCGTAAGGCAATGATCGGCAGTGGTGTGTTTGTATTTATTCAATTCACATTATTTTTAATTGTTGGCTCATTATTATTTATATTTTTCGGAGGTGCGGAGCTTGAGAAAGATCGTGAATTCTCAACTTTTATTGTCCAGCATCTACCTGTTGGTATAAAGGGAATTTTATTGGCAGGTGTTTTATCTGCTGCTATGTCTACATTGAGTTCATCAATGAATGCACTGGCATCAACCACGGTGATGGATTGGTTTAAAAATAAAGCTTCTCTGGCGTTTTCAAAACAAGTATGTATCTTCTGGGCTGCAGTACTCATTTGTATTGCTTTAATATTCGATGAATCAAATACAGCAGTGGTGATTGTCGGTTTGAAAATAGCCTCTTACACTTATGGTGGGTTGCTGAGCATTTTCATATTATCAAGAATTAAATCTGATTTTCATCCGGCGAGCATTATTACTGGATTAATTTTTAGCATAATAATTGTATTCGCTCTACAGTATTATGGCATTGCCTGGACCTGGTTTATCGGTATCTCGGTTTTAACCAATCTAAGTATCACTTATACTGCAAATGCTGTTATTTCCAATTTTATATTAAAGAAATAAACTGTTGAAGGTATTCATCAAAAGTTTTGGCTGTGGTATTATTTTTATCATATTGCAGTTTTATTCCTGCCATCGTCATACACCGATATTACCATTTGAAATAGAGACGGAAAATATTGTATTTACCGGTTTGGATGTGTTAGCAGCTAACAATTTTGAGCAATTTCATGGTAAAAATATCGGATTGGTGATTAATCAGACCAGCATAAACCAAAAAGGCATCCACATTATTGATTTACTCATGGATATCGACGAAATCAATATTGTAAGAATTTTTGCATCTGAACATGGTTACAAGGGTACACTTCAGGCAGGCGAACATTTTGATGACTCAAAAGATGACGATAACAATATCGAGATCATTAGTCTTTATGGAAAATCCAGAAAACCGACACCTTCTCATATGGAGAATTTGGATGCAATAATATTTGACATGCAGGATGTGGGATCCAGATATTATACTTTTGTTAGTACATTGACTTATGTTATGTCTTCATCAGCGGAAAACAACGTTCCGGTATATATTCTTGACAGGCCCAATCCAATTAACGGGATAACGG
Source organism: Fidelibacterota bacterium (assembly GCA_018657495.1). Lineage (GTDB taxonomy): Bacteria > Fidelibacterota > Marinisomatia > SCGC-AAA003-L08 > JACNLC01 > JABHXA01. The sequence goes on from JABHXA010000002.1 coordinate 148,629, forward strand.
TTCAAGGTCCATTAATGGATGAACAATATAGTTCTATTGTCGGACTTCATCCAGTCCCTATCAGACATGGAATGACCATTGGTGAAATTGGCATGATGATTAATGATGAATTATGGCTCGATAATAATCTGAAATGTCAGTTGGAAGTTATTACCATGAATTATTGGGATAGATCTGATTATTATATTGACACAGGCTTACCATGGACCCCGCCATCGCCAAATATTCCAGACGACAGCACTGCATTGATTTATAATGGATTCTGTTTGATGGAAGGAACAAATGTTTCAGAGGGAAGGGGAACAGATTCTCCATTTAAAATATTTGGTGCTCCATGGATCAATGGTAATGAACTTGCTGAAAAACTCATGGAAAAAGAATTACCTGGAGTTATTTTTAAAGCAATTCAATTTACACCTGCAAGTCTACCGGGAAAATCTAAGTGGCCAAAATACCAGAATGAGAATTGCTCAGGCTGTTATTTAGAAATCACTAATTATCAATCCTTTGATCCGCTGATATCATGCATTTCAGCTTTATATGCCTTACGCCAATTGTACCCTGATAATTTTGAATTCCTTGATTCTGGTTTTATAAATAATCTCTACGGCTCGATAATTCTTCAGGAATCTGTGCAAAATAATGTCGCCATATCCGACATAATCTCCCAATGGTCAATTGATAATAGTGAATTCATTTCGATGCGCCAGAAATATCTATTTTATCCTTGAAACATAATAAGACTTAACTCTATTTATTATAATCGATAATATGATTGGTAATAGATGCATGCGTATTCTAATATTCATCCCTAATCGCAATGGAATATATCAAAATTACTAAAACATATATTGAAATCTTGGGCTGGTGAAAATTCCTTACCAAAAACGCGTTATATTCTCATGGTCTTTGTACGACTTCGCGAATCAGCCATTTACCACTTTAATAGTAACATTTATCTATGGCACCTATTTTACACAGGCCATTGCTGAAAATGAAATTATCGGCACTGCCTTGTGGTCAAGGGGCATTACGATTACAGGAATAATAGTTGCCATCCTATCACCAATCATGGGTGCAATGGCGGATCGAGGTGGATTCAGGAAGTTCTTTTTAATATCATGGACATGGGTGACCGTTATTGGCGCTGCAATGTTATTTGGCGTATTACCTGGCGAGGTGACAAAAGCATTATTTTGGTTTGTGCTGGCAAATATCGGTTTTGAAATGGGCGGTGTATTTTGCAATGCATATCTCCCTGATATTGCACCTCATGAAAAAATCGGTCGAATATCCGGCTATGGCTGGTCATTTGGTTATGTGGGTGGATTAATTGCCCTGGCATTATCATTTATATTTTTTATTCAACCAGATATCCCATGGTTTGGATTTACCAAAGAGCTTGGCGAAAATATCAGGGCTGTAAATCTCCTTGTAGCAATATGGTTTGCAGTATTCAGCCTGCCAACTTTTATATGGGTTAAAGAATTAAGAACAAAACCAAATAATAAAAAGAAAATATTTTCCCGTTCATTAAAACAGACAGCTAGTACCTTCAGGGAAATAAAAAAGTATCGTGAGATTGTTAAATTTCTGATTGCAAGGTTGATATATAACGATGGGTTGATAACCATATTTGCTTTTGGTGGAATCTATGCTGCCGGTACATTCCAATTTACTATGGAAGAAATCTTTTTATTTGGAATAGTTCTGAACATCACCGCAGGTATCGGAGCATTTTCAATGGGGTTCCTGGATGATATCCTTGGCGGTAAAAAAACAATCCAACTTAGTCTCATAGGTCTCATCACGGCGACAATCATCGCAGTTACCTGCCAGAGTAGAATGTGGTTTTGGGTTGCAGGAGTAATGATAGGGATTTTCTCAGGACCGAATCAGGCATCCAGTCGTTCACTTATGGCTCGATTTGTTCCTGAAGATAAAGAAAATGAATTTTTTGGATTCTTTGCCTTTTCGGGGAAAGCAACTGCTTTTATGGGACCATTACTCCTTGGCCTATTTACTGAGATGTTTGATTCCCAGAGAGCAGGGATAGCCATAGTCTTGGTTTTCCTGGTCCTCGGTGCAATCTTGCTCACTTCAGTTGACGAAGAGCAGGGCATGAAATCTGCCAACCGAAACAAATAACGGTTAATACCTGTTTGTAAATCCTAGCAAATATGCAGATTACGCTGCCAAAATAATATTGATCAGTTGAACGATATCTAAAACGGTAATATAACCGTCTCCATCAATATCTCCAGCAAGAATAACTTCATCTGGCGGATCAGGAAATTCGCCGGTTATAATGTTCACGATTAAGACAATATCCAGGATGTTTTGCGCAAAATCGAAATTCACATCACCTGGTAATGAAGTATCACCAACATAAATAAAAGACGATTTAAACTCAGTTATTAACTCACCATTATAATCCATCACAGATAAACTGACATCATAGGTACCGATAGTCTCATAAATGTGACTCGGCGATTTTTCAAGACTTGTCTCGCCATCTCCGAAGTCCCATTCCCACCAACCAATTAGTCCTTCACTTGTATTTTCGAATGGTACCGTAAATGGTGGTAGTCCACCGGGTATGACCACTTCAAAATCAGGAAGGGGTGATATTAAATCTGTACTATAAACCGTTTCAGTGAAGATTGTGGTCAGTTCATCAAGTCCATCTTCTCCCTGATACTGCAAAAAATAATATTCGTTGGGATTAAATATGTAATCGGTTTCATTGTTTGTGAACCAGTCTGTCCATTCAATTACAGAGACATTATCAAACCATGATCGAGCTTCACCTGAGTTGGGCATATCGCTATTAAGGCGGATATCAAAATATTTTGCGTTTCCCGGAACATCTAAAGATTGATGGTAATAAGTCCAGTCAGTATCACCATCCACACCACTTGTTAATGATTCCTGGCTTAAGATATTGCCGCTTGTTCGAGATGAGTAGAATCGAATTTCAACGGTGACATCATCACCATTGTCTGTTTTTATCCACCCGGCAAGGGAATGAGGTAAATCGTTGTTTATTTTAATTCTGTCTTCAAAATTTGTAACAATATTATCTCCTGAAGCTGGGGTTCTCAGATGGGTGATGGACTGGTCTCCAAGGAATGATGTTTCACTGTCATACCATTCATCATCACTATTTATATTCCACAAAGTACAACCTTCATTTTCCATATTCCCAAACCAAATCAGCTCCCTTCCAGTTCTGAATTCAACATTGGATGCAAAAGGAAGGGACTCAATTGAAGATATATTCCCAGTATTATGGATAGCCAATGGATCTGATATCCAAGGATTATCATTTGATTTGTTTACAGCCATTCTGTTTATGATTGAGGTTGTTTCCATGGCTAAAGTATCAACAATTACCATTGCCTGATTTGTATTGTAATCGACATAAAGATATGTGTCAAGTAGCCGTGACTTGTGTGCGATGTAATCCAAAAGATGTAATCCAAGACCACCCTCGGCAGGAAGGGGGATATAATCATCAATATAAACAGGTGTTATTGAATATTCGTAAAAGCCCGTTTCGTCTATTTTAGTATTGAAAACCATAGTTGGATATGTTTCGGGGTAATTCAAATCAAAAACATAATTTCCCAGCGAATGGGCGATCACTTTGCCATTATACACCTCAATACCCTGTATGATATGTGGATGATGGATTATTACAAGATCAGCTCCTGAATCGATGGCAAAATGCCGTATCTCGCGATCCCACATGTGAGGAACATCCAAATATGGTGAATAATTCTCATCTTCATCTGAGATATCCTCAATATCCCAATCATATTCAATTTCCCTTGGCGGATTATACATTTCTGGATCAAGATATTCCTGCGAATCCCATGAATCATATCCGGCTCCAGGTGCAGTTGAGTATTCACTTCCAGCATGCCATTCAAGGACTATAAGATCAGCAATCTCCTCAACTTCTTCAATTTGTTGAAGAACATAATAGGGTGTCATATAAGCAAAACCCGGTTTATTGTACCCTGAGTTTAAATATGGTTGATAATTGTTATACTGTCCAGTTCTGTCACTGGCAGCAAGAAATGCTATATTTACACCTTTCTGATTATAATACAATGGCAGGTAAGCCTCGTAGGAATTGTCACCTGCCCCTGAAAATAAAATATCGTTATCTTCAAGGACATTCTGAGTATTCCTTTGTCCCGTTAATCCATAATCAATTGTATGGTTATTGGCAAGAGTGACGATATCTATCCCTGCAGATACTAGTCCGTCAACATTATCAGGGTGACCCTTAAATTTTATTGTTTTAGTGGGATGAGGGGTCCCATTTACCGTCAGGGGACATTCGAGATTGGCTATAGTAACATCTGCTGCATCTCCGAGTAGAGATAATGTAGGTTCAAAAATAGATTCTACACCATTTGTCTCAATAATTCCACCATTATTTTCGTATCTCCGGGCAAGCATAATATCGCCAACAAAATTTAAAGTCAGGGGGAAACTGGAATCACCAGCATCCACAGATATCTCAGCTGTGAATTGGCCCCAATGTTCTGAATCATCCACTACCTGGAGTAAAACTGTATATGGGTGATCGTCTTCAACAATGAAGGTATGACTGGGATTTGCTTCATCACTGATTGATCCATCGCCAAACTGCCAATGATAATCAAAATCATCGCTATCGGGATCATCTACTGAAGAATAAAATTGTATGTCCACATCTCTGCTACCATCCTGATTCCGCATCAATTCACCCATATTATATGTAAATGATACATTGGGTGAAATATCAAGAATTGGGGTGATATCAACAATCTCATCAAAATATACTGAAGAACTTGCATCTTCATCACGGTCATTAATAAATATCAGTTCGGTAATTTCCGGGTAATATTCAAACCTCGCAAACCAATCATCGGCAATAGGTAAACGATAAATATTCCAGGTATAATTTGGAAAGTATCCCTGGTAAACTGTTATCCATTCTTCAATATCCAATAATTCAGTACCTTTTAGGGAGTAAAATAATGTGTTTATTGAATCCCGAACGGCAAATCCGTGAATCTCACCTTCACTTTGGCTGCGGCAGGATATCTGCCATACGTTACCTTCTGTAATTGGATAAGGCTCAATTGCTTCAGATTTCCAGGTATTGCCATATAACCTGAGGCTGTAATTGGAATTCAAATAGGTTATAGAAGTAGACAGACTCCATGAATCAGGATCTTCATCTTCACCAATATATGAACCGAGATCTATTGTACCATCGTCGAAATTTTCAATAGTTATGTGACTTGACTGATTTGCAACAGTATCAGAAACAGAAGGGGAAAGCGGTCCAATATTGTCAAAATAATCAATGGCATCAATTTTAAAAACATAATCGAGATCTTCATCCAAATTTGTTATCGTCGTCGTTCTGGTTCTGATATCCTGCAAGTCAGAATCGTCATTTAAATCCCAATAGGGGGATTCATCGGTGATTTCTCCAGTATCATAAAATATTCGATAAGATTTAAAATTTGTATCCTCGGCGGGAAACCACTCCAGTTCTTCGTAATGGTAACCATCGTAAACTGCCTGAAAATTCTGGACAGAATCGGGTGGTGTAATATCAGGGACAGTCTCCCAATTCACAAAATATGCCTGGACTGCATCTACAAAAGGTTGGAAGTAATCGAGAAGAATAGAATAATTTTGGTAAGAAGTGGGGTACATTGCCGGGTATAGTTCTTCATTTGGCATTTCCATTTCTGTAAACATAATCGGTTTCTCAAATAACTCAACTTGCACCCAAGGTTCATAAACACTTCCACTATGAATTCTTTGATGAAGGTAATTCATCTGAACGCCTGTATTTGGTCCTAATAGTGTATACGTATGAGTGATTGGATAATTCTGAGTTTCTCCGTAATAGTAAAATAAACCAGAATAATGGGCTTGATAGTAGTCTGTCACATGAAGGGCATCGTGCTCACCAAATTGATTGATACTCACGGGATATTCTGTGGTAAAGTTCACAAAATCTAAATGATCATCTGTTACATCGCGGATTGGTTTATTGGCATAAGAGGCATCCCAACCGCCTGATAGAACAATGGACTTAAAATCCTCATGACTACTGTTGTCATCAAAACTATGGACATGAAGTACTAGAGGTGAATGAGGCGAAAGTTGTAATAGGGAGTCACTCAATACGGTGTGAAATATATGGAACAGGGTATTGGTATTTCTTGCTGGATCACTTTTTGATTTATTATTACTGTAATCACCGGATTCAGTCCATTCTACTTCTCTGCCGGCACCGGCAATCATCAGGGCAAAAGCATCGGTTTGATTGAATATTTCTGCACCCATATACGGGGCGATAAAATCATCACAAGGGTGGGGGACTTCAATTACCAAATTTTGGCGTGCAGCCTCAGGGTTAAAGATAAATAAACCCCATCCGTTATTAAAACTTCCGATCACATCATCTAACTGAGTTTCAGGAAGGTTCTCATCAAAATATGACATATCCAATCTTTCCCGAAGCATATAATAGACTCTTTGGGTCTCTGAATCTGTAAATTCCACAATATCATAATTGTAAACATCCAGTGACTGAGTCAACATTAGATCAACAGTATCAATATCCAATCGGATTAATGATAAGAAAATCTGTTCCCAATTTGTTATTATCTCAGAATCACTGTCAATAATGGTATAATCCCCAAATCCATTAGATTGAACATCTAACCATTCAGGACCATAATCATTATAACCGGGTGAAGCAATCCCTTCAGAAATGTGACTGACGTAATTATCATATTCTGTGGTAGCTGAGCTCCCGCCAATGAATTCAGAGATACTCCCAGTCTCATAGATGACCTCAGCAGAAATGATGGATAAAACAATCGAAATGCATAAAGAAATTCTTCGTGCAAAAAACATATAAATATTCCCCCTCTAATTATAAAATTTACATTAATCCGGAATATTAAAAGGGTTGAATTACAACTTATTACAGCTGTCCAATCAATTATTATTCTGAATTTCCTGCCATTAGATTTCCGTGAATTTGGTTTGGATTTATCTAAACCTCTATGGGCAAATGATAATAAATTAATACCATGAAAGTAGTAAAAATTATTCAATGGGATATGGGTCACAGGGTTCTAAACCACCGGTCAGTTTGTAAAGGACTGCATGGTCATCGATATCGGGCCGAGATTTGTTTTGAAGGTGATCTTATCAGTACCAAAGGGCAGTCTGAAGAAGGAATGGTAGTCGATTTTGGTGACATCAAGAAACTTGCAATGGAAAGAATTCATGCAAATCTGGATCATGGATTTATGGTGTGGGATAAAGATGCAGAATTATTGGATTTCTTTAATGAAAGTGATGGGCATAAACCAATAGTTGTATCATTCACTCCAACGGCAGAAAATGTTGCAAAATACATTTTTGATGAACTTGACGGGAGAATGAAAGACATTTTTGGAAATGGTTTAACTCTGGTTTCAATAAAACTCTGGGAAACACCCTCAAGCTTTGCCCTTTACGAAAGAGAAAATGATTCCAAATGAAATCTGTTCTGGTGATAATTGCCGATGGAAGCGAAGAACTTGAAGCAGTTACCGTTATAAATCTTTTGAGAAGAGCAGGCATATCAGTTACGGTGGCATCCATATCAAATATGCAAATCAAAGGGGCCAGGGGTACAAACATCGTTGCAGATATTCTCCTGAAAGATTGTATAGAAGATACATGGGATATGGTCGTACTTCCCGGTGGGATGCCTGGTGCAGAAAATTTAAGTAATTCTGAAGATTTGATAAAAATTCTTGATCAAAGATTTGAAAAGAATGAGCTTATTGCGGCTATATGTGCCTCTCCTGCAGTGATATTAAATAAGCACGGTTTTCTAGGCGGAAAGAAAGCAACATGCCATGAGGACTTTTCTCATCAATTATCGAAAGAAATATTTGTCGATGCAAAAATGGTTAATTCAGAAAATTTGATTACTGCAGATGGTCCGGGATCGGCAATTAAATTTTCGATTGAAATAATAAAAACATTAATTGGAAGAAAAGAATCAGAGAAGATTAAAAGGTTAATGAGTTAATCTAATAATAAATTTGTCTTTTATTAATTTTTATTACTCATCTTCAATAATGAGTGGAAGTTCACATTCAGGGCAGATCTTTTCGTCGGTAATTTTGTAACCGCAAGCCGGGCAGAGACCTGCTTCAATCGACCGATCTGCCTGTTCAAATTCCGGAAATTCCTCATATTTCAAATTTTCGATAATTTCGTGAAATTTATCGAAATCGGATTCCCTAACCATCAACTGCATCTCCAAGGACAGCTCGGATGTGCTTTCCATATGACCTGTCTCTTCATCTATTCTATATGGAATGTTAAATTCAACCAGTATATTCACCAGAGATGTAATCGTCCCCGCTGGACCCCTCGCAATCGGTACTGCTTTGGCATCATTTGGTAATTTTAATCCTTCAATTAAAGGCTCTATTAATTTTTCATCTAAGGGTATTAAGCAATCAGCGCATGTGGAAATATTGGCATTGTATTCAGCACCGCATTTGGGGCATTTGTGAGAGTCCATTTAAGTTATTCCGATTATTTAATTTTTGGTTAAAATATTATGTATCATTGAAAATTCAATAGATTAAGATGCTTTATGAGACAACTGACATCGTGTAAATTTATGACCTTGGATTTGATGGATTTAAACTTATAATAATATTTAGTCAGACTTCTACAGGAGGGTTATTTGGATAAAATTGGCAATTGGAATGTTTATTCACTTGAAACAGGTGGATTCAGATTGGATGGCGGGGCAATGATGGGTTCTGTTCCAAAGGTATTATGGAGTAAAACAAATCCATCAGACGAATTTAATAGAATTGACTTATCACTTCGATGCATGCTTTTAGATAATGGGCAAGACCGTGTATTGATAGAAACAGGCATGGGCAGCAAATTATCTGATGATATGAAGTCCATGTTTTATGTAGCTCAGACTGAAAATCCCCTTGTTGATGCCTTGAATGATGTTGATTGTTCCAAGAATGATATCACACATGTTATTCTCACTCATTTACATTTTGATCACTCTGGGGGCGCCACTGAATTCAATGAATCAGGTGAAATAATTCCTACTTTTCCAAACGCAAAATATTTTATTTCAAAACGAAACTGGCAGGCCGCAAACAGACCAAATCCGCGAGATAAGGCCAGTTATTTAAGTGAAAATTTTGAAAGTTTAGAAAAAAATGGTCAATTGGTACTTCTGGAAGATAATTGTAAAATATTAGATAGTATTACTACCATCACAGTTGACGGTCACACGATGGGACAGCAATTGATAAAAGTGGAAAGTGACGAATCGACTATTATATTCATCGCTGATCTTATTCCTTTAAAATCACATTTAAAGCTCCCCTGGATAATGGGTTACGATCTAAATGCCCAACTGACACTATCTGAAAAAACTGATTTTCTCAATGATGCATGTAAATTTGGCTGGTGGTTATGGTTTTATCATGACCCGGAGACAGTTGCCGTAAAAATTACAAAAGGTGAGAAATACTATGATATTGTCAGTGAATTAAAAAGAAAACCTATTTAAATATTATTAAAAGTGGAGACCTGATGAAAAGAACTGTTACTATTGTTGCAGTAACTGAAGACATGATCCTTTCTACCCGCATTGCAAAATTATGTAATGACAGTGATGATGAATTAATATTTTCATCATTTGATAATTTGGTGCAGACCTGTAATAATATTGAACATGGTGTTGCTTTAATTCAGTTAGATTCTATTTTTCTGGATATGCCTGAATACATGAATGAAATTAGTAAGATAAATCATATGACCATTATTGGATATATGGTGGATTTTGATAATGACTTACGAAAAAAAGCAATTGATAGCGGATTTGAAATTGTTTTCCCATTATCCGGTATTATTCAAAACCTAACTGTTATTATCCAAAAAGTTAAACTAAGCTTGAATGATGGCATTAAATAAAAAGCAGCGATTAACAGAAACTATCTCTCGACTAAAAACTGAGTATCCTTCCTCAAAATGTTCTTTAATCTATCAGAATCCATTTCAATTGCTGGTTGCCACTATACTTTCTGCTCAATGCACCGATGAAAGAGTAAATAAAGTTACGGCTATTTTATTTCAAAAATATCCAGATGTATATTCAATGGCAAAATTATCACGTCAGCAAATAGGCAAAGAAATTTATTCTACTGGATTTTATAATAATAAATCGCGATCAATTAAATCTTTATCTGAAACCCTGATCATGGAATATGGGGGAAAGGTCCCACGTTCATTAGAAGAATTGGTTAAACTCTCTGGAGTGGGAAGGAAAACAGCAAATGTAGTTTTAGGTAATGCCTTTAATATACCGGGAATAACGGTGGATACTCATGTAACGAGGATATCAAATTTATTAGGACTGGTCGAAACAAAAAATGCCGTAAAGATTGAATTTCAATTAATGGAAATTATGGATTCAAAAAACTGGACTCAATCAGGGCATTTGTTTATCGATCATGGTAGAAAGGTGTGTATTGCCAGAAGACCCCAGTGTGCCAATTGTGTGTTAATAGATTTATGTCCATCCGCTAATTAGTCTGATACATTATATTTTGAAGGTAAACCGAATTTTAATGATATTTCATTTACTTCTTGCTTTAACTCCATCATTTTCTTTTCCCTTCCAGTCATAAATTTATTCATATTTTCAAGTCTGGTCATTTTATCGGAAATATCTTCTTCTGCCTGATGTTTTTCACTAATATCACGGTATATGCCCCAAATTCCCAACTGTCCTTCCTTAAACAGTACCGGGATTCCTTCAATAACAACATGTACTAATGATCCATTTTTCTTATACCGAATTGTCTCAACACTTACTCTAGTGCCCGCTGATATATCCTCTGATATTTTTTTTGCTTCTATTTGACGCTTTTGATCTGTCAGAAGATCATCAATGATACTACCAATCGCTTCTTCCTCAGAATAGCCAAATAAGTTTATAAAAGCGATATTTACTTGAATAATTTTGCCAACATTATTTGTCATTGCTATCGCATCTACTGATCCATGAAACAGGTCTTCGAGATATTTTTTCTCAATTTCAAGTTTATTGAGTGCTGAAATTTCCTTTACTTTGGCTTTATCTATTTTTTGGATACCTTCGTCAACAATCTTTTTGAGATATGTCTTTTGTCTTTTTACTTTCCTAATTCTATATTCAATATATAAGTATATAAGAATAATAAAAAACATTCCAGCTGTTATCCTAAACCATAACTTCTCCCAAACTGGTGGCGTAATTACAATCGTAAAAGCATCGGCTTCATTGTTCGTAGAGAGATCTGAATTTAGACATTTTACCTTAAAAGTGTATCGACCAGGGTGAAGATTAGTATAATTGGCAATTCGCCTTGGGCCAATAAATTGATATTGATCATCAAAGCCGTCTAACTTATAAGAATAAGTAATCTTCGAGGATGCTCTGAAATCAATAGCTAAAAATTCTATTGATAGAAAGTCATTGCTATAATCTAGAACTATCGAATCATTGTTGAAATTTTCAAAAGTGTTATCATTGTTATTATCTAAGGCATTGCTATTAGTTTTGCTTTTAGTTATATATACCGGGAATGTATAATCTTTGTGTTCTAACAAATGGGGATAAAATGAACTAACCCCATTAACGCCTCCGAAATACATTTTACCTTTTGAAGTCTTAAATATTGCCCCGGCGTTGAATTCATTACTCTGCAAACCATCCATAATATCAAAATTTATGAATTTATTATTATCCATATTATATTTTGAGATCCCACTATTTGTGCTTATCCATAAGTTTCTGCTGGAGTCTTCAAGAATTCCATTTATAGTTTCATTTGGTAAACCATCTGCAATGCGATAATTGATTAAATCCTGTGTCTCATAATCATATTTGAATAGCCCTGACTGAGTTCCAAACCACATTGTATGTGTATCGTCCTGGTATATTATATAAACGGGATTATTGACAAAATTAATTGTATTATCAATAATCAAATCCTGATGGTTAAAAATACCTGTTTTTGGATTGAATATTTCCAAGCCGCTATCGGAACCTGACCAGATGATTCCATGATCATCAATGAAAATACAGTTAAGATAATTGCTTTGTATACTATTTCCATCGGTAAGATTGTTCTCGTATCGTGTAAAGATCCCTCTTTGGCTATTGAATTTATTTAATCCTCCACCATAGGTAGCGAGCCAAAGAATGCCGGTCTCACTTTCAGTCATATGGAATACGGCATTTTCGCCAAGGGATTGGGGGTTATCAGGATTAGACAAAAATCTTTCAAAATTATTTGATTCAGGTTTAAAGCGATTTAGCCCCCAGTCTGTTGCAACCCACATTACCCCATAGCCATCCTGAATAATATGGAATATTATATTACTGCTGATTGAGTTATCATCATCTTCATCATATAAATACTGAATATATTTATTTGAATAAGGATTATATGAAATTAATCCATTACCGTCAGATCCGTACCAAATAATACCATTCTTATCGGTAAAAATAGAATAAACAGATTTGGAAGATAATAGCGTCAGGCTTTCATCGGAAAATTCAAAATGGTCAATTGGATTATTTCCAGGATCAAAATAATTAATTCCATCACTTCTTGTACCCAACCATAACAAATGAGAATTATCTTCAAAAATATCCATAAGATAATTTCCAACCAAACTATATGGATTTAGAGGGTCTGATGAGAAATAGTTTATTTTACCATAGTCAGCATCATAATAATATAATCCTGCAAGAGTGCCCAGCCAAAAGATACCATTGTGATCCTGAATGACATTAATCACCAGATGGGAGGGATCCAAATCATCCATTTCAAGATTTAAATTGATATTTATGAATTGTCCAGATAACTGATTAAAAGTTACTAATCCACCATCAGTGCATATCCAAAGTAAACCGCCCCTATCTTCATAAATATCATAAATCATATTCCCAGGTAAACCATCATCATCATCTTCATAGCTATAATAATTCGTAAATGTTTGATCCTCAGGGTTAAATGAACTGAGCCCATAAAGTGTGCCAATCCAAAGTATTCCAGAATGGTCAATAAATAATTCCTGCACATCATTATCAGGTATTGAATTGATATCATTTTCTTGATGCATATAGCGAATGACATTTCCTGTTTCAGGATTAAATCGGTTTAGGCCATAATCTGTTCCAATCCAAAGCTCGTATTTTTCATCATTTGGCAGAGGGTTTACGAGCACTTTATAAATATAATTTGATGTTAATGAGGATTTATCATTGGGATCGATAAGATAGTGGGTTACATTGCCATTATTTAAATTAAATTGGTTCAATCCACCACTGTGGGTTCCAAGCCAGAGGTATCCGTCTTCAGATTCAGCAATGGAGTAAATAGTGTTATCATTTAGACTGTTTTCATCAGAAAAAATATGGCGATATACTTTAATATCATATCCATCATATTTATTTAATCCATCTTCAGTACCAAACCACATATATCCATATTTATCCTGATGGATGCTATATATAGAACTTTGTGACAATCCATCAGTCACTGAGAGACGTCGAAATTTATAATTCAAGGACTCGGATGGCCATAACATAGAGCCACAAAAAACGACCAAAACCATCCGAATTGAATTTGTTCTAACCAATAATTTTAATTTAGTTTGAGATGAATTTAATTTTGAGACTAACTTGATCATGGATACTTTTGCATATATAAATAATTTAGATTATACCAGGAAGAATTATTTCTTAATTATGTTTATATCATGGGTAGGATATGGCATATGAATATTTTCTTTATCAAAACTTAATTTGATCATTTCATTTAAATCACAAATTACACTAAAATAATCTTCCTTTTTGACCCAGGGTCTGATAGAAAAATTTACACTGCTATCACCAAGTTCAGTTAAGTAAATATTAGGAGCAGGATCGGATAGTATTCTGCTCTCATTACTTAATAAAGCTTTTAAGATAGATTTTGCCTTAATAATGTCATCATCATAGCTGATTCCAACTACTATTTCAATACGTCTTTGCGAGTTGGCAGACATATTTGTAATGATTCCACCAGTAATTTCACTATTTGGAACATAAACTCTCCTGTTATCGGCAGTATTAATTATAGTATTAAAAATATTTATGGCATCAACTTTTCCAGAAATACCAGCAGCCAATACTGAATCTCCCACTTTAAATGGTGGAAATAACACTAACATAATGCCAGATGCAAAATTGGAAAGTGAATCTTTTAATGCAAGTCCAATCGCCAGACCAGCCGCACCCAGAATTGTAAGAAAAGAAGTTGTATTGATACCCAGTTGATTGGCAGCTGCAATAATTACTCCCACCATTAAGGTGTAGTAAATAATATTCTCAAGGAATTTGCCAGTTGTCAGATCAACATTATTTTTACTAAATATTTTTTTAATTAAGAGAGTAATGCGGCGAGAGAACCACCTACCAAGGATAAAAATAAGAACTGCTGCAGCAATTTTTACTGAGTATTCTCTCAGCAACTGCAAAAGGGTCTCTGTAATTGTATTAATATCCAATTATGGGCATTCTCCAGAAAATAATTAGATTTTATTCATTGGTATGAACAAATCAAAATGAGATGGACACAATACATTTGCAAAAACACAATTCTATATATCGAATTTGGATTCTTGATTTTTATATTTGCTTCATCTGTTTTTAACGTATTTCAGTAATGTTTAATTTAGAAAAAAAAATGATTATATATACAGTTCCAATTACCTGAAGTTTATACTATAAGAATAAATTCCAAACATCCATTGATACATAATTAGAGAGGTCACCTCAACGATAGAGCATTGGTGATCCGAACCCAAAAAAAGCCCGGGTTATCCGGGCTTTTTAAGCATAATTGAATAATAGAATTTTTTATTTTTCAGGCGCTTCCGGCATTGGGTGACTTATTTTTGCCAGCATTTCTTCAAAATTAAACTCTTTTGATGTGGGGCTTTTCTCATTGTGACATTCGAGACAAGTTTCTTTTGAGACTTCATTCATCCCAACATCCAATCCCTTTGTTGCGCCTGTATAAATAGCCTGCATAACCTTTTTACTTTTGTATTTACTTCCAGGACCATGACAGGATTCGCAGCCGACATTTTGGAGATTCAGCATTCTTTTTGCTGCTTTTTTCCCTTTTTTGTCATCATCAGCAGGATTATAAAATGCTTCATCCTGTACTTCATATCCACCTGAACCAAAACCAACAGTATGACAAATTAAACATTCAGCCGATTCATGTGGAGCAGTCTCCAATTTCATCTCCTTGGCGATGGCTACCGCTTTTTCAGTTAAAAGGGTTGCAAATGCTTTTGAATGAGAAGATGCTTCCCACTTCACATATTGCTCTCCCTTTTTAGCGCTTTTATGACATGATTTACATTTATTTGTACCAACGTATTCAAAATCGGCAGCTTGAATAAAACTGCAAAATATGAATGCTAGTGATAATGTGATAACTTTCATTTATTTTTCTCCAGTGATTTAATTTTTAGATATAGTAGTATTGCAAACATAGTTAAAATTATTGAAAATATTAGAAGACCTGTCTTACGGAAATCAAATTCTTCCATCGCTTTTTCAGCACCCAATATTGCTGCATCAGCAGATTTATAACCACTTGAAGCAGTTTCACTTACATGTTCCAGGTTAAAGCTATGAATACTTGTTCTTGTCTGTATTAGAATTTTATGTGCTTCTTCAAGGTCAAAGAACAAGTCTGACACTTCCATTCCCATATTCTCAGCGCTGGCTACTTTTTCATTAGCCAGATCAATTTTACTTTTTAATTCGGTAATTATATTATTGAACTTTACACCCATCTTATTAGCAACATCTTCAATCTCCTGATGACATTCAACGCAATTATCCTTGTCATTCCAAAGTAAATCTTCATCAGTCGGAGTTAGAATGTCATGATAATTGTGACATCCTTCACATTGATTAAGGTCTGCATTAAGAAAGATATCACTGAGATGACTGTCCTTGAACAGGTCCTTGTTATTTACATGGCAAGATCCGCATATATCCGAGATGCTAAATACCGAAGGAGGAATTGCGCCATGATTGCCGTGACAATCATTACAGGCTGGAGCGCTAATATCCATATCATCTAATAAGGCGACTCCATGTACAGATATGCGGTATTTATCATATTGATCATTTGATAGCCCCGATCCTTCCATAACCTCTGAATCACCGTGACAATGATTGCATGTTTCAGGAACATTTAATGCGTAAACTGAAGATCTTGGATCATTAACAGGAAATATACCATGGACGCTGTGACAATCGGTACAAACTGCAACATTCTGATTACCTTCTTTCAAGGATACCCCATGCTGGCTTGTCCAGTATTGTCCAACTTGGTCAGTTTTGATATGTGCAGAATATTGACGCATATAAATAGGATCACTATGACAGACCCCACAGACTTGGGGTTGGTCGACTCTCTCGAT
The DNA here is from genome assembly GCA_018657495.1 of Fidelibacterota bacterium. Classification (GTDB taxonomy): domain Bacteria; phylum Fidelibacterota; class Marinisomatia; order SCGC-AAA003-L08; family JACNLC01; genus JABHXA01. Next base: position 165,246 of record JABHXA010000002.1, read on the forward strand.
AGTACCAAGAAAAGAATCAACATCCCACATCGCTTCGTCTTCATCATCAAATGCTTCAGGATTACCACCGTGGCAATCAGAACAGCCCAATCCTTTTTGAATATGGATATCATCTAAGATATTTGTTAAACTTCTCTCATCAACATCTTTGTCCTGGTCAATTTCAAAATGGCAGGATACACAGGCATCTTGAGGCAGATCAGTAGTAAAGATAATTGCAGACATAGCTATTGATGAGATAAATATACTAAAATGTCTCATACCATATACCCCCAAACAGTCATAACAATGATATAAATCACGAGCATAATCCCAATCCACTTCCAGAGTTTTGAACGAATGTTTTGATTTGCTTTTTTATCCAATACAGGAACAAGGAACCATATAATACCACCCATGGCAAACATAAGAATTCCAAAAAGTTCACCTTCAATAAATAAAACATGGGCCGGAATTAATTTCAACGTTTGGAACATAAACATAAAATACCATTCAGGTCTTATACCTGCAGGCGCTGATGCTAATGGATCCGCTTTTGTACCAAGTTCCCAGGGAAAGAAAACGGCAAGGAGAGCGATGACATTAAGAATTATCAACCAGAATAGTAAATCTCTCAATGCAAAATTTGGAAAGAAAGGCATATATTTTCGTTTATCTTCGGCTAAATGTTCCTGCTCTGGTGGAACGCTCATCCCCTGAGACTGAACAAGGGCAAGGTGAATACCAAGCAAAACAGTGAAAACTGCAGGGAGTATGGCAACATGGATTCCATAAAATCGGGTCAAAGTTGCTCCGCTAACTTCATCCCCTGCTCTTAACAACCTTAATAGGAAGTCACCAACAACGGGTATGGCTCCGGCGATATCTGACCCTACTTTAGTTGCAAAAAAAGCGAGTTCATTCCATGGTAATAAATATCCTGAAAATCCAAAAAACATTGCCAGAGCGAGAAGAAATATCCCGGAATACCAAGTGAGTTCACGTGGTTTCCGATATGCTTTAGCAAAATATACTGTAAACATATGGAGAAAAATAAAAAGAATAAATAAATTCGCCGACCAACTATGAACCTCACGCATCAGCCATCCAAATTCGACTTTGCTGACAATAAATTTTACGCTTTCAAATGCGGTTGTGGCTCCAGGCTGATAGTATAAAATCAAAAGAATCCCTGTGACTACCTGGATGATAAATAGAAAGAGACTTACGCCTCCCAAATAATACCAAACTGTTCCGTAAAAAACTGGAACCTGTTTCTTTTTTGCAAACTTGGTCATCGATTCTAAAGCGATTCTTTCATTGAGCCAGTTATATAAACTCATGCCATATCCTCAGAGCTGATTACAATAATTCCGCGGGCAACCCTCACAATATATTTGGCTAGGGGACGGGGAGGAGGTCCTGATATATTTTTACCTTCAAGATCATAAAATCCATTATGGCATGCACACCATATTTGCTCAGTTTCATTTTTAAATTGAACATTGCAATCTAAATGGGTGCATGTGGCGGCGAATGCTTTTAAATCACCATTTTTTCGACGAATAATTATTACTGGTTTACGACCAAATCGGACAATTTTTGAAGAACCGCGTTTGAACTCAATTTCCGGACCAACTTCGATGCTGGTAACATTGGCATCGGCAATATCTGGCGGTATAAGGTATTTACTAATCGGGTATAATATTGATGCAAACCATGCTGTAGCTCCTGCACCTAATATTATATCGAGGAATTTCTTTCTATTCTGCTTGCTCAATATTTCGACTCCATTGATAATTCGTTTAAGAAAATGAATTTAATTACTAAAATGTAGAAAATGAATCAATACCATTGACTAAAATTAACGCTATTAGGATAAGTATATCAAAAATCTTTTTATAGTCAGCAAATTAAAAATATTGGGTGCAGATATATTTTTAATTTCAAGCTATAAGTTTTGTTTATAGATCGTAAATCGATTTAAATTTAAAATTGTATAAATTGAAAGATTCTATGTCCAAAAAGAAATTTTCTTCAGTGAATAATCAAGTGGATTTTATTCAATTGGAGCACAAAATTCTCGATAAATGGGAAACTGAGAAAACATTTCCCAGACTTGTTGAAAAAAACCGTGGAAAAAAGAAATGGTCTTTTCTTGATGGTCCTATAACTGCAAATAATCCCATGGGGGTTCACCATGCATGGGGCCGTACTCTAAAAGATATTTTCCAGAGATATCATGCCATGAATGGTTTTGATATGAGATACCAGAATGGATTTGATTGCCAGGGTCTTTGGGTTGAGGTTGAGGTTGAGAAGGAACTTGATTTTAAATCCAAAAAAGATATTGAAAAATTTGGTATTGAAAAGTTTATCACGCTTTGTAAGGAAAGAGTGCATAAGTATTCCGCTATACAGACTGAGCAATCAAAACGGCTTGGATACTGGATGGATTGGGATAACTCATATTTTACGATGTCTGATGAAAATAACTATACGATCTGGGCATTTCTTAAAAAGTTATTTGAGCGAGGTAAAATTCGTACTGGATTAGATGTAGTCCCATGGTCTGGAAGATCAGGTACATCGTATTCGCAGATGGAAATTATCGAAGGAAGAAAACTGGTTGCCCACAAAGCGGTATTTGTTAAATTCCCACTGGTCAACAGGGAAAATGAATATCTATTAGTTTGGACTACTACTCCATGGACATTGACATCCAATGTTTCGGCTGCGGTGAATGTTAATCTTGAATATGTCAAATTGCGAGCTTCTGATGGGTCGCTATACTATTTTGCCGATGATAATTTGGATTATCCCAGGCTTGAAAGACAATTTAAAGAAAAAAAACAATGGGTGCAGGGCGTTCCTAAATTAAAAACCATTTCTCAGATTTTTAAAGAACATGGCGGATTTACCAAAGAAGGTACCCTCAAAGGTGCAAAAATGGTTGGCTGGCAATATACTGGTCCATTTGACGACTTGCCGGCTCAATCCATTCCAGGCGGTTATCCATTTCCAAATGATGAATTACAGGATATCGGGGTGACGGCAATATCATGTCACAAAGTAATTGACGGTGGTAAGGATGCCATCGGTAACGATATAGTTGTAAGTGGTGAAGGAACTGGAATTGTCCATATTGCTCCCGGTTGTGGTGATATTGATAATAAGCTGGGGAAAAAACTTGGACTTGTGAATATTGCCCCTCTTGATGAAGAGTCACATTATTTGTCTGAAATGGGATGGCTGGAAGGATTGCTTGCCACCGATGAAACTACTACAGATAAAATACTCCAAAATTTGAAAGAAAATAATTTCCTCGTTCACATTGAGAAATATCCTCATGTATACCCACATTGCTGGAGATCAGGCGATGAATTGGTCTTCAGGATGGTAACTGAATGGTATATTAATATGGACTGGCGAGATGAAATAAAGAATAATGTCAAGGATATTAAATGGATTCCTGATTATGGATCTGACCGTGAGATGGAATGGCTCACGAATATGGGCGACTGGATGATATCCAAAAAGAGATTCTGGGGTCTTGCCCTGCCGATTTGGGTTTTTGAAGATGGGTCTTTCTATGTTGTAGGATCACGGCAGGAATTAAAATCACTCGCTGTTGAAGGTTGGGATAATTTCAAAGATAAGTCCCCACATAGACCATTTATAGACCAGGTAAAAATTAAACATCCAGATTCAGGACTCATTGGAACAAGAATTCCAGATGTTGGCAATCCCTGGCTTGATGCTGGTATTGTACCATATTCCACCTTACAATATAGCGACAATAAAGAATATTGGAATGAATGGTTCCCAGCGGATTTAGTACTTGAATGTTTTCCCGGTCAGTTCCGAAATTGGTTTTATTCATTATTGGCTATGTCTACTATTATGGAAAATAAAGCTCCTTTCAAAACATTGCTGGGTCATGCCCTTGTTAAAGCTGAAGACGGACGCGAAATGCATAAATCCTGGGGCAATGCTATCTGGTTTGAAGACGCTGCTGAAAAAATGGGTGTAGATGTGATGAGGTGGATGTATACTGCCCATAATCCTGAGCAGAACCTGAATTTTGGTTACAAAGTAGCAGATGAGACTCGAAAACAACTCATAACATTGTGGAACTCTTATTCGTTTTTTGTTACTTATGCAAATTTGGACGGATATTCTCCTGGTGATTCTCTTCAAAATCAGAAATCCATGACACCATTGGATAATTGGATACTCGCAAAAGTGAATGAACTGGTGAAGAATGCAACTGAATGCTATGAGAACTATCAAGTCTTTAAAATTATGAAAATGTCCAATGAATTTCTTGATGATTTATCAAATTGGTATATTCGGCGAAATCGTCGACGGTTTTGGAAAAGTGATAATGATAGTGATAAATCTGCGGCTTATGATACATTATATCATACTTTGATTAAATTTATAAAAATATTGGCTCCGGTTATTCCATTTGTTAGTGAAGAAATATATTGTAATTTGATGTCATCATTCAGCGGTGGGAATAGTAGGAGTATCCATCTTTCTGAATTTCCTGCTTACGATAATGCACTTGCAAATGATGAATTGATCAGTGAAATTGATTCTGTTAAACAAATTGTTAGTCTTGGCAGATCTGTGCGGAATAAAGCAAATATAAAAATTCGACAGCCGCTATCAGAACTGGTTATCAAATCAGAAAAACAGATAATCACCTATTTATCCCGTAATGAAGATCAGCTAAAGGAAGAGATAAACGTCAAATCAATCCGTTATATTGAAGATGATTCTGAAGTAATCCATTACCAAGTAAAACCAAACTTTCAAATGCTTGGTCAAAAATATGGTGCCCAAATGAAAAAAATTGCCGGGTTATTGAGTTCTATGGATGTTGATATTCTTTTGAATGGAATAAAATCCGGTGAGGGTGTGCATATAGATTTGAGTGGGAATCAAATCAAAATAGTTCCAAATGAGCTTATTATTGAAGAAAATCCTGTAAAAGGTTTTTCTGCAACATCCAATTATAACAGCACCGTGGCATTAAATATAAATCTGGATACTGAATTAATTAATGAAGGAATAGTGCGGGACATCGTTAGGCAGATACAGAATTTAAGAAAGGAATCTGGCCTTAGAGTAGAGGATCGGATATCAGTGGCGATTGAGAGTGGGGAATTAGTAAATCGAGCAGTTGAATCTTTTGGAGATTATCTGCTAAATGAAGTTTTAGGTACTGAATTAACAAAAGATATAGAATCAGCCCAATATAAAATATCTTTTAAAATCAATGGCGAACCTGTAGACATAGGTATATCCGTTGTTAGAATGGGAGAATAGAATGGCAGTAAAAGTAAAATGGTTGAAAAGAGATTTAAATCGATTCAAGAAATTAATCCTTGCCAAGCGGGAAGATTCACTTGAGGCAATAGATCGGGCAAAAAAAAATACAGATAATATCCTTGAAGGCGGATCTGTAAATGCGATTTATTCATCGCATATGGCTGATGCAGGCTCTGATCATCAAGAAAGGGAAAAAGCTTTCTATTGGTTGAAAAGAGAAATGGATTATTTGCATTATTTAGAAAGGGCCCTGGATATGATTGATGATGGTTCATTTGGAATATGCAAAGATTGCGGTGAAAAAATACCAGAAACACGACTAATAGAAGTTCCGCATACCACAACGTGTTACACATGTAAAACTAAGATAGTATAACCTTGAGAGTTCTAATCGCATCCGCCCTGGTTATTGTCGCGGATCAATTCTCCAAATATTGGATAAAGCAAAACTATGTTCTGCATTCCACTCAAGAAGTTATAGGTAATTATTTTAAGATTACTTATGTAGAAAATCCAGGTGTTGCTTTTGGCATAAGCGTTGGAAAATATCTTCCCTTTATAACTTTAATATCTGTTTTTGCTATTTTGCTTGTTGTGTATTATCTTTATCAGGAAAGACATAAAAGTTTAGAAATCAGATTAGGATTAGCGCTCATTCTTGGTGGTGCAATCGGCAATATGATTGATCGTTGTTTAATGATAATTATGCCCGCTTCTTATTCAGGTGTTGTTGATTTCATTGACGTAGGATTTAATCATTACAGATGGTATATTTTTAATGTCGCAGACTCAGCGGTAACAATTGGAATTGTCCTTATAATGATTCATAGTCTATTAAATCAAAAGAATACAGTATCTGCTTCTAGTTGAACTATAACTTTCAGATCAGGAGTAAAGCTTCTAATATCCGATTGGATATCTTTCTTGCTCACGAATATCCGGAAATTACCAGATCAAAAATTCAATTTCTGATAAAAAATAAATCTATTTTATTAAATGGGGAAGTAACTAAACCCAGCTATTCGGTATGCATAGATGATGAAATTATCTGTCAATATTCTGAGGTTCCAAGAAATGAAATTCTACCAGATAAAATTGATTTAAACATATTATTCGAAGACGATAATATTATCGTAATTAATAAACCTTCGAATCTGGTTGTCCATCCTGGTAACGGTAACTGGACAGGAACTCTCGCCAATGCTTTAGTATATCATTTTGAAAAATTATCTGCTACAGGTACAATTCGACCTGGAATAGTCCACAGGCTGGATAAGGAGACTTCAGGTATTATTGTTGTCGCAAAAACAGATTTTGACCATCAGCATATTTCCTCCCAATTTAGCAATCGCACTGTGAACAAAGTATATAAAGCCTTAGTCTGGGGAAAGACCCCTAACGAGGGAATTATAGATGGTATGATTGGACGTAATCCATCACATCGCCAGAGTTTTAAAGTTGTTCTGTCAGGCGGAAGAATAGCAGAAACCAGGTATAAGCTCGAGGAATATTATCATCCCATATCATTGCTTACTGTTACCCCCTTTACGGGAAGGACTCATCAAATTAGGGTTCACATGAAAGATATTGGGCATCCTATTTTTGGGGATAAGTTATATGGTGGGGGAACAAAAAAAATTAAATCTTTTCATGAAAAATATTCAAAAAAAATAAAGGCATTGTTTAAAATACTTCCCCGGACCGCATTGCATGCTTATTCTCTTGAGATAACTCATCCGAGAACAGGGAAACAAATAAAATGGACTGCACCCGTCGCCGATGATATTCAAAATGTAATAGAGACATTGACTCATGAGTAGCGACAATAGTGAACTGATTCAGAATTTTGTCTCGTACATAAAAATTGAAAGAGGGTACTCTGAAAATACGATCAGATCTTATAATTGTGATTTAAACGAGTTTAATTTGTTCCTCAAGTCGTATGATCATGGGATTAGTATTTTACATGTTGAAAAATCGACAATCCAATATTTCCTGCAAAAAATAAGCAAAAATAATCGATCTGCTCGGACTATTGCCAGAAAACTATCTTCAATTAAGGCGTTTTATAAATATTTATTTATGAATGGTCTGATACCCCACAATATTTCACATTCTATAAAATCTCCAAAGATGCCAAAAACCTTGCCAAACTTTTTGAGAAAAACGGAGGCTGTACAACTTATGACTGCACCCGATCTGTCAAAATCTGATGGTCTTAGGGATCGATTAATATTGGAATTATTTTATTGTACAGGCATAAGAATCTCAGAATTATCCGGCATAAAGTTTAAACATATACAATTCGAAAGTAAGATTATTCGTATATTGGGAAAAGGAAATAAGGAACGATTAGTGATATTTAGTGACATAGTATCCACATTGATAAAAAAATATTTAACGGACCTTCAGACAAATAATCCACAAGATTCCCAAACTTATCTATTCCCCCAAATAAGACAATCAAGAAAAAATAATTCACCAGGACATATCAGCACAAGAACTGTATATAATATTGTAAAAAAATATTTAGTACAGGTTACTGGAAACGAAAAACTGAGTCCGCATACATTAAGACATACATTTGCAACTCACCTCTTGGATAATGGGGCCGATTTGATGGCTGTAAAAGAATTACTGGGACACAGTAGTTTGTCATCCACTCAAATATATACCCATGTCCAAATAGAAAAATTGAAAACAGAATATAAAAAATCTCACCCCCATTCAGGGAAGTAAGGAATATTATTATGATAAATGGAAAAACTCTTGGTTTACACAAACTTGGAATGACAGAAGTTACAAGAATAGAGAGAAATCTTTCGGTAGAGAGTCTCATTGAAGATTCAATCCGACTACACGAAAGTCACCTTGGAATGAAGGGTGCAGTTATGGTTGATACTGGACGATATACCGGCAGATCACCTAAAGATAAATATTTTGTTGAAGAAAATTATTCAAAAGATAACTTGTGGTGGGGGAGTGTTAACCAAAAAGTAGAAAAAAAAGTTTTTGAAAAATTATACAAAAGGATTATCAAATATTATAATAATGCTGATGATTCTAATACATATGTTTTTGATGGTTTTGGTGGTGCAGATCCAAAGTATCGACTGTCGGTGAGAATTATTGCAAAGAGAGCCTGGCAGGCCCATTTTGCCCATAATATGTTTATACGGCCTGAAGCAGGTGAGCTGGATAATTTCAAACCAGATTTTACCATTATAAATGCATCCGATGTATTCGATCGAAAATTTGAAAAGCATGGTTTGAATTCAAAAACATTTATTATCTTCAATTTAAAAAAGAAAATTGCTATTATCGGTGGTACTGAATATGGCGGTGAGATGAAAAAAGGAATTTTCTCGGTTTTAAATTATCAGTTACCACTTCAAGGTGTCCTGGCGATGCATTGTTCAGCAAATGTAGATTTTGATGGTGAGAATTCGGCGTTATTTTTTGGCCTCTCTGGAACAGGCAAAACTACTTTATCAACTGATCCCAACCGCCCCTTAATTGGTGACGATGAACATGGCTGGTCTGATGATGGTATCTTTAATTTTGAAGGCGGCTGTTATGCCAAGGTTATAAATCTTGACAAAGAAGCTGAGCCAGATATCTATAATGCTATTCGACACGGTGCCTTATTGGAAAACGTTGTATTTGATGAAAAAACCAGAAAAATTGATTTTACTGATGGATCAAAGACTGAAAATACTCGTGTATCATATCCATTGAATTTTATTAAAAATTCGGTGTTCGCAAATTCAAAACCCAGTATGGCGGGTCACCCCAAAACAGTAATTTTTCTTACCTGTGATGCTTATGGCATATTTCCTGCAATATCTAAACTTACAGTTGAACAGGCAATGTATTACTTTATTAGTGGTTATACGGCAAAAGTGGCTGGCACAGAAAGAGGCATCACTGAACCACAGGCAACATTTTCACCATGCTTTGGTGGTCCATTTCTTACATTACATCCATTAAAGTATGCTGAATTGTTAAGGGAGAAATTAAATACCCATAAGTCAAAAGTCTATCTGGTCAATACTGGCTGGGTTGGTGGATCTGCTTTGGATGGGGCAAATAGGATAAGTATCCAAAATACCCGGGCAATGATTACAGCAATCCTGGATGGATCTATCGAAAATTCTTCCTTTGAAAAATTCCCGATACTTGGCTTGGATATCCCTCAGTCTCTTGAGGGTGTAGATCAAGATGTATTAAATCCTCGAGATGCCTGGGATAATACTGATGCATATGATAAACTGCTAAAACATTTGGTTAATTTATTTAACGAAAATTTCAAAACTTACGGTTCTGAAGTAGAATATTTATTATCAGCAGGACCAAAATTATAATAATAAGGAGAATTCATGACAATTGAAATCACATCGAGACATTTTACACTATCCCCTCAATTGCAATCGCTTATTCATGAAAAAGTGGGTAAGATTGAAAAGTATTCTAAACTGACGAGTTGCAATGTTATACTTGAAAAAGATAATACAGGTGAGGTTGTAGAAATAAAAGCACATTCAAAAGGGCGGGAATTTTTTGCTCAGGATAATTCTCCAGTTTTTGAAAAATCATTAACTCTTGTTGTGGATAAGATTATCATTCAATTAAAAAAGTATACCGATAAAATCAACGGTAAAGGTAGAAATAATGACAAAATAGAGAATTTGGATTTAGAATTACCTGAAGATTAAAACTTAAATGAAAGCTATTATACCTGTAGCCGGGATTGGTTCCCGGTTACAGCCCTATTCAAATCACATCCAAAAATGTCTGCTCCCAGTAGCAGGCAAACCAATTCTGGAACATATCCTTGAACCTCTTCATGAGATTGGAATCACAGAAGTAACATTGATTACCGGTCATTTTTCAGATCAGGTGGAAAAATTCACAAAGCAATATCCACACTTCAATTATAATTTAATAAAACAAGAAAAACGTCTTGGCCTGGGACATGCTATTTTTATGGCTTGTCGGCAAATTGATGAACCCCTTTTGGTTATTTTAGGAGATTCAATTTTTCAATTAGATTATAAATCTTTTATTTCTACCGATCACAGTAAAATTGGTGTACAGGAAGTAAATGACCCGCAAAGATTCGGCATTGTCGAAACACAGAATGATGTCATTATCAAATTAGTCGAAAAACCCGATAATCCACCAACGAATTTGGCAATAGCCGGAATATACTATTTTCAATCAGAGAACAATCTATACAATAACTTAGAATATTTAATCTCCAACAATATAAAAACCAAAGGAGAATATCAGCTCACCGATGGTATGCAAAAAATGTTGGATAATGGTGAGATCTTTAAAACCTTTAAAATTGATAATTGGTTGGATTGTGGTCTGAAAGAAACACTCCTCACTACGAATAAATATTTATTGAATAATGAGAATTATATATCAAGTGATGCTCATGTAGAAAGTTCGAATCTCAAATCATGTACTATAGGTAATGGCTGCAGCATTGAGAATTCAAACCTGGATAATGTTATTATGCTGGATGGAAGCTCTGCAAAGGACACATCATTGAAAGATGAAATTCTCGATTTTAATCAGATTATCTGAGTAAATACCTTTAAATATATTTACCGTAGAATCAGGATCTTGTTTTTAGAAAAAGGAAGATACCTGTGGTAAAAAATATAATATTCCCTATCCAAACGGAAAGCAAAGGATCCATCTCGCCTTTATATCCCATGCTTTGCCCGAATTTTATTGCCCCATAGTAAAGGAAAATAATAAAAATACTCACACCCAGACCTACGGCCATGCTTGACCGCGGTTTTCTTACTGAAAGTGATAACCCAAAAATAACCATAATTATACTGCTGAAAGCAAATGCCGGTTTAAAGTGCAAGTTGACGGTCCAACGAGGTTCAAGTATGCCATTCTGCCGCAAGCGCTCGACAAAAGATTTTAGTTCCCAATAATTCATTTCCTCAGGTTTGACAGATTGTTTCGTGAGATCAACTGGTGTAAAATCCATTTGAATTAATGTGTCCGATGGGGAATACCCATACTTAATAAACTCCGGACTCAAATTTGATCTGGTTCTATAAGTAGGAATTCTCCACTTTCCAGAATTGTCATCCCAGGTCATCATCGGAGCATCAATTCTAAGGGAGATATTATTTCCATCATATTTCTGAAGTGAAATGTTGTGAGCTGTATTATTTTTAAAATCGAATCTTTTTATATATAATACCTGATTCTTACCTACTTGTAAATAAATATCCTGATTTTTAACCTTACGTTTATTCCTTGATTTCTGAAAATACTCGACTTCAATCTCAGCACGTTTATGAAGACTGGGTGCAACTAAAATATTTTCAAAGTAAAAGCTAAATATTGAAGTAATAAATCCAAAGATAAGAAGTGACATACTAACTCTTCTTAAACTTATGCCGGATGCTTTAATCGCAGTGAGTTCGTTGCGACGTTGAAGTAATCCCATACAGAAAACAGTTGCCAGCAATAAGGACATGGGCAGCCCGATGCTCACATACCAGGGCAGGGTATACATATAATATTGGAATATTTCATCCCGAGTAATTTCAGTGTCAATAAATTTATCAAGATGATCAATAACATCAACAATTATAAAAATAGAAATAAACGAAATCATTGTGGCGATGAATTTGCTGAGAAACTGCTTGAGAATATAGATGTCCATCAATTTTAGCATGTTTAAAATTACGCTGAATGACATTTAAGAGAAAAATGATTAGAGATAAATGTTTGATGTAGTGATTCAAATATTTTTATAATCAGATTTAGATATATTGTAAATTGTCACTTATAAAAATATTCAGATAATAGTAACAACTTAATTGGATAATAATGTCAATTCCCTCAACTTGATTTAATGCACAAATGATGTATTGGAAAGTATATGAGGTTAATGGAATGTTCTTGTTGCTTAGAGTATTGACTCAAATTATCGTTAATGGACGGAATCTAATGTAAATGTCAGCCTATAAAAGTAAAATCTGCAGGAAATTGTGATAAATGCGTATAAGTAATTGACTATAAAAGGATTGTAATGAAAATATACCAGGTAAATACAACAACAGATAATAAAGAGATCGCTACAAATATTGCTGAGTTATTGGTAAATGGGGGACTTTCACCCTGTGTTCAAATCCATGATTCTATAATGTCTATCTATAAATGGAAAGATAACATCCAAAGGGAAAGTGAATATTTATTGACAATAAAGGTTAATGGCGAAATGATATATGACGTAAAACGTCTCATTATGGAAAACCATAATTATGATACACCGGAACTGATTATAACCAAATCAGAAATTATAAGTGATGGTTATGCTCAGTGGTTTACGGAGTATTATTCACAATAGATCAATAATCTATTGATATGAATTAATAATCTTGAAAACGGTGATACTTGGTGATCACCAAAATGCTCAGTTCTATTTATTCAGCCTATCGATTTTCTTAATTATGAAAAATGTACAGACCAGCATCAATGCAGATAACCAAATGGTATGATAAATCGTGATATTATTAAGAGCTTCGGTAATAATATCCATGTATTCCATCAATTTAACTTTTTCCATAATTCATCCTTTGTTTTTTTTGCGGTTAATCTCTTTATTAAATTTTATAAGATCAATATATATTAAGCAATATAAATATTCAGCTTACTGATATATTTTCCATATTAATATTTAAATAAATTGATCCTATCTATATTATCGTCTTCTAAAATCTATATTTTAGGGTGATATTTACCAGCTACATCAATAATGCTGATAATATATATTATGTATAGTTAGGTATTTTATATATAATCCATTAATATGGCTTTGTCTTTTACCTCCTCTTGCCTCCAGATCATTATGTATGTCAAATCCTCTACTTCAAAAACGAATTATCTCATTTCTTGAACACTACCAATCAGAGTCTATCACTCTTCCTTTGATGTGTGCTCATGGCGATGATGTAAATCCGGCCAATGGACATGACGATGAGAAATTGAATAATGACTATGAGCATGACGATGTTTGTCTGAAGGTTTTGAATCTGGATGGAAATGATCATGGTGACCGTCATTATGACTATGCAGATGGTTATGATCCATTGAATCGTGATGATGTAAATGATTATGATCTTCAATGATAAGGAATCCCACGCCAACAATAAATAATACGGCTGAAAAAAAGTGGATGATAGTCAATGACTCATTTAGCATTATTACGGATAATAACACACCAAATATTGGCGCGCAGGCAAATAACACCTGGGCTCTTGTTGCACCTAATGACTGGGCCGAATGAATATATAATACAATGCTGGTGCCATACGATAAGGCACCGACAATTAAGGCAAATAACACATAATTTAATTCGAAGTTGCCATTCGCTGGCGCAAAGATCATACCGATGGTAAGATTTACCATGCCGGCAGCCAATCCTTTCCAAAATGTACTTTGGCTCGGTGTTATACTATCGATTAGGGCTGTGAAATGATTATCGAGACCCCATGAAATACATGCCAGCGCTACAAGAATACCGGGTATTAACCCGGCAAGACCGGCTGCTGAATCAGGACCCAAAACAAGTAGGACTGAGGCAATTAGCGCTGCTGCCACACCAAACCAGCCCTTTGCACTGAGATGATCTTTGAATATAAATACACCGAGGACAGCCGTTGCTGCTAACTCGAGGTTTAACCAGAGTGATACCGATGCTGCCCCAGCATTTTGCAGTCCTATTAGCAAAACTACAGGTGCAAATAAACCACCAAAAAATACTGCACCAAGTAAACGAAGTTGATTTTTATGGTCTCGTTTTGGCGGTAATGCAAATCCCCCACTCTTTAATGCTGCCGGTGCCACAGCCAGAGCTGCGCCCAAATACAATAAACCGGCAAGCTGGAATGGTGGTAGTGAATCAAGGAGATATTTACTGGCTGGTGTTGCCGCCCCAAATAAAAAGGCGGACAGTAAAGCCATAAGTATTGGTGTTAGATAATTTGACTTCAATATGTGGGCCTTGAAAAATTAACGACTAAGAATGATGCCGGTAGCTGACCACTGCCAATATAACCATGGGTAAGATAAAAATGGCCGGCAGTAATTTGCCATATATTTTTATGCATTTTTAAATTTTATAATTTTCATAGAACTCATGATTTATTTCGGTTATTAATTAGAAATGTTATATTGAAAACAAAGGATAAACCCAATAACAGACCTGAGCAGAAGGCAATAATTGAATTATTGTCCAAATAAAGATGATTTGATAAAAAACCAATAAAACCTAGGGCTAAGGAAATTTGACCAACTACCAGAAATATTTTATGCTTCTCCATGTCACCGCCGTTTATTTATTATGAATTATATAAGTGAAAATTACAAATCGCCGCTAAAATTATAGCGAATTTATAGTATAGGATTTGAAAGAGGATAATTATATAAGCAGATGGCTGTTATAAAAAGACTATTAAGTCCCCCACCTCATTTTGCAAATTTGATCAATTCTTGAATTTATCACAGTCGTAGACCTGACAGAAAATGTCTATTTAATCTTTGTATTTTTCAATTTTTCATTGAGGACATCACTAAACATTTTATCGAGATGAGATTTTTTAACCATCCAGGTACCGCCTACTTTTAAGCCAGGCAGTTTTCCGCCTTTGAGCAAACGATAAACGGTTTGTTCTTTTAGTTTGAGATAATTTGACACATCCTTTATATTCATTATATCATTCATGTTATCCCTTTAATTATATTTATAATTATTTATCTAACAACAAAATTGACCAGCCTTTTTGGTACGACAATCTCCTTGACGATGGTTTTACCATCGAGATATTTTTTAATATTATCGATATTTCTTGATTCAGTGAGCAGATCATCATTGCTGATGCCGGCATCCACTTCGATAGTACCTCGTAATTTTCCATTTACCTGCAGGGCAATTTTACAGGTTGAGACTTTTATCATGGCTTCAACATGGACGGGCCAGTCAGTATTAAATACTGATGGTTCATTACCGATAATCTGCCACATCTCTTCGGCAATATGTGGCATGAATGGCGCTAATAACAAGACAAAGGTGTTCTTTACTTCCTGTGAAATGGTCTCATAACTGATAAAGTGATTGGCATATTCCATCAACCTGCTGATAGCAGTATTAAACTTTTTATTTTCTAAATCATGGGTCACTGATTTGATCGTATAGTGAATGATATATTGATCTTTCTGATTCAATTCACCATCTACCTGCTTACGTATAAGCTTCAATCCTTTATAATAGAATCGTTCAATGCCGACAATACCAGTATCGGTCCAGTCACCCCCATCTTCATAAGGACCCATAAACATGAGGTATGTCCTGAAAATATCGGCACCATGTTTATCGACATATTCATCCGGTGAGACGGTATTGCCTTTTGATTTTGACATTTTAGCGCCGTCACGGGTGATGGTGCCCTGGTGAAACAAATTGGTAAATGGTTCGCCAAACGAGAGATAACCGGCATCGCGCAAAACTTTGGTTACAAATCGAGCATATAACAGATGCATGGTGGCATGTTCAGCGCCACCGATATATTGATCCACCGGCAGCCAATCCATCTTATTATTGTCAAATGGTCCACCCTCATAACCGGCATTGGGATATCTGAGATAATACCAAGATGAGCAGACAAATGTATCCATGGTGTCGGCATCCCTCTGGGCTGGTTTGCCGCATTTCGGACATGGGGCATTTATGAATTCATCATTGGTAGCCAGTGGGCTCAAATCTTCACCGTAGGTTTCAGATAATTTTATATCCTCCGGTAAAAGAATGGGAAGATCATCAAAACTCACCGGCACAGCACCGCAATCATCACAATGGATAACCGGTATTGGCGCTCCCCAGTATCTCTGTCGGCTGATAAGCCAATCATGAAGTTTAAATTGGACCTTGGCACCGCCAATCTCCCGACGTTCTAATTCCATATTGATTGAGGTGATGACTTCTTGTGAAGGCTGGCCGGAGTATTCGCCCGAATTGAGTGATATACCATAATCAGAAAAACACTGGTCTGCGCCATGTGGTTTGCCATCTGGGGAGACTACTTCAATAATGGGTAGATTATACTTTTGGGCAAATTGGAAATCTCGTTCATCACCACTGGGAACTGCCATGATAGCGCCAGTCCCATAAGATGCCAAAACATAATCACTGATCCATATTTGTACTTTTTCATTTGTAAATGGATTGACAGCATAGGCACCGGTGAACGTACCGGTTTTCTCGCGATCTGCTGAAGAGCGGTCGATCTCAGACATCTTTTTTGTGGATAGTTTATACTTTCTGATGTCTCCTTTATAATCATCTGTGACGATGATGTCAACAAGTTCGTGTTCTGGGGCCAGCACCATATAGGTGGCGCCGTAAATGGTATCCGATCGGGTGGTGAACACCTCGATGGTTTCATCAAAACCATGGATATCAAAAATAATTTTGGCCCCTACGCTTTTACCAATCCAGTTACGCTGCATGTGGATGGTTTTTGCCGGCCAGTTCAATTTATCCAGTTCGCTCAATAATTCGTCGGCATATTCTGTTATCTTAAAAAACCATTGTTTTAGCGATCTCTTTGTCACTTCAGAATGGCAACGGTCACAGGTCCCTTCTTTTACCTGCTCATTGGCCAGTACCGTGGCACAGCTGGGACACCAGTTAACCGGCGAGACCTTTTGATAAGCCAAACCCATTTCATGGAGTTTCAAAAAGAGCCATTGCGTCCATTTATAATAATCGGGAGAACTGGTATTTACTTCATTTTTCCAATCGTACATGGCACCAATTCTGAGAAGCTGTTCCTTCATTTTTTTCACATTTGCTTTTGTACTTACGGCAGGGTGAACACCATGTTTTATGGCATAATTCTCCGCCGGCAGACCAAAGGCATCAAAACCCTGGGGTTGGAAAACCTTATAACCCTGCATCTTCTTGAATCTTGCAAATGTATCGGCAGGTCCATAATTGAACCAATGACCTATATGCAGCTTATCCCCGGAAGGATAACTGAACATCGACAGATTATAAAATTTATTTTTGGGAAATGAAAGATTGATATCATGACAATTATTCTCTTGCCAGTATTTCTGCCATTTTATTTCAATTTCGTTTAAGTTTATATCATTCATCTGTATTATGGAGTATGTTTATGTATACCTAAATATTTAATTAAAGATTAGTCGTAAAATATATATTAATACATCTAGGGTATTGAATTATGGGTATAAATAAAAGAAAATACAATTAAGTGGCTTGCCTGCCGGAGGGTGAAAAGTATACAGATTTAAATAGACAGGTTCCAAAGACCAGTTCTTCATGACTGGTCCCAGGAATGATAAAAAGTTTATTTTTTGGACCCCCTCTAACTCCCCCTCAAAAGTGGGAGAATTATAAGGAAATTTGAAAATAATTTTGTTTTCCCCTTTAAGGGAAATGTCCGGAGGACAATGGGGTCATAATTAAGTAGCCTGCCCGCCGGAGGAGGGCCCGCCTTCCGCAGGTGGGCCTGTCTGCCGTAGGCAGAAAAGTGTACAGATTTAAATATACAGGTTCCAAAGATCAGTTCATCAGGACTGGTCCCAAACAATTGCCAGATCCCCGAGCAGTTACAGTATTCAATAATTTATGTTATGATTATTTTGGTTGGTGGATCAACTGTAATTTTATAGCGGTACAAACAGACGAAAAAACTGATATCCATTTTCCAAATAATTGAGGGGATCAATATGTGTGGTCGAAAAACACTGACAAAAGGCAAGCTCGAAATTCTTGAAGAACTGGCCATCGATGAATGGGAGGAAGATTTTGATCCATCTTTTAATATTGCACCTACTCAAAAGTCCCCTATCCTCCGAAATATTCAAAACAAAAGAGTGGTGAATATGATGAATTGGGGATTGATACCATCATGGTCAAAAGACAGTAAATTTGCTGCAAAAATGATAAATGCCCGCAGTGAGACCCTATTTGAAAAACCATCCTTTAAAAGATTGATCCCCCGACAGCGATGCATTGTTATCTCCGACGGATATTTCGAGTGGCAGAAAACATCCACAGGAAAAATCCCCCATTATATTCACAGTAAAGATCATAGCCTGATGCAAATGGCAGGATTATGGGATATGTGGAAACCGCATGAGGGTCCCCCACTTCTCTCCTACACCGTAATCACCACAACACCTTCTGATCAATTATCCCATATACATCACAGAATGCCGGTGATACTCACTGAGAAGAATGTAATAAACTGGTTAGGGAATGCAATTCAATCCAATGAAATTGCTGATTTACTAAAGCCATACCCACATGACCTGGATTATTATCCTGTGTCCACATTTGTAAATTATGCCGCCAATAATTCACCAGAATGTATCAAGGATTTAGACCATGGAAACTAATCAACAGCGTCAAGTCATATACGAGATATTTCCAAGAAATTATGGAATCAATGGAAATTTCACAGACATCATAAATGATCTGGACAGGATAAAATCCCTTGGTGTAGATATCATCTGGCTTATGCCCATCCACCCTATCGGTGTTTTGTCGCGGAAAGGATCAGAAGGCAGTCCATATTCAATCCAGGATTACAGCAAAATACATCCCGATCTAGGTGATGAGCAGGATCTTTCCAGGTTGATTTCAGAAGTTCACAAAAGGGATATGAAAATCATTATCGACGCAGTATTGAACCATACATCTGTTGATTCAGACTGGGTCACATCCCATCCATCATATTATCTCCAAAATGAGTCTGGTGACATCATTCGAAAGGTTTCTGACTGGTCTGATATATTGGATCTAAATTATGAAAATCAAGAATTGTGGGCTGCAATTGCCAATGCAATGAATGGCTGGGTTCAAATGGGAATTGATGGTTTTAGATGTGATGTTGCGCCAATGGTGCCCCTTGAATTTTGGCAATATCTCAAGTCTACAATTGATAAAGACAATGAATTGGTATGGATTGCCGAAAGTGTTCATTTAAGTCACATCAGGGAAACCAGGAAATCAGGGTATATATGTCACAGTGATGCCGAGCTACACAGCGTATTTGATTTTACTTATGAATATGATTCATTTGAGTTGTTTGAAATGGTTCTTAAGGATAAAACAAAATTGGTTCAGTACATATATTTTATAAAAAACCAGATGTACCAGTATCCTGATCATGCCCTGAAATTACGATTCCTCGAGAATCACGATATTGCCAGGGCTGCCAGTATATTTGATAATTTCGATCAGTTAAAAAATTGGACGGTTTTCACTTTTTATATCCCTGGTGCAAGCCTGGTATATGCTGGACAGGAATATGCCCTGAAAAAGTTGCCGAACCTCTTTGAAAAGGATGTAGTTGATTGGGAGAATAGAGATGAAAATTTCCTGATTTTCTTCAAACAGATCATAGAACTGTCAAAGGAAATTACCGCTTCAACATTAGAATTTGATATTGATGATCTCGGTGACAGCCTTGTAAAGATTGAATGGAATCACGTCCAAAAAACAGTTATATTTCTTAATCTTGGCAGGGAGAAAAAAATATATTCTGTCATTGAAAATATAAAAGGGAAAGACCTGTTAGAAAACCGTGATCTTTCCCTTAAAAAAGGTGAGAACCTGGATAAATTCCCAATAATTATTCAGCTTAGCAGTTGATATTTATCAAATCTACTCGACGAAATCTGCAATATACACATGGGTAGCGCGAGGATTCTCGGCATCCCGGTTTGAGCCAATAACCAATTTCTTTCCGTTGTCAGTAAACATAGGGAATGCATCAAATGTATCATTATGGGTGACACGTGCTAAACCGCTGCCGTCAAGATTGATGATATAAATTTCAAAGTTATGGCCAAATGATTGATACTCTTCATTCCAATCATCCATATTTGAGGCAAATACGATTCGCTTACCATCAGGATGCCAGGAAGGGGCCCAATTTGTCGCGCCGTTATGGGTGAGTTGGACTTTATCAGATCCATCGGCATTTGCCGCATAAATTTCAAGGGGTACTGCCTCAACATAACTATTTATGATATTGTCAGCCCATTTTGCCCTCTCCTCATCATTTTTAGGATACCAGGCGCGCCAGACAATTTTTGAGGCATCTGGTGAGTAAAATGCCGCCCCGTCATATCCATATTCATGGGTGATCCTCTTGACATTACCGCCATCATAATCCATCGTATATAAATCCATATCACCTTCCCGCAAAGAAGTAAATATGATTATATCTTCAAAAGGATGCACAGTGGCTTCAGCATCATATCCATCATTAAAGGTAAGCTGTGTCATATTTGAACCATCAGGATCTGCTTTGTATATTTCAAAATTTCTTAGTGGCCAGATATATTTTCTCGGGTCATCAGAAACAAAGACTTCAGGACAGGCTGTATTTTCATGGACAGTTGATGAATAGAGAATAAAATCACGATCCTTTGAAAAGTATGAACAGGTATGAGCGCCCATATCAGGAGATACCATCACTTGCCCGTCACCCTCCATTGTCATAGTATAAATCTTATCACATTCGTATCCGTCACGCTTTGATTGGAAGATAAGCATCTTTCCATCAAAACTTGGATAAGCTTCGCCATTATCACCGGAGAATGTGAGCTGTTTTATATTTTGTAATATTGGCGGATTGGATTTTTGAGAACATGCTGTGAAACACAACAATAGAGCAACTACCGGTATAAATAACCGTGCATAAAATTTTTGCATGTGTGGACTTTCTTTATTTAATGAATTTGTTGAACGTGTATTTGGCAGGAGGACATCCCCATTTCAGTAGGACCCTATCAATCACCTGTTTATTTACTTTTGAATCATCATATCTAAGGGTAATTGTCCTGTTTAATGTTGTAACGTCACAGGATGAGATACCTTTCAAATTGGTGAATTCCATTTCCAGATTTTTTTTGGCATCAACTGTTGTGAGATTAGGGATATCAATCACTACTTGGGTGAAATTTTTGGATCCGCTAAAATCCGAGGATAATACTGCAAAGGATAGTAGTATAAACGACAGTACTAATAACTGTTTCAAATGTTCTTCCTTATAGTTAAATAACGTGCCCAATATTAAATAATATCAACCATTAGCACCAACTAATATGATGAATTTATGACTAAATAATAATGAATATTTTGCTTAAAGTGATAAGCATATCTGAAATAGTTCTAGATATCAGTATTTATACTGTTTTACGATAGCACATACTTATATTGAGTAACTTTTTATAGAATCAAAGTATATGCAGGAAAATTGCATAAAAGATATTCAGATTGTCAACACCCAGACTGAGATGCAGGCAATCGTTATATAAATCAATATATGTTAATCCGTATTATTATTACACCTCAAAAATCTCTTAATATTGATGTTATGCAAGAACTATTTCTTACTTGTCCGGGAGGACTTGAAACCATATGCGAAAATGAACTGAAAACAATTGGAATCCTCAATACCAGGATTAAACCAGGTGGAGTAAGTATTTTCGGTGAAGAAGAGACAATATTCAAAATAAATCTTTGGACGCGAACAGGTGTAAGATTATTGGTAAAAATTGACCATTTTGAATGTCGTAATAAAAATGAACTATACCAGGGTGTTCATCAAATTGACTGGAATAGCATTTTTACAACGCAGAATACATTTTCTGTAAATGGATTTTTCCGAAGTGAGGATGAGTCTCTACGGAATACTCATTATGCAACCCTCGTCTGTAAAGACGCCATAGTTGATCGATTCAAGAAAGAATGCAACAGCCGGCCGGATGTGAATAAACTTGATCCTCAATTTCATATTTTTGTCCATGTTCATCACAATCGGGGTACCGTTTATTTGAATAGTTCCGGTTCACCTTTATATAAGCGTGGATATCGTCGTGGTAAAATGCATAAGGCATCGATGAATGAAGCCCTTGCCGCCGGTATAATGCTGTTAACCGGTTGGAACGGGTCCACACCCCTCTATGATCCCATGTGTGGCTCTGGCACCCTCTCAATTGAAGCTATGATGATTGCTGCAAATTATGCACCGGGTCTGATACGGTCTAAGTTTGCATTTATGAACTGGAAGTTTTTTGATCCCCATGATTGGAATAACCTTATCAGCAATGCGAAAGACTCAATCAAACGTCAGATAAAACCTGAAATATTTGCTTCAGATATCCGCCGTGATGCAATTCAGATGGCAAAAGAAAATTATCGCAATATTAGAGATCTATCTCATAGTATTATGTGGGATGTCCAGTCGGTTACTGATTTGGAACCGGATGAAAATCCAGGTATGATTGTTATGAATCCACCCTATGGAGAGCGAACTGGTGAAATGGAATCCCTAAAAATTCTTTATAAAGGCATTGGAGACATGCTGAAGACTAATTGCCAGGGATATTCAGCGTATTTATTTACCGCCAGCAGTGAACTTATGAAACAGGTTGGTTTGAAAACATCAAGACGTATTCCGTTACGAAATGGAAATCTGGAATGCCGATTGCTAAAATATGATTTATATGCCGGATCTAAAAAGGGCAAATATATGGATAACAAAAGCTAATGGATATTTATTTTAGCGGTGCTATTCGTGGTGGAAGAGATGATGTCAAAATCTATAAAACAATCATTGATATTATATCAGAATACGGTCATGTTTTTACCGCATACATAGGTGATGAAAAACTCGATCCCATTTCAGGCGAAGGCGAAAGCGATGAATTTATTTGGGAAAGGGATGTAGACTGGATAAAAGAATCAAATGTTATAATTGCCGAAGTTTCTCAACCGTCACATGGTGTTGGATATGAAATATCTGCTGCCCATCAGTTAAATATTCCAGTACTTGCTCTCTCAAAATTCAAACTAGGAAAAAGAATTTCTGCCATGGTATGTGGTGACTCAAATGTAACCTGCCAGTACTACGATAGTCTTTCTGAATTGGAAAAAATTATTCGAGAGTATTTTAGCAAATTATAATATGAAGATAGGTGATCTCAGCATTGACAATCCAGTTTTTCTGGCCCCAATGGCAGGTGTCACAGACCATGCTTTCAGGGTAATTTGTCGATCAATGGGAGCAGGTGTAGTTTATTCAGAATTTGTCAGTTCAGAAGGAATCATCAGAGAGAATCAAAAAACTCTGGATATGATGAATTTTACTGAAGATGAAAGACCTATCGGCATCCAGATATTTGGCCATAATCCAGAAGTCGTTGGTAAATCTGCCAAATTGATCAGGGAAAGATTTAACCCGGATATAATCGATATTAATTATGGTTGTCCAGTTCCAAAGGTCGTCAAAAAAGGGGCTGGTTCCGGAGCCTTGCGTGATCTTGTGCTGATGGAGGATATCACCCGTTCAGTTGTGGAAAATGCCGGGGATATTCCGGTGACCATAAAAATGAGAGCAGGAATCGATAACAATACTACTGTCGCCATTGAAGCCGGTGGTTTATTAGAGAATTGCGGTGCACGCGCCATAACTCTGCACCCCCGATCGATGAAACAATTATATACAGGCTCAGCCAATTGGGAGCTTATTAAAGAATTAAAGAATGCCGTGAACATCCCGGTAATTGGCAATGGAGATATCCAGAATGCCAGCGATGCCATGCGGATGTTTGATGAAACGGGATGCGATGGTGTAATGATTGCCCGGGCAACACAGGGTTATCCCTGGATCTTCCGTTCGATCAAAAATCAGATGGATGGACAAAGCACACAGCCAATAACCATATCTGATAAAATCAGGATGTGTTTAACCCATTTTAAATTGATTCGACAGGAAAGGAATGACTTCCTTTCATTAAATTTGACAAAGAAACATTTCAGTTGGTATTTGAAAGGATTTCCTGAAGCAGTAAGATGGCGGAAAAAATTTGTAAGGGCAGAATCAATTCAGGAAACTGAGGTTCTTCTAAAGGAATTATTTAGACACTTTCTTATCGATTATCCCAATGATAATTCTGAACCTCAGGATATCTGAAACAGGAAACCAGATGATCATTTACTAATCCTGCCGCCTGCATGATGGAATAACATATTGTTGAACCAGCAAATTTGAATCCTTCCTTTTTAAACGCCTTACTCATAATATCAGATTCCTTTGAAGTAGCCGGTATTTGATCTGACTGCTGCCAATTATTTAATATTGGTGCCCCATTGGTAAACTCCCAAATGTAATTATGAAAACCGTCATGCTTTTCCTGGAGATAAAGGAATATTCTTGCATTTGAAACGGTGGAATTAATTTTTAATTTATTACGAATTATTCCTTTATCAACCAGGAGTGATTGGATTTTTGATTCATTATAACTAGCGATAATTTCAGGGTCAAATTTATCAAAAGCCTCAGAAAAGCCTTGACGTCGATTTAATATAATTGACCAGCTCAATCCAGCCTGAAAAGTATCCAAAAGAATAAATTCGAATAGTTTATTGTCATCTCTAATCGGTACGCCCCACTCTTCATCATGATAACGAATCATCCTTTTATCACTGCTTGGCCATGGACATCTTTTTTTATTCATTGTCATTATTAATTTTGCCGTCAACTTTTCTAGGCGGTATGGCATTTATTTCATTTGCCAATAAACCACCGGATATAACCGCTTTCAATCCTTCTTCAATCGTCAAGTCGGAATCGACGGCATCATCCTTAGGGATAATAATCATATATCCTGAGGTTGGGTTTGGCGTTGTAGGGACAAATAAGTGATAAAAATCCCTACCACTTTTATCCTTACTGCTGCCAGTGACCATTGTTATTGTCCACAGACCCCTTCTGGGGTATTGAATTAGAACTACTTTTTGGAAGGTATCGTATTTTGAATCACTGATTGAAGATGTAAACTGTTTTATCGTATTGAAAATAGTATTCGCTACCGGTATTTTAAGAATGGCTTTTTCAATTTTTGAAAATAGTCTTTTCCCCAGTACATTCCTCACTATCATTCCCAGTATATAAATGACCAGAAATGTGAATAAGAATCCAATGAGTTCAGGTAAATATTTAGGGATTTCTCGATCTGCCAAAAAGTATTCAAAAAATCGTTGTCCTGGTTCTGAAAAAA
Source organism: Fidelibacterota bacterium (assembly GCA_018657495.1). Lineage (GTDB taxonomy): Bacteria > Fidelibacterota > Marinisomatia > SCGC-AAA003-L08 > JACNLC01 > JABHXA01. The sequence continues at coordinate 190,710 of JABHXA010000002.1, forward strand.
ATTTGAAAAGCCAAATTAATATATAAGAGGTTAATACAAATGGCATAATTGCAAGTATTCCTGCAATTATAGTCTGTTTAAATATTTTATTCATTATTACTGTTACTCAATTTATACTCAAAATCTATGTCTATCTTATTCAACCAAGTGAGTTGTTTCTTGGCAAACTGACGGGTTTTTGCTTTGATGATTTCAATGGCTGAATCTATATCAGTTAGTTCTTTAATGACATCCAACAACTGACGATAGCCGAGGCTTTGCATTGGATGACTATCCCTTGAGATACCGCTGTTCAATAATTTATTTACTTCATCCAACCAACCTGAAGATATCATTTCATCAGTTCGTTTATTAATTCTCTCATACAGTGCATCCCTTTCAGTGGAAATGGAAATATAAAAATACTTATTCCTTTTTTCCTTATCCAATATTTTCTGTTTAAGGAATATCTCAGTAGGTGCTTTGCCAGTCACCTTATATATCTCCAAAGCCCGGACCATTCTCTTTGTGTCATTCTTATGGATAATTGCACCATACTTAGGATCAAAACTTTTAATTTCTTCAAGAGCGCTATCAAGTCCAATCGACTCAATATATTGATAAATCTCCTGGCGGACTTCAGGATCACTGTCAACTTCCTGGATGATACCCTGTGTTATTGACTGCAGATATAAAAAAGATCCACCGGTAAGAATAATGCTTTTATTTCTAGAGATTATATCGTTTTCACAATCGTTTACCCAATCAGCATACTTCCCGGACGATATAAGGGCATCAGGGTCTAGGACATCTATCAAATGATGACGGATGAGTCCTAACTGATACCTGCCCGGCTGAGCGGTCCCAATCCTGAATCCATGAAATATTTGACGGGAATCAACGGATATTATTTCACTGTTTATTTTTTGTGCCAGTTGAATTGCCAGGTCGGTTTTACCAGATGCAGTAGGTCCAACCACAACGGGTATTCTACCCTTAGCCAGCTGGATTATTTCTGATAATTGGTTCAAATCCTCTCAAATCTTCTGTCCAATTCATCCATTGACAGACTGATAATAATCGGTCGGCCATGGGGACAATAATACGGATGTTCAGTAGCAAATAATTTATCTACCAGATTTATCATCTCATCATTTTTTAATCTTTCACCAGCTTTTATGGCTGATTTACAGGCATAAGTCGCCGCCATATGATCGAGAAATGAAGCATTAATTTCAAGTCTGTCGATATATTTATCGAGGATGTCGTGGAGTATCTCCTCAACGGTGCCTGAATATATTTCAGATGGGATACCTTCAATAATTACAGTATTCTCACCAAAATCTCTCATTCTGAAACCGATTTTATTCAGATATGGTACGATATCAATAAACTTCACATATTCCTCAGGCTGGAATTTTACTGTTTGGGGAAACAGGACGGTTTGGGATGGCAATCCATTGCCATCGAGTGCCTTTTTTGCGGATTCAAATAATATTCGTTCATGGGCCACATGCTGATCGATGATGATCAATCCATTATTGACTTCGGTGATTATATATTTATTCTGTAGCTGCCAGACATTATCAATGGGGATATTCTCATCCACCAACTGATTTTTCATAATAGATTCAATTCTTTTATGAGCCCGTTCGATAGTATTTTCATTAATAGGCGATGCAGTATGTTTATCCAGATTATCAAATTGATCAACTCGTTTATGCGGTGCTGTTTCAGCTGAAGCTGGATTCACCGGTTCAGTAGGAAGGGAAATCTGTTTTGTCAGATGCGTATCGGCATAGGTTCCTGAATATCTGTTGTAGGGTTGAAAATCCGGTATGGCTTTCAATAAATCAGACAATGCTTGAGCAGCGGCGGATTTGACAACATAGAATACCCGCCATTCATCCTGAAACCGAACTTCTGATTTTGCCGGGTGAACATTTACATCCACCATATCCGGCGGCATATCAATACTCAAAACGAAAAAAGGATACTCACCGCGATTCAGAAGGGATTTATATGAGCTGTAAATTGACGAATTTAAGAGACGGTTCTGAATTGATCTTCCATTCAAAAATAAATATTGCTCGCCTTGTCGTTTTTTAACCAGGTTCAAACTACCAATATATCCATTGACTGAAAATCTATCCTTGGATAGGGATACTGGCAGAATTGAGGATGAAAATCGTCGGCCATACATCTGGGTTATGCGATGATGGAGGTCCCCCGCTTCCAGTTTATAAATCTTTCTATCGCCTTCCAGAAGGGAAAAAGCAATTTGCGGATATGCCAGCATAAAATGTTTAACAACCTGATAGATGTTTCTCTTTTCAGTCTCAGTCTTTTTTAAAAACTTTCTTCTGGCCGGTGTGTTAAAAAAGAGATTTTTAACCTGGATAAATGTTCCGGTTAGAATAGATGACGGGGCTTCAGATTTTACAACTCCCCCATGAATAATTATCTCACTTCCTTCACTCCCTTCAGTTGCAGATCTGGCAACAATTTGAGATACAGAAGCGATACTTGGTAATGCTTCACCCCTGAAACCAAGAGATTTAATATTTATCAAATCTTCCGATTCGGCAATTTTGCTTGTTGCATGCCTTTGGAAACTCAATTTTAAATCATCCTTTGACATACCACAGCCGTCATCAATAACCTGGATAAATGATTTACCGCCATCATTAAATTTTATGGTTATTTTTTTGGCATCAGCATCGATGGAATTTTCAACAAGTTCCTTTATGATAGAAGCAGGTTTTTCAATAACTTCGCCAGCGGCGATCTGATTGATAAGTTGAGATGGAAGTAGTTTTATACTCACTGTTCTATCCTAATCTGAAATAAGCTTTCCAGATACAAGCTTTCTCAGTTTTATTAAATTCCCGTTGACATTATCCAGAATATTTTCTGTTTCAAGATTCATTTTATCAACAAATGTCTTATCATGTATACCGTTGAGATTGATCTTGACATTTAGGGCGGCACCATGAGCCCCGGCATGAGCCATCTCTCCCGCAACCCCGGCATCCGATATAGAATTTGGATTTCCCTTTTCAGCTGCTTCAAATGCCAGTGGTAATATCTGACTGCAAGTCTTTAAAACTTTAAAAGGAATTTCCGTCGCATATTTATTTGCCGCCTCAATAGCTTTTTCTTTTTCCACCTTTTCCTTATCAGATTTAGCAGGAATTCTGAAAGCATCCATAACTTTGTTAAAAGCCTGTGTGTCTTCATCGATAAGAGTAAGCAGCAAATCTTTTATAATTTGGCTGTCAACACTGATTCGGCACATATCATTATATAGTGGTTCCCATTTTTTCTTACCAAATGTGAGATTCGCCACCATAGCAGAAAGCGCTGAACCCATTACACCTGCTGCTGCAGAAACACTGCCACCGCCAGGCGCAGCTGACTCACGTGATGTTTCATCGGCAAAATCAACAATTGACAAATTTGACAGATCTCCAAAGCGATTGCCAATCCTGTATTCAATAATTTTTTCCTGTGCATTAAATGGTGCCAATTCGTCAAGGCCGAGAGACTTAACTGCAATATGGATGAGGTCAGACTCGGGTATGCCAGTTGATCTCTTTTGTTTCTTAAGATAGTATCTGCCGGCATCCAGCATAGCATTTAAGGGGATTAATCCAACTAGCTCACTCCCAGTTACCCTAACCCCTCTTTTCCTTGCTTCAATTCTTGTTTCTTCGAAAGCAATGTGAACCGGAGTTACATTATAATTCACCAGGTTCATTGAGATTTGAGCCACAGAGTATTCATCAATATACCACCCCACTGCTTTAACATCTTTCAGTTTGCCAGGTCGTTTTATTGGAACACCATTCTCATCACGGATAAATTTGTTGGTTTTCGGGTCTCTCTTATTTCGACCCATTTCACGTAGATCAAGAGCGATATCTGTAGCGATACTTTTTGACTGGGTATTCAGATTAACATTATAGGCAATCAAAAACTCACGAGCCCCAATAGCGGTTACACCGGCTGTAATATTCAATTCATCAGGACCATAATCCGGTTTCCATTCACTTAGCTTTAATTTTTGAGACATGCCCTCATATTCACCGGCTCTGACGGTAGCAAGATTTGATCTTTTTGGAGTCGTGGCAGAATGTTCATACATATAAACCGAAATGCCCAATTCATCACCAACGCGTTTTGCCAACTGATGAGAAAATTGCACACAGTCTTCCATTGTAACATCTCTTACCGGAACAAATGGACAAACATCAGTAGCACCCATCCGCGCATGTTCCCCCCTGTGAGTTCTCATATCAAGCACATGGGAAGCCATTTTTATCCCCTGGAATGCAGCTTCGATAACGGAGTCCGGATTTCCTACAATCGTGACTACTGTTCTATTTGTATCAGCACCGGGATCAACATCCAATAAACTCACATCACTTACAGCACTCATTGCATCGGTGATTAATTTTATTTTCTCGAGATCGCGCCCCTCGCTAAAATTGGGAACGCATTCAACTATTCTCATCCTTCCTCCTGAAATACTAATATGTTGAAGAGACAACTCATATTTATGATAATGTCCCGAACAGGTAAATTAAATAGGATATCAATCCAAGTATCAATAGATATAAAATCATCTTTCTAGGCGAGCTGTTCTTTCTAAAATGCTGGCTTAGCAGATGTTTAAAATTTGGTGATTCGTTCGGTTTTGTTGTTTTTAACATGAAACTTAATTTAAAAGCTTATGCCGGCAAACAGATACATGAAAACTTTAAGGAATGGTGTGATGACCCACCCTAAAATATGAATATTAGTAAGCATGCCCAGTAGTATTACACCCATAAGCACTTTCGGTCCATGCATTTGTATTTTATAAGCAAGATCGGGGTTTTTTCTGGCAATAATTCCAGCAAATATTTGCGATCCGTCTAAAGGTGGTATGGGGATCATATTGAACACTGCCAACATTATATTGATCTGAACAAAAAAAGCAAGTAATTGAGGAATAACGCCAGCGACCATAAGTCCATAATATGTTTGAAAACCCATAAATCTGATGATAATTCCACCGGCAAGGGCAAGAAGGAGGTTTGAGGCAGGACCGGCGAACGCAACTTTCATCATATCTGTTCGCGGATTCCTCAAGTTCATTGAATTCACCGGTACTGGTTTGGCCCAGCCGAATCCAACAAAAAGAATCATCAATGCTCCCATAGGATCGATATGGGCAATTGGATTTATTGTCAGTCGCCCCATTCTGGCAGCAGTTTCATCCCCCAGTTTATAGGCCATATAGGCGTGGGCAAATTCATGAAAACTAAGGGCAAACAACAATGATGGAAGTAATAACACAAGAACTTCTGCAGGTAGTCTAAATAACATTTAACCTCTTGGGTGAAATTGTTTATGGATTTCTTTTAAATGGGATTTATCAAGATGAGTATAAATCTGGGTGGTGACAATACTGGCGTGACCAAGCATTTCTTGAACCACACGCAGATCTGCACCGCCCTCCAGCATATGAGTTGCGAAACTATGTCGCAATGTATGAGGACTTACATTCTTGTCTATCCCCGCCTTCAAACAGTGAGCATGAAAGATATTCCAAATTGTCATCCGTGATAAAGGGTTTCCCCGTAAATTTAAAAATGTATATCCCCTACTTTCACCTTTGCGGGCAAATCGGGGTCTGTAGACATTCACATATTTGATTAAATCATCAAGAGCCGATTCTCCGATGGGGACGATTCTTTGCTTATCTCCCTTACCAGTTATTCTCAAAAGGGCATCGTCAATTAATATATCTGTTAATTTCAAATTTGTCAGTTCTGATACCCTGAGTCCAGACGCATATAAAATGGAAATAATCGATTTATCTCTATAACCAGATGATAATTCCAAATCTACGGATTGAATAATGCTTTCAATTTCATTAACACTCAAAAATTGAGGTAATTTTTTATCCTGCTTTGGAGCCATTAATTTGGTAGTAGGATTTTTATCACATACGCCTTCGTCAACAAGATATGAGTGAAATCCTCTTAATGTTGAAAAAGTGCGGACGATACTGCTTTTTCGCAATCCTGGTTCAAGGGAGGCATTCAGGGGGATTATTGACAACATTTTAACATAATCCCGGATTTGATTTAAACTGATAAATTTCGGATCACTTATTTTAAATGATGAATTCATATAATCTGTGTATCGTCTCAAATCCTGCCAATAAGCATTAACGGTATTCATCGCTAATCTTCGTTCAAACTGCAGATGCAGCAAATATTGTTTGGCATATTGATGAAGGGGATTAATCGTATCTTTATTTTCAGACATCATCAATTGGCGGATCTACGATGATGTATAACCCTAGTGATTTCTTTTAATTTATAAGGGTCATCACATTTCTCAAGCAAGTTTCCGATTACAAGATAATCGGCGCCGGCTGTGACAAGATCATTGGCAAATTCAGCAGAGGTAATTCCGCCGCCGGCAATGATTGGAATTGATAATTTACTTTTTAATAAAGATAGCAAACTTTTTGATATAACTGATTCAGCCCCACTTCCAGATTCAAGAAAAATTACTTTCATCCCCATATATTGTCCGGCGAGAGCATGAGCGAGAATGATATCTTCTTTTTCAACTGGCAACGGATTAGTATTACTCATAACTTGAACAGATGATTTCACACCACCATCTAATAGAATATATCCTGTAGAAATTGCCTCAAGACCTATGTGATAAATTATGGGTGCCGATTCAACCTGTTCACCAATCAAATACTGGGGATTTCTACCACTGAGGAGAGATAAGAATAAAACTGCATCAGCATTTGCCGATAATTGCCTTGAAGAGCCTGGAAAGATTATGACCGGTAAACTTGAGTTTTGACGTATTCTGGAAATCCGATCTTCAAAACCATTGTCCATGATGAGACTGCCACCGACGAGGATTGCATCAAAATTTGCATCAACAACCCGGTTTACCAAATCAGTAAGTATGAGATCATTTTTTACATCAGGATCAATCAATGCAAGTGCACAGGCACCATTTGCTTTTCGTGATTCCTCAAGTGACTGGAAAACACCATTCATATTAGATTTTTGCTCTTTTATTATTTTGATTAAATATTTGCAGTTGAAAATAAAATCAATTGGTCACCGGGTCAGATAAAAAATCAATTAGCATATCAATTTCATCTTTTGTTCTTTTTTCAGTAACAGCGATCAGTAATAATCGATCTGTTTGATCTCCTGCTAATGATGATAGGAAAAATCCTTTCTCCTCACCCATACGAATTATTTCTTTGGCAGAACTGGGACATTTAATCACAAATTCCTTGAGAAATTCATTGCCAAATTGGACTGAAAAGCCTGGAATTTGAGATATCTTATCAGCGGTGTAATGTGCTTTATATGTACATAACTCAGCAAGTTCAGGATATTTAACTTTACCCATTAAAGAGAGATAAATTGTAGCCCTTAAAGCAAGGAGACCCTGATTCGTACAAATATTAGAAGTTGCGTTTTCTCGTCGAATATGTTGCTCCCTAGTCTGGAGAGTAAGAACAAATCCTTCTTTACCTTCGATATCTGTTGTCTTTCCAATAATACGACCTGGCATTTTGCGGACATATTTAGTTTTTGTTGCTATTAACCCGAGATAAGGTCCGCCATAAGCCATTGCATTGCCCAGCGATTGGCCTTCACCGGCATATATGTCGGCTCCGCATTCTCCTGGTGATTTTATAATCGATAGATCCAATGGATTTGAAACAGCAATTAACAATGCCTTTGAATTTATCATTTTTTCCTTGAAAAGACTCCAATCCTCCAGCTGCCCATAGTAGTTTGGAGATTGAATTATAACACAGGCTGCATCCTCAAGATTTGAAGAGATCCAGTCAATATCAGTTTTACCGTTGTTATCAGGAATGTACAATAATTCAACACCCCTGTTCGCCATATACGTTTTTATAACGTCCTGATACTGCGGCGTGAGGAGTGATGATAAAATAATTTTTTTCTTTCTGGAGATTGCCAACGCCATTGAGCATGCCTCCGCCACGGCAGAGGCCCCATCATAGAGAGACGCATTTGATGCATCCATCCCGGATAATTCACAAATCAAGGTTTGAAATTCGTACATTGCTTGCAAGGTGCCTTGACTCACTTCAGCCTGGTATGGCGTATAGGCTGTATAGAATTCCGATCTTGATGAAATAAAGTTTACTGCTGCTGGTATAAAATGATCATAAACACCACCCCCGATAAAATTAATCTTTTCAAAAGCGGATTGATTCGTTTCTGCGATTGAATTTGATAGGTTTAATAATTCCATCTCTGAAAGTGGTTTACCTATGCCGACATCAAGTCTGCTTCTTAATTTATCTGGTACAATTTTGATTAGGTCATCAAAATTGTCTAGGCCCATATTCTCAAGAATATCTCGTTCTATGTTTTCAGTAGTCGGAATATAACGCATCAACTTAAATGATCCTTGTAACTTCCTGCATTCATGAGATTATCAAGTATTGTAGTATCGGTTATTTTCATTTTTACCAACCATCCTTCTTCATAAGGATTTGAATTAATCAGTTCAGGTTGATCCTCAAGTTTTTCATTTATGGATATAACTTCACCCGATACAGGTGAAAATAAATCTGCCACAGTTTTAACAGCTTCGACGGTGCCAAAAGAATCCCCATCTTCAAATGTGTCCCCAGGTTCTGGGAATTCAATGAAAATGATGTCACCCAGTTCACTTTGGGCGAAATCTGTTATCCCAATTGTGACTGTATCATCTTTTAAAAGAACCCATTCATGATCTTCCGTGTATTTTAAGTTTTCTGGTATATTCATATTTATGACCCTTTCTTTGGTTCATAGTCAAAATTTTCTAAAAACCCAGTATTGATATCACCGCTAATAAAATCTTTATGCATCAATAGTTGTTTTTGAAATGGGATAGTTGTGTGGATTCCTTCGATAATGGCCTCATCCAATGCCCCTGCCATTCGTTTAATAGCGTCAGCTCGTGTTTGCGCATATACTATGATTTTGGCAATCATTGAATCATATGTTGGCGGGATATGATAACCGGCATAGACATGAGTATCAACCCTGACACCGCATCCACCCGGCATGTGAAAGCTAGTAATAGTTCCTGGTGAAGGTCTGAAATTTTTATCTGGATTTTCTGCATTGATACGACATTCAATGGAATGGCCTCTTAAATTAACATCAGTCATCCATTCTGGTAATTTTTTTCCAGCATGACAACGAATCTGGTGTTTGATCAGATCAGTCCCGACGACCATCTCTGTCACGGGATGTTCTACCTGAATTCTTGTATTCATTTCCATGAAATAGAAATTGCCATCTTCAGTAAGCAAAAACTCAATTGTACCGGCACCGACATAGTTTGCAGACTTCACCCCTTTTATAGCAGCATCATATAATTTCTCTCGAATTTCCGGAGTGACAGCTGACGATGGGGATTCTTCTAATAATTTCTGATGACGTCTCTGAATCGAACATTCCCTCTCGCCTAAAGCGACAACATTTCCATGCTGATCTGCGAGTATTTGAACTTCAATATGACGTGGTTTGATCAGATACTTTTCAAGATACAGGTCTCCATTGGCAAATGCAGATTCAGATTCTTGTTGAGCCATCTGATATGCACTGAGTAAATCTTCCTTTCGTTCTACCATTCTCATTCCGCGTCCACCGCCGCCTGCAGTTGCTTTTAAAATTACCGGATAACCGATTTGTTCTGCCATTGCCAAAGCTTGATTGTGCGAAATGAGTACACCGTCTGAACCAGGAATAACTGGAACACCAACCGATTTCATCGTATTTTTTGCATTAGCCTTATCCCCCATCGCATTTATAGTTTCCGGAGGTGGACCGATAAAATTGATTTTGTGCTCTGCACAAATAGAAGAAAACTCAGGACTTTCGGCGAGGAAGCCATATCCAGGATGTATGGCATCTGCATTTGTTATTTCTGCAGCCGACATAATTGCCGGGATATTGAGATAACTTTTAATACTTTCTGGAGGGCCGATGCAAATGGCTTCATCTGCAAATTTTACATGGAGGCTTAATTCATCAATTGTTGAGTAAACAGCCACACTTTGTATCCCCATCTCTCGACATGATCGGATAATTCTAAGTGCTATTTCACCCCTATTGGCAATTAATATCTTTTTGAACATTTACTCAGGCAGTCTCTAAAATCATCAGGGTTTGATCAAATTCAACCGGCTCTTCATTTTGGACAAGAATCTTTACAACTTTGCCGGAGAAATCAGAGTCAATTTCATTAAAGATTTTCATGGCTTCAATGATGCATATAGTTTGACCGACATTGACCATGTCACCCAGTTTCGCAAATGCAGGTTCACCTGGTTTCCCAGCAGCATAAAATGTTCCTACCAGCGGTGCTTTAACTTCAATCTGATTTGCCTGAAGTTCGGCACCTTCTTCATTCACAATATCTTGGCCGACAGTTGAAGCGGTGGTCTGCGGTTTGCCAACTGGATTAACCTGAATTGGCTGTGCCACCGACGTAGTGGATATAGAGCCAGTTTTGGATATTCTAATCCGTTTTAAGCCCCAAAATGATGAAACGACAATTTCATTTATGTTAGATTCCTCAACCAGTTCAATCAGTTCTTTTATTTTATTCTTACCAACCATGATTCCCTCGATTAATGTGGTTTTGACAAATTAGATGATTTGTAGTTTAGGATTTTACCCGTTCGATATATCGACGGTCTTTTGTATCCACTCTAATTTTTTCACCTTCCTGAATAAAGAGAGGGACTTGAATAGTAACACCTGTTTCCAGTACTGCTGGTTTTGTTCCACCCTGGGCAGTGTTTCCTTTTTCACCGGGGTCTGTTTCCTTTATAGTCATTTCCATATGCTGTGGTATCCGCACTTCAACAGGGTCGGAGCCGTTAAACGCAATAACCGTTGGTGTATTTTCAATGAGAAAATCAAGGATATCAGAAATTTGTTCTTCAAGGAGTTGGATCTGGTCATAGGTTTCGGTATCCATGAAATAATAGAATTGACCATCGTTATACATGTAATTATAATTTCTGGCTTCCAAACGAACTGTTTCAATTTTTTCACCTGCCCTGAAGGTTTCGTCCACAACTTGCCCGGTTTTTACATTTTTTAATTTTGTCCGTACAAACGCAGGACCCTTTCCTGGTTTTACATGGAGAAATTCAACAATTTTCCAAAGATTTCCCTTTTTGACTATGATGACACCATTTCTGAAATCAGAAGTACTGGCCATAAATTTTTCCTCTAATTATTTATATTAAAAAAGTCGGTAAATTTACAATTATATGCCATTCGGAAACAATAATATGCACTTCAAAATAGAAAAGAATTCAAGCAATAAATTTTAATTTAAAAAAATATCCAACAACTTTTATTATCTATTAATCACTCGAAGTCATATTAGTTTAAAACATGGATTTAAGCCATATATTTACAGATAACTATTCAACTATTCCATTCGTTGCCGCCTATGCAGAAATGCACTACAGATTTAAATTCATGGGCAGCCGATATTTCCTGAATGAACCGGAGATTATTGCTGATATTCCGTATAGGATAAATCCAAAACAAAAAATGCCAGTATTGATTCTTGTAAAAGACTCCCATCATTTTCCGGTTTTATTAAATAGCTATACCATTAAAATCGCTCAAAACGGTGAGATAATCTTTTCCAGTTCTGATTTAATTGATAAGGAGATAAAACAGCCTTGGTGGCAATTAGATGCTTTTGTAGATGTAATTGGCATTGCTGGTCTTATCTCAATTGATGTAACTGTTGATTATACAATAAATGAGAAGCGGAAATCCTGTATAAATCATAATCTGCCTCTTCTTCCAAACAGAGCGCTTAGTTGCCTAGTTGCAGAATCAGGTTTGCCAGGGCCAAGTGGATTGGTTTGGGGTGATCTTCATTACCATACAAATCTTACGGATGATATGGTAGAATTTGGCGCTCCATTGGATTCGACGCTATTAGCAGCTCGTGCTATAGGGTTGGATTTTTATTGCTGCACAGATCATTCATATGACTTGGATGACTTACCTGGATCGTGGTCAAAAACTGATCCTGAATTGACAAAATGGAATCACTCCCGTCAACAAATAATCGAAATTAATGAAAATAATCCAGAATGCATAATAGCCTCTGAAGAAGTTACCGTACGTAATAAAAGAGGTCGCAATGTTCATGCACTTCTGTTAAACAACAAAAAATTTATCCCTGGATCTGGTGATGGGGCTGAGAAGATGATACCTTTTTCCTCTGAGCATTCTACATCGGATATTTATGAACTCATTGAAGATAATTCCATTCTCATCGCTGCCCATCCATTAACACCGGTGCCATTGTTTCAATGGTTATTTGTGAAAAGAGGTAAATGGATGTGGGATGATCTCACTCAGCCTGGATTAACTGGCATGCAGATCTTAAATGGCGCTCTGGATACTGGTTTTTATAAAGGGAGAGATATTTGGATTAAGTTACTCTTAAGTGGATACAAAAAATATATATTTGCCGGCAATGATGCCCATGGTAATTTTAATATCTTTCGCCAGATAAAAACACCGATGATCAGTCTTCATGAAAAAAACGAGCAGGTATTTGGTGATTGTCGTACCGGTATAATCTCCAGTAGCAGATCACAGCCTGATATTCTCGACGGAATTAAATCTGGAAATTGTATTATCACCAATGGTCCATTTATAAATTTAGTCATATCCAGCAATGGTATAAATGCCAAGCTGGGAGAGACGGTTTCATTTGATATTTTTGAAATAAATCTTGATGGCATTTCATCAAGTGAATTTGGTAGAATAGTTGACTTTAAGTTATTTAAGGGGATTATTGGAGAAGATTTAGAAAATTGTATCATTCACAAATCAAACAGCCATGCCACTTATAATATTTCCATAAAGGATAATTTTAGATATTCACAGGATTGCTATTACCGAGGTGAAATTCTTACAATTGATTCCGGCGGGATAGAACGAATGGGAATGACCAACCCGATTTGGATTAGAAAAAGTAACTGATTAGTTTAAAAATTCAGTACTCCCTTTACCCTGCCTTATCAATCTGATTTCATTATCAATAATTTCAATAATAGTTGAAGGCTCTGAAGCACTGATCCCATCTGAGAATACGTAACTGATTTGTTTACTGTATTTTTCATTGATGGTATCCGGATCTGATACAACAATTTCCTCGTCAGTTGTAATTGTGGTTGATATTATTGGGCTGCCAAATTCTTTTACAAGCTGCATAGCGAATTCATTCTCCGGTATCCTGATTCCTACAGTTCTCTGTTTGGTCTTAAGCATTTTTGGTACTCGGTTAGTTGCCGGTAATATTATAGTGTATGGACCGGGTAGTATACTTTTCATAATTTTAAACGCAAAGTTCGATATTTTTGCATATTCAGCAACCTGCGAATAGTCATAACAAATAAAACTCAACGGTTTTTTTTTGTCCATCATTTTTATTCTATAGATCTTCTCTATGGCAGATTTATTATGGATATCGCAACCGAGACCATATAGCGTATCAGTAGGATATACAATTATCTTTCCATTTTTTAACGCGGTTGCACCATGCCTTATATGTCTCAAATTGGGAGTGTCTGAATGTACCGATATGAGCAACGTCACCTCAAATATAATTATAATGAATAAAAATAATTAATACCTGGATTCACCAAATCTTAAATGTACTCCCAGACTCAAATGCACATAATGTTCTCCCCCGCCGGCTGCATAAATATTTACATCAGGAAAACTGGTAAACGGTATGCTAAATTCCTTCATATAGTCTTTTATTGAAAAATCTATAAATAGTTTGTCTGCAGGGGAAATTCTGAATCCAATACCCATCATAATATAAATTTTATCTTTATTATCAATAGAAAGACTGGCTGCACCGATGGTTGTAAGAATTGAGATATCCTCTTTGGTATATTTTCTCATATGTTTGTATTTTGAAAAATATAAACTAGTAAGACGGACATCATATTCTTCAATTAAACTTAAATCTTCTCCAGGCTGCACGACAAAATTCCTATGGTCAATCCCAATACCAATGGCATTTGAGAAAAGATACTCAGCAGATATTCCCAGAACATTTGTATCATTATAGTTTGATCCAGCCATATATTTCCCTCCAATTAGCCCAATATTGTAGGGATAATAATCGAGGGATCCTGCCTGCGAAAATGTTATTATAAATAAAAAGCTAATGAAAATCTTTTTCATTTTCTATGTCCTTATTTATTATTATAGTTTAGTTCGTTCAAACTGACGTTATGATATATTGTAATTAGTTTCAAGGTATGTTCTTTATCATTGTCGAATTCTGTATTTTCAGGAGTATGTCCGGCAAATTTGGACATATCGAATTTCTGTAGCATAGTGATTGTTTCCTCAACTATTTTATCATCTAAAATCATCTCGTGTAAATAATCACGGATTTCAACAGTTGTCATTTCCAATGCTTTTACAAAAAATTCATTCTCGAAATATTCTCTAAATATCCTTGAAATTTCTACATAATATTCTTCAGAAACTTTTCTATTTATAGGATATGGGCAGTTCAATATTTCTAATGATTTTTTAGCATGAATAAAAGGTGGATCTTTTGGTTTTACCCATTTTTCTGCTTTTTGAATATGAACTTCCCTGCGCCTATACAAAAAATACAATGCAGCTGCTGATAATAGAACACAAACAAGATAAATAAATTTTAAATATGGATTACTGATGTTGATATCGTGCATTCCCTTGATATCTTTTAATCCATCACCTTCTGCTGAGATATTACTATTGACTATAATCGTTAATGGATCAGTTAACAGGGTCATTTTAGTCCGCCCTCTTTCAAGGATATCAATGGGGATTGCTGGAATTTCAAATTCTCCAGTTTCCCACATCACTATGGTGTAAATAATTGATTCAAGTTTTATCTCTTCCTTGATAACCGATGCAAATGAATCATCAATGGTCAAACTCTTGAAACTGACGGTTTCTGTTTCCAGGTTCATTACTTGAATTGATAATTCAATATGATCCCCTATGCGAATATTTTCAGAAGATAATTTGCTCTCGAGAATGATTGAAGAGAACGCAAAAGATGGTAGGACAAATAAAAAGGAAAGTAAGTATCTCAATGGCGTGTAATTCGTTTATTCATATATTCTACAAGTGGTTCGACATAACCATCCGTTGTATTTATGGAAATTAAATCAATTTCATGCCGCTGACAAAAAGATTCATATTCTAAATTATTCTTTATATAACGATCAGCAATTAGTTTTCTTTTCTTATCGGAGCCAACATCAATCCAGTGAGATGTCTGATTCTCTGCATCATGAATTTTAATCAATCCCAAATCAGGAAAGTTTAGTTCAGCATCGTCGACAACTTTTATACATATTAGATCATGTTTTTGATTTAATATTCTTAAAGCAGAATGAAAATTGACATCAAAATAATCTGACAATATAAATACTACTGCTTTTCTTTTCATTGTTTTAATGAGGTGCTCAAGTGCAGTAGTTATATTAGTTTTTCTGTCTTTTGCTTTATAGTAGATGAGTTCTCTAATAACTCTGAGGACATGTGCCTTTCCCTTTTTCGGGGGAATATATTCTTCAACTTGGTCTGAAAATAAAAGCAATCCCACTTTATCATTATTTCTGATGGCACTAAATCCTAGCACTGCTGCAATCTCAATCATGATATCGGATTTTAGTGAATCTCCAGTTCCAAAATATCCTGACGCACTTACATCAACGACCAGCATGACAGTTAATTCACGTTCTTCCTCAAATTTCTTGATGAATGGTTTACCAGTTCGAGCAGTCACATTCCAGTCAATGCTCCTGATGTCATCTCCTGGCTGGTATTCTCGTACTTCAGCGAACTCCATTCCTAATCCTTTAAAGGCAGATTGATATTCACCCCCGAAAAGTTCATTAACCAGCCTTCTGGTTCTGATTTCAATCAATTTAACCTTTTTTAGGATTTCTGCCGGGATCATAATGATTTACGGAGTGGGAATAGATTCAAAAATTCGCGTGATAATATCTTCTGTGGTGATATCCTCGGCTTCGGCTTCGTAGGTAAGAATTATTCGATGTCTCAGTATTGCCCGCCCCACTTCTCTGATATCCTCAGGTATAACGTAACCCCTTTGAGACATAAATGCAGCTGCCTTGGCAGCTATGGACATATAAATTGTTGCTCTCGGTGATGCGCCAAATTCTATCAATCCTTTGAGGTCTTTCATACCATAGTTCTCAGGATTACGTGTTGATAAAATAAGCGAGACAATATATTTTTGAATGTTTTCAGCAATATGTATCTGATCTACAACTTTACGGGCATTTAAAATTTGCTCGGCTTTAACAACTGGTGCAAGGTTTGCCCGGTTCTCAATAACTCCCATTGTCTGGAGAATTTTTAATTCCTCTTCCTCTGAAGGATAATCTACAATAATTTTAAACATAAATCTGTCAACCTGAGCTTCAGGAAGAGGATATGTACCTTCCTGTTCAATGGGATTCTGAGTTGCCATAACCAGAAATGGAGAATCAAGATTAAAAGTAGTTCCTCCAATTGTTACTTGTCTTTCCTGCATGGCTTCGAGCAAAGCACTTTGGACTTTGGCAGGTGCCCTGTTAATTTCGTCAGCCAGAACTATGTTTGAAAAAATAGGTCCCTTTTTTACTTCAAAATTTAGTTTCTGTGGATTATAAATCAAGGTTCCCAGAATATCTGCCGGTAATAGGTCAGGTGTAAATTGTAATCTTTGAAATTTTGTATCGATTAAGTCCGCCAGGGATTTGACTGTAAGGGTTTTTGCCAAACCGGGGACTCCTTCAAGGAAGACATGTCCGTTAGCAAGTATGGCTAGAAGTAGTTTATTTATTAAATCATCCTGACCAATGATGGTTGATGAGAGATTGGTCTTAATAATATTAAGAAATTGAGACTCACTCTGTATTTTTTCATTTAAGCCGGCAAGGTCAAATGAACTCATTATTGATTTTCTCCTTTATTATCGCTTGCAATAACATTGAGGTTTTCAATTTCTGTTTTAATATCCGCTAAATTCTCAAGTTCATAATCCACAGATTGAATTAAATCGCTGTTTGGATACTTATTTTTAAAATCATTATAGTACGCTATTCCATCACTATAGGCATCAAGATAATTTGTATATACATAACCAATCATAAACATCGCTTTTTCAGCCACTTTAGATTTTGGGAATTCACTGATTACAGTATTGAATTCTGTAATTGCAATATCATAATCCTTGATGTCATTTAGATAAATCTCACCAATCATAAATTGCGACTCAGCTGCTTTTTCATGCTTATGAAATGTATTTTTTATTTCAACCAATTTTTCAATAGATGATTTTAGGTCGTCTTTCATCCTAAATTCTTCAGCTTCAGTCCATAGAGCTTCAACTGTAGAGTTATTGTTATTGCAACCAATTGATACAAATAAAACCAGAAATATAATTATTAGATTTTTCACGAATTTTGTTCTCCTGTTAATAAATTAGGCGTCAAATATAAATATTTTCAACGGCTGCAATACAAGCATGAAATTTAATTGTTCCAGCCCTAAATTCTATAATTAGAATAAATATAGAATTGCCAGACTCACGGTTGGGTTTGACCATTCGGCATATGGAAACGCCGTATCAAGTCTTGTTGGTCCAATTGGAGTTAGGAATGTAATACCAAATCCAACATCCCAGTTCCAGTCATCGAATATCTTATTATCAAATTCATTTGCCAGTTTTCCTGCGTCGAAAAAGACTTCCCCACCGATAAGTTTATATATTTGAAATCTTATGTCAAAATTTGACTGCAGTCTAATCAATCCGCCATCTTCATTTATACCATCTGTTGTCTGCCAACCTCGTAAAGATGTACTGCCCCCCAGTTTATATTTATAGAATGAAGGTAAATCTCTATTATTCATTTCCTTTTTAAGTACATGCAAGTAACCGGCCTTGATTTGATATCCACCGACAATTGAATTTCTTAAAGGGTAAAACTTTTTGTACTGGGTATCAAATTTAATATAATGATGTTCACCACCCAGTATCGATCCGTTTAACTCTGTTGTTACGGTATAATATTTTCCAGTAGAAGGGATGATAAAGTTATCAAGTTCATTGCCTATGTATGTTATCTGAATACTTCTTTTTTCATCAGTAACACCACTTTCAGCATTTGTATCATTATTTCTTTCAATGAATTCAAGATTGATGCTTCCGGATAAATTATAGTTCTCGCCAGTTTTGTAAATAAATGATGATTCAAAAGCGTCAATTTTATCATTTGAAATTTCGTCGTGAAAATATTTAAGACGAAGGGGAATTCTCAAATTAAACAACCATGGGTTGAACCAGTTAATCTCGTATTTAAAATCAGGGGATGATATAGATTCATCAAGTCTGATACCGAGATTCCCGCTAATTTCAAGTCTACCGGCCGAATTAAAAAGTGTACCTGGCTGCCATTTCGTTTCTAATTCAAATACAGTAGCCGGTGGAGCCCCTTCACCCAACGAAGATGGTTCCTGGCCAACACCAATATCGGTATTTATTTGTCTGGTTGAGTATTCCCTGACTTTAATCTCCAAATTGACAAAATCAGTTCTTGATACATTTATAATTGGTATAATTTCCACAGCTGTGAAAAGACCAGTAGAAAATATTCTCTTCTGCGACTTTTCTATTTTTCGTACATCATAGATATCACCGGTGAAAATTGCTAATTCCCGTTGAATATACCTTTCCCGATATTTATTAAGCCCGGTAATTGTAATATCTCCGATTGAGTAAGTATTACTTTCTTCAATATTCAAATTAATAGCAACAAAATTATCTTCTTTTATGACGTCTGCTGAGACGCTTGTTAATATCTTGCCCATGGAAAAATATTTATATTCTATCTCTGATATAAACTTAGATATAATAATAGGATTATAATGTTGATTAATTTTTTGCTCGAACTCTTTAAGAAGCTGCTCTTTCGAAAATAACACATTTCCATTAATAGTAATTCTATTGACAATGTAACGATCTCCTTCGATAATATTATACTGTATGTTAACCCATGAATCTTCTTTCTGTATAATAGCATAAGTAACAGCCACATCAAGATAACCTTCAATTATATATTGATTCTTAATAGATATCATATCAAGTTTCAGGGCCCTGGTATTAAATTCAGATCTTCTTAACCACCGGCTCTTTTTTATATTTAAATATTTTAATAGAGTTTTTGTAGTGATGCTTTTGTTGCCAACAATAGAAACATCATTCACATGCTGAAGATTCTGGGGAATAGCGATTGTTAATGAAATAATTGTATATAATAAGCTAATAATTAATATCCGCAGTCTACCAACCACTAGTGCAGACTGGAATAATAATAATTTTTTAATTGAGCTCAAAAGATACATTTAATAGATTTGCTTAAATCTATATTTCACGTGTGGGAGACCGTCTTCATCGAGCCGGACAACAAGGGATTTATTTTTATCTATTTTATAGATAACCTCATACTCATTTCGGACCTGTTCTGAGAAAATATCGCTTTTTATATTCATGTAAATCTTTCTGGACAATCTTTTTCCAAGATATAAATTAATATCTGAGTTTGTTGGGTCAGCCAAGAGAGAGCCATCGCTGTTAATTTGGAATTTATCAATAGGGCTGTTTTTTGATATATATCTTTCTAATTCATTTTCAACATAATTTGAAAGGATACTCGTACTTGTATTCTGTAAACTAAAATTATCACCCGAGGCTGCAGAATCATCCCTGGCAAGAAGAATTCTAAGAATTTCATCTTGCGAATAAGAATCGCCTGGCAACTCTGACTCGAATCCAAGAACTGGATTATCCATTGAGCCGGTAAACAATATTTTGTATTGCGTACCATTTATATCAATATATGAAATTAAATCGATATAAGGATATTCACTACTGGGGTCAAAGGTCATCTGCCCTTCAACCTGATTAAAATCATTACCATTCAAATAAAATGTACCATCAACAATGTTGACAGTACCGGCGAATCGGAAATTCTCATTCCCTATTGCAGTAATAGTCACATCCCCTTCAACTTCTAAATCCATAATATCGTTTTCTACTCTTATACCATTTTCCATCGGGATATTTATGTCATATATAATTATTATTCTGCCAGGACGGATGTCAACCTCTGGTAAATCCTCTATATCAAACAATGGTGTCAATAAAAAATCATAGGAATCTGGTTCAAATATTCCTGATACTAGAAGCGTATCTCGTCCAGTGAGGGATAATTGAACTTCTCCAGGTCCTGAAAATTCAGATTGAGAATCGTTTAAATAAATATCTTTACCCCAACTAACTAAATTAAAATTTGGTTCAAAAAATCTTGTCAAATCCATCGTGCCTGATACATGTAAGTTTCGTTCTTCAGTTTTTACTTTTCTTTTATCTTTCTTAAAAAGGGATAATAAACCGCCACCCCTATTTGAAACAGCATTATCATCAATCACCTTTGCATCAAATGTATTTATTGTTAAGAGATTATCATCTATTGATATGGAGCTTTCAATGTCTACAATGGAATTTTTTAGAGGCAAAACATTTACCTTGCCATCATTAATAATTACCTGACCATTTCTTATTGGATTCGCATAGGTGCCATCTAATGATAGCTGTAGTGTACAATCGCATTTTAATGAATCAACAATTTCAAAATATGGGTAGAAAAACTCTAATTCTTCAGCTGTTCCACTTATCGATAAATTCATTGATTTATTTTTCATGGAAAATTTTTCATCATAGACTAAATCTAGATTTAATGGGATGTTTCCTGTAATGTCGTATTTACCATGGTTTAATTTTATTGATGTATCATGGAAAAAAAGTTTTTTATCCTGATATACTAAATTACCAATGGCTTCAACTCCAATTATCTCATCAAATTGAGGGTTTTGAATTGTAATGTTAGAGTTTAAAAATAAATCTTTTGGATTTCCGGAGGCAATCATATACCCGTCAACATTCCCGGATGTCTTAAGCCTCCATGGAAAATATTTCGAAAAATCGCTCAGATTTGCATCGGATAATGATATTTCTAACAGCATAGAATTGATATTATCTAGAAATTTATCTTCCTCAAATGAACTGTCAATATTAATCCACCCGGATGTTTGTCCAAATCCTGAACTTGATTGAACACTCAATTCTGTCAACACTAATCTATTATCCCTGTAAATCATATTACCGTATAATGTTGAGAATGGTATATCCTTAATTACTCCATTATTGACCTCTGCTTTTAAAACCATAACTGGTTTATCGTTTGAGTTTATAAACTCAAACTCCCCATCTATTTTCCCAGTTAGATTATGATCAATCTGAAAAAAATCATTAATTTCCTCAAGGGAAATATCAGAAAGGCCAATATTTAGATTATACTGATCTCTGTCCAGGTATTTTCCGGCTATTGCCAAATATCCATCATTAATATCTATTCTGGTAGAATCAATTAAATAATAATCCTGATCACGGTATACATCAATTCCACTAGATGTTATATTGATAGACCTGATTTTTGTGCTTAGTGAGTCAAGGGCAATCTTTTGGAAAGATGTATCAATCATCCCAGATGCATAAAAAGATTCTCCTCGACTATTTATCCCGATTAACTCGTTCAAACGAATTATGCCATCTTTATATTCTGCAGTTATATTTGAATTATCCATTGACAGGAACTCTAATTGTATAGAATCTGCCTTGGCGGATAAGCTTAAATTTTTAAGAGTTTTGTTTTCTATTTCCGCTGAAGTTTCCCAAAAACTGTCTCCAACATATAAATTATTATAATAGAATGGTTTTAAGGTTATTCTTGTATTTAGTTCACTCAACTCATTATTATGAACATAGTTTATGTCTCCAACACCGGTAAAACTCATAGCAGGTAATTCATCAATATATTTTTTTGGGAATAAACTGCCAAATGCCATTTGCCCATGGACAAAATATTCTGCTCCGAAATTATAATTTACGGTATCAAATAGGAATGTACAGTTTGGAATTTTTATTTCTATTTTAGAAGAATTCACAATGGATGAATCTGATAATAAAAACTCTCCATTAATCAAATCGATTTCATGATCATTGATTTTTGCTTTTGTATTATCAAATGAAATGTTTATTGGAAAGTCTGGTTGTTGTCCCGATAAATTAAATTTGCCGTCAACAATACAAATTAATGAATCGAGTTCAATTTTTACATTTTCAGGAATTGCAGTAAAATTCCAACTTTTATCTGGAAGATTATACATTCCTTCAATATTGACATTTCTCTCGTTATATAATAATCGAGAGTTGATCAATTGGAAATGATCAGGTTGAATCTTAATTTGTAGATTAATGGAATCCACTATATGTTCATTAATACTGGAATATCCAGATAATTTTATTTCATCAAATGATCCGTCAACCCTTTTAGAAGAGGATATATTTATATTCCCCGTTAATGTGCTAAACATATCGGAGTCAAACTCAACATTATTTAGTTTAAAACTATTATTACTTAAAGTAAAAATCGCATTGTGGATATAGGATTTATTCTGATTATGTTTAACAACTGTAGTGTCAATACTTACTAGTAATGAATCGGAATATTCTAAATTACCTGACATATTAACAATTAAGGTATCAATTCGATTATCATTGATTCTCAGGGATTGAATGTCAAACTTTTCAATCTCGAATTTTGTATTTCTGCTAATCTCAACGGACTCATTTATTAGACCTGTTTTTACTTTATTTATATTATCCAGGAATATATCACCATTAGTGAGGCTCGTTTTTGAAATATGCAGTTTTCCGGTGAATAAGGAAAGTAATTTTAATTTTATAGAGAAATTATTAATATTGGCAATTGTCTTTGAATCTGATGAAATAGTTAATTCACTTATCAAAAATCCACTATTAAAATTCCCTGAAATTTCTTGAATGTTGACTGTGTATGGGGTGTGACTGGTTAAATATTCAGATGCGAGTTTGGAAGGGTTTGGGATTACCGTGCATGTAAAAAAATATCCCAAAAACGGAAGGATGCAGATGATTAAACAAACTGGCATTAAAACGCCAAGAAAAATATATTTTCGGTAGATTCCAAACATAGTTAAGACATAAAATTACATAAGAATACAAGAACGGGCAGTTAAATAACTGCCCGTTCCATTACATAATATTTATAATTAGGGTTCCCTAATTATTTTTCATCTACAACTTCAAAATCAGCATCTTCAATGTTTTCGGTATTTCCTTCATCTGATGGCCCCGATTCATTATCAGTTTTTGTCTGCTCAGCACCCTTACCAGGCTCAGCCTGAGACTGTTGATACATTTTTTCCGAAATTGCTGACCAAGATTTGTTAAGTTCATCCATGGCTGATTTAATGGCTGAAAGATCACTACCTTTGTTGACTTCTTTCAAGTTATCAACAGCACTTTGAATTGCATCTTTATCCTCTTGATCAATTTTATCTTTCAGTTCTTCCATTTGAGTTTCAGTTTGGAAAACCAATTGATCAGACTGGTTCTTTATCTCCACAGCTTCCTTTTTATCCTTATCTTCTTTTTCATGGGTCTCTGCATCCCTTTTCATATTTTCAATATCGTTGTCACTCAAACCACTTGTAGCTTCAATCCGGATGTTCTGTTCTTTATTTGTAGCTTTATCCTTGGCGGAGACATTTAATATTCCGTTTGCATCGATATCAAATGTGACTTCGATTTGTGGAATACCGCGCTGAGCTGGAGGTATACCATCTAAATGAAATCTACCTAAAGATTTATTGTCAGTAGCCATACTTCTTTCACCCTGTAGAACATGGATTTCAACAGAGGGCTGATTATTAACTGCAGTAGAAAATATTTGAGATTTCTTGGTTGGAATGGTTGTATTCGCCTCTATAATTCTTGTGGCAACACCACCAAGAGTCTCTAGTCCTAATGATAATGGAGTTACATCCAAAAGCAAAATATCATCAACCTCACCAGAAAGTACACCACCTTGTATAGCTGCACCTATGGAGACAACTTCATCAGGATTTACACTTTTATTTGGTTCCTTTTGAAAAATTTCTTTTACAATATCTTGAACCGCAGGAATACGTGTCGATCCGCCAACAAGAATAACTTCATCAATTTCATTAGGTGAGAGACCGGCGTCTTTTAAAGCCTTTATACAGGGTTTCTTTGTTCTTTGAACAAGGTCGTTAACAAGACTTTCAAACTTTGCTCGGGATAAATTAATATTCAAGTGCTTTGGACCACTGGAATCTGCAGTGATGAATGGTAAGTTGACATCAGTTTGCTTGGATGATGATAATTCAATTTTTGATTTCTCGGCAGCTTCTTTTAATCTTTGCAATGCCATAGGATCTTTTCGAATATCGATGCCGTCTGATTTCTTAAACTCATTTGCAAGCCAGTCAACGAGGGCCTGGTCAAAATCATCACCACCTAAATGGGTGTCTCCATTTGTTGATTTAACTTCAAATACACCATCACCAATTTCGAGTATAGAAATATCAAATGTACCGCCGCCAAGATCAAACACAGCAATTTTTTCTTCGTGTTTTTTATCGAGACCATACGCTAGAGCAGCTGCTGTAGGTTCGTTGATGATACGTCTAACATTCAGACCGGCAATTACTCCCGCATCCTTTGTAGCTTGTCTCTGATCATCATTAAAATAGGCCGGAACCGTAATAACAGCCTCGGTTACCGTTTCACCCAGATACTCTTCAGCAGTTTGTTTTAGTTTCTGAAGGACCATGGCACTAATTTCAGGCGGCGTGTAGTTTTTATCCATTATGTTAAATACAACTTCACCTTTACTACCTTTTACGATATTATAGGGCATCTCTTTTATTTCTTGTCCTACTTCTTTATGAAGTCTTCCAACAAATCTCTTTGATGAGGAAATTGTATTCTCAGGATTTGTTACTGCCTGTCTTTTTGCTGGCTGGCCGATCAATCTTCCATCGTCTTTGGTAAATGCTACAACAGAGGGTGTTGTTCGTCCACCTTCACTATTCTGGATAACCGCAGGAGTCCCACCTTCCATCACGGAAACACATGAGTTGGTCGTACCAAGATCAATACCAATTATTTTTCCCATTATTACTCCAATTATTTAAATTTTAATACTTATTTGTCGACAATTCTTAACAAGAATGATGCCGGTACAAAAATTCAGCCTTTTTGACAGCAGAGATAATCAGGTTACAAATTTGGCAGTACTAATTTGATTTTGCAGTAATTTTCTTTTTTGATTTCTTATGTATTTGGGTAAACAGCAGATTCCCTTTTTCAGTTTTGACGTTGATCACGCCACCTTCAGTAAACTCACCAGTCAGAAATTTTTCAGAAATATAATTTTCCAAACGATTCTGTATTACTCGTCTAAGAGGCCGAGCACCCCACTCTTTATAATTGGCATCTTGAATTAATAATTCTTTTGCTCTTTTTGATATTTTGAATTGAATATTCTTTGCAGAAAGATTTTTAACTATATTTTGCAGCTGGATGTCAATAATGTGACTCAAATTATTAATAGTCAACTGATTAAATATAATTACTTCATCAAGTCTATTTAAAAATTCTGGTTTAAATTTCTTTTTAATATCTGCATGGATATTTAATTCCAGTTCTTTCCTATCATCTTCTTTTTTTGAAAATCCTATTGAGGTTTCGGTAATACTTTTTGTTCCTAAATTGGTTGTCATTATGACGATAGTGTTTCTAAAATCAATCATTCTTCCAAGGTTATCTGATAATTTTCCTTCATCTAAAATTTGCAGCAAAAGATTATAAACATCAGGGTGCGCTTTTTCTATTTCATCAAATAAAACAACTGAAAAAGGATTTCTTCTTACCTTTTCAGTTAACTGTCCACCTTCATCATATCCAACATATCCGGGGGGCGCACCAATTAATCTTGATACATTATGGCGTTCCATGTATTCTGACATATCCATCTTAATCAGTGAATTCTCATTACCAAATAAATGCCTTGCCAGCGCTTTGGCCATCTCAGTTTTTCCGACGCCGGTAGGTCCGACAAACATAAATGATCCAATTGGATGCCTCGGATCCTTGAATCCAGTACGTGCCCGGCGGATTGCCTTGCTGAGTATTTCAATCGAATTATCCTGACCAATGATTTCTTTCCCAATTTCCTCGGTCATATTGATAAGGCGAACAGATTCAGATTCTGCTACTCGATTAATAGGTATACCAGTCATCATCGAGATTACGTTTGCAACATCTTCCTCGTTAACTTTGGGTTGATTCTTGGAGTTATCCTCATTCCATCTTGCCTCAAATTCAGAGAGTTTGTTAATAAGTTTCCTCTCCTTGTCTCTTAAACTTGCAGCTTTCTCAAATTGCTGTTCTTTGATCACTGCCTCTTTTTCAAGGCGAACAACACGAATTTCATCTTCAAGTTTTACAATATTGTCGGGGACGAAAATATTGTTTATGTGGATTCGTGCACCCACTTCATCCATGACATCAATGGCTTTATCCGGTAGAAATTTATCAGTTATATATCTTTCACTTAATTCCACACATGCATTTATAGACTCTGGTAAGTAGCGAATTTGGTGATGAATTTCATATTTCTGCTGCAGTCCAAGTAATATTTTAACTGTGTCTTCTGTAGAAGGCTGGTTAACAATAATTTTTTGGAATCTTCTTTCAAGAGCTCCATCTTTTTCAATGTATTTCCGGTATTCATTCAACGTAGTAGCACCAATGATTTGAATATCGCCGCGCGCAAGTGCTGGTTTAAATAAATTGGCTGCATCCATAGATCCTGAAGCAGCCCCGGCTCCGACAATTGTATGCAGTTCATCAATAAAAATGATAATTTTTTCAGATTTTTCCAGTTCCATAAGTAACGCTCGGATACGTTCCTCGAATTGACCTCTGTATTTAGTGCCTGCTATTAAACCGGCGAGATCAAGCGCAACAACCCTCTGTCCCCAAAGAACTCTCGGTACAGTTTTTTTCTGGATTCTAATTGCCAATCCTTCAACAATTGCTGTTTTTCCAACACCTGGTTCCCCTATTAGAACAGGATTATTCTTTTTCCGTCTTGACAGTATCTGAGCAACTCTTTCTATCTCTATGTTTCTGCCAATGACAGGATCCAGTTTATCTTCAATTACCATCTTTGAAAAATCTCTACTAAATAAATCCAATGTCGGTGTTTTTGAAGATTTTCGTTTTTCCTTTAAATTTGCCGGATTTGACTCCAAATTTTCTTTCATTGTTGAAGCAATAAATGTGTATATCAGTTCATAATCAGCATTAAAATAATCAAGAACTTCTTTGGCGATTCCCTCAGTTTCCAGTGATATGGCTAAAAGCAAATGTGAATCATCGGCCGTTAACAAATTCATTTTTTCTGCTTCGGAAAATGAGTTTCTTAAAATTTTTTCTGACCTTCTTGTCAGTGGTAAATGTCCTAAGGTTAATGTGCCTCCAGTAGGTCGTAGCAGGCTTTCAATTTTATTCTGAAGTTCCTGTAATGGGATTCCAATAGATTCTAATATTTTTGATGCTTTACTTTTGTTATCAAGTATGATACCCAATAACAAATGCTCTGAACCAACGTAACTATGCCCCAGTCTAATTGCTTCCTCTTTTGCATATTTTAAAATTCGTTGGACACTTTTGGAAAAATTCTTCTTCATTTAGTCCTCTATATATTTTGTGAGTTTTCCACCATGCAAAAATAATACCCTATCAGCAATTGCAGCAACTTTATCATCGTGGGTTGCTAATACGAATGATTGATTGTATTCAGATCGCAGTTTTAGCATGAGGTCAAGTAATAATTGTCTATTCCCTGCATCCAAATTCCCGGTAGGTTCATCGGCAAGCACAAGTTTGGGATTATTGATAAGAGCTCGGAGAACAGCAATCCTTTGACGTTCACCACCGGATACTTGATTTGGATAATGATCAACCAGATTCACAAGATTTATTTGTTCCAGCAAATTCATCGCTCTTTTGATGCTTTCTTCATTCGAGATATCAATGTTTAATTGAGGTATGATCAAATTTTCAAGAATTGTAAACTCTGGCAGTAGATGATGATGTTGAAAAACAAAACCCATGTATTTTGCTCTGAGGGCACTTCTGTCCATTTCCTTATCAATAAGCTTCCCGTTTATGAAAACTTCACCCTCATCTGGGGTATCTAGTGCACCCAGGATATGTAGCAAAGTTGATTTTCCACTGCCGCTGGGACCCATGATCACAACAATTTCCTTTTCAGAAATTTGAAAATCTAGAGAATCAAGAACGTTGATGCTTTCTGTACCAGTTTTATAAGTTTTTTTAATATTCTGTGCAGATAATATCATTTGATACTGTTGATAGATTGAATTGGGTTTAACTTCCTGGTTTGGACTGATGGGAAAATCCCAGATAAGACAATCAACATAAATGATAGGCAAATGATCAAAATTGAATTATGAGTCTCCAAAATTAATGGGAAATTTGAAATGGGAAAATCTTTTAGAATAAAGTGCAATAGTTGATATTTATCATTTAGAGTTATAATTGTTCTTGCAAGGAAATATCCCAGGAGTGATCCAGATAATCCAGTAAATACAGATTGGACGATAAAAATAGATGTGATTTTATTTTGCGAAAATCCAATTGCCTGCAGAATACCTATTTGAGGAATTTTTCTCATAACCGTCATGCTCATAATACTAAGCATATTGAAAGCAGAAATGATGATAATTATAAAACCAAAGATAGAATAGGCAAATTTCTCCAATTTCATCGCCGAGATAAGGGCTTCATATTCGTTCTCCCAGCTATAATAACGAATATTATCGGTTAAGATTGCTGCTGTTTCTAAAAAATCACTTGATAATTTTTGATCCAGAAATATTATTCGTTCCTTATGTTTTTTAAATAAACCTATCCCCAGATCATATGGAATTATCACATAATTCATATCAACGTCAATTAAATCAAAATCGAATGTGTTATATATGGTCACATCTCTTGATGGAAAGATACTAGTAGCAAGACTGATATCAACTGGAGATAATAATTGACAGGATTCACCATTATGGACGGATAAATAAAAAGAAAGCTCGTCGCCAATCAGAATTGCATCCTCATTCTCTGGTTTTGATAAATCAATAGTTCCGCTTTTCTCATCATTTGCGAAAAATCCCTGAACATTATTAATGGCCCTAACGGTGATAAATCGAAAATTATCTCCTGCTTTAATAATGGCGTTGCGTTCGAGCCCTAATTGATGACCTACACCCATTTTTTCAAGTTCGTCAATGACATTTATTAATTCAGATTCATCAGGATCGCTCAATACAATCCTGGCTGGAGAGTAAAATTCTGTTAGTTTTGAGAAGACTTCAAACTCCAGCCCATTCATAATGGCAAGTGTCAGTAAAACGGTTGAAACCCCAAGCGTTATACCAATAATTGGAAAAAATATACGTTTATTTTTTAATTTTCCATCCCCTTTTGATGAAACAAATCTTATGACAAAAATTAGCCAGTTCATTCGTAACTAATTGCCTCAATTGGGTTTATATTCTGTGATTTTATAGAAGGGATAATTGAAAATAGTATTGATATTATCACAGCAATTACAGGGTATAATAATATATTGTTTATAGACCAATGTACAGGGAGATAATCAATAAAGTATATATCAGAAGATAATGAGATTACATGATAATTATCCTGTATAAATAATATTATCAATGTTATAAGAATTCCTAAAATGGAACCCGTAACACCAATATAGAGTCCTTCAATGAGAAATATTTCTCTGATTTTCTTTTTCTTGAAACCAATCGCTCTGAGAATGCCAATTTCACTATTCTTTTCTTTTATAGTCATCCATAGTGAAACTGAAATATTAAATAAAGCCAGGAGCGTAATAAAAAATATCACAATTCGAATCGGCAAATCATAAATTGTCAGCCAATTATATAGCGAGTGATGTCTCTCTCTCCATGTAGTAGTAAGATATTCATAATAGCCTATTTGATCTATAACTTCCTGATCAATTCGTTCAATATCAGCCGGTTCACTTACGGTACAAATAACACCGGAATATTTCTGATCCATTTTAAAAATTTCTCTGGCTTTATTAATGGGGATAAATGCTAAAATTTTATCATATTCAGCAAATCCGGATTTATATATTCCTGTAACTTTATATTTCCTGCCATTAATTTCTCCGGAGCCAACAAGCTTTTCGATATCAATTATATTAAGTTTATCACCAACGCTGACAGAGAACATATTGGCCAGAGAAGATCCAATTATAATACCATTATCAAAATTGTCAGTAGATCCTTCGATTAACATCGAATTGATTTTATAAACTGATGTAATAGCATCAGAGGTTGTACCATAAATAATTAACCCTTCAGATATATCGCCTTTTTGCACCATTGCTTTATGTTCGATGTATTTATGGATATTTACAATCTCTGGGATAGAACTCAGTTTTTCAACGATATCGTCAATGTCCTCTTCAGATAGATCACCGGAGGCAATCCCATAACTTGTTATTCGAAGATGACCATCGAGGGCGGTAAGTTTTTCCTGAATTGAATTTTTAAATCCCTGGGAAAATGACGAGATAATATTTAAAGACGCAATGCCAAGCATTAAACCAATGATACTCAATTTTATTGAGAAGGAAATATACTTGAAATCATGCGATGAAAATATATGGTTTAACGCTATCTTATGTGCCAGTCTCATTCCGTATCAAAATTTATGATGTATTGATTATTTCTCTTTTTCGGTTCTCATTGCAGGAAAAAGGATTACATCTTTTATGGAGTTCTGGCCGGTAAGCAACATAACGATTCTATCAACACCGATTCCAACACCTCCTGTCGGCGGCATCCCACATTCCATCGCTTCAATGAAGTCATTGTCAACATTCTGTGCTTCTTCATCACCAATTTCTCTCAATTTGGCCTGGGATTCTAATCTTTGACGTTGATCAATTGGATCGTTTAATTCAGAAAAAGCATTGGCAAATTCAGTACAGCCGATAAATAATTCAAATCGCTCAACTATGTCCTGATTCCCATCCCGTTTTCCCTTAGCAAGAGGTGATATTGCTTTTGGGTAATCATAAACAAATGTTGGATTTATTAGGGTCGGTTCAACAAGATGTTCAAATATCGCATCAAGGAGTTGTCCATAATTCATTTTTTTATCAATTTCCAGCTTCAATTCCTTGGCATACTCATACAGGCCAAGACGATCCATGGTGTCTACTGATTTACCGGAGGCGTTATTTAATAATTCAAACATGGATTTTTTTTCAAAGGGTTTGGACAAAGATATTTTAAATGAATTAAATTCAACAGTATCAACATTCAACTTTTGGGCGATGGTTTTTATCAACATTTCGGTAAAATCCATCATATAATAGACATCAACATAGGCTTGATAAAATTCGAGAGAAGTGTATTCAGGATTGTGGCTTCTATCCATTCCTTCGTTTCGGAAATTCTTTGCCAACTCGTATACTTTTTCAAATCCACCGATAATCAACTTTTTGAGATAAAGTTCATCTGCAATTCGCAAATATAACGATTCGTCAAGGGTATTGTGGAATGTTTTAAATGGACGTGCAGACGCACCACCATATATTTGTTGGAGAATTGGTGTTTCAACCTCAAGGAATCCATTGGAATCTAGAACAGATCTCATTGCTGAAATAATTGTGGCTCTTTGTTCAAAAATAATTTTATTCTGTGGATTAGCAATGAAGTCAAGATACCGATGTCGATACCTGAGTTCCTTATCCCCATATTCATTGAACGCCACCCCATCTTTTTCTTTTAAGTTTGGCAGTGGACGCAGGTTTTTTGATAATATTGTTAGGAATTCGGCATGAACGGATATTTCCTCTGTGCGGGTAACAAATACATAACCCGTCACACCGATGATATCACCGAGATCAAGATTTTTGAACAAATTGTTGTATACGTCGACACCAACATCGTCCCGTTTAATATATAATTGAATTTTTCCGCTTTCGTCTTGGAGGTGGGTAAAACTTGCTTTGCCCATCTTCCTCATGGATACAATTCTTCCGGCAATTGATACCTGTTTCTTATCACTATCTGGATCATACGACTTAATAACATCATCGGCATAATCGGTTCGATCAAAACTATAGGGAAAGGGGTTTATTCCAGAGTTTTTAATAGCGTCCAGTTTCTCGTGACGAAAATCAATGATTCTTTTTAATGATTTGTTATCTGTTGACAAAATTTATTTCTCCATATTAAACAGTAAGTATCCTCTGATAAATTGATCGATATCCCCATCCATAACCGCTTGTATGTTGCCCATTTCAACTTTTGTACGGTGATCCTTAACCAAATTGTAAGGATGGAAAACATAGGATCTAATTTGACTTCCCCAGGCTATTTCCATTTTTTGATCTTCAAGATGTTGTTTCTCTTTTTTCTGTTCGTCAAGACGTAGCTTATATAGTTTTGCCTTTAACATTTTCATTGCCACATTTTTATTTTTTAACTGGCTTCTTTCATTTTGACATTGAACTACAGTATTTGATGGTAAATGGGTAATACGAATTGCTGAATCTGTTTTATTGACATGCTGGCCACCAGCACCACTGGCGCGATAGGTATCAATTCGAATGTCTTTATCATCTATCTCAATATCAACATCATCATCCAATATTGGATAAATAAAGACAGATGCAAAGGATGTATGTCTTCTGGAGTTGCTGTCAAATGGCGAAATTCTCACCAGCCGATGAACTCCAGCTTCAGATTTTAGATTACCATAGGCAAAATCGCCGATTACTTCAATGGTTACATCTTTTAATCCGGCTTCATCCCCAGGTTGAAAATCAATTATTTTAGTTTTATAACTATTATTCTCACACCATCTTGTATATAGGCGATACAACATGTTTGCCCAATCCTGGGACTCAGTTCCTCCAGCTCCAGGATGGATGGTAATAATGGCATTTTTTGAATCATCCGGTTCATTCATCATCAATTTAACTTCAACTTGAGATAGGTATTTATCAAATTTAGCAAACGAAGACGTGAAATCTTTATCAGGTTCGTCGCCTGAATCGATAATTTCAAAATGTATTTCTACTTCTGAGAATAAGTCATCAAGAGTTTCCCACATCTTTTTTTCAGCAGTGAGGATACTGATTTTCCTCAGTACATTTTGAGCTTTTTTTTGATCAATCCAAAAATCCGGATGCGTTGTTTTCTCCTGTAAGACTGAAATATTATTTATAAGGGCATCCCATTCAAAGATACCCCCTGATTTCATGATACTTACTATTTAATTCTTTAAAATTCTCTTGATATACTTGTATGTCCATAATTAATTACTCAGTATTAGATAAATTGTTGTGAAAAGATTTAATATATTTAGAATTGAATGATTTGAATTTAATTTTCCCAAAAAACTCTTCCCGATTATGATGGTATCATTGGGTTCGATATCAATGAGAGAATTGTCATTTCCTTTATCAAGAAAATCAGACAAATTGACTAAAATGGTAATGCTACCATGGTCATCCGAGACCCGGACAATCCGAATATTTTTTAAATTGGCATTGGATGTGGGTCCACCGGCAATAGATAAAAGAGTGATCATATCAGGGTCAACAGAAAATGGAATGATATATTGACCCGGTTTTTCAACTTCACCCCAAATATTTATTTTCATGGCGATATTATCGTTTTCCTGGATAACATAAAGTGCTGGATTTGAATCAGAGTCTTCACCCGAAGGTTTTTGCCAGAACTGACTACCGGATACCAGGGATAGTAAAATCAGATAAATAATTGTATTGACGTAAATATTTCTATTCATAACTGATAATCTGGCTGCGATCCATTTCAAATCGGGTATAGATCTCGATGGCTTTAACAGTCTCTTCAATATCATGAACCCGAACGATATTTGCTCCATTTGCCACAGACATTATCATTGATACAATACTTCCGGTCAATC
Source organism: Fidelibacterota bacterium (assembly GCA_018657495.1). Lineage (GTDB taxonomy): Bacteria > Fidelibacterota > Marinisomatia > SCGC-AAA003-L08 > JACNLC01 > JABHXA01. The sequence continues at coordinate 224,904 of JABHXA010000002.1, forward strand.
GATTTTCTGCCCCATCGCCATTGAACTGCAAAAAAGATTTTCTTGATGTTCCGATAAGGATTGGAAGACTAAAATGCTTAAACTCGAGAAGATTATTAATTATCTTATAATTATCATCAATACTTTTCCCAAATCCGATGCCAGGGTCGAGTATAATACTGGATCTTGATAAACCAACACTTTCAGCAATCGAAATTTTAGTTTCAAAGTATTGATTAATATCTTCTATAACATCATCATAATGGGTATGAAGTTGCATTGTTTCAGGCGTACCCTGCATATGCATAATGACCATTTCGGAATCATGATTATTGATGATTTGATACATCAACTTATCACCACCGGTTATATCATTAACAATGCTAAATCCATTATGTAATGCATAATCGGCGATATCAGGTTTTTGGGTATCTATTGAAAAAATGGTATCATTAAAACTGCTAATATAAGGTATTATCAAATTTAGTCTATCAAATTCTTCATCCAATGAAATTGATTCAGATCCGGGTCTTGACGATTCAGCCCCCACGTCGATAATATCAGCACCGGAATTCACCATTGCTGTCAAGCGATTTCTAACAGATGAATTATCCATGTAATTCCCGCCGTCATAAAAAGAATCAGGTGTGAGATTCAGAATTCCCATGATGCGTATATTATTATTTTGGCGAGGAATCATCAATTTTAGATTTTTTTGTATTTGGTCTTTTTGGTTCTCTTGGTTTATTTGCTTTTACATCAGCTTTCTCATTGCGTTTTGCAGATCGTCTTCGTGAGTTTCTTCTACGAGGTGGTGGTGATGTTTTTATTCTATATTCCTTTATGGATTCACCTTCAATTGCCATTTTCATTTCTAAACCACTGATTGTTTCATATTCAAGTAATGCTTCAGCTAAACTGTGTAATTGATCTATTTTCAAATTTAATATTGAATCAGCATTCTTTTCAGATGTTTTTACTAAACCAATAATTTCATCATCAATTAATTGTGAGGTTACATCACTATAATCTCTTGAATGGCTTATTTCCCTACCAAGAAATACTTCTTCAGATTTCTTTCCGAATGTTAAAGGACCTAATTTTTCACTCATACCCCATTCACAGACCATTTTCCTGGCGATTCCCGTAGCAGACTCAATATCGTTGGCAGCGCCAGTTGATGTGTCTTTGAATATAATTTTTTCCGCAGATCTGCCACCCATAAGTATATGTAGTCTTCCAATTAGAAAATCTTTACCATAATTATGTTTTTCATGGTCCGGCAATTGAGCAGTTATTCCAAGGGCGCGACCTCGAGGGATAATTGAAATTTTATGAATAGGGTCTGAATTTTTTGTATAATGCGCCACTAGTGCATGACCGGCCTCATGATACGCAGTAATTTTCTTTTCCTCAGGGGTAAGCATCATACTTTTTCTCTCGACACCCATCATTACTTTATCTTTTGCTTCTTCGAAGTCAATCATTGAAACACTTTTTTTATTTTTCCTGGCAGCTAAAAGTGCTGCTTCGTTGACTAGATTTTCTAAATCAGCTCCCACAAGTCCAGGCGTACCTTTTGCAACTATTTTTAAAATAACGTCTTTATTTAGTGGTACATGTTTTGAATGAATTTTTAGTATTGCTTCCCGTCCATCTATACTGGGATGGTCAACAATAATTTGTCTGTCAAATCGACCGGGTCTTAGCAGGGCTTTGTCAAGTACATCAGGTCTGTTTGTTGCAGCAAGGAGAATAACATTGGCATCAGTATCAAAACCATCCATTTCAACAAGGATCTGATTCAATGTCTGTTCTCGTTCATCATGTCCTCCCCCTAGCCCGGCGCCTCGGTGTCTTCCAACTGCATCAATCTCATCTATAAAAATGATAGCTGGGGAGTTTTTCTTTGCCTGATCAAATAGATCTCTAACCCGACTTGCGCCAACTCCAACGAACATTTCAACAAATTCGGCACCACTAATACTAAAAAATGGGACACCAGCCTCTCCAGATACTGCTTTAGCAAGAAGTGTTTTACCCGTTCCTGGAGGGCCCAGCAATAATGCACCCTTGGGAATTTTTGCTCCCAATCTGCTATATTTCTTTGGATTCTTAAGGAATTGAACAATTTCCTGAAGTTCAACTTTTGCCTCGTCACAGCCTGCAACATTTTTAAATGTGATTTTTGGATTGTCAGGCGAAATCATCTTCGCCTTGCTTTTTATAAATCCAAATATTCCGTTTTGACCTCCTGATCCTTGCATTTTCCTTATGAAAAAAATGTAAACCAGAATAATTATTAACCATGGCGAGAAATTAATCAGGTATTCTAGCATCCCGGCAGTAGGCTCCTGGAACTGATAGACAATTTTTTGATCATTCCATTTCTTAATCATATCAGCATCGATATACGGTAATGTTGTGGAGAATTTCTCTGTTATTTTTTTAACAGCACCACTTCTCCATTCTTCTGGTTCTTTAAAGGTTCCAATAAATTTGCTTCCAATAATCTCGGCGGAACTGACCCTTCCATCATCTATATAGCTTTCATATTCTGTAAAAGTTACTATTTTCGTTTTAGAGTCACTGTCTAAAAATTGAGCTACAGTGATGGCACCCAGTATGACTGCAGTCCAAACAAGGGCTGTTCGACCACCGGAGTAAAAGAATTTTTTAAATCCAGTCTCATCATTTGGAGATTTATCATCCTTGCCATTTGGTCGATTTGGAGTTTTATTTGGTGTTTTTTTGTCCATTTTAGACATCCCCTTCTCTAAATGCGAGAATATTTTTTAGACCTCTTAATTTTTGGTCGTAATCTAATCCGTATCCTACGACAAATCTATTTGGTATATTAAATCCTATATAATCGATTGGAAAATTTAATTTTGCAACATCAGGTTTGAATAACAATGTGACGAAGGTAACAGATGCTGGACCGGCATTTTCCATTCTTTGCTTTAAGAATTGTATTGATAAACCTGTATCAATTATATCTTCAATGATGACCACATGCCTGCCTGTAATATTGGCACTAATATCCTTTAGCAATCTGACGGTACCAGTTGATTTTGTCGCACTTCCGTAGGAATCAATTTTCAAAAAATCAACTTCAAAGTCTATTGATAATTCTCTAAGCAGATCCGCATAGAAAAGAAAAGAGCCATTGAGCACGCCGATAAATATTGGCTTCTCTGTTTTAAATCTTTCAGATATATCAACTGCCAATTCAGCGATACGATCTTTTATTTCTTTTTCAGAAATTAAAATATCTAATGATTTTCCTTCAAAGGGATATCCTTTTGGGATTGTGAATTCTTTCAAATTTTGTTCCATTTTATTTTATAATTTTCTTGTTGGGTTGATCCAATTTTATCTTTTAAGACCCCATAGCGAATACCGGGAATCCATAGAATATTATCCATTTTATCGACGACAATTGGATAATTATTTTTATTCAGCAATGGTATTTTATATTCAATAAATAATTCACTGACTTTTTTAAAATTTTCATTTGGTGATAACATAATCCGGTCACCTGATTTCCACTTCCTTATAAATATTCCTTCTTCAAACTTAACTCTTGAAAGGATGAAAAATATTCTTTCATTAGAATGTGGAAAGTTTTCAAAATCGATATTTTCAACTGTAAAACGATTTTTGTTCCAAATATTTTCACTATCTAATAATATATTTGTTTTTTTATCCGCAGGCATTTCTGACAGCACCAATGTAAAAAACGATCTATCTAAATAAACGCGAATTTCATCGCAAAGGTCAAAAACTGTACCAGTACTGCCAGACATGATAAAGTGCCATAATGAACGCCAATGAGACCCTGAGATATCATTGGAAATTGAGATATTCATTTTTGAGATTGAGTCCTTCATAATCAATTTCTTTTCAGTATCAGGAAAATTTAATATAAATTCTTTATAAATATTTATTCTGGAAGGGCTGACAAATTCAATATCCTTATTGCTGACAGCCAATTTCTTTTTAAGGTAATCCAACTTTTTTCTTGCGTCTTTATGAGAATCCATCAGTTTTTGGATTATAGCAGTATCTTTCCTTTTGGCCTTGGGTAAGATTTTGTTTCTAATTTTATTTCTTAAAAATCTATTATCATCGTTAGTACTATCAAAAAACCATTGAAGATTCTTTGAGCTGGCATATGATTCAATTTCAGTCTTTTTAATATCGAGCATTACTCTCTTAATTCTACCATAATTATTTCTGATCCCAAGCATGGTTATCCAATCCCCCCCTTGCTGATACCTCATAAATAGTGTTTCCAACTGATCATCAAAATGATGGGCTGTAAGTATCCAATGGTATCCAAATTTGTCACACAACTCATTAAAAAAAGAATAACGCACATCCCTGGCCCAGGCCTCAAAGGACGATTTTTCTTTTTTAGTGTACTTGACAATTTTATGATGGAATTGCACATTGTTAAACTTAGAGTATTCTTCACAGTATTTATCTACTTCGTTAGAATCTAGACGGGTTTGATAATTAACATGTGCAAAAGCAAGTTCATAATTTTTCTGGCGTTTTATTGATAGTAACTGGTCAGCAAGGACCATGCTGTCAACCCCTCCGGATATTGCTACAAGAATTTTTAAGTTGTCATAGGCGGTATTATCATTTTTGATAATCGAATCCATCCTTGATATTATGTTTGCTTCAAACATGTTTATTGCAAGAAGGGATTATTCATCTTTTCATAACCTATTGTTGTATCAGGTCCATGTCCGGAATGAACAATAAATTGATCATCAAGTGAGAAAAGTACATCTTTGATAGAATCAATCAATTGCTGATGATTACCACCGGGTAAGTCGGTCCTGCCGATGGAGTTTCTAAAAAGGGTATCCCCGACAAAAATATGATTTTCCAAAACGAAGCAAATTCCCCCAGGGGTATGGCCAGGGGTTTCAATCACCTGGATTTCATAATCACCTGTAGAAATTAAACTATCCTTATCAAGATTATCTTTGATAGTTGGAATCTCAACGCGGGGCAGGCCAAACATTCCACATGCCTGCGGGAGTGTTTCAACAAGAAATGTGTCTTTTTCATGGATATAAAAGGGAAGGTTTCGGTCTTTTTGAATTTTAGAAACTGCACCAATATGATCCAGGTGGCCATGAGTTGCATATATTCCCAATAATTTGACTTTTTTGAGGTCAGCAGTATGAAGAATCCTCTCAGGCTCATCTCCCGGGTCAATCAGTATAGCTTTATCGTTCGAAAAACTTATTAGCCATGAGTTTTCAAGAAATGGTCCGTTTTCTATTTTGGTTATTGAATAAGGAATTATTAAACCTCATCAAAAAATAAATGTCTCAAGCATTGGATTTTGCTCTCATAAGAGTGTGGATATAGAAACCACATGCTTGCTGCAATAGATGACATTAGTGAATTACCATCTTGAGGTGTAAAACAGAATCCAGAGATTTCTGTACCATCGTTGCTGACATGCAGAGATGGAATAGAAACGACTGTGTGATTAAGGATTCTTCCAAAGTGACCCTGATCCCGGCCAAATGAAAATACCTGGCAAGCATCTATCTTATCGGTTGTGGCTATTTTCATGTTACCATCTAATTTTGCTAAAACTTTTTGCAATGATGTTTGATTTTTTACACGGAGATGGAAATGAATTGTATGCATGTACTGTGTATTCATTTTCATTGCCGATGAGAAAAGATTCAATTTTTCGCCTATAGTTTCAAATAATAATGCTGCATCCCTGGCATGATGAGTTCCGTATTGTTGGTCACCATGTTTTCCAACCTGTGGTGATGGAATAAAGGAACCTGCCTGGCTTACATCATTTGCACGTCTAATCATTACAAACCGTCCATTGGCGAGATTACCTTTTTCTTCATTATCCAAAGTAAGTGTTTTAATAAGGGCGCATAAGTTATGAGTGTTACATGAGACAATATGTATAAACCTATCTTCCTTTGAAACCAATGCATCATCATTTATACCACGAGCATACATTTTTCCAAATCCAAACTCACTGCCCTGGGCAATAAATCCATCTGTATTATGGAGGAAATTTTCATAGTAATCAGTTTTATTTTTATGACCAATGCCGCTGGGTGTACAGTCAATAACAACTGAAGCGCGGTTAATTGCTTCTTTTGTCGTGAACTCCGGCTTGAGTCCAAGAGCGTTAAATCCATCAAAGCGATCTTCAAGTGTTGCCAGACGAGCCCCTCTTTTTAATAAGGCCTTAACTTTTGCCCTGTCGCTTGTAAGAGGTGTGTTTTTATGAAAGCTGACACCGTCAATTCCTAATTTATCTTTAAAATCACAGAGTAAACCGATTAATGGTTCACCAATAGTACCTGTTCCAACTACGTGGACGATTTTGCGAGGCATGCTTTCACCTTTCTAAATATTTATGGTAATTTAAAATTAATCTAATTGAATTGGACGTTATCCATCAAAAATTTCTGTAACCCGCTCATACCGGCTGATTTATAAACCTGTTTCTGTTCAATAGCTTCACTCCCAATTTCTAATATTTCTTTTACAGTATCGATAACATCCATATTATTAAAATATTTAAGTGCAGGTTCTGCATAATCCACCATCCTCAAAATGAATTCCTCCATCGAAAGAATGTCCATAGACTTTGGATCCATTACTTTAACATCAAAACCAAATCTTGATGCTTTCCAATAACAATCGTCTATATAATCCAGCCTAAAATCTTCTGCCAGGGTCCCATCTTTAAATTCAGACCAAGCACGATGAACCAGTGATTGAGAAAGTGCAATTAATAATCGGGTTCTAATAAGGGAGCGCTGTATGTCAAACATCCTAAATTCGATGGTGCCAAAATCCATTGACGGTCTGATTTTCCACCAAATTTGTCTTGGTTTTTCAATACTCCCCATATCGATAAAAGAATTTACCAAATCCTTATACTGGTCATAGGACTCAAAAGTTATGGGAACATTGGTTCTTGGGAAAGCGCCAAATTGAAAAGATCTGGAGGACAGCATGCCAGTTTTAACCCCCTCAAAAAAAGGAGAATTTGTACTAATTGCTAACAGTGGACCGATCCATCTTCTCATTGCGTTTGTAATATGTATGGCTGATTCTGCATCTGGAACTGCCACATGTACATGAGTGGCAAAGGTGATATTTCTTTGTGCATAATAGCCCATTTGATTGGCTACCCATTGATAACCAGGTGCAGAGACAAAATTTTGTTCTATGGGTTTTGCTGTTGGGTGAGTGCCACTAATTCCCATGCGGAAATTATTTTGTTTACCAATATCCCTAATAATATTCCGAAGTCTCCTGATCTCACCCATAGCTTGCTCAACATCTTGACAAACAGGTGTATTTATCTCAACTTCTGTTTTTATTAATTCATAACTAAAGCGGTCATTGTCACTGGGATCAATTAAATCCATTATGACATCTACCTTATCAACTAAATCACCCGTCTTCGGATTACAGAGCATATATTCTTCTTCTACCCCGATGGTGAAAGGATGCTTATGATTAAAAACTTTAGGAGATAATTTCATTTTATTCAAGTATTATATGACGCTTGTTTCGGTCCATTCGCCAAACACTGATTTCATGGCATCCACCATCTCTCCCAGAGTGGCATAGGCATTGGCGGCATCTATGAGAAGTGGCATAACATTCTGGTCACCTTTGCATGCATTAGATAATTTATCCAATGATATTTTTACTTTATCATTATCACGCGATTTTCTTAAAGCACGGGTTTTTGCCAATTGTTTTTCTTCGACATCAGCGCCAATTTCCAAAATCGGTATTTCGATTTTTTCATCCTTCTTAATGAATTCATTTACACCGACCATTATTCTTTGTTTACTATCGAGTAGTTTCTGGTATTCAGAGGCTGAATCAGCAATTTCTCTTTGTATATATCCTTGCTCAATAGCTGGAATAACACCGCCGAGATCTTCGATTTTTCTAAAATAATCTCTGGCTCCTTCTTCAATTTTATCTGTGAGCTCTTCAATATACCAGGAACCACCTAAAGGATCAATTACATTAGCCGCCCCGGTCTCATAAGCGATCAATTGCTGTGTCCTCAAGGCTATTTCCACCGCTTTTTCAGATGGCAAAGCAAGAGTTTCATCCATAGAATTTGTATGAAGGGACTGAGTACCGCCAAGGACTGCTGCCATCGCCTGGAATGCCGTTCTGGCAATATTGTTTTCAGGTTGCTGGGCGGTTAAAGAAAAACCTGCAGTCTGAGTATGGAATCGTAGTTTCCATGAATTTGGATCTTTCGCACCATATTTCTCTTTCATTGTAGTTGACCAGATCCGTCTCGCCGCACGATATTTTGCGATCTCTTCAAAGAAATCTAGATGTGAATTAAAAAAGAAGGATAATCGTGGGGCAAATTTATCCACATCCAACCCCCTGGCAATTGCATGTTCAACATATGTGAACCCATCTGCGAGAGTAAATGCCAGTTCCTGCACTGCTGTGGAACCAGCTTCACGGATATGATAACCACTTATTGAAATTGTATTGTATTTTGGCAAGTATTCTGTACAGTATTCAATCATATCAGTAATGATTCTCATAGATTCTGCCGGAGGGAATATCCATTCTTTCTGGGCAATATATTCCTTGAGGATATCGTTTTGAAGTGTCCCTCTTAAGGCAGAAATATCCACACCCTGCTTCTGAGCGACAGCAATGTAAAATGCAAGTAAGATTACTGATGGTCCATTAATAGTCTGGGAGACACTGACTTTTTCCAGAGGAATACCTTCAAACAAGTCTTCCATATCTTTCAGGGAACTCACTGCCACACCGCATTTACCAACTTCACCGTCTGATAATTCATGATCACAATCATATCCCATTAAAGTGGGCATATCATATGCAACTGATAATCCTGTTTGCCCCTGACTCAATAGAAATTTGAATCGTTGATTTGTTTCCTGGGGAGTCCCAAAACCGGCAAACTGTCTCATTGTCCATAATCTGCCACGATACATATTCGGGTGGACCCCGCGGGTATATGGGTATTGACCGGGAAATCCCCATTTATCCATATAATCATCATCTGGATGATCTGGAAGGTATAAGCGATCTACCGATTCACCTGATGCAGTTTGAAAGTTATAATCCCTTTGATTTTTACTTTCAACTTCTTCCTGCCATTTTTTCCATGATTTTTCGAAACTACCGCTCATGACTTACCTATTATTTTTTGAATTGCAGATAGAATACCATCTACACTCAAATTTAATGAATTGAGTTGATCCTGCCTGGAGCTTTGTTCAATATATTCGTCCGGTATTCCAAAGGATTTGATGTCTAATTTGGATTCAACATCACTGAAATATTCTAGTACACTTGATCCAAATCCGCCCTTTTTCACACCTTCCTCTATGGTAATAATATGAGAATGATTTTCATTAATTGAATCCAAATATTCGGTATCAAGAGGTTTTATAAATCTTGCATTCACAACCGTTACTGAAATATTGAATTTATCTTTTATCGCAGATACAGCATCCATGCCAACCTGTACCATACTCCCTACTGCGAGAATAACAATTTTGCTGCCAGAACTAATTTCTTTCCATTTACCGATTTCCAGCAATTCGGGTTTTCTTTTTTTATCAAATCGATGACTTGTTGCTTTTGGGTATCGAATCGCAAATGGTTTTTCAAGCTGGGTTGCAGTATATAATAAATCGTAAAAATCATCACCATCCATTGGGGCAGAAACAATCAGCCCTGGTAGCGTCCGCAATAGAGCGATATCAAATACACCGTGGTGAGTTGGTCCATCTGGACCAACTAATCCAGAGCGGTCCATGCAAAATATTACTGGTAATTCCTGGAGCAGGACATCATGAAATATATTATCAAAAGCTCTTTGCATAAATGTTGAATAGAAGGCGACGACTGGTAAAAATCCCTGAGTGGCAAGACCGCTGGCATAAGAAACAGCATGGCCTTCGGCAATCCCAACATCAATATATCTATCGGGAAATTCATCGGTAAACTGCTTCATTCCTGTCCCAATTGCCATGGCCGCAGTGATACAGGATATTTTTTTATTAGTCTTGGCAAGTTGTCTGATACAGTGTCCAAATAATTTGGAATAATCGGGGGTTGGATCCTTGACCTTTTTTGTATTTTTCCCTGGCAGACTATAATATTTTATGGAGTCAATTTCTGCAAGTTCGGAACCCTTTCCTTTTTTTGTATAAACATGCACAAGTGTTGGATTTGGGAAATCTTTAACTGAGTTAAAAGTTTGAATAAGCAATTCTAAATTGTGTCCGTCAACAGGACCAACATATCGAAGTCCAAATTCTTCAAATAAAACACCGGGTGTAAGAAATCCCTTAATGCCTTCTTCAGTTTTCCTTAGAAATGTTCTTAAGAATTTTGATGGAAGTGATGGGATCTTTCCGGTAACGGACCAAATATCATCTCTGATTTTATTATAGGTTGGATTGGTTACAACGCGGGTTAGATATCTTGAAAGTGCACCAACACTTTTTGAAATTGATAGCGAGTTATCATTTAAAACAACCGTGAGTTGTGTTCTATTATAGCCTAGATTGTTCAGTCCTTCAAATGACAGACCACCTGTCATGGCACCATCACCAACAATTGCAAGGACTTTTTCATTTGAATTTCTCTTGTCTCTTCCATGGGCAATCCCCAAAGCTGAAGAGATAGCAGTGCTTGCATGACCGGCACCGATAGCGTCATGATCACTTTCGCTTCTTTTTAGAAAACCGCTGATGCCGTCTTTTTGTCTGAGTGTATGGAATGCATCTCTTCGCCCCGTAATTATTTTGTGGGCATATGCCTGGTGGCCAACATCCCATACGAATTTATCCGTTGGTGTATTATAGACATAATGAAGTGCCACAGATAAATCTACCACTCCAAGCGGGGAGCTGTAATGTCCGCCGACATCTTCAACAGTGGATCGTATAAAATGACTCAGTTCTGTACAATAATTATTTAATTCCCTAATACTGAGTTTTTTTAAGTCATCCGGACCATTAATTTTATTTAAATAAATATAGTCTATCACTTTATCATTCCCATAAATAATTTATGAATGCGATTATCATCGCCAATTTCGGGATGGAAGGAAGCCATTAAATGTCTACCATCTGATAGCAAAACAGCAGAATCGCCATATTCAGCAAATGATTCTACTCCATGTCCCATTCGACTAACCTTCGGGGCTCGTATAAAAGTGGCATTAAATGGATTGTCATTGTCAAAATTTAAATTAACTTCGGCCTCAAATGAATGCACCTGTCTTCCCCAGGAATTTCGATCCACTTCAATATCAATTACGGATAGCGACCTATTTAATTTATCAGAGCTTCGACATGACGAGATTATCATTCCTGCACAAGTCCCCATAATTGATTTTTTATTGGCAAATTCTATAAGCGAATCAAAAAAATTATTTTTCATAATTTGCTTCATCAATGTCGTTGATTCACCGCCAGGAATGATTAAAGCATCACAATGATCAAGTTGTTTAGGATACCTGATGAGTTCAGATTTAATCTGCAAAGATTCCAGCGAAAGTTGATGCAAATGAAAACCACCCTGGAGCGCGAGAATCCCAATAATCAATTTACCAGCCTCTCTCCTGCATTCTCTGGTCAGCTGGAATCTCACTCATTTCAAGACCTTTCATAGCAGTGCCCAGCTTTTCAGAAGCAATAGCAAGCTTATCGGGATCATCAAAATAGGTTGTGGCATCAACGATAGATTTTGCCCTTGTCTCAGGATCTTCAGATTTAAATATTCCTGATCCGACAAATACTGACTCCGCTCCTAATTGCATCATTAGAGATGCATCTGCAGGAGTTGCAATACCTCCAGCACTGAAATTCGGAACGGGTAATTTTCCATCACCTGCTATTTGTTTTATTAAATCAAAGGGAGCACCTAAGTTTTTTGCTTCTGCCATTAACTGATGATCATCAAGAGTTGTCAGCTTTTTCATATCATTAACCAATGTTCTCATATGACGAACAGCTTCGACAATATTACCGGACCCTGGTTCACCTTTAGTCCTAATCATTGCAGCACCCTCACCAATTCTCCTAAGCGCTTCTCCCAGGTTCCTGGCACCACAAACAAATGGTACTTTGAATTCATGCTTCCATATGTGGTTATATTCATCCGCAGGTGTTAGAACTTCACTTTCGTCGATAAAATCAACTTCTAAAGATTCAAGTATTTGCGCTTCGGCAAAATGACCAATCCTGCACTTTGCCATTACAGGTATGCTTACACATTTCTGTATTTCTTTTATCATTCCAGGGTTGGACATTCGGGCAATGCCGCCATCCTTACGAATATCAGCTGGAATTCTCTCAAGTGCCATAACAGCAACAGCTCCAGCATTTTCAGCGATTTTAGCCTGTTCAGGATTTGTGACATCCATAATCACCCCACCCTTCAGCATTTCAGCCAAACCGATTTTAACTTGTAAAGTACCTTTTTTCATTTTGTGTCCTTCAAAGTTGATAGTTTATTTTTGACATCTTCGATAATATAATCCGGTGTAGAAGCCCCTGCAGAGATTCCCACAGTGCGAGCATTGTTAAACCATTTTATATCAACATCATCCAGGGTAGTTACCTGGTATGATCTGGGATTAATTTCAAGTGAAAGTTGTGTGAGCCTTTTCGAATTTGCGCTGGTAAATGAACCAATAATTAACATGACATCACATTCTTTTGCCAGTTGGCGGATTTGCTCCTGATTTCTTTTTGTTGGGAAACAGATTGTATTTACAAAATGTAGATCAAATACTTTTGTCATTAGAATATTGATTATTTCCTGCACATTATCAATGATTTGGGTAGATTGACAAACAATGCCAGCCCGTTTCATTTTTTTTAATTCTTTTGCTTCAGTTGGATTTGCCACTACGATGGCATTATCAACCTGGCTGGCAATGCCAATAACCTCATCATGCCCATGATCTCCAACAATAATAATCTGTCTGCCATCAATGGAAAGTTTTTTTACTTCACTATGAATTTCATGCACCAATGGACAAGTAGCATCTATAATTTTCAATCCTGCTGAATTTGCCTTTTCCCATGTCGAGCCAACTGTTCCATGAGCCCTGAACAATACTGGACTATCACTTGGTATTTCGTCGACTTCTTCAACTACTTTTGCTCCTGCTCGAGCTAAATCAGCAACGACTTTTTCATTATGGACAATATCACCAAGCATATATACTTCGCCATGTTGATTTATGGTATCGAACGCAGTATTCACGGCATCCCTGACCCCAAAACAATATCCAGCATCTTTGGCGACGATTATTCTCAATTTATTTCTTTTTCATCCTGGGAAGAGTTATACCATTTTGCTTCTGATACTTCCCTGCTTTATCTAAATAGGATGTTCTGCATTCTTCATCACTTTCAAAAAATATAACCTGGCACAATCCTTCATTAGAATATATTTTTGCAGGCAGGGGTGTGGTATTTGAAATTTCAAGAGTAACAAATCCTTCCCATTCCGGCTCAAAAGGAGTGACATTTACTATTATCCCACATCTGGCATATGTCGATTTCCCCACACATAAAGTGATTACATTCCTCGGGATTCTAAAATATTCTATACTTCTTGCAAGGGCGAAACTATTTGGAGGGATTATGCAGACATCACCTGAAAATTTCACAAATGAAGCGTCATCAAAATTCTTTGGGTCAACAATTCTATTATTTACATTGGTGAATATTTTATATTCATCCGCCACTCTTAGATCGTAGCCGTAGGATGACAATCCATAAGAAATTTTGCCACTTCTAATCTGCTCAGATTCAAATGGTTCAATCATTTTATGATTCCTGGCCATCTTCTCAATCCAGTAATCGCTTTTAACTGACATCATCATCTCCGCGAATTTTTTTATTTATCAATGTTAATATTGTTTTCTCTGCGTCAGTAACTGACTGATTTAAAATGTTTGCTCCAGCAGCCAGAGGATGTCCACCGCCATTCAGTTTTTCGGCAACATCATTTATAATGTATTTGCCTTTTGAACGGAAGTTAATTCTGAAATTATTTTCTGATTCCTCAAGTATCATACAGGAAATTTCAACGCCTCTGATAGATCTGCAGAAATCGGTAAACCCTTCAATATCCTCATGAGTAGCTCTGCATTGCTCAAGATCAAATAAGGTAATTATAAAAAGTACAAATTCACCATTGTTGTAAAAATTAATATTTTCAATTACCCTACCCAGCAATCGAACTTGCTCAAGCGATCTATTCTCATAAATATGCTTATGAATATCATAAGGTATAATCCCTGAGATGATGAGATCGGAGGCCATCTGATGAGCTTCCTCATTGGTATTATAATACTTGAAGGAACCAGTATCAGTAACAAGTGCAGCATATAGTGCGGTGGCAATCGGAATAGTCAATTTGCTTTCACTATCCAGTGATCGCAAGTATTTCCAAATGATTGATCCTGTAGATGGCTCATGGAGATTAACCATTGTGTAAGTATAAGAATTACCTTTCCTGACTGGATGATGATCGATACATATAGTCCTCGTATTTTCGAATACAATTTCTTTCATATTTCCAATGCGGTTGGCATCGCCAATGTCAAGAAGTATCGTAATGTCAGCAGATTTAATCCAGTCATCCATATCAGGTGAATACTTTTCAGTATGACCTTCTAAGTCAAGGAAATTATACATATCCCGCATACCGGAAGTATTGATAATTCTACATTCTTTTCCTATAGACCTCAAGTGATGATATAAGGCTATTTCGGATCCCAAACCATCGCAGTCAGGATTAATATGTGTGGTCAGGAGAATTGGTCCTGCTGATGAAATCAATTGCTGAAGATCACTAAAATTAATATTATTCATATCTCTCATAAATTAACATAAAATTTACCTTATTTATTAAGATATAAACAATTACATCCAGTCTCAATAAATAGAATTCCCATTAGGTTATACTTAGCCTAATCCAAAAAAATGGCTCAATCTTTTTTGTTATTTTGATTAGGTTTCTTTCTCTTATTGTATTTTCTTGGCTTTTTTGCGGATCTAACACTGGTGATTCTTCCACTGTTCATGGTGATAAATATTGTAACTATTTTTTTCAGTATTTCCGGATTCTGAGTTGTGATGATAACTGTAATTCCGTCATAATTACTTTTCCTATAAAGGATTCTGACAAGATTATTGATTGCATCTGGTGAAAGATGCTGTTCAATTTCATCAATAAGAAGAACTTTAGCATCAGCGGCAATCATAGCAGATAATATTACCCATCTAAGTTGACCAGGTGTTAACTTTCTCATTGGTCTATCGAGAAGATGTTTAATTTCCATCTGGTTGATTATTCTGGCCAGTCTCTTTTTCTTCTCATTTCTTGTATGAGAATAGCTATCCAATACTTTTAGTATATAGCTTTCAACAGTCGTCCATCTTGGTGCTTTATTTATTTGCCTCACAAAAGCGATCTGGTCGGATAGCTCGGAATTGGATACCTGTGAAATATCTTTGGATTCAAATTTTATCTCGCCGGATGAATGTCTCAAATTTCTCGACAATACATCAAGGAAAACTGTCTTCCCTGATCCTGGTTTCCCGGATATTGAATAAACGGTACCTCTGTGGACTTCAAACTTTTTTACATCCAGTGGTCTAAAATTTCCACTCTCAAAAATGACATTATTCAACTCATATAGAGGTGATTGCATATCACTCTCCTTTCTAAATATTTAATATTACTTTACAATCGATGGCATATTGGCAATGTAACTGTTATTGAATGGTATATAATTCCAATTCGGGTCACACAATCAATTACGCCCAGTCGTTTTTATTTAAGTTATAATCACAAAGTTGTGAAAAGGGACAATCAACGCAAAGAGGGTTCTGAGATCTGCATCTTTCCCTGCCAAACTTAACAAGCTGGACATGGAGGAAATGGTCTTTTCCAAAAGGTACAAAAGGATTAATTAAAAAATATACTTTATCCGGAGATAAACTCTTTCTTGTAATACCCAATCGGGTAATAATCCTATGTACATGCACATCGACAGGAAATACATCTCTGCCAAGAGAGAAACATAGCAATATTGCTATGGTTTTATAACCGATCCCATTAATTTTTATTAACTCACTAGTAATCTTTTCATCATCCCAGGACGAAATATTATCAAGTGAATATTCATCGAAGGTCTGCTTGCACCATTTTAATACTTCCTGAATGGCAGAGGCTTTTTTCTTTGCTATTCCGGATACTCTTATGGTTTCTGCAATCCTATCAATGTCATCTGAAACTACTGAACTAAGGTCAGAGTAACGATTTTTAAAGGATCGGAATGCATTATCACGATTTGCATCTGTGGTTGATTGAGACAATATTGTACGAATCAAACAATCCGTAGGATTGTCAAATATTTGTAATACAGGTTCCCCATTTACCCGAAAATGGGTAATGATAAAACCTATTTTATCCTTTCGTACCAAAATTGTCCAAACAGAAGAATGGACGAGAAGTCATTATTTAGGCAGGGTTACTCCTGAGATTCCAGCCATCTTTCAGCATCAATAGCTGCTGAACAACCGGAGCCTGCGGCAGTGATTGCCTGACGATAAGTAGAGTCCTGAATGTCACCGCAGGCGAAAACACCTTCAACAGAAGTATATGTAGATCCTGGTTTTGTAATAATGTAACCGTTTTCTTTCAAATCCAATTGTCCTTTAAACAAATCAGAATTTGGTCTGTGGCCGATGGCAATAAAAACGCCATCACATGAGAAATCAGAAAGATCTCCAGTAACCGTGTCTTTTAAGACGACACCTGTAAGACCACCACTTTGTGGGTCTCCAACCATTTCATCAACGGTTGAATTCCATTTAACGGTTATTTTCGAGTGTTTGATCACACGGTCCTGCATGATTTTAGAGCCGCGCAATTCATCTCTTCTATGAATAAGAGTAACTTTAGAGGCGAATTTTGTAAGATAGATGGATTCTTCAAGAGCTGAATCTCCACCGCCAACAACGATTACATGTTTATCCTTATAGAAAAAACCATCGCATGTGGCACATGCTGATACGCCATAACCCATTAGTTTGGTTTCAGATTCTAATCCTAGCAATCTTGCAGAAGCACCAGTTGCAATAATTAATGATTCGCTTTCATACAAATCATCATTCACCCAGACCTTAAATGGTCTTGATGATAGATCAACTTTATCAACGTGTAAAAAATGTGTTTCTGCCTCAAACCTTTGAGCTTGTTTACGAAAAAGGTCCATAAGGTCCGGACCCATTATTCCTTCTGGAAAACCAGGGAAATTTTCCACATCCGTAGTGATCGTTAGTTGACCACCCGGTTGCATACCTTCAAAAACAATCGGTTTTAAACTTGCCCTTGCAGTATATAATGCTGCTGTTAAACCAGCCGGGCCTGAACCGATAATAATGACTTTTCGTTTCATATTTCTTCTGTAATTCCTATAGATGTTTTGATAATGCGTCTGTTATCTGTGCTTTTGGAACTGCACCGACAATTTGTTCCTGTACTTCTCCATTTAAAAAGATCAACAGACTTGGGATACTTCTAATACCATATTTACTGGCAATTGATGGGCTATGATCAACATTTAATTTTCCAACAATAATTTTCCCATTATATTCTTCAGCAACTTCATCTACTGTTGGACCTAAAATTCGACATGGACCACACCATTCCGCCCAAAAATCGATCAGAACCGGTTTGTCTGCTTTTAAAACAGCAGTGTCAAAATTTGATTCTGATATCTCCATTGAAAATTGTCCCATTAATTAACTCCATAATTACTACTTTATCGAAATAAAACGTATTGAAAATTTATTCTTAATAAAATTACATATCCGAAACATATTTTCATTTCTAATGACATTTGGATAAATAAATTATCTAGAGGTTACATTATTTCTATAATTTATTTTCAATTATGGATATTAAATTATCATATCCGCTTTTGGATATAGTTTGTATAATAAAATTTTGTGTGAAGGAATCACGGTGAGAATCCGGAACTGACCCGCAACTGTATTTCTGTTTTCAGATAAGTCAGACACTTCCACATCTACGAACCTTCGAGGAATGAGGTGTAGATTGATATCGTCTCGCACCCCAAATATTCCCTCACCGGTTATTTGGGGTTTTGTATTTTATTTTCTGTTTTCGTTTACTTATGCTGAGGATTTATCGGAATATCTTCGAGGCATAGTAATCGATAAAATTTCTGATCAGCCCATAAAAGATGTGCTGGTTTCCAGTGATTCGACATATCAACATTCTGGGATTGATGGTGAGTTCCAGATTGTAATTCGCAACCAGTCATCTCAAACTACTTCTGTAGAATTTTCTAAAGATGGATACATAGATTATTTTGTTACAATAAATTCTGGAGATAGTCTCCCCCATTTGAGAATCGAATTATATCCAATTATTTACTCTGGATCGGAAGTGCTGGTAAAAGGCAGCAGGGCAGATTCTGATTATGTTAGTTTTCCAATAAGGACATACAAACTAGCAAAGGTTCAGATTGATAATGCCGTCCACCCACAGCATATATTTAAAGAACTACCGGGGTTGATTGTTAAATCATATGGTGGACCTGCAAGTGTTACATCTATTTCTTTTAATGGATCTCAAGGAGATAGACTTGCATTGATGCTTGATGGTATAATTATAAACAGTGAGCAAAACGGAATTGCCGATATCTCTCAAATCCCCACTGCACTTTTGACCAACATTGAGTTTTATCCCCAGGGATCATCTGCCCGTTTTGGATCTTCAGCTTTGTCTGGAGTAATTAACATGGTCCCGGGGAAGTCTGGCTCCTGGGTTTCTCATTCATTTGGTGAAAATAAATTCACGTCAGATGCTGCTAATTTAAATTGGAAATATCGTTCATCAGAATATTCAATCAGTACTGGAATCATGGATTATGTAAGCAGCAATGATAATACTGATAATGGCGTTGACTTTCAGAATGCTATCAATCAAAAGTTTCTATATTTTAAGAGCAAATATATGCTTGATCAGTCATCCGATATAGATTTTCAATTATTTTCGGTATTTAATGAACGTGATCTTTCAGGTTTCATTTATTTAGGACCAAATAAATCCAAACTCGAAGATGAGCTGCAAACCCTAAATATTCGTTATAAGGATGCAAAGGTGAGTGCTCTTATAACCATCAAGAAATCCAGAATGGATTACAATTATCCTGGGAACCCTGGCCCACCTCTAAATAGCCATTTTGACCTTTCAGTTGTTTCCGAGAAAATTAGATATAATTTTGAAAACTATTTTTTTGTCTTCCAGCACTCTCGGGAAAAAAATAACAGTTCAAATACATCATACATTTCAAGAGATCTTATCTTCGGTTCAGTTGAATATTCGACCTCAATTGGCTGGATTGATAATGTTACTGTTTTGAGGATAGATCACGAGTTAAATAATGATAAAATTCTTGTTGCAGCTGAATCAATTCTGCAATTTCAACCAGGTGAGTATTGGAGCCTATCGTCAATATCATTTTCATCCAATTTTAAACGACCCGGTTTTAATGATATGTATTGGGTCCCATTTGGAAATCCCAACCTAAAAGTAGAACAATCAACAAATATTTATTTTAGAAATATCTTCAAAATCGACGATATCACTCTGGACATAAATACTTTTTATGTAAGATACAGGAATTTGATTCAATGGCTCCCAAAAGAAACAGGGATTGTTTATTCTCCTGAAAATATCGATAAATCTGAGTCTTATGGATACAATGCATCTTTTAAATTAATTAGGTCACCTTTTTACAGCCTACAGATTAATTACGGGTACAATGTACATAAGCATAGAAATCCTGAATTACCTTATCATAGCGGCAAACAAGGTAGGTATTCACCAAAGTATACAGCATCAGTTACTCAGAATTTATTGTTTAATCAATTTAATTTTACAATGGGATACAATTTTGTTTCATCGCAAATACGTTTTTATAGCTATCCAAAAGATTTATACATAAGTGAATATTCCCTTTTTAATTTTTCTATGGCACGAAATTCAACGATTCTTAAGCATAGGGTAAATAATGTATTATCAGTGAATAATGTTTTTAATCTTAAATATGAAACAATATATGGATATCCTGAACCTGGTAGAAGTTACTCAATAAAAACAATCATTTATTTTAATTAAGGACAAGTATGAAGCGACTATTAATAATATTTTTTATACTGATAGCCATTAACATCAGTGCCCAAGAGCAAATATTCGTTTTGTGCGAGGGTAATTTTATGTCTGGAAATTCCTCACTATGGTATTTGAATGAAAGTGATAATCTTGTTGAATATGGTGGTAATCCAATTGGTGATACCGGTCAATCATTAAAAGTTTATGGAAATAAATTATATGTTATTATTAACGGAAGTGGCATTATCGAAAGCTATGATATTAGCGAAACAGGTGAACTGAGTCTGGACCAAACTCTTTCGACAAATTTTTCTGGTCCACGAGAAATCGAAGTCTATAATAATATCGGTTATATAACAGAGTGGTATACCAATGCCATACTGAAAATTGATATAGAAACATTTGAAATAATTGATTCAATTGCTGTTGACGGATTACCAGAGGATATGGTTATTGAAAACGGTATTCTTTATGTTTCGATAACGTTGGATTCTGCATGGCAAAATAATAATAAAATTATATCAATTGATGTAATTACGGATGAAATTATTAACGAATATTCAGTTGGAATGGGTCCTGGTCAAATGCTTGTGAATGATGACAAACTGTATATTTCAGGAGTATACTATGATGACAATTGGATCACTTACACTGTAAGCTCCATGATAAATCTTATTACTCAAGATATTCTTATTACCGACTATGGCAACAATCCTCTTTTTGGCAATGATCTGACTCTGATTAATGGAGAAGTATACAGAACCTATAATGGTGGTGTCATCAGGCTGGACGAAAATTTAAACCCTATTGAAAACACTCAAATAGGCTGGTATAACAATGTGTATTCAATGAGTTCATATGGGAATAATATTTATTTGGGAATCTCTGATTTTGTTGCTCCCGATCAGGTCATTGTCATTGATCTAAACGGTGCTGAGCTGGCAAATTATACCGTAGGGGCAATACCAGGCGATTTTGCGTTTATGTATTACTCCGATTGTGACAACAATGGGGATTTAAACTTAGATGGCTCTCTGGACATCCTTGATATAGTCGAGATAATATCAATAATTATTGATGAAGATGAAAACACTTCCGATCAGTCAATATGCATTGTGGATAGCAATAATGACGGGAGTATAGACGTTGTTGATGTGGTTTATTGGATATCTATCATTCTGGCTAATCATTAAATAACCAGAAAACATCGAGAAAATTCATTTTATCAACAGGTAGAATTTCTGGTGATACTATTGAATTCTTGTCAAATATCTGTACAAATTTAAACGAGACTGAAAAATGCTCAATTTTGATGCCAATAGACATATCAAGCAAACTATAGATTTTTGAGTCAGGATAATAAGATAATTGATTTGTCTCCAGAAAATTAATATTATTATTTCCACTGCCATTCAGGTTAGTATGAGTCCCTTCTAATTTTATAAAAGGACGATACCGTTTGTTTTTTAGTGTAGGAATTATCTCTATTGAAAAACTTGATTGCTCTGAAATAATACTGGTTTCTGAATTATTATAATGACCTGAATAGACAAGCTCAAACCAGTTTACTAAATATGAAATTTGAGGATTTATAATTAAATAATTCTCATTTTCATATCGAAGCTGGATTATTTTTAGTTTCGAACTAAATTTGCCATGATTAAAATCACTCCATACAGATGAACTATGCCAATACTTTTTTTCAAGGATAAAGTCCGACTCATGGTAAAATGAAGAAAATACATTCCTGCTGATACCAAAAGTTAATTTGTCATATTTTTTGAATGCAGATCCTACTGGATATATTTTTTCATTAGATAAATATATTACACCTATTTTTGTCTCGATACCATCTTGCCATCTATAATTCAGATAACCTTGATAGTCAAACAAATCCTGAGATTCCTGAGATAAATTCTGAGGACTGATATTTACTTTTTTGATCGAATACTTGACAATGTATTCTGAATTGTCCGAAAGATTATATATCGCTTTAGAATCTAACCAATAGGTGAAATCCTCATATGAGATATTTGTATTTTCATCAATATCAGTTATTGTCTGAGTGCTTGTATGAAGGAACTGAAAAGCACCGCTGAAATCATATGTGACCATATCCCCTGATAGACGATAGCTAACCCCAGCATTATAGGACCTGGATTTTCTATAAGAGTTATTGGTTGCGTTTACCGGGATCCCTGAGTTTTCTCTATGATGAAAAAATGAAATAGAACTGGTACTCCGATCAGACTCTTTGCCAAATGTGATTAAATAATTTTGAAGCACATTATCAGAGGAGGATCCAATTGTATTCAGGTGATTATATTTCCCGGGAAATGATCGGCCCATTCCTTTAAAATTTATCAGAGTACCATTCAGATTGATTGAGGACAATCCAACTAAAATTTCGCGATAGCTGAAATCACCTTGATGCCATTTAAAAAATGTAAGAACAGTAGAATCAGGTTTGATATCAGGAATTTTTGAGAATAAAAATCGACTGGTAGGGTTGTTAAGACTGCCATTAAAATTGATGTTGTCGACTTGAGCATCATCAAAGATGAAGGGGTTATCACTGCGAAAATAATATGATGATTGCCCTAGCTGATCGGTTCTTAACTGTAATTGGTCAGAATACTGCTGTGAAATTAATGGATTGAATAAAAGAAAAATAAATAGAACTATTAATTTCTTACAGATACCCAAAATCATTTGATATATTGTTTGATAAAAAATTTAGAGAAATAATGAGACCCGGAACGCCCCTGTCAAGCTAGCTAGCAAGTTTCTCGGAGTTTTCATATTTATTTTCTAAATAAGGATTTATGTATTTTTCATACGATAGATACATTATAGAATAATATCCCATGGTACTTAACAAAGTATTTTTAAAAAATGGAATAGCATCAATATAACAGGCAATCAAACCGCCAAATGTTAAAGGATGAGAATAGCCGCCTCCTGTAATCCACACGCCAAAATTTGTAAGTATAAAGAATAAAACAGCACCGCCAATTCCTCCTAATCCTACAGTAAGAATATTTTTCTTTTTTGCGATAATTGTTCCCAGCAATACTACAAGTAAAATTGATAAATATACCCAAACGAGAGTAGCATGTATGCCAATTATTAGATCGGTAGCAATCATTATTGAGATTGGGATTATATACGCCAGATATTTTTTATTGAAATAAGTCCCGGCAAACAATCCTGCGGCAAGAATGGGTGTAAAATTTGGTGGATGCGGTACAAATCTTGAAATAAATGTTATAAAGACAATGAGAACGAGTGCAAATATTTTATGATTCATTGAGAGAGTATTCCTTATTAATTAAGCGTCATAATTTAGGATGAATTAACGTTTATTCCACAACTCAGTCCTGAAATAATTTTTTCTGTCTGACCATTCCTCTATATCACTTAAATTATCAATTGCATCCTGCATAAGATTTAATTTTCCATCCATATTATCAATGAAATGTACAAGCAGTGCTTCCGGAAATCTTGGTGTGACAGTAGACCCTTTTTGAGGATTACCCTGGTGAGATAAAATTATATGTAATAGTTTTTGTTTTATTATTCCATCCAGCTTTGGATATTGAAGAGATTCTTCTAACACAATATCCCTCCCCATTATAATATGACCTTCCAGTCGGCCTTCTGTTGTTTTCTCCGGATCAAGCCCATCGCCAATACTTCGTACTTTACCAATATCGTGGAGCAAAGCTCCAGCAATAACAAGATCGCCTGAAAGATTGTCATAATGACCGGATAAGGAGACAGCTATTTTACCACACGATACCATATGTTTCAGATATCCACCTTTGATAGAATGATGAAATCCCGTCGATGCCGGTATGATTGAAATTTGTTGCCAATATTTATCGATAATAGTGGAAACCAGGTTTTTTAGGTTTGAATCCATAATTGAATTCACAACATTTAAAAGAGCATTATGTAAATCTTCTACGGACTCTTTTATTGAAGGGACCAAATGATTGGGATCGAAACCATATTTACCATATCTTTTTTCATCAGCATAATTGATGTGAGAGATTGTCAATTGAGTATCATTTTGGTAAGAGGATGGTATTCCTTTTACGGCGACTGGATCGCCCCTATTAAATGCATCCATATACTTATCAGTATAATCCCATAATTTCCCGGATATTCTACCGCTACTATCCTGGAGAATCAAATCCAGATATAGTTCTCCAGATCGAGTCGTTCTAACATGTTTTTCGCAACATAGAAAAAAGCCCTGAATTTGTTTACCTACTTTGAATTGATTAATTTTTGTGACCTTCATGGCTGTGAAACTACGATACCATATTTGTAATATCCATAAATAAAGTTTAAAAAAAAGAGGGACATACGTCCCCCCTTTTCTGATTACTATTAAAAGAAACCTATTTTGAATATGGAATATAATATGGACTAAACATCGAATTTTCCACAAAATCTTCTAAATTCTCAGGTTTTTCCAATCTCGCCAGTCCCTCACTATAAGCAACTTGGCACACTGCAACAGCGATTTTTAAAGAGATTTCCCTAATATTTGATAACTTTGGGTATAAATTTCCGCAATCAAGGGACTCGTCAGTAACCATTTCTGCTAAAGTTTTTGCAGCAATGTAGAACATTGAATCCGTTACTTCAGTGGATTTACATACGGATGCGCCTAATCCAACGCCTGGGAATATATACATATTATTTCCCTGTCCAGGTGATAATAGTTTTCCCTTATAATTCACCGGATCAAAGGGGCTTCCGCTTGAGAATATCCCATTTCCATCAGTCCATGTATATGCCTGCTCGGCTGTGCATTCGGCTTTTGACGTTGGGTTTGAAAGTGCGAAAATCAAGGGTTTATCCACATGACGATTCAATTCTTCAATCACCTCTTTTGAGAATGAACCAGGCTGACCGCTTAAACCCATTAGAATTGTTGGTTTCACCTTTTTAACTACATCCACCAGAGCCTTAACATACTCTTCATCTCTTGCAAAAGGTATTTTGTGATCGGCAAGTTTATCACCACGATTATTTGTCACTAAACCTTTTGTGTCTATAAACCAGAATCTCTCTCTTGCTTTTTCAACTGTATACCCCTCTTCTACCATACCGGCGGCAATCATATTAGCAATACCGATAGCTGCAGAACCAGCACCAAGGAAGACAATTCTCTGATCGATTAATTTTTCGCCGGTAATCCGTAATCCGCTGAGAACTCCAGCTAAAGCCACAGATCCGGTGCCCTGGATATCATCATTAAAACAAACTATTTTGTGTCTGTATTTTTCAAGTAATGGAAAAGCATGGTCATTTGTGAAATCCTCAAACTGGATTAACGCATCAGGCCATTTGTCAAGTGCTGCAGTGACAAACTCATCAACCATCTCATAATAATCGTCACCGGTAAGGCGACGATGGTTGACACCAAGATACAATGGATCGACCAGTAATTCTTCATTATTGGTTCCAACATCCAAAACCGCCGGTAATGTTTTACTCGGATAAATACCAGCACATGAAACATAGAGTGCCAACTTACCAATGGAGATCCCCATACCATTACAGCCAAGATCACCAAGCCCTAGTATCCTACTGCCATCCGTTACAACAATGATATCAATTTCATCCTGAGCCCAGTTATTCATCATCTCCCTGAAATGTCCCCGGTTACGGGTAGAAAAGTACATTCCCCTGGCCCTTCTATAAATATGTCCATAATGCTCACAGGCTTTCCCCACAGTCGGTGTGTAGACAATTGGGGTTAACTCTTCAAGATTATCAATCAAAACTTTAAAATAGAGTGTTTCGTTTCGATCATGTAATGCTTCCAGGAATATGTATTTTTCAAAAGGACCTGGTAATCTGTTAAAATTTTCCTGTATCCTTTTCACTTGATCGTCTATGCTGACTACTTTGGGAGGTACAAGACCCAATAAACCAAGTTCTTCCCTTTCTTGCTCTGAAAAGCCAGTCCCTTTATTCAATAACGGATCATGAATCAGGCTACCGCCACGTTTATTTATTTTCCACGAAGATTGATTAAGATTGTCCACCTCATACCTGTATGTTGGTTTGACAACACTTTTATTGTCTGACATATTAACTCCAATTATAAATATGTAAAATTAGTTAGAAATCTTTGGCCGAAATTTACGGTTACATGACATTACCAAAGAATAATATTAGATAATAAAGTATTAATATATATTATACTATCATTTTATTAAAATTAGAGCAAGATATTAGGACATGTTTGTATTATAGAAAAATATGAATAGTTATAATGAGGTATTTAACTCTAAATTTAAGCCTCATTTGTTATAAAATTCTAAATCTATATATCGCTTAATATATATTGTAAAAGGAGGAATTATGAAGTCCGCAAAATTAATTTTAGATAATCAAACAATAGAACTTCCAATAATCGAGGGCTCTGAGGGAGAAAGAGCTGTAGATATCACAAAGCTGAGAAACAATACTGGTTTTATTACTCTGGATCCGGGATATGGAAACACGGGTTCTTGTGAAAGCTCTATTACCTTTATTGATGGAGAAAAAGGTATCTTAAGATATCGTGGCATACCTATTGAACAGCTTGCTGAAAATGCAACATTTTCAGAAGTTATGTATTTATTAATCAAGGGCGCATTGCCCACAAAAAATGAAATAACCAGTTTTAATAACGAGCTTACATATCATACAATGATACATGAAGATATGAAACGGTTTTTTGATGGATATCCCATGAATGCCCATCCAATGGGTGTTCTGGCATCAATGGTAGCAGCACTGTCAACTTTTTATCCTGAAAATTCTGAAGGTGATGTAGATAATAATATTATTCGCCTGCTGGCAAAGATGAAAACCCTGGCTGCATTTGCATATAAAAAATCTGTTGGCCAACCGTTTATGTATCCTAAAAATAAATATTCATTTGAAGAAAATTTCCTCCAAATGATGTTTGCTGTCCCATCAGAACCATATGAAATTGATCCAGTGGTGACTGATGCACTTAGATTACTATTAATACTGCATGCTGATCATGAGCAGAATTGCTCAACTTCAACAGTTCGTATGGTGGGAAGCAGCCTTGCTAACTTATTCATTTCTGTTTCTGCAGGAATTTCAGCACTGTGGGGACCTTTACACGGTGGTGCCAATCAAAGAGTAATTGAAATGTTATCCAAGATTGAAAAGGATGGCGGCAACTATAAGAAATATGTAAATATGGCAAAAGATAAGAATTCTGGATTTAAGCTGATGGGGTTTGGACACAGGGTTTATAAGAACTTTGATCCTCGGGCAAAAATCCTTAAATCAGCATCTGACAGGCTGTTGAATAAACTTGGGATTTCTGATCCAATGCTCTCCATCGCAAAAGAATTAGAAGAAATCGCTTTGAATGATGATTTTTTTGTTGAGAGAAAATTATATCCAAATGTTGATTTTTATTCTGGTATAATTTATCGTGCTCTTGGAATTCCTACCCGTATGTATACAGTAATGTTTGCGCTTGGCAGACTACCTGGTTGGATCGCACAGTGGATGGAATTACGACAGGCAAAAGGTGCAAGGATATCCAGACCAAGACAAATATATACCGGTAGTACTTTGAGAGGATTTGTTCCAATTTCAGAAAGATAATTTAATTCGGAGAATAAAATGGCAAAATCTAAAATTGCATTAATTGGTGGCGGGCAGATTGGTGGTAATCTGGCTTTGATTGCGGCTCAGAAAGAACTTGGGGATATCGTGATATTTGATATCCCAAATGCTGAGGGAATGGTTAAAGGTAAGGCCCTTGACATTACTCAGTTATTACCACATGGTGGATATGATTCCGCAATCACAGGTACCAGTGATTATAAAGATATTAGCGGCTCAGACGTTGTAATCATTACTGCTGGCATCCCAAGAAAACCAGGGATGAATCGCGAAGACCTACTTGGCATAAATCTAAAAATAATAACTGATGTAGCCAATAACGTAAAAAAATATGCATCTAATGCATTTGTTATTGTCGTCTCAAATCCCCTGGATGCAATCGTATATGCCTTCTACAAAATATCCGGTTTTTCAAAGAACATGGTTGTTGGTATGGCTGGCGCTTTGGACAGCAGTCGTTTCAGAGCATTTATAGCCATGGAATTAGGGGTATCATTCCAGGATGTACAATGTATGGTACTCGGTGGGCATGGAGATACAATGGTTCCTATTATCCGTTCTGCTACTGTTGGTGGTGTTCCTATAACTGATTTAATTGATGCCGACCGATTAGAAGAGATTGTTAATAGAACCAGATTTGCTGGCGGAGAGATTGTAAAATTATTTGGTAATGGATCGGCTTTTTATGCTCCAGCCCAATCAGCAATTGAAATGGCTGAATCTTATATTAAAGATAAAAAAAGGGTTATCCCATCTGCCTCACTTTGTGAAGGCGAATTTGGAATCGATGGATATTTTATTGGTGTCCCAACTGTCATTGGGTCTGGTGGTATCGAAAGAATTATCGAATTCCCTTTAACCGATGATGAGAATACCTCGTTACAGAAAACACTCGGAGCTGTTCAAAAAACGGTAGCCGAAACCAATCTTTAAATTATAAAAAACAGAATCGACGGGTAGGTGAATAAATTCGCCTACCCCCGATTTCGAATCTGAAACTCTTCTTGGGTTTCAAAAACTTTCCCCTTAATTTTCATTATCAAAAATAGGTTAATTGTTATGAAAATTATTTCTGGCACATTAAAAGCATTAGGACCGGGTATTTTGTTTGCCGGGGCTGCAATTGGCGTATCTCATCTGGTGCAATCCACACGTGCCGGTGCTTCTTATGGCTTTTCATTATTCCTTCTTGTAATTGTGACAAATTTTTTGAAATATCCATTTTTCGAATTCGCCAACAGATATACTGCTGCAACTGGCGAAAGTGTTTTGAAGGGTTATAAGGACCTGGGGAATTTTGCCCTGATATCATTTTTGATTCTGTCATTTATCTCCTCCTTTATCAATATTTCAGCAATTGGCTTGGTTACGACTGGTCTTGCAGAGAACCTATTTCACACTGGCATCCCTATTGTTTCTCTCAGTGGAATCCTGGTATCATTAATTGTGGTTATCTTAGTTGTTGGAAGATATCATGTACTTGACAAAATGATGAAGATACTGATCATTGTATTGAGTATTACTACAATTGTGGCATTAATTGCGGCTATTCAACACGGATCATCCATTACCCCTGATTTTGTTGCACCAAACATATGGACAATCACCGGTATTGGGTTTATGGTAGCATTGATGGGCTGGATGCCGGCGCCGATTGAAGTTTCTGTTTGGCCATCGCTATGGATGTTAGAACGTTCAAAACAGACTGCCCATAAACCTTCAATGAAAGAAACTCTATTGGATTTTTATGTTGGTTATATTGGCGCTGCAGTTCTGGCTTTGGTATTTCTTAGTCTTGGTGCTTTAATAATGTATGGCACAGGAGAAGCATTCTCAAATAGTGGCATTGTATTCTCATCTCAACTTGTTAACTTATATGTTCAGACTCTTGGTAGTTGGAGTAAAATATTTATTGGTACAGCCTGCTTAATAACCATGTTCAGCACTCTGATAACTGTAATGGACGCTTATCCAAGAGTTATGTCAGAATCAATACTATTGCTTGTGCCCAGGATGTCATATCGGAAAGATATTCTCTACTGGTTTTGGGTTATTTTTCTATCAGTTGGTGGAATACTGATACTGGTTTATTTCCAAAACAAAATGAAAACACTTATTGATATTGCAACTATTATGGCATTTCTAGCTGCACCAATATTTGCCTTCATGAATTATAAAATTATCCGAAGCAAATCAGTTCCGACTGAATTTAAACCACCAAAATGGCTGATGAGGATCAGTTATGCAGGATTGGTTTATTTAATTAGTTTTGGCCTACTATATTTCGTTTTGAAATTTATTTATTAATCACAGCTACATTTTTTATTTTGTAAAGGAAATTTAATGAATCAAGATCATAAGAAAATTGCCCTTAGAATGATCCCTTATGGATTATATATCATTACATCTGTATCGGATAAAGGGGAAATTGCAGCATCCACGATTGACTGGCTTACACAGACCTCATTTAAACCACCTTTAATTGCAGCAGGAATAAAAATAGATTCTTCAGCATTTAAAATTATAAATCAATCCAAACATTTCGCCTTGAACATTTTGACAAAGGGACAGCAGAATTTAGCCGTATCATTTTTTAAAAAGGTCACACTCGAAAATAACCTGATTAATGGACATAAATTCCATACTGATTTGACCGGCTCTCCTATATTGGATGACATAACATCATATATTGAATGTAAACTCATTGAGATTGTGAACATTGGTGATCATTCGGTATTTATTGGTGAGGTAATAAATGCTTCAATAAACAGAGAATTTTCTGGCCGTCCAGATGACCATACTCTTACATTGAGGGATTTGGGTGAGAAAGTATTTTATGGCGGATAAAATATTTTACAATAAAAAAAGGGGCGAATATCGCCCCTTTTTTTATATCAATAATTAGATAAGTTTATTTCAGCAAAGTAATTTTGTGTGTTACAACGCCATCAGTGTGCTGAAGTTTTACAAAGTAGATTCCCGAAGGAACTGACATCTGCTGATTGTCCATACCATTCCAGGTTACTGAGTAATTACCGGCATCAACGATATTATTGGTTAATGTAGTAATCTGCTGACCCAGCATATTATAGATACTAACATTAACCTGTCCTGAAGTTGGCAGATAATATGATATCTCTGTTACTGGATTAAACGGATTTGGATAACTGCTCAGTAGTGCATATGAATTAGCTATCGTAGCAGGGATATATTCGTTACCTGAAACAACAGTATAATCAGTTATGCTGAATGATCCGTTTATAGAAAATAATTCAGATCCTGGATGTACCATCAATACCCTTGTCTCGTTACCATCAGTGTGATAATCAGCTATATAGGCATCTCCAAGTTCAATGCTGAAGTCCTGACCATGAGATATAGTTATATCTACACCACCGATAAAGCCATCTGCATTTAGATTAACCGTTCCATCATTTATCTGGATAGTTGCTTCTGTTGCATCATCAATTCGCCCTGGATTCAGGATGAGATCAACCATGATCACAATATCAAGAATATCAAGCGAACCACTGTTATCTACATCACCATGACAAACAAGGTTTTCATCAATTGGATTTGTACCAAGAATATGGGCAACAACACCAACAATGTCAAGAACATCTAGTGAACCGTCACCGGTTACATCACCATCAGAAGCACAGACACCAAGACATTCGAGTGCATCAGCAAAATCTGCTACAAATAGTGGTGGTTCTTCAGTCCAGGTATCCATATCATGATCCCAGTCTGTCCAGACACCATCAGCAGGACACATATAACGTGCACGGAATCGGCCAAATCCAAATCCCCCACCTTCTTGAAGGGAGAATTCTGTTCCGACAAATTCCCAGGCATACAAACTATGCCATGGCGCAGGTCCTATTAACGTTATGGAGGCAGTATAAGTACCGTCACCATTATCTACTGCAGGTGTGGTAAACTCATTACCAAATCCCTGTAGATAGTTATTCCATTTATCCTTGTAAACAAGATTTACAATATCACCAGGGACAAAACCCGAGGCATCAGCAGCGCTCATGTCAACTGTAAAAGTCTGTGTGACAGATGCTCCGGCAGGAACGGTTCCGCCTGATGGTAGATCGTAAAATCCGGCAAGAGGTAATTGATATATCTCATTCTCAGTATCACCCATGGAAAATGTCCGGTTGGCTCCACCAAATTGTGGTGAATCTTCCCAACCCATATCCACATACATTGGACCCCAGGTTGCTTCAAATAATGCAATTGACTCGGCTGAATGTTTTATGAAATATTTGTATTCCATGGTTATGCTCGGGAAGTTGGTAACACTTACGGCCAGATTGAATATGTTGGTTCCCGGTTGACGTACCATGACGCTGTTTTCAACTTCACTGTCATTCCAACCATTAAATCCACCACGGACTTCCATTGTATCATTCCTGGCAAGACTGAATACTGGCATTCCAGTTGCCCCATCTTCATCAAGCCATTCAGCAAGATCAACCTGGAATATGACTGTTTTGGTCACAGCTTCTTCTGTTGAAGGAGCCTGGTCATCCCAGTAAACAAAGGCTATCGTAGTATCCTGGGTGATATTGGCTTCACGATTATCAGTGGATTCCCAACCGCCGGGACCATGCTGAAATTTATATTGTACAGCTGTAGCTTCATCAAAACTATGTGAAAGACCCCAGTATTCAGAAGTACCTTCATCTGTCATTAGTGTACCTGACCAACCTTCAAATGAACCGGCAGTATACATCTCTTCGCCACCATAAGCAGCAATACCAAGTGTGGAAACTCTGAAGTATACATCGATACCATCAGTTTCAACATATGGAGGTCCAGCTGCA
Organism: Fidelibacterota bacterium; assembly: GCA_018657495.1. Taxonomy (GTDB): domain Bacteria; phylum Fidelibacterota; class Marinisomatia; order SCGC-AAA003-L08; family JACNLC01; genus JABHXA01. Next base: position 257,684 of record JABHXA010000002.1, read on the forward strand.
TTAAAGTAGTCCAGTGGATTATTCTGGTCACCATCAACACCGGTGACAGTCAGAGGACGATTATCAGTAGATTCCCATTCGTCACCACCTGGAGTAACATTGACGAATTTGTATTCATAATTTCCAGGTTCCAGTTCTGTAGCAGTTGTATATGACCAATAGTCACCACCAACATTTGTCAATTCCCATTCATTTCCGCCCCAACCATTCAGGCTGCCACGTATAATAATTGTGTTTGTGGAATCTGTATATCCCGGCATGGTAGATGTATTCAGGTTGAAGGTCACATTCACAGGAGCTCCACCAACATCTTCATAATCATCAAAAAATACGACGTCAAGGACGGTATCAACATCAGGAACTGTCATAGCTCTATTTGATGCTTCATCTGTGCCCCAGGCATTTCCATTTAGATATTTGTATTCATGCTCTTCGCCAGGATTTAGCTCAAGAGTAACGGCCCATATTTCACCACCCATATCAGTAAGAGGTGTGGCTGCAGGGTCCCAACCTTGGAAACCACCGGCCATATGGACACCATCAACGCTAACTTCCTGATACTGCATGTCAACCTGGAAAGTGATATTTACAGCTGTGGGTGGATTTAAATCAACAACATCATCGGCATTTCTAAATACTGTCTTATACGCACCAAATGAATAATGAACAAGACCAGTAATATCATATGAACTACCAAGAGTTGGTACAAAATCAGCAAGGAGGTCATCCATTACGGTACTACCGCTGCCATCATCGGCAGACCATTCACCAAAACCAAGATCAGCATTATCGCATGTAGCATTTGAATAAGATACTAAAACGCCTTCCCACATTTCACTTGTGTCACCAGTAGAAATAGGAGTAGCTGCAATGACTTGTTGTCCTGCCACAAGAAGTGCTGCAGATCCATCAATTTCAGTTAGACCGAAGTACTCAGCAACGGTACCAGAAACTTCTACAAGATCACCAATAGCCAAATCACCAGAATCACCGGTATAGACCCAAATACCATTCCAGGCACCGGCTGCATCAGCGATATAAATACCATTATAATTCACACCAGTTACATTTCCAACAGTTATCACAGGCATCCCGTCATAGGGTGAAGCATCCGCCATGCCTTGAATTTCAGCAATTGTTAATTCTACAGGAAGTAGAACTGCAAAGCTCACCGATGCTTCAACAGCAGGATCTAAAGGTGCATGAGAATCATCAACGAGCCACATGGCTATGGTATGATCGCCTTCTGAAAGACTGGTCAGGGATATAGGATCTGTATTGTATATCATTACGGTACTTCCATTATCAACTTGATAATGAACATGTCCATCACCTTCACCGGCATTACCAACAACAAAATTCATTACTGAGAAGACAACATCAACATTATCAACGTTTATTGTGCTTCCATTACCAGGAGATGATATTGATAAAAGAGGATCTGTTGGAGGGCCACCGGCACCAATCCATGCAAATGGATCAAATCCGTCAGGAGCATCCTGGAATCCATCTCCACCACCTGAGTCATTATCGATATACCATTCATTGGCATCAAATACATCAGTGCCAGTTATGACGAATTCAGTACGTTCAGCACGACCATCTTCAAATTCATGATCTGTTCCGCTACCGTCTTCACCGGGTACACCAAAGAAATCAATAATTTGACCGGTAGGGTCAACTAAATAGATTTGATCATCACCATTACTATCTGCAGGACCGCCAGTACCAATATCCTGGTCGGCATCGACACCATAGGCAGTTAAAAAAGCACCACCATTTGGACTGATAACATAATATCCGCCAGCTCCAATGACGCCTGTTAAAGCGACAGGACTTTGCGGATCGACATTTCCATTAGTATATCTTTGTAACATCCACCCAGTACTTAAATCAACTTCTGCTCCATTATTATATAATTCGACAAATCTAGCGCCGGCATTATTGTTTGGATCAGCTAATTCAGTGATAAAAACATCGGGAAAAGCTAATGTAACGAAAGCACCCATCACAAAAAGCTGTATCAATATTTTTCTCATTTATTTTCTCCTTTTTTTGTTATTGTCTTCATTTTATTTAATTAGTGATCAGTTTTCGGGCCCTGATCAATGAATTTTAGTCCAGATATTTCTGACTGGCTGCATCAAAGAAATGAAATGATGAACCATCAAATATGAATTCGGCTTCAATACCCTCAATAATATTTTCGATCGATTTAATGCTCGCTGAGAATCTAATGCCATCACTATTTAGATGTAATAGTGAAACGGCTCCTAATGGCTCGATCAAATCCACCACTGCTTTTATAATATTATTTGATGACTTATTCTCACTTGTTTTTAAAGAGATGTTTTCCGGTCTTATACCCAATATCACTTTACTGGGAATAGTATTAAAATTATGTCCACTAAGGTCTAAATCAATTTTACCAGATGCAAAATGTAGGATGCCATCAGATGAACTAACATTTCCCTCAATGAAGTTCATTTGAGGTGAACCAATAAATCCAGCGACAAATTTATTCACAGGATGACGATATATTCTATCGGGTGTGTCTAATTGTTCAATAACCCCTTTATTGATCACAGCAATTCGGCTTCCCATTGTCATGGCTTCTGTCTGGTCATGTGTTACATACATCATTGTGGTTTTTAAAATTTGGTGTAATTTTTTTATCTCAACACGCATTTCCGCACGTAATTTCGCATCAAGATTTGATAATGGTTCGTCAAAAAGAAAAACTTTGGGATTTCGAACAATGCATCGACCTAACGCTACTCTTTGTCTTTGCCCACCGGAAAGTTCTTTTGGTCTTCTTAATAGCAAATCATCAATCTGTAATATATCAGCCGCCTCTTTCACCCTTTTTGTAATTTCGGCTGAATCTAATTTACGTATTTTTAATCCAAAAGACATATTTTCAAATACACTCATGTGCGGATAAAGGGCATAATTCTGAAAAACCATGGCAATATCCCGCTTTGATGGCTCAATTTCGTTAACTACTTTATCTCCAATGAATAATTGACCGTCAGTTGGGTCCTCCAATCCAGCTACCATTCTCAATGTTGTAGATTTTCCACATCCGGATGGACCAACGAGTACAAGAAATTCGCCATCCTCAACATCAAGATTAATATTGTTCAATACCTGGATGTCACCATAGAATTTATTGATATTTTCAAATCGAACTGTACTCATACTTTATCCTAATATTAAATCGACAAGATATACAATATCCAATACATCAATAGTACCATCTTCGGTTAAATCCGAATTGATGAATTGGAGACTTTCTGAGGGTGGATACTCATCATTTATGATGAATGAAACCATCAGGACAATATCCAAAACATCTATATCATTGTCCAGATTTACATCACCGGGAATAAGACTACCTTCATCAAAAACCGGTATTTCATTTAAGAATAATAATGCCGTTGAGGATGGTATTTCATAATCGTTTAACCAGTTTGTATCGATGGTTATGCTTTCACCTGTATTGTAATCATACCAGGTACCTGCATGAGGAAACTCAATATTTATGGTTTTTGGGTTTGGGGCAAAATTTGCAACAACAATGACTTCTTCCGATCCATCTAAGCGCCAATAAACAATACTTTTATTGAAATTGCTCTGATATTTGATATCAAAAATATCACTTCTTAAAACCTCATAATTTTTCCGGAGCAATATCAGATTTCGATAATGTTGATATAATTCGGCACCCATATCTGTTTCAAGATTTCCCCACTGCAAAGGCTGTGGTTGTATGTTACCTCCAGAGTGACTGGTTCCATTCTGACCAAATTCCTGACCATGGTACAACATGGGTGTGCCCTGAGATGTGAATAAAATGGTGGAACCCAATTTTGATTTTTTATGGGCTGTTTCCAAGTTCATACCCTGATAGGTAATTGCTTCATATATGATACGTGTCTCATCGTGGCTTTCGAGATAAACTAATGGTCCGGTAAAATCTGCATACCCTTGTGAAGATGCCACAATATGGCTTCCTAAATCATACATATCACCAAAACTATGTCCCCCATCCTGGGTTTCCTGAAGATTGGCTTTCATCATATGGAAAAAGCTGTAATCCCAGCCAGCATCAAAATTTGATTGATTGATTCTATATGAATTGTCTTCTTCGGCAATGATAATAATCGCCGGATTATAATTATGCAATACATTACTATAATGGGTATTACCCCATGTCCCTGAAGCATCCCACCCAATACCCTGTGTATGGTCAAATCTAAAACCATCCATATGATAATCTTGTACCCAAGTCATTAATACGTCATCAATATGCTTACGTGTTCTTGGGTTCCAATGCTGAAGTTTATATCCCCATTGTGATTCCTGATTATGAAAATACGGGTCATTCACATAATCATGATCTTCATAATCCCAGCTATTTGTAGGTTGGTACATTAAAAATAATGGCGCGCTTCCCCACATGTGATTAAATACAACATCCATCAAAACTGCAATACCGTGTACATGTGCTGTATTTACCATTTCTTTTAATTCTTCAGGAGTGCCATAAGTTGATTCAGGTGCCATATAAAAAGTCGGATTATATCCCCATGAATTTTCACCTTCAAATTCATTTACCGGCATCAATTCAATTGCCGTTACACCGAGATCTTCAAAATACCCTTCTTCAATTTTATCGATAATATCCTGGTAGGTACCAAAAACCCCAGGTACACCTTTGAAATCACCAACATGCATTTCATATACAATGACATCTCTTTGATCGGGGATAGTATAGTTTTGATCAGTCCATTCAAAAGGGTCTGTTCCAACTGTAAATACCGTTTTTGCATCCTCATAGAAACCGCTTTCCCAATTACCGGATGGATCTTTCCATTCAACATCCTTTGACCACGGATCTGCCATCAATCTATCACCAGCGACATCATATTGGTACGAATAGTCACCATCAGGCAATTCAGTCTGGTACCACCACAAAGTGTCACCGGAAAACTTCATCATTTCACCATCAGGGAAATTAGAGTTCCAATTACCTTTGATGGCCACATATTCTTTTGCGGGAGCATACAGGGATATAATGACTGTATTACCATCAATGTTTACACCATCGTCAACCCATTCAGGCACCGGCTCTTCGACAATTAAATAAGGAATGTAAACATTGCGGAATAAAAATGTCACCCGACCATTTTCACCTTCGGCACGGGCAATAATTTGAATATCCCCAAATAGAGTTGGATCTGGTTCCCATATAACTGTAAACGGTGATGATGTAGCTTCATCAATGAAAGAACCATTGGCCCAGAACTCGACATAATCTGCAGTACCAACAATTGCAAGTTCAGTTTGCCCAATGATTTCTACACCTTCATCAGGTGATGTGAAAAATACATATGGATCATCCTGATAAAATGCATAATCGAAATATATATCATAATAAATTACCTGACCATTGCTACCTACATCCCAATTGCCATCATCCCAAAGTATTCTGAATTTTATGGATTCAACAACTTGCTCACCTGAGTTCATTGCCTCAAACAGCAGATTTAGTGTCCCGTCACCTGAATTTAACAATGACGTAAGAGCATAATCGTCTTGAACTATTGTACCATCGGGCCAGTAATCACTTATAGGCAACGTATGATTATTACCGTCATCTACAGTCCAGGCGAGAGATCCACCCTGTGTAGTATTATTTAGTACAATAGAAATTTCATCATTGGGAGTAGGATTGAATGGTATCCAGTAATAATTCAGACTGATATGCCAGTCGATGCCTATACCTCCGTTATTATCCCAATTATTGTTCAAATCAGTAAATACAAAATCAATAGTACCGGCATTTACGGGAATAGAATATTCATATGCCCACCAGCCATTCCCTATTTCAGGCTGAAAGGTCATTGCATAATCTTCTGTATCTTGCCAGCCATTGTATCCAAGATGAATATAGACGGGCATGGTATTATCCGGCAATGCGCCTTCAATGGTATTATAATAGATAGTGATTTCACCACCGGGAATCGGGATTTCCGGCTCCCAATAGACATATTGTGCATTCATAGTTGATGAAAGAAGAATCATCAATGTAAATACAAATAAATTAACTTTTTTCACATTTTCTCCAAATTATAAAATTACCGAAACGATGATAACAACATCGAGTATATCTATGGAATTATCCTGATTCAGATCTGCCTGGCAGTTCTGCAACTCATCGAAATTAAGGGAATCGAATATATAGGCCACAACGGCGACAATATCCAGCACATCAATTGAAAAATCACCGTTAACCTCTCCATACGGAATACAGATCTGATCTTCATTTATTGAAATAAGCGTATTTACTTCCATGGGAAAATAGGTGATCTGATTCGATGGCCATCTAACGACAACTGAGTCGACTGATGTCAATTCATTCAGGCCAAAACCAATAGTGTAGGAATCCTGCGAACAAAATCCTGTACCCGCTTGCAAAACATGCTTTTGTAGCTCCCCGTCTATCCAGATTGTAATTACCGACCCTATTGCAAATCTATTCGGGGTGTTACCGGAAAGTCGAAATTGCAGCCAGTTCTTTTGAGGGCTCTGATTTTCAAATAATAGAATACCATTTTCAACATCATAACCAACTGCCACCATATCTATATCACCATCATTCTCAAAATCAGCAATTGCACATCCATAACCACTGTTCCATAGGTACAATCCTGAATTGATGGCTATATCTGAAAATGTACCGTCACCTAGGTTATGGAAAAATGATGTTGGTACTCCACCAAATCCAGATTCATTATTGCTGAATATATCCAACCAGCCATCATTATCAGCATCAAAAAAGGATGATCCCCAGGCCATACTCATGGGCTGATCCTGGGTGCTTGATTCTGCTGACACATCGGTGAACATGCCATTTTCATCCTGTCTGAACAAGATATTTTCATGTAAATTGGTAAAATACAGATCAAATAGACCATCCCGATTATAATCACCAGCCATCACCCCCATGCCCTGTAATATATCATCAGCTTCAATTCCCACCATGCTGGCAATATCAGAATACATGTTGTTTGGCTGCATAGTTAGAAGATAATTACCTCGATAACCATCCTGTGTCCCTATAATCTCGAGATCACCATCTTCATCATAATCAAGGAAAATAGCCTGCATGCATAAATCATTCATGGGACCCTGAGCCCCAACCTCAAAGGTGACGTCGGTAAATAAGCCATTATTATTCTCAAAAAGGTAGTTTCTGTTATTAAAATTAGCAATGTACAGATCAAGCCAACCATCATTATTATAATCACCCCAGGCGGCACCGAGTATATTGCCAGTGTAAATCAAGCCCACATCAATACTGGTATCAGTGAAGGTATCGTTGCCGTTATTTCGATATAATTTGGCGAGGTTATTGGATACACCGACAAATACATCTACAAAACCGTCAGAATCATAATCGGCAGCTACAGCCACCTGAGACGCTCCTGAATAAGCAATACCGGATTCATCGCTAATATCTGTAAATTGAAAATTATCATTATTCAAATATAACTTATCATTTCCTGAGTGATTGCAGACGAAGATATCGTCCAGATTATCATTATTAATATCAACTATACAGACCCCCCTGCCCTGGATTGCTGATTGAACGCCAGCGAATTCAGAGACTTCAATAAATTGAGGTTGAGTAAAACTCAAATTCAATAAAAAAGAGATATATAAGAGTCTTATAATTGTCATTTACACCATTTCAATCAAAAGTCGTTTATGTTATAAGTATCGTGTGGCACAATCCGGATTCTCTGAATATCAAATGAATTATTTGAATATGGTTCATCATTTGAATTATCAGCCTGATCATCCACAGCACAGTAGATGTATTGATTTTCTGAATCAATTACAAGGACACTTTTTGCCAGTCGGCCTGCAGTCAGATAATAGTTTCTCTGAAGAAAGTTTTCAGTATCAAATTCAATGATGAATGTGCCGGCTCCATCCTCTTTCGAGGGTGAGACAAATATACTGGATCCATTATCTAAAGAAGCTAAAGCTAGGGGTGCAGATTTACTATCGAGATGAGCCAGTAGGTTTAAACCATCTGGTTCAAAGAGAAATACATTTTTTATCTCATTGCCCTCAAAATCCAGACCACTAATTGCCACGGCCACACCAACATTATGTACATAATGAAGATCATTGAACTCTGCAGGATGTAAAGCGATATCTGAAGATTGAATATTCCCTTCGAGGTTATTATTTAAAATATCATAGCGATAAAGACCAACTCTTTCAAAAGATTTATCGAGAACAAAAATGGAATTCCCCACATCAGATTTAGTAATCAAACCAGCCTTTGGTTTGTTGGCCAGTTCTTCATGGGACGCAATATTATACAATTTTGTCCTGTGATATACGGATTGATCAGATATAAAAGTTGTGATAAACAAATCACCCAAAACTTCCACATCCATGGGTCCATCTTCTTCTAATGGTATATAAGAAACTTCCCTGGATGCAATTTCCACCACTGCAATACTTGAGCTTCCGCTTAGAGATACATATACATAATCATCATTAGCTGAAAGGGTCAATCCATTTGGTTTGGATCCCACTACTAAAACATCGGTGAGGAACATTTCACCAGACACATCAAAAAACATGATCCGGTTATTTCCTGCATCAGAAGCAATAAGGGTATTGCCATCTTGAGATAATACTAGGTCAATTATATTTGAGCCGAGACGGAGAATTTCAAAATTGACTGGTTCGTAAAAATAGGTGGGTGCATCTTCTGAGCAGGATAGAAATAAAGAAGTAATAATTATTGTTAGAAAGCTAGTTTGCTTCATTATTCACCTCCTAATTCATAAGAGATGTTCATTCTTAAAAATCCCGGTGAGATTAACTGGCTTTCGTTCACGTACTGATAAACAGGGATGGGATACTGCATGTCAAGAATAAAATCTGGTGTGAGACGTAAGCTAATACCAGGCGTCCAATATAGCCATTTGCCGCCTCTTTCCCGTTTAATACGATGACCATACTGATCAGTATCCCTTTCAGTATATATAAATTCTATACTACTTTGCAGAAAAATAAAATCTGTCAAATCATAATTTGCGCTAAATGTTGAATGATATTCATTTCCGTATTTATATCCATAGATATTTTCATCACTGGAAATTCGGGTAATAAAGTTTGTATAGAAAAACCATTTTTTATTTAGAGAGGCATGCGATGCATATATGGACAATACAGGATCAATCGTTCCTGATCCGATTTGAAGATTATCACTGATTCTGGATCCACTGCCATCCGGTTCTTCAAGCCTGCCATTTGCCAGTTTGACACCGGCCCCAATTGTGATGTTTGCCCATTCATCCATGACAGGGAATCGATATTTTCCCATAAGAATAGCATCTCCAAATCCATGGGACATTCGAATAAATTGCCTGGAATCATAGGTGAACTTATTATTTACAACTCGCCGCCAGGGCAATATACCCTCAATAGAAAAATTATTTGTTATTCCATAATTCAGATAAAATATTAATGTTGAATTAATTGTTTTCTCGTAATTGGGGTTTGGTGCTGTGCGGTCTTCATATTGAACCTCATTTAGATACTCGTATTCATATCCGCTGCCAATTACCAGAGTCCCCTTAATCGTATCATTTCGCTGGTTGAGTCCCCCACCTGGGAGAATGGGCCGACGTCATGATACACCGGCAGATACTTGCGTAATAAAAATCAAGATTAAGAACAAAGCAATTGATTTATCAAAGATGTTAGATTTCCAATCCATAATAAATTCCTTACACTATATTTATATTGTTTGAATGCATTTGCAATTCAAAAGAATGAGTTTTAATATTCTCCATTTTATCCCTTTACGCTGCCCATTGTTAATCCTGAAACGAGATAGCGGGCCAGTGAAATAAATAAAATTGTTACGGGTATACTTACCACAACAGCACCGGCGGCATACAATCCCCACTGAGTTGCCAGACTGGCCTGAAACGATTTCAAACCAAGGGGAAGTGTATACAGTTCAGGGTCTTGAAGTACTATGGCGGCGACGACATATTCATTCCAGCTTGCCATGAAACTAAACAATGCCGTAATCACTAAAGCTGGTGATGATAATGGTAATATTATTTTATAAAATGCCTGGAATTGGCTGCAGCCATCCAATCTGGCAGATTCTTCTAAAGCAGCTGGAAGGGTATCATAATAACCCTTCATTTGCCATATACAGAATGGAAGTGCAGTTGAAGAATAGATTATTATCAGGCCAATATATGAATTTATCAATCCCAGCTTTGACAACAGTATAAAGAATGGCAGCAGGAGCATTGTTGCCGGAAACATCTGCGTTGTTAAAAGAGAGATCATGGTAAACTGCCGGCCTTTAAAATTGAAACGTGAAATGGCATAACCACCTGTGGATGCCAGGGCTACGCCGGTAATGGTTACCACAAGAGTTACCAGAAAGGAATTCCAGGCCCATCGCAAGAATGAGGTTTCAGTGAATAATGTTTTATAAGAATTCAGACTGGATCCAGAATCCCAGGAATTGTTGAAATTCTCATCATTAAAAGGCTCTCCTTTATCCCAGTTTCCGTTATTATTTATGTCAGTGTATTCTTCATCAAAATCGAGGAATGAAAGTGACTTTGTCTGGAAAGCATTATCCGTTCGTAAAGAAACACTAATTATGTTTAAGACAGGATAAACGGTAAATAAGGTAAAAATGGTGAGAAAGGTAAAGATCAACCAGGTTTTTAATTTATTATTCATTAGTAAACATTACTCCCGGTAGCATCGGTCTTTTTCATGAATACAAGACCAAAAGTAAGAAGGATAAGGAATATCAACATGGACATCGCCGCTGCATATCCATATCTATAAAGATTAAAAGCGGCTTTATATACATAACTCACAAGAATATGTGTTTGATCCGAAGGCTCTCCGGCATTACTGACAAGCCAGACCACATTGATATTATTGAATGTCCAAATTGTGCCCAGTATTATCGCAGGTATCATTACCGGTTTCAACATGGGAAGTGTAATCTTGACAAATTGCTGCCAGGAATTAGCACCGTCAACCCTGGCTGCTTCATACATTTCCCTGGGTATGGACTGCAAACCGCCAAGTGCGATAACCATCATGAATGGAAATCCCAACCAGATATTGGTCATAATACATGCGGTGAATGCTTCAAACGGTTGACTCAGCCATTGGATGGGATCCATAGCAAAAAATTTATTTAGCAAAAGGTTGATCGAACCATATTCCTGGTTAAACATTCCCCGCCAGGTCAGAGCTGAGATATATTGAGGCAAAGCCCATGGAATAATCAGCATAGTACGGAGTATTGGTTTTGCCGGCATTGTCCGGTTAATTAAAAGGGCAAGGAAGACGCCAAGAGTTACATGAAAAATGAGGTTTACAGATGTCCAGACAACTGTTTTTATAAATACCCAATAAAACAATGGTTCTTTGAACACGCTGATATAATTATGAAATCCAACCAATTGCCAGTCTCTGAAAGTTCTCAATGAAAAATTCGAGAGTGAAATAAAAATGTTATAGAAAAATGGAAATATCACTACAGCAAAGATTCCAAATACTGAAGGTATGATCATATAGTAGGCAAAGCGATTTTTTTGAAATTGCTGAAAGAATTGGGTAAAATGTTTTTTTGAAAACCACATGATGAGAAGGAATACTAAAGGTGCTAGAATTTTTATTATAGTTGCCTGATAGGTCGGTTGAATGATCAGATTCATTTCTTCTATCTGTTTTTCGGCATTCATCTGGCTCAGCTTGGCAGCGTCTTCCGGTGTGACATTACCGCCCAGTACCGCTTGATACTGGGTTCTTAAAGCATCCCAGATAGCTCTCATTTCAGGCACTATAGGCATGGGTCTTCCAACTTCAATGATCTTTGCTGAGTCTCTCAGAAGCTCGTTCTCAGTTACGAGCGGATCCAACAGAGCAGCTTTGCTTGAAGGCTGTGTATTGAGTTTATCCGTATAATACAATTGCACTTCATCACTGGTTAGATATTTAACTAGTTTTATGGTCTCATCTAACTCAATACCGCCAGTATTAACATTAATTGAATAACCTTTGGTACTTACCATTGGAGCGGGCCATTTACCTGTTTCAACAACTTTTGGAATTCTGGCAATCCCAAAGTCAACAATACCTTTATAATCTCCCCAACTCCAGTCACCATTGATAATCATGGCGGCAGAACCGGTTTTAAATAGGGCATTGGCAGTTTCATAATCACATTCTTTTGGGAGAATTTTGTGTTTGTCCCGAAGGGATTTGATAAACTGAAAACCGGTGATATTTGCCTGAGTATTTAGATTTGGCCTATTATCGTCGGTTATGAGCCACTCTCCAAAACCAGCAAGCCAGGGTGCATAAAAGAATGGTTCGGTAAAATTCCACACCAGACCAAATTGATCTGGTCTACCATCGCCATTCTTGTCAATTGTGAGACGTTTTCCTATGTCGATTAGTTCGTCTGTATTTACCGGTGGGGAATTTAGTAATTCCTTATTATACAGAAGCATGAGGTGGTTGCCAACAACATCGCCGATCATCCAAATACTGCCATCAGATTTGATTATAGCATTATTGACAAATTTATCAAAATAATCCGCATCAAATAAATTATCAAGGGGCTGAATAATGCCCATTGTTGAAAATGGACCAACCTGATCAGATGGTCCGTAGATCAATTCAGGGCCACTCCCACCCATTGCGGAGGATTGAAAATTAGATCTGAGTTCCTCAGTTTCGCGATATGTTAGATTTATTTGAATATTTGGATTGTCTGCTTCATATCTGTCACAGACAGCCCGGAGAGCCTTGCGGTTTTCATATAACATCTGATGCCAGATGTTCAGAGTCAATTTACTGCTTACCGATTGACATCCCATAAATAGGATGAAAATCAAAATCGACAGAAATCTAATAACTCTCATAGTTTTTACATTAGGCCTTTAATTTGTTTAACAGTTATAGGATAACTTACGGTAGTCATTCACCATTCTCTGTGCTGTAAAATCCGCAGAAGTTATAATGGATTCCCTCATGACTGATATCCACTTATCCCGATCATCGTAATAAGTTGGGATGATTTTTTCCTCCAGCAATTTATAGAGTAATTCTGCATCATGATCATCATCGCCGGTATTTTCATTGCCACCAATCGCCCATCCATTTATGCCATCGCGGCATCCTTCAGCCCACCAACCATCGAGGATTGAGAAGTTCGGCACTCCATTCATTGCTGCTTTCATACCACTTGTACCGCTCGCCTCATTTGGCCTAAGAGGTGTATTCAACCAGACATCAACACCTGAGGTTATTAATCTGCCAAGCCACATATTATAGTTTTCCAAATAGGTGATCAGTACATGGCCAAACAATTTATTGGCTGCCTGAACAACTTTATGGATTATCTCCTTACCCTGCTCATCTTTTGGATGTGCTTTACCGGCAAAGACAATTTCCAATCTACCTTCAGATATTTTTGCCAGTCTTTCAGGATTTTTGAATAATAACATTGCTCTCTTATAACCAGCGGCACGACGGGCAAATCCCAGCATAAGTCTCGATCCTTCAAATCCCACATGCATATGGGCATTGGCATAATCCAGTAGCCTCCTCTTATTTTCACTGTGCATCTGCCACAATACATCATCGGGAATATCAGCTGCATCCCGTAATAATAATGGATTCTTTCTCCAGCCAGGGATATATTTATCAAATATCTCACGTGTTTCCAGGGCCGTCCACGTTGTATGATGGACACCGTTTGTAATGCTTTTTATTTTGAATCCGGGAAACATTTGACGAGATACTTCACCATGCAGTTTGGATACGCCATTGACAAAACGGCTATGATTCAAGGCCAAGCGCGTCATATTTAATTTTCCATTTACAATGGACTGATCTAAATCATCCGGTAATAAGTCACCAAGTATATCTTTTAATATTTCGGTAGGAAAAACATCATGCCCAGCAGGTACAGGTGTATGGGTGGTAAATACACAATGGGATTTTACTTTATCAAGGTCATGATCAAATTTTTCTCTTAGAGCAAGAGTGAGAAACGCCGCATGGCCTTCATTTAAATGATATGTTTCAATTTTGGCATAACCGAGTTTATCCAAAACCAGGCATCCGCCAAAACCAAGAATTGCTTCCTGGAGAATTCGGCGTTTTGTGCCACCGCTATATAATCGCGATGTAATACTTCGATCTGCCTCTGTGTTATCTTCATGATCAGTGTCAAGAAAATAGATTGGGATCTTATGACCGTTGATCCCTTCAATTATATATCGCCAAACATATATCTTTACCTGGCGATTCTGCAGTTTAATAGAGATATCCACCTCGACTGGTTTGAGAATTGGCCTTGGATGAAACCGGGGATAGTCCTCTGTCTGTTTTCCATCAGGATCCAGTTTTTGTTTCATGTATCCTTCTTTATACAGCAAGGTAATACCGCATAGAGGCAAACCGAGATCTGCAGCAGATTTAATATGATCCCCGGCAAGGATTCCTAATCCACCGGAATAAGTGGGCACATTGGGTGAGAATCCAATTTCAGCAGAAAAGTAGGCTATTTTTGTATTATCATTTATCAATCAGGAGATCCTTTCAAAATATCATCGTAATTATTATCGTTGATGTAATCAAAGAGAACTATCTTATGCCCACTTTGTAAAATCTTTTTATATTCGCTTCCCAAATCCGGAGATTTTTAGCGGGAATTAGTCTTTTATAATTCTTTAGTAACCAGCTCTATCGTAGTTTTGAATTTATCCCCGGGGGCAAGTTTTAATTCCCAATTTGGAACAACAACAGAACTCTGGTAAATCCGCTCAAAACCACCTTCAGACATGGATATTGTTTCAACAGGATATCTAAATACCGATGTTGTTTTCGGCAATATAATGTTGGTTTTAATTTTTTCCCATTCAGTAACCAGGGAGATGGTTTTAGCTGTAAATGAATCCTTTGAATCCAAGTATGGATCGACGGGTTTTTGGCCATCGACTAAATAATACCTATCGAATGAATGCCCACCGAGAAGAGAGATATTAAATTCACAGCCGTAACGGATATGTAGAAATTCGTTCCCGTTATTTGTTATAGAAACTTGTAGTTTAATTTTATTGTCTTCGAGCTTTACATTTTTGCAAATTTCAATTTGACTTTGAAGGATATCGGCAGAATGATTGAAATCTACGTCGCCGTTTTGTATATTTCTTGTGTAATACTGATTGGGGAGATCACCAATGTCCTCAAAAGATCCGGAATATAACTCATCGAGAGTTGTGTCAATCTTGAAAAAATGATCCATAAATGACCATCGATGATTTTTATCATAATGCAGAAAGTTTTCAAGTCCATCTTCTTTTGTTTGGACCAAATCATGAATGGATGCAGTCCCAGATGATTTCTTACCATTATTGAGCTCATGCAATTTTTTGTGATAATATTCTTCATAGCGGGATAAAGTGTTGATAAGATTGAAGTCCGCAGGCAGAAAATCCATCTCCCTTATTGCTCCACCTTTGCATGTGAGGAATAATCTTATAGATTTACCTGAAAGGATAATTTCCTTTTTACCGTCATGGTCGATGTCAATTTCTTCAACTGGTTCATAGTTTATTGATTTTTCGGCAGCAATGAGATTTGAATACAAAGCATGCCTTAAATGTGGAAGATATAAGCCGCCAAATACTCCATGCCAGTAAGCGCAATTGCATTGGGCTTTCCAAGAAGATTCTCTTGCTGATGAACTGGCATTTTCCGGTAAGTTGGCTGAAACAGCATTTGCCCTCTTCAGCATCCAATTGGATTCATCATATTTGGTGAGGAAGTTTCTCCAAAACCCTCCTTTGACGTATGATCTTCCATTCATATTTTCTATCGAATCGACTGCAGAATTGACCAAGTTATATTCTTCACTTGATTTTGGTGTGAGTGTCCATTCTCCCATTTCAAAATATGATGATGTGGGTAGGTATATTCTGCCCCGGGAAGATGAATTGTGAAATGCCTGTGAGAAGGTAGTAGTATCCACAATATGAGAATTATCTTCAAGTGATATTAAAAATCGTTCCATCCAGTTCTCTTCGCCATAACATAATTCATTGGATCCAGGCCAAACCCCAAATTTTTCGCCATCATCAGCCATCACCATTACAGACTGGTCATCAATTGCATGTTGATTAAATATCTTGATACTCTCTTCAGGAGCACTGAATGGGATTGTATATCTTAATTTCTGTGATATCGGGAAGACACCAAGAACATATCCCTGATCTTCAGTTAAATAATAACCATTTAGCTTGTCCATAGGTATTCCTGAGGTGGAGAAATGGGTATCATCTACAGCAACGTATTTAATACCGGCAAGAGATATGGGTTTTACCAGTCCCGGCTCCCAGACTCTTTCTGTAAGCCATAAACCTTCAGGTTTTACACCAAATCGCCGTTGGATAAAATCATTCATCATTTCAATCTGTCCAATTTTATCAGAGTCCGAAATTGATGCCAAAATGGGTTCGTAATAACCAGATGAGATCATCTCCACCCTTTTTGATTCTACCAATCTTGAAACTGCATCAAAATATTCGGGGTGATGAACCTCCAACCAGTCAATAAGCGGTCCGCTTACGTGTAATGAAAAATGTAGAAAGGAAAATCTTTCGACCATTTCAATAAATGGTCTATAAGAATTTTGGTAAGCTTCTTCAAATACAAAATCAAAGTTGCCTACCGGTTGATGATTATGTATGCCAAAAATAAATTTCATATTTTTTTGTTTTAAATACCAGTCTTTTAAATTTTAATTTGCAAAATGTCGCAGTCTCACTCAAAGATGGGAGTCGAGAATTTTAATTATTGAGAATAAGTAATTTTAAGTTGATGAATTCTTTATTACTAAGTGACCAACATTGCAATTACACTAAAAAGATATTCCTAATGTGAATTTATGCACATTGCCAAGATGATTCATCAATTCAAATGCGTAATCAATGGTAAGATCAGATATCCCTGAAATAGGATAATTTATTCCCAATCCAACGGTATAATCTTCTTCTCTGTCCTTCATATAGATTCCTTTTGAACCACCGCGAATAAATACCATTTCGTTTAGTAGGGCGATTTCGATACCAACATTAATATACTCAGTATTATCATTTGGATGGTTTGCATCAATAGCCCACGTAATTCTGCCAATATTTCCAACTGTTATGTCATCAGAAACACCGACTCGAAGAATAAGCGGTAAATCGAATTTATCTGTATCAATCTCACCGACAACGCTTTCATTATCGCCATGCATATTTGGTAACAAATTTATTGGATACAATAAATCAGGACCATCCATTTGCATTTTCGGTCCAAAATTTGAAATGCTTGCTCCCAAACGAAATCCAAAGGGTGTGTCGAAAAGTGTTCCAACATCCATGGCAATCCCTGAAGCACTCTCATTGGCAATAATTTCCCGCAGGAGCTTCCCATTAAATCCAATAGAGAACCTATCCGTTAACCGAGTAGCAAATGTCACCCCGAAAGCCCATGAGGCAGCTTTAAAAGTCTCACCGGTATTCTCATTATCGTATCTGGTAATCTCCATTTCACCCATAGTGATTGCAGTCAAGTTAACACCTAAGGTTGTACTTGGAGTCGTTTGTATGACCACTCCTACATAATCGTAACTTATGTCAGCCAGCCAATTTGTATGGTTGACGAGTAAAGCGTTGCTTTTAAGAGTAGCAATTCCAGCTGGATTCCAATACATTGCCGACGGATCATTTGCTATGCTCGTGAATGCCCCACCCATACTGACAGCTTTTGCTCCGGCGCCAATTGATAGAAATTTTGCTGCAGTAGTACCCGTTTTATCAACAGGGTATAATGAAGTTGTAATAATGAGCAGTATGATTAATTTTTTAAACATTTTAATACTCCTTATTTGATAATGGCAAATTTGCCAATATGGGTTCCGATGCCAGGAGCATCAATGTGATAAATATAAATTCCATAAGACGCCGAGAGATTATCCTTTGTGAGTAAATCCCAGGCCTCCTGACCGTCGTTCATAACCGATTCATGTTGGAGTGTTCTAACCAATTCTCCAGAGATGGTATATATGCGAATAGTGCAATTTTCCGGTAACCGTCTAAACTGTATTTCCCTGTCACCTCTCCCAGTTGTATAAATATTTTGTCCTTCAAAACCACTAGCACCAAGATAGGGATTTGGCACAACTTTTATGTTCTTAAGGTCAAACTTTGCAAGTTCCTGATCAATATGTGACGGGATTGTAGTGAACTCATAGACATCTTGAGCCAGGAATGGTTTTTCTATAAATACATAGGCGGTGTCTCCAGCCTGAGGCACATTATATACATGTTGTAAATCCCCCTCTACCGGGTTTTTCAACCTGAAATACCAGGAAGGTGCCGGGTTTCCTTCACTATCTTCAAAATCCATAAATATAATTGCATCAAAATCAATTTCTGAATTACTAAATATTCCATCACCATCTGTCGGTACAAAATCTCCAAACAGGTATGGAATATCAAGCCAGTCCTGTTCATCAATACCAGTTACAGCAATTTTTTTCTGAACATTGAAGTAAATTGGAGCCCCAGCATAGTAATTTGCATTACAATAGATGGAAGAACCGAAATCCCCACATGGATCGGGATTTGGTGGAAATGGCCATGGAGGGTCTGGGAATGGGTGTGCACAAAAACAATCCGATTCAAATTCATCCACATCGCTAAAGATTATTCTGTAATCACTTGGAACCGGTGTACCAATAACCCATGGCACATCAAAATTATATATTCTAAGTTCAAAAGAAACCAGACTATCATTATTCCAATATGATGTTTGATCATTAAATGATAGACTATTTACATTCTCAAACCTCATTCTGAACCCATCTATAATATCGGAGTCGGTTCCTTCTGGCAAGGGGTTATTATATGTTGAATCAATATAAAATTCTGTATATGGTCCATCAGGGCCAATTGCAACAGAATCTGCTTGAAAATAATCAAAAGTGGGTTCAACTAAAGTATCCGGGAAAAAAGGATCAGTGATGTCAGAGAGATACCAATATTTAGTGGTGAGTGTATCAAAACCAGCTGCCCCTTGAGTATTTAGAAGGGTATCCTGTGTGAAAGTTATTTGGTATCGGTGATTGTCTTCAATCGCCATGGGGTCAATTATTTCGTATAATACTCTGCCACTAGATGTCCCCTGCACATGTTCCATCTCTATTCCAGTATCTGCAGATACAAAACCAGCTGCTGGTTGTGTTGGGGTAATTTCTACGACATTTGGCCCGAGCTCAATTTCTCCAGTGAGTGAGTTTACTCTTAATCGCATTGGTGAGTCACTTGGCAGGATATTGTTACTGGTATCACCACCAAAATCATAAGCAACAACAGCATAAAAATATCTTTGACCATTTACCACATTGCTGTCCACATAGGTATGCTGTAGTCCTGTTTCATCCCCAAGATAAAATAAAATTCCATTTAAGTCTACTGGATGATAACCGGATATATTATCTATCAAATCCCATTGCGCTTTTTTACCATTCTGAATATATGGAGAAAAAAATGTGGGATTTCCATCTCCATCAGTGATAGTGTAAGCATCCTTAAATTCAAAATCAGTTGCACGATATATTTTATAGCCCTCAAAATCCTTTAAAATTTGACCGTTTGTAATATTTTCCATGTATTTATCTTCAGAGTCCTCAGAAGTCTCATCCCAGTACAGCGTAACTTTTCCATCACTGGCCACCGCTGAAAGAGTTGGTGCCAATGGAGATTTTGCAAATTGATAGTCAAAATCATAAGTAGTCTGGGCGACATTTCGATTTCTGATAGCATCTGCCTCATTATTACCAAGGGCAACAGCCATCGCTATTCTTTCGGTCTGTCCTGCTTCTAATGGAAAAAAACTTGAAGTGACGAATAGGTCATAATCACCAGGTGGTTGCCCACCCTCAGGCGGCTGCCAAAAAGTTCCTGGAGACATATAAAAATACCAAAGCTGGGCGCTGTTATCCACTGGAATTGATCCGGCAGGATCATATCCTACAGCAGTCAAACCCATTTGATCAGATTCAGATACATCTGTTTTATCAATATTTGGTTCTCCGGGGAATCCAGCAGTTCCAGTACCGGATGTTGGTTTTGAATCACCGGCACCAGCGCCCATTCCACCAGAACCATCACCATTAATACCAACATCATTGGTTATATTCCAGTCGCCATCGTTGTCAATGCCATCATCACGGGATTCATCAATCATCTCATCAATATTTTCGTCAATACCTTCATCAACGGCTTTGTCCTCATCATTATCTATTCCATCTGCATAAGGTTTGCCAATATCCTCAACGCCAACGTCATAAAGGATTATACCTGTCCAAACGCCATTTTCATCCAAAACCTTATAGCGATGATAAGGGTCTGTCGAGGCTGCATCAACCATTTCCTCAGTAACAAGGGGTGAGTCAAGCTCCGCACCAAATCCGAATGGATATTCCTCTGCGTATGGACTTTCCGGATCAGCATTATTATCGATTCCATCCGCAAATTTCATCCCAATTTGATTTTCATTTAAAGCAATCAGGTGAACGATTCCCTGTTGAAAGTCATCGTCTTCAGGATTTTGAGGCCATCGAGACCACTGGTCATCTTCCGACTGTGAAAACATATCAGTGGTAATTACAGGACTTCCTTCTTCACCATTGTCATTGTCATCAATTCGGTTGGCAAATGAGACACCTTCCTGAGCTCCGAATGCGATATGAGTGTTATTCTCATCAATGAGTCCATTATGGTTATTATCAATGGCATCCCCAAGAATTTCCCCAACAAGATATTCTTCCAAAATTATCGGACCACCAGTTTCTCCATCGCCATCATTATCAATCCTGTCAGTATTATTTCCAGGCGTTTCAATAAATGAGGTTGCAGCAACCCCAACAGGATCAGAGCCAAAGGCAGCATTACCAATCCCGTCACTATCCATAGACCAAGCTACATCTTCCATGAGATCAAAATCAGGGGTATCATCCATTGTGTCACCGTCACCACCAACCATGTCAGCAAGCCACAGTGAAAATGAAACTTTTTGAAGATCCTTAGTACCGTCATTTTTTACTTCATGTAGAATAAAAACGACATCTTCGATGAGTATCTGTTTCCATTCCATAATACGCACACCCGTCTGAAGACCGGCTCCTTTGCGTCCATAGTCCGTTGTATCCGGGTAATATGTGGATCCAACATTGAAATTCCTGTCATCAGAAACCTTGTAATATATTTCCTGTTCAGCATTAAATTGATTTTTACCAAAGTATCCATTCCATGAACCTGACCATCCAGGGTCAAATTCGTCATTCATTTTATCGGGCCAGGTGGGAGGCCATGATTCATAGTCATCACTTATAGCAATTTTTAATGAATTTGGATTTAGATAACCTGGTACAGGCTCCCATGCTTTTGTATTACCAGCCTGATCGGCTCTAAAAGTGATTGTTACTAGCGGTAACTGTTCACCGTCTTCCGTAAGAACCTCTGCACCCACCGATAATGCTGTCATAGCTATATAATGCTTGCCTGAGTTCACCGGCCATTCATAAGGTATTTCACCTGGGTTGGCACCAGTTCTCCCGGTTATGCCATAATTAAAAATACTGGTTCGTACTTTGTTAACATCTTCATTTGTTGCCCGTCTGTAATTCGGGTCACCTCGTTCAGTTGACGGTATATGCTCACCATTTGTATCCTGGGGTATGATCATCGATGTTAATAAAACTATAATTAATCCATAAATCATTTTCATTATATTTTTTACCATTGTAATTCAAATCCTATTTGTATATTCCTGGGTGATGAATACCACTCCGGTCTACTAAAATATTCTGCAATTGTATTTGGCCTGAGAGGTTCTGTGTGAATATCTGCAATGGCTTGTGCTTGATTTTCACCGAGAGTTCTATTTGTCCTGCCGGTATCCGACCATATAGTAATTTCGTTCCTGCGGTCGAACAAATTGTATATGTTTACATAAACTTTACCATGCCTGCCATTTGGTAAAGAGAGTGTTTTAAATAACTTCATATCAAAATTCAGCGTCGGCTGTTTCCGACGGCTATTGTTTGATAATAAAGTGGAAATTGTTTGACCTGATGTTTGAGCGTACTGCAGGTCAGGTGTGTATGGGTAACCACTGCCGAATTGTACAAGAAGATCCATTCCGTATCCTTCATAACCAAAATAAATATCACCGTTCAATGTCTGCGATTGATCCCAGTCAAGTGGAACAATAAATCTGGCAGGTTCAGCATTATCCAATCTTGCACCATATTCTGCACTGGGATCAGAATTGGATCCCTCGGCCACCTGGTAGGTATAATCTATATGCCAGCTGTGATAGTCACTGAATCGTTTATCAAATGACAGAATTATACCTCTCACATTTGAATAATCCTTATTAACAAATGTATAGTAGGATGCGCCGCCAGCAAGATCATTTGGAATTCCAGATGCCACCCAATCACGAACATCCCGGTAATATCCGGTGACTTCCATTTTTATCTGACTTGAAATTTCCTGTTGCAGACCTAGTTCATAACTCACAGTTTTTTGAGGTTCGAGATCAGGATTTCCAAAAACACCAAATTGCCCGCTGGCATCAGACATCTTATAACCAGAATCCTGATATAATAACTCAAATTGAGGTATTTGGAAAAAATAACCATAACTGAAGTGGATGACTCCTCTATCCGATATTGGATATGCGATCCCTAGTCGCGGGCTGATTAAACTTTTCTTTTTGGTCTTTTTATAAAAACCTTTTTCATTCCTTAGATCAGGCTGATCGGTATATCCACCAAAATCAGCATAGGTATAATATGTGGTATCAGAACCATCAATACTTACGACATAATGCGAGGTATCTCCCCAGTTGGTATTAAATAATTCATCGAACCTTCCATCAACTATCAGGGAATCCAATCGAGGATTTCTCGGGTTAAACCAATAAGGCTCGTGGATATTGGTAGGAACCCATGAATTTGGATCAAACCAGTCATAGCGTATTCCAATATTGATAATCATATCACCGTATTCGATTTTATCCTGAAGGAATGCCGAAAATTCTTTTGGTTCTTCTTTATAATAGGTCCTGTTCGGATGGAATTTCTCCACCCATGAAGGAAGATCATTCGGTAAATCAATATCAAAAATTTCTTCTATTATTGATGGTACATCAATCAATTCAGGAATAAAGGGCGTGAATACCTGGTCACCCTGATTTTCATCTAATAATGAATAGCTATCTAATTCAAGGCTATGTTCCTGATAGTCAACTCCAGCTTTAATCAGATTAAATTTATTTACCTGTGAGGTTATCTCAAATTTATATTGAGTACTCATAGTTTCCCTGAAAAACCGGTCTGTAGCCACACCCCATCTTCCAAAAGAATATTCTGGCCAGTAATCTATCTGGTAGGTTTCGCCCCATTCATCAATTACACTTTGGGGAACCTCCCCCTGTTCCTGGGCCCAGTAAAGACTGTCGGGTGTGGAATATCTTGGATCATGAGGATCTTCAAATAAATATGATTCATATTTTTTCTCAACTTTTGTAATATGAAGATCCATGAAAGTTCTGGCCGACAATGAGTGAGAAATACTAACCCCAATAAACTTTCCATCTTGGTAACTGGTACTTCTGCCTTCTTGGGTCATAATTCTGTCACGATCATAATCCTGATATTCTTCATGGCTGAAAATAGTATTCAACCTGAGTTTAGTCATTGGCGTGAATCTCAGTGTTATTTTATTTTGCGCAGACCATTTCTCCCTCCAGTTCATTGCCCTAAATTTCGGTGTTTTTAGTGTTTCCTCTTCATCCCAAGTGCCATTGCCCTGATCCTGGAAAGCTTCTCCAAATTCGTACATCCCGTTACCGAGATCTTCAAATTGTTCATTTTGATCATAAATACCATTACCAGTATCAATATAAGGTTCCCCAGGACTCCAAATGCCATTCCCCTCATCTATAAATATTTCACCCTCGGTATAAAGAGTATCATTATTAGCATCCCAGAAGGCCTCTCCATCGTTCCAGTATCCATTTCCATTATCAGTAAAATCTTCACCTATATCGTAAACACCGTTGCCAAGATCTGTAAAATATTCTCCGCCATCGTAAATTCCATTACCGTGGTCCACATATTCTTCACCTTCATCCCATATACCGTTCCTGCCATTACTATTTGTATCCCAGAGGAATTCGTTATTGTCCCACTGACCATTTGGGTTTGCATCAATAAAGTCTTCACCTGGATCCCATTGACCATTTGATTCATCAATATAAATCTCACCTGAATCGTATACTCCATTGCCATTCTGATCCCAATATTCTTCATTTATGTCCCATATGCCATTACCGAGATCAGTAAAAGATTCACCTGGATCCCATATGGCATTTCCGGTATCAATATATTCTTCAGCCAGCTCGCGGTATCCATTACCATTCAAATCATGAAATATTGTATCGCCATACATTGTGAAGGTATTCACTCCTCCCAACCAGCCATCAGAGCTGTAATAACGTCCAGAGCTGTAGAATGAAAGAAAATCGCCAAGAGTTGGAACAGGACCACTAATATTCATTTCGTAGTTTTTGTCAGTAGAAGGATTATAAGAATCAACATTCCTGAAAATTTTATCTTTTGTATAATGATCACCGAAAAAGCCTTTTAAACCGAGCTTAAATTCATGGCCACCATCTTTTGTCACTAGATTTATTATGCCTGACATGGCACGTCCATATTCGGCATTAAAGGTACCGCTGATAACCTGCAATTCCTGGATATTATTATTTTCAATAGGAACAGAAATCGCTCCGTCATATACATCTGTCATTGATACTCCATCTACCATATACATAACTTCAGAAGTACGACCACCCCTGATGTGAATTCCACCCCCGGCATCGACAGTCACACCTCCCTGCAGTTTTATGACATCAGAAATATCAGTAACTGGTAAAACTTCCAGATCAGAAGCTGTCACCCTGGCTTCAGAATTTGTTACATCAAACTGTATAATTTTTGCAGATGCCACCACTGTCACTTCAGAACCAATTATTGCCTGTACATTTAATTCAAAACTCACTTTAGTAGTTTTATCTACAGCGATAAAAATACCAGTAATAGTCATTGGCTCATAGCCAATCATCATCGCTCTTACAAAAATGGTACCTGGAGGGATATTTAGTATAGTATAATCCCCGTTGAGATCCGTCGCCGTCCCCATCTCTGACTGCTCAATGAGCACATTGGCGCCTATAAGGGGGTCGCCAGAGCGGGCATCAATGATTTTTCCGGAGATTTTTCCTGTTGTTCCAGATATTAAGAAATGCATCATTAATAACAGAAATATTAATCTTGACATTTTCATATTCATTACCTCATAAGATAAAAGACTTTAATAAATCCCTGTCAATCGAAGCTTCAGCCTCCGATCGCAATATTTTAATAAAAGCAAAATAAGCTGACCTGGATTCGTTTAAGTCTTCCGGATTATCAAGGTCGTTATTTATTTGATCTATTAATAACCGAATGACCCGTCGGTTCTCAGCTTCATTTATAGTTTGCTCAACATCTTGATCATTTCGCCAATTGGCATTCTCGATCCGCTTAAATAATTCTTTTCTAACACATAATCCTGACAGCATCATATAAAGATCGTCAGGACTTTGAACCTGCATCCGCTGATTTTCAGTAGTGGCCTTAAGTGCCTGGAGGATTTCATCAAAATTCCAGGAAAAAGTTGCTGTATCAATATGAATATTTCTCAGGTCAGAATCCTGACTCACAGAATTGCTGATAATATCGGCAAACATTGAAAATAATAATTCTAAGTCATCCGAAGATATTTCAAGAGATAATTGACTGTGAATTGTACTCGTATATTCTTTGACTTCATCCTTTAGCATTCTTTGTCTCAAAATGATTTCAATGTCTTCCCGATGAACCTGGTAGTCATATTCTGTAATAATAGGTTCATATACTCTTTCAATTACCTGGATAATACTAAATCCATTTTGAGTTTTTACCGGATTTGAAATTTCGCCATCCTTTAAGGCATAAGCTACTTCTTCAAATGCAGGGTCCATTTCATTAAATGTAAAAAAACCAAGATCACCGCCATTTCCGGCCAGTTGAGGATCCTGGAATATTTCAGCTGCGAGCTCATTGAAAGATTTACCCCTATTGAGCTTCCGCTTTAGTTCCTCAGCACCTTCGATAGTTGGACTGTATAAATGCCGAGCATGAATCTGCACTTTAGTTCGACGGAATGCTTCACGGGTGTCTTCGATTGACACCTCAAATGGACTATCAATCTCCCGAAGATAAAATTCGTTCAATAGAGTCTGCAATCTAACGGATTTGAGCTTTTGGGAAATATATGGTCTGTTTCGAAATCCGCTAATATCGGCATGGTGAAGCAAGTACAAACGATCGATCTCGCTATTTAGCAATCCTGCTCTAAAATTGAGGTTATCCTCCACACCGGTAAATCTGAGAAAGTCATTATAATTATTGATAAATGAATCAAGAGAAATTTCACCGAATTCGGTGGTAACTATATTAATAGAAGAATTAGCCTGCTCATTGCTGGAGCAGCCAAAAAGCAATAGAAAAATCGCTGCGTGTTTAATTCTTAACGTATACAATGAAACTTTGGCCGTCAATTTTAAATGGTTTTGTTTTGCCCGCAGGGCTATATACACTGGCATTCCATGTTTCATCATTTTCACCGTTAATGCCTAATTCATTAAAAGAAAATGATTGCTGTTCTTTGCCTGAGTTGAACAGGGCTATAACGCCGCTGTTATTATACTCGCGTTTAAAGGCAAATAATGATCTTTCGTCATCGGCGACGAGTACCTTGTAATTGCCTCTTTGCAAAGCAGGATTTGTACGTCTTAAGCGAATCATATCTTTATAGAAATCGAATAGAGACTGATCAAATTTTATCTCATCAACAGGACGGGCATCACCAAATGGATGACTGGCTTCATCTTCATAAGTGAATTCTTTCCAGACCATTGGTTTTCTTTCATCAGGGTCATCTGCTCCCCACATCCCTGCTTCATCTCCATAATAGATAAATGGAACCCCGGGAAAAACCATCTGGAATCCAACAGCCAATTTCTGTTTATTTCTCTCGTACCCATTTGGTTTTCTAACCAGATAATCTTTACTGTGCTGTAGATTATTGTCATGGTCAATTAGTCGATCAGGATTTACACATGCAGATGCCAAACGCTCAGTGTCATGGGAATTTATTAGGTTTTGCATATTTAACAGGGTTGGCATCGAATAATCAGCAATGATATTTGTTAGCAGGGTGTCGAAGGCAGTAGTGGTAATTCGGTCATTTTCAAAAAGAAAATATTTATACACCGCATCTCCAAAGCGATAATTCATGACAGAGTGAAATGCATCACCTTTGATCCATGGAGCAGCATTATACATTACATTATTTGAATAATCCTCCCACCAAACCTCACCGGTTATGTAAGCATTTGGATTGATTTCCTCAACCCAACCTCTAAATTTTTTCCAAAACTCAAGATTGACCATTTCTGCCACATCAATTCTCCAACCGTCAATCCCATCTGAAGTATCACCATCACCATTGGGATCCATCCACCTTTTGACTATGGCGTGAACATGATCTGAAATGGGATCAATTAAACCGTTTTCATCCTCACGCAATTCTGGAAGATCCCTAATTCCATACCATCCTTCATAATCAAATTCATCTTGAGGAGTATCAGGGTCATCCCAGCTGGTTATCGTAAACCAATCAGCATACTTGCTGTTTTTCCCATTCTTCTTTACATCTTCCAATGCCCAGAATGGTATCCCCACATGATTAAATACGCCGTCGATTATTATATGCATACCTCTGGCATGAACCTCCTCTATAAGAGCAATAAATAATCTATCTGCCGAGGTAAATTTCCAGGTAGATGGATCTGCTGGATCCTCTGATGCCCAGATCATTGCGTCTCCATCAGGGCTGGGTCCAAAATTATTATCGATATGATGGTAATACACTGCGCCGTATTTGTGAGAAGATGGCGATTCAAATACAGGATTAAGATAGATAGCGTTGATACCCAATACTTTCAGATAATCTAATTTCTCTATAATTCCGAGGATGTCACCGCCATAACGGCGCAGTTGAGCATTGTAATAAAATCCCCTTTTATTTGACTCCTCCCATGGCTGAGGTTTGTACCAATCATCGGTCCATGGAGTAATATCCCATTTTAGTTGAAGATCATATGGCCAGGTACCGGCGAGACTTTGGATATCAGGATCATTTTGGGTATCCCCATTCCGGAATCTTTCCGGGAATATCTGATACCAGACAGCATCGGTTGTCCAATCTGGGAAAACAGGTGCATTCGGGTCGATCTTTTCGACAGTCTGAGGAAACAGAAAGTTAATTGCAATTATTATAGCACAAAACCTTTTAATGATATTCATAATTTGTATTTAGTTTATTGTTGTGTCAAAAGTGTATTTTAATTTAGTAACTCTACTGTGAGTTACCAACGACTTTTTACTAATTTTACGGCACCAAGCATGGCAGAATGTTCCTTTTGTTTACTTTCGATTATATCTATATCATAATGATTATAAGCTGGTGAATGTATGGATATTTCATTCATCAATGATCCTTTAAAAAAGGGAAATGCATGGGAGATTCCACCGCCAATAGTAATTATGTCAGGATCAAGCATATTCACTGATTGTGAAAGAAATTTCCCCAATCTTTTTCCGTAAATTGACCAGATCTTTAACGCATTTACATCACCATCGGCAGCAAGATTATAGATAATTTCAGGAGAATGAATCACCTGATAATATTTCTGTGAAAGCTGATATAACCCCCTGATGGCAAGACCATTTTCCCATGTTGATTCTCCATTGGGAGAGATTCCATATTCGGCAGCCATACCATGTGAACCATGGAATATCTCGCCATTTATGACGATGCCAAATCCCAAACCAGTCCCCAGGGTGACACTGATCAAAACTTTTAAATCTGGTGTATAATTGTAGGTCCATTCACCAAGAGAAAAGAGGTTGGCATCATTATCGATAAAAACAGGAATGTTTAGATATTTTTCAATATTTTCAACTAGCGGAAAGTTGGCAAACTGGGTGAGATTGGGTGTATCCAAAATTAGTCCCCGGGAAGCATCCAGAGGCCCAGGGCAGGAAATTCCAATACCGCCAATTTCATTCATGTCTATATCATTTGATTTTGCCAATTGCCTAATCTGGTTACATAAGGCCTTGAGTAAATCTTCACTAGCTTGATGATTTTCTACATTTTCTTTTTCAGAAGTATCTAAACATTTGAGATTTGAATCAAATATAGCAGATGTAAAAGTAGTGCCGCCTATATCGGCACCAACGATATAATGATTAGTTGATGTCATCGACGCGGTTTCTCCAATAGATACATTTTTGTTTCATAGGCTTCTATTTTAATTTCGGCAGTTCCGTTTATCAATTTATAGAATGATCTATCGATCAAAGAATTAAGTTTAGAATACTCACTTTCTATATGGAAGGTGAGTATTTGGGTAGAGTCAGAATTATTGAATAATATGATGAGTCGCTGGTTAAAATATGATTTCAGCCATACAGTTGAATTTAGATCTTCATATATTACCTGATGATCCCCAATGGAAAGAGCTTCATAGGATCGTCTCAGTTTTATCATCTGGCTCATCTGTCTTTTAAAGGCGCGTTCTCTTTGTGTCAATTCATTATCAAAGCGCATCATCCGACGGTTATCGGGATCATTGGCACCAATTTGACCGATCTCCTCCCCGTAATATAAAACAGGGACACCCGGCAGGCTCATATTCCAGGCAGTGAACATAAATAATTTGTTATAACTGGATTCATGCTCCACAATAAGCGGCGGACTTGAGAATGCCCTTTCAGTACCATTTTCATCAAAAGCCAATTGTCCATCAGCGAATCCCATGAAACGTACTTGATCGTGACTACTGGTAATTGTCCCCATAAGATTAACAGGCTGGAAGTGGTCAAGGTTAGCAGATACAATTTTATTTAAACTTAGAAAATCAGGATTATCTGAAAATTGCCATCTGGCTGGGAAATATAGTGAGAAGTTGAACTGAGAATTCAACTCACCGGGGTTGACAAAAGAACTGATTAGTTCATCACTTCCAAACGATTCACCTATTTGGTACAATTCGCGATCAGGTATGGAATACTTCATTTTTGACGTGAGGGTTTTCCAGAATTTATGCGGTACATGTTTAGTGGCATCCTGTCGAAATCCATCAAAACCATATTCGGTCAACCACCAGACTGCATCTGAAGTAACCTGGTCAACAGCATCGTCGCTGCTCATGAAATCATAAGATGGGAGAAAAGTATCAAACCAGGTGGTGAGCATGGTTTCACCTGACCAGTTTCTTAGGTTCAAAGTCCCATCATCCAATTGTATTTTTCCATACCAATCATGGTGCTTTTTGAAATATTGATGCTCTTCATGTGTATGATTACTTACAAAATCCAAAAGAACCTTCATATCATGCTTATGTGCGGCATTGACAAAATTCTTCAGCTGTGATTCGGTAGTAAAATGGGGGTCAACAGCTCGAGGATTCACCGGCCAGTATCCATGATAGCCTGTAAACTTCCGCTTTGGTTCAATATATTCTTTATATGCTTCTGATGGATTTTGAATGATGGGTGATATCCATATAGCATTAATACCGAGTGATGAAAAATATCCCTCATCAAGTTTTTTATAAACACCGGGGATATCACCGCCCTTGAAGTTTGCAAGATGATGAACTTCAGAATCATCTACCGGATCATTATTGGATGGATCTCCATCATAAAATCGATCGACTATTAGAGAATATAAAACAGAGAAATGCCAGTCTCCTGGATTATTTGCAATCATAATTGGCAGACCATTGCGTATTAGTGTGTGATTTTCCCGTATAATTTCACCAGAGTTCGTAACAGCCATAATTCTCAGGAGTCCATCATAATTTTGTAGCAACGATGAGAATAACAGGACAGATCCATCAAAATGATAATATTCCTCCGGTACAATATTATTGTTAAATAGGATCCATATTTGATGCGATTCTATCGATTCATACTCGTCAGCATGATAATAATCAAAACTCAGATAGATAGAATCTTGATTTACAATTTGTTCATTTTTTATAAACATCGCCGGTTTATTATGATCGTTATTTCCTATTTTCAAGATATTATTAAACCCACCCAGGCCATTGGGTAATGAATCCTGGTTTGCAGGATCCAGAAGTTCGATACTATCTCTGACAAATTTGTATTCATAGTTTCCTGGTTTCATGTAATACTTTAAATGCCAATTGTTATCATCATCTATTTCAAGGGGTAATGATGTTCTATCCCAGTCATTAAAATTACCCATCACAAATACTTTTTTGATATCAGGTTTAGCAGGATAATTAAATTCAACCAGAAAAGTTGGTTTTACTTTTAACATAACTGTGAATGCGTCAGTCCCGTTATACATAGTTAATGCGGAATATCCTTTAGCGCTTGAAGATGGAGTAACATATAAACTATCAATTGAGACTTCGAATGCAAAATCATCCGGGACTATCTCACCAAGAGAAATTACATCAAGTCCTGTTTTCCGATAATTGCCAAGATCAAGACCGGTTGTTTTACCAAATTCTACGGGAATGGATGGAATTATTTCCATTGAGCCACCGATAAGGAATGCCCCAATATTAAAAAATACTGCAGCCAATATTTTGGGGTTCACGATTCGTTCCTTATAAGGATGATTCCAGTGGATGGTGTCAACTCGAACCTGTCATTTCCCTGAAAAGACTTTTTTAATTCGGGAGAATCTGGGGCAAACAATATCCACCAATTACCCTCTGGAACAATGAATTTAGCATTCTTAACACGATCACCATTTACACATACAAAAAGGGCATCTTCACCATCGGGGTGAATAAAATATCCAAAACTATGTTTGTTCTTTGGCAGGTCAAATTCAATGTCATCCAATTTAGCCTGTCTAAGGGCAGGATATTTTTTACGCAATTTTATAAGGTCACGATAATAATCCACCAACAACGAATTCATTTCTTTGTGATTCCAGTTGAGCCAATTGGTTTCATTATCCTTTTCATAACTATTGTGATCCATTTTTCCAATATTAGGATCAGGCACATTTGTGGATGCAATGACCTTGCTTCTTCCCCACTCCTGGCCCTGAGCCATCATCACTGTTCCCTGGGATGTTAAGAGCATAAGTGCTGCCAGTTTATGAATCTTTAATTCTTCAGGTGTTATCAAGGCATGTTTGTTAATATCGACGATGACATCATCACTGCTATTCTTATGAAGTCCAATTCTGATGAAATCGCCCAATGTGTAGTTATCATGTGACTCGAGATAATTAACAGAATGGTTTACAGATGCATACTGTCCACCATTCTCTCTCGGTGAACCTTGAATAAATCTCAAAAATGGATCCCGGTACAATTCACCCTGCCATTCACCAAAAATGAATCCAAGGCCATCAAGAGGGTTTTGACCTTTTACGCCGTTTCGAAATTGATCATTCCAACTTGACCAATCCCGGTCAGAAAAACGATTTGGATCATAACCGCCACCCCACGGCTCGCCGGTGATAAACACATTAGGATTAATTTTGCGGGCTTCATCCCGGATCATTTCAAGAGTTTGCCAATCAATTAACAAAGCCAGATCAAACCTGAATCCATCGATATGATATTCTGTCATCCAATACTTAACGCTGTTTAGAATAAACATCCGCATATCTTCATCTTCAGTTTTCAAGTCGTTTCCACAACCGCTGACACTGGTATAATCACCATTTTCATTTGTACGAAAATATTTATTTTTCTCGATTTGCTTCAGAGGCTGATGGTCATATTGAGATACATGATTATATACAACATCGAGTATGACTGAAATCCCGGAATCATGAAGCTTTTTGACCATTGTTTTGAATTCATTCACCTGCGCCCCACCAACACCATTCCACTCGCCTGATTCGGTGGTTCCATTGGAAGAAAATTGTGATTCAGGGGCAAAAAAGTGAGTCGTCATGTAACCCCAATGATTACGTTCATAGGGATTCCAAGTATTCATGATGAAAGTCGTTGAGTCTTTAAATGGCAATTCTACATTTCCAAAATCAAAAAGAGGAAGAAATTCAACAGCATTATACCCCATATCCAATAAATGATTTATGCCGCCCTTTTGATTGGTGTCGAGGAATCCTAAATAGGTGCCTGGAGATGAGGATCCGGATGCAGGGTGAGCAGATATATCCTTTAGGTGTGTTTCATAGATAATCATATCTCTCGGATGATAATTTACCCATGTATCATCGCCCCAATCAAATTCTTCTGAGACAATAAGTGATTTTGCAACGGGATTATAAATATTCTGGGTTGCAACTGCCAGTGAATACGGATCGGCGATGATTACACTCTCCGGGAAACTTTGGGTATTTTTATCATAGTTAAAAAGTCGATATCCATAATACCTGCCAGTGAGGTCTTCAGATATTTTCAAGGAGAAATTCCCGTTCCCATCACGGATCATTTCAAATGGTTTGCCGTCATCATCCAAATAACTTTCAAATAGGACCATTTCAACCCTGTATGAACCGGGGGCCCTTAATGAAAATGTTGTTTCACCATCTATTATATTTACACCGTTTGGCAGAGTTGATGATTCAGAAAAAAGCACAGATAAGATCATAATTAAAACAAGATAACCTCTAATTTTCATGGTAAATGTCCATTATTATTAATTGTAATTACAACAGCAGTCCTTTATTCGGGAATGGTTCCTTATTCTTTTTCGGATTTCTCCAACAAATCTTCCAGACCTTTTGATTCTTCTGCCATGAAATAACTGGGATAGGGTTCAATATCTACTTTTTGGCGTTGAGAATATAAAGTCATATCTAGGATAATGTAGTTTAAAGCAATATTCCTCAAAGCAGGATTGTTCGTCCAAATAGATCGATTTTCGAGAGATTTTTCAGCACTCCCCAACAGGATAATCCTTTTGTCAACTATCATAACAATTTGCCGATGCCAGATTTCCCTGAGATCATCTTCGCTTAGTCCATAACTAAATAAGGTGGAAACTGGATTATCAATTTTTGTAAAAGAAAAACAAACTGTTTTAATACCTCTACCAACCGCTTTTTTTAGTTGAGATTCTATTTCATGATATTCGCGATTCCAAATTGAACATAAAATTGATTCCTTCGAATTGTCGATGAGCGACCGAGCCTGATCAATCATTGCCTGGTAGCCTTTGATATTCCAGGTATTTTCCTGTATGGAGTTTGTATTATACTCTTCGAAAAGGGTTCTCAGTTCGTGGATATTATGTTCGAATTGACTGGATAATTTTATGGCAAGCTGATCTGGTGGAATTGGATTGTAACGAACTGGTTTTCCGCCTTCGGGACTAACAATACCATTCAACTCAAGACGATGCATTATGTCATAGATCGCGCTTCTTGGGACACCAGACCTTTGGCTAATTTCATATCCGGTAGCAGGAAATTGCTTTATTAATGTGATATAGGCTTTGGATTCATTTTGCGTAAATCCAAACGAATTCAACTGTTGTATTAAATTTGATTCCATGGGTTGTGATTAATATTAATAGTAACTCTAAACAGAGTTAATAATAAGGATATTTCATTATGCAGACAAAATCAATTAATCTATTTAATAGATTTAACTCTTCATATTATCAAAGAAATATTCCTTCAGATATGGACCAATTATTGATAATTAATATAGTATGAGAAATTGTTAATAAAATAAAAAACCATTGATTGCTTATATCTGTTTATAGAAACGTATAATTCACACCTAAAGAAAAGAATTGGCGAATTTGTCGCTTTGAGGATATATCAGAATCGTAGAATAAACGCAAGTTAAAATTGACATTGAAATGTTCAGTTAATTGGGAAGTCAAATCTGTTTCCCATTTAGTATCAATTTTATTAAAACTCTCAAGATCAGAAAACAGCTCACATCTGGAAACAAGATTTACTGACTCATTGAAAGTTTTTTTATAATCTCCGACAATTTCCAGCCCCTTTTCGTATTTTACTTTCTCTATTTTGGATGTTTCAGGGTCATCGGTATATGTGATTGGATATTTATCGGCAATTGTTTGTTTTAATGCCAGTCCCAATCTTGTTGATAGGCCAAATGGAAATACATAACTGATACCTACACTTTCGGTAAAATAACCGGGATCAAAAAATCCGGAGACTGACAATTTTTCATTATCGGTATATTCGTATCCATTAGAGAATTGTGTTTCTCCAATAATAGAAATATAGGGATTTGCCCATTTCACTGATTTAAAGGTTAATACAGAAGATAATCTTAACTCATCAATTGATTTCCGCGCTTCAATATCCCCAATACTTGACATGCCATAGGCCAATTTGATACTGTGTTTCAAATTATATCTGTCAGTTTCACGTGTGATATCAGTTAATATCCCAGCCTGCCAGGCAAAAGTATTCTCACCTCCCTGCTGCCAATTATCCATTTGCGTCTGTGTTAGATTTAAATTACCTATACTGGTAATATGGATGCCATTAGATGTTTCTTCAGCAATGACTGGATCAGTCACAAAGATTGAAAATAACAGTAATAAAATAAAAATTCTCACAGAGATGCCCTTTCAGAATTTTGTATTGGTTTTGCAAACTTATTTGTCTTCTAATAGATGGAAAATTTATTAGTAGAATAGGTCATCATGGAATATATTTTGAATAAATCGTTCTAAATAATTTCGACTTACCGATACGAAAAGTTTTAACGTTAAATAAAGTAATTACCAATCAGGCTCTTGACTGTTTAAATAATCCTCCGAGAAATTCATTGGCAACAATGTATTCGTTGCATGTATTGTTAATTCCTTAGAGGTTTGCCTTTTGTCAACATAAACTGAATTCTTTCCAATGTCTTTTTTTCTCCGCATAAGCTAATAAAAGCTTCCCGTTCAATATCGAGAAGATATTGTTCTGATACTGGTGTGAATGGACCACCCTTTTTTCCACCTGTTAGAACGAAAGCCAGCTTTTTGGCAATAAGGGCATCATGTTCACTGATTTTTCCTGATTTAAGAAATCCTTTTATACTGCTTTCAACAACAAGTCGGCCACTTACGCCAGGTAATTTGAATGTTTCCTCCTTTGGACTGACAAAATCTTTTGATAAATCGATGGCAGTTTGACGAGCCTCCCACAGGAGATGATTTCTGTTGAGTATAATTTTATCGTCTTTTTGGAGATATCCTAAAGCCATAGCTTCTTTTGCAGATGAAGAGATTTTAGCAAAACCTACCGTTTCAAAAACTTTTTGTACAACAGGAAAAGCCCCGGGCATAGGCGATTTTATCCTTTTGCTAATATTTGATAACATGCGCAGATTGCCACCAGAACCGGGGATTAGCCCTACACCCACCTCCACTAAACCACAATACAGCTCAGCAGATGCTACTATTCTATTTGAAGCTCCAATAATTTCGAATCCCCCGCCCAAAGTCATGCCGAAAGGGGCTGCTACAACTGGAAATGACGAATATTTTAATCCCTGCAATACCTGTTGCATTGACGCCGTCATTTCATCAATACTGTCCCAGTCTTTTCTCATGGATGCATTGAGAATTAGATTCAGATTGGCGCCAGCCGAAAAATGAACTGCATCACCGGATATCACCAAACCCTTATATCCATTTGATTGAACCCAATGATTGGCATACTGGAGTGTTTCAATGACGGATCCGTCAATGGGATTTAGTTCAGGTTTTAACACGGAATGGAATTCCACTCCGGCAATTCCCTCACCAAGATCAACAATTGAAGCAGACCAATTTTTCTTTATAACTTGCTTATTTGCTTTTTTGGATTTGAAAGAAATTTCTTTTTTATGAGTTGAAACCAATTGATATTTTTCTGATTCCTTATCATAATACTGTAAGGCACCATCAGAGTATCTATAAAAGGATGTGTGACCATTTTTCAACATTCCTTCAATCCAGCCTGGTATGTTGCGACCTTCACTTTTCATGCGTTCTATAGAATTACTAACACCAATTGCATCCCAGATCTCGAACGGACCAAGCTCCCAGCCGAAACCCCATCGCATTGCTCTATCGATATTGACCAAATCATTGCTGATCACACCATTCAGGTTGGCGCTGTATAGAAGGGTTTTTGCAAAAACCTCCCAAGTGAATTCACCAGCAATATCTTTTGACCAGGCAAGGGTTTTAATCTTCATTTTCGAATTGATGTTTTGCCGGGCAAGCCGAACACCGGTAAAGCGCTTCTTTTCCTGTGGACTGTATTCAAGGGTATTCAAGTCAAGAGAATGGATATTTCCCTTACTGATCTTTTTGTAAAATCCTTGTCCGGATTTTTGCCCCAGCCAGCCATTATCCAATATAGTTTTTAGATAATTTGGAATATCAAAAATCTCTCGTTCTGCATCATCAACACATTTATCAAAGGCATTTTTGGCTACAAATGCCAAAGTATCAAGACCGACAACATCTGCAGTACGAAAAGTTGCACTTTTGGGGTGTCCAATTAAAGATCCTGTCAGACCATCAACATCTTCAACACTGAGATTTCTCTTTTTAGCTTCTCGGAGGGTCACCATCATACCATAAACACCGATGCGGTTTGCAATAAAATTTGGCGTATCACTTGCATGCACAACACCTTTGCCCAGAGAATCTTCAAGAACTGGAATCAACATATCGACATAACTTTTGTCAGTTTTGGTATTGGGAATAATCTCTACCAGTTTCATGTATCTTGGCGGATTAAAGAAGTGCGTGATGAAAAATCTCTTTTTGAGATCATCAGGTAGTTTCTCAGCTAACTCTTCAGTGGAAATACCAGATGTATTTGAGGTAAGTATGGCATCATCTTTTAAATAGGGTATTACCCTTTCATACAAAGCCAATTTCCAATCTATTCTCTCTGTTATTGCTTCGAGAACCCAATCACAATCCGCTATATTTTTTAGATGCGTATCATAATTCATTGGTGTGATTAGTTCAGCAGATTTAGGATTATAAAATGCGTTTGGTTTTATTTTCCTGGTGAATTCAATTCCTTTCTCTGCTACTTCCTGGGTCATGTCATACGCATAAACCTTATAACCGGCATTGCTCAAATGAGCCGCAATCTGACCGCCCATGACCCCTGTGCCCAGCACAGCAATCTTTTGAATTGTTTTCATATAATTATTCCTATAAAAATGGTGTTAGCTAGATAGAATTCTATTTTAATCAGGATAAGCGCTCAATTATAGTTGCAATCCCTTGTCCAGTACCAATACACATGGTGGCCAATCCAATTTTGGCTTCTTTCTGTCTCATGACATTCATTAATGTTACGAGGATTCTGGCACCGGAGCAACCGAGAGGATGACCAAGGGCGATGGCACCGCCATTCAAATTTATTTTACTCATATCCCAACCGCCTTTTCGAATGACATATAATGACTGGGCTGCAAATGCTTCATTCAATTCAATAACATCGATATCTGCCATGGATAAGCCGGCTTTTGCCAATGCTTTTTCTGTTGCAGGAAGAGGTCCCGCCCCCATTCGCTTCCAGTCTACCCCGGCTACTGCCCGCGATAAAATTTTAAATTCAGGCTTTATACCTAATGATTCCGCTTTGTTACTACCCATTAGTAATAATGCAGCAGCGCCAATTGAAACAGGACTTGCAGTTGCGGCAGTGATTGAACCGTTATCATCAAATGCTGGTGAAAGGGATTTGATTTTTTCTATATTCGGTTCACGTGGTCCCTCATCGTGCCTAATGACCTCATCGTTGAATTCAATTTTATGGAGTTCATTATCAAATCTGCCATTTTCAATTGCGGATAAGGCTTTTTTGTGAGAGTCTATTGAGAATTCTTCCTGATCCTCTCGGGAAATTTCCAGGTCAGCGGCAAGGTTTTCTGCCGTTTCACCCATACCCATATAATATTCCTCTTCGTATAACACTGGATGAAAGCTCGGATTGAAACCTCCCATAGGGACACCAAACATATCTTCCACACCACCTGCTATCCCGGTTTCGATATCACCTGTATCAATCGCTTGGGATACCTGGTGAACGGCATCCATCGAAGACCCGCAGAACCGGTTTACAACCTTTGCCCCGGCTTCTACAGGTAGATCTGCAAGAATAGATATCCCACGGGCAACAAGCATTCCCTGAGAACCCTCAGGGAATGCACAACCAATCACTACGTCTTCAATCAATTCTTTGGGGACTGATGGATTCCTCACCATCATTGCTCCAATAATATCAGCTGCCAAATCATCAGGCCGAATTCCAAGCATTTTCCCTGATTTTATTCCTATTGGACTTCTAAGTCCATCGACAATTACAGTATATTCTTTCATTTTTAAAATCCTTAATAATTAATAAGATTATATTCCAAAAAGGAATGATTTAATCCAGGTAGTATTTTTTGTTTTTATCAATATCTTTCATGATTAATTTCATTGTTGATATTCGCGAGAATTTTATTTGCAACTTTTGTTTTTGGACTGTTAATTCATTTTTTCTCTCATGATTATCACAACAATCTAAATGAGCAAGAATATTTCCGCCATCATTGAGCATGTTCTCCAGCCTGTTATGTATAACCAGATCGATAACTGGCATCATGGCAGATTTCAAACTGCTATTTTCTTTTATATTTTTGTTTCTTTTAAATCCTGAATCCATAATTGCCAGAGAGATAAGCATATCAGCAATGGGTTCAAGAATCCATTGCTCATTTTTGAGATCCTGACCATAATAATTAATAGATTCATTCAATGTGAAGAAGAAAAGTGACCTGGAGAACTCAATTAATTGGGCCAGATAATTCAATCTTTCATCTTCATTATACTGACGATCAGGAATCCAATTTCTACTTCGGTTTGAAATCATTTCCCTGATTGGAAGTTCTTCCAGAACAGCTTTTTTTAGGATGGTCCCACCGATGATGAGTCGGTTTATCTCATTTGTGCCTTCGAATATTCGATTAATGCGATCATCTTTATACATGACTGCAATCGGAAACTCTTCAATAAAACCATTGCCACCAAATATTTGCAGTGCATCATCGACATTGGCTGAGGAGGCATCCGATCCAACAATTTTGCAAATAGATGTTTCAATTCCATGATCTTCAATTACCTTTTGGACAATTTCGTAGTATTTTTCGTCATTGGGATCCATATGAGTTAATCCATCATCTATTGACCCTGCAGTCATATAGGTAACCGCATCTGCCTCCCATGCTCTAACAACAAGATTTACCATTTTTTTCTGAATCATACCAAATGATCTAATTGGAACATCAAATTGCTTTCTATCTTCAGCATACTCATAGGCAAGTTCTAAAGCGCCTTTTGCCCCCCCCATTGTTATTCCGCCTAATTTGTACCTGCCCACGTAAAGTACATTAAAGGCAACTGCTGAGCCATTTCCAACGCGACCAAGAACATTTTCAACAGGGACCTGGCAATTTTCAAAAAAGTAGGTTACAGTAGATGATCCTTTTATGCCAATTTTCTTTTCTTCGGCACCAACCACCCACCCTTCACAATCTTTATCTAAGATAAATGATGTAAACTTTTTGCCATCCACCCAGGCAAAGGTTACACAGGTATCGGCCCAGCTACCGTTTGTTACGAATATTTTTGTTCCGTTAAGAATATAGTGGGTACCAGCTTCATTGAGTACTGCCTGAGTTGAACCAGCTAATGCATCAGAGCCAGCTCCCGGTTCTGTTAGGGCAAATGAGGCCATCCATTCTCCAGAGGCTAATTTTGGAAGATACTTTTCCTTTTGAGCCTTGGACCCATACCATACAATTGGGAGTGAACCAATTCCCGTATGATCAGCAAAAGTGACCATGAATGAAGCATTCAATCCAACCATTAATCCTTCTGCAATGATAATGCTGGTAACTTTGTCCATGCTCATACCGCCATAAGCTTCAGGGAAATCAGCATTAAGAATTCCCAGTTCACCCATTTCAAGGAATAAATCACGGTTAAGCTTTTCGTTGAGGACATTTAAGTCTGAATTTATCGGCAGGATCTGTTTTTCGGCAAATTCTTTTACCGCGTCAAGAAACATTTTATTTTCTTCAGAAAACATATCTCTGGAATAACAATTCCCCTCATCTACAGGCGAGACCAAAAATTTCCCACCTCTTCCTTTCAGGTTGGAATAATTAATTTTCTGAGTTGGCAATAATTGTGGTTTATTCATAAACTTTGAATCCTCTTTAATTGAGAGACTATATTTTTATTTTTTTAGAAATCCATGGATAATGAAATCCATAACATATTTTAGATACTTTTCACCTTTAAAGGAATTTGACTCAAACAGAGTAAACCAAATTATCCCTTGTATTGCTGTCATGATTGACAGGGCCGAAACTTTTGGGTCCAGCTGCTTAAATTCGCCGGAGTCTATCCCCCGTTTGATAATATTTTCAAAAAGATTGAGAATGTCGCCATACAACTTTTTAACTTTTATACGGACTTCTTCATCCCGGTTTGCCATCGACCAAAATTCCAACTCAGCTAAAAATACGGCAGGATTTTCTCGAAATTTTTCAGAGACTTCATTTGAAAACTTTTGAAATATTTGTGAGGATGATAAACTCTTGTCATCATATTGATGAAAATCTGGGAAGTGAGTATTTTGCCAATGATCGATAAGGGATAGAAAAAGATCTTTTTTATTTTGATAATGGTGGTAAATAGCGCCTTTGCTCAAACCAGTTTGGTTCATGATATCACTCATACTGGTATCTGTAAAACCTTTTTTGACGAATACCTGCATAGCGGCATCCATGATTTCTTGTGTTCGTATATTTTTTGGTTTGTTTTCTGCCATAATAAAGACCGACCAGTCGGTATAAGTTATACTCTTTTATTATGATTGTAAAATATAAATATTAGATAATTGCTTACATTCTGTAAATATTACCTGCTTTTCAATAATGATGAATATATAATACCTTCCATCTATGGATATTACTATTTATCCCTATACATTGGATTCCCTATTGAGTTATAGTTTGTATAAAATATTTGGAATTTGGCTTTGATGAAATTTTTCAGAATATCGCGGATATTAACATTATTGCTGATTGCCTACTTTTTATTACCTATAGGTATAAGGGCACTTTCAGAATATGATATGAATAATATTATACTCGGTGAAACACCTATTTTTAGTATTAAAAGTGAAGATTATAATAAAAATGGTGATATCTATTACGGTTTATTATATCGGATTATCTCTGTTAAAAAGGTTATGAACAAAGATGAGGCAATCCAAAACACCATGATTATTGGCCCCATATTAAATTATCATTCAGTTCTGGATTTTTTATATTTCTGGACAGGTGAATTTTTCTCTGAAGTACAATCTCTAAAAAGGGTATCAGCTCGTAAAAAGGGCCCAATTACTATCTAATAACCAATGATATTTTCTTAAAGGGGTTTTGTATCCTCAAGAAAATAATTTGTGATAACCTGATTCAGCACCTCAATCGCAGCTGGAATACATATCTCATTTACGTCAAAATTAACTGTATGTACATCTTTGCAAATTCCATTGGAGCAACCAAGTCTGAAATAAGCACCTGGGACTTTTTCAAGGTAATTACCAAAATCCTCACCTCCCATACTGGATTGCTTGAGGATTTCTACATTATCACTGCCGAGTGTCTCTCCAGCGCTACGAATAACCAATTCGGCTGTTTTATCATCATTAACGATACCAGGTCCTCTTCCCGGGATGGAATAGGTTATTCTGGCACCACTTGATTTCTCCACCCTGTCTATAGCTCCCTTTATCAGATCATGTATTGTTTGACGAATTCCAGGATCAAGATACCTGATGGTACCTCTCAGATTTATTTTACCCGGTATAACATTAATTGCATCACCACCTGCAATAGATCCAAATGCCAGTACAACTGGAGTCCGATGGTCGATATTATTTGACAGGGTTTCATTTAATTCCATGATGAGATGTGCCTGTGCGAGTACAAGATTAGCCGTTTGATGGGGTCTGCTGGTATGGCCGCCGTCACCGGTGAGCGTAATTTCGATAATTTCTACAGTCGCCGCCATGGCACCATAACGGATACCAATTTTACCTGCATCCATTTTTGGTAATACATGATATCCAACGATATTATCAACATTGTCAATAGCTCC
Source organism: Fidelibacterota bacterium (assembly GCA_018657495.1). Classification (GTDB taxonomy): domain Bacteria; phylum Fidelibacterota; class Marinisomatia; order SCGC-AAA003-L08; family JACNLC01; genus JABHXA01. The sequence continues at coordinate 301,233 of JABHXA010000002.1, forward strand.
ACCCTTGATCATATCCAGAGAGCCGCCTGGCAATTGTTCCTCGGCAGGTTGGAAAAGAAATCTGATTTTTCCTGATATTTCCGTTTGGTTTTCTATGATCCATAGTGAGATACCCATTGCAACTGTCATATGAACATCATGACCGCATCCATGCATCACGCCTTTGTTATGTGAATGATAATCAACTGTTTTATCATCATCCATGGCCAGGGCATCAATATCAGAACGAATACAAATTACAGGTCCACTGCCAGTTCCATAATCGCAATAAAACCCGGTACGCATATCACTGTTGGATACGATTGAATATCCGGCATCAGATAAAATATTCTTTAGATATTTACTCGTTTCGAATTCATTAAACCCAGTCTCGGGGTACTGATGTAAATGTCTTCTTATTGTGATTAGATCATTATATCGGCTATCAAGCCATTTCTTAATATGCAATTTATAATGAGCCTTCCAGCTGGTCTATTGAATCTTGAATAATCATATTTAAATCATTATATTTTTCATATAGTCGGATTTGTCTTTGATATGAAATGGAATTTTTATCAACCATGTCACCAAGGGTCTGCAATTCTTGTTCTGAACCTAAACCCGATGCAATAGGAATTAATTTGTCAATACTTTCAAGAACAGCTGACTTTAATGATTGCTGATTTCCGGAGGCATCGACAATATAATCAGCATCGATTCCGTATCTTGTTGCCCGCCATTTATTATCCTTTATTATCCAGCGATCCATCAATGGGAGCTGTGTTCCATTGTCATAATGATTCGATAGTCCAACTACCAGTGCCTGGGTATAGGCTGCCAGATTTACTATTTCGTCAAGAGTGGATACACAGTCATAAGTTCTTATTTCCACAGTACCGAATCCGGGATGAGGTCTTATATCCCACCATACCTCACGAATTGAATTTATTGATTTTGCTTTAATAAGCGTGCGCATATATTTCTGAAAAGTTGAATAATTTAGTAATTCCGGTGGCAAACCGGTAGTTGGCATAGCTTCAAAAAGTTTTGTCCGTGTTGACGCCAAACCTGTGAGAGCGCCATATTCAAAAGGTGTATTGGCAGACATACCGATCATATGCGGTATATACCTGGTAAGACCGTTTGTAATGGCAATCGCCTTTTCACCGGATTCGACGCCAATGTGAACATGTACACCGGTGATAAGCAATCTCCTCGCCGGCCACTGAATCTTTTCAACCAGCTGGAGATATCGATCCTTATCAGTAACTTTCTGATCCATCCATTTTGCCCTTGGATGCATCCCCATGCTTAATATCTTCCAATCGTGATTATTTGCTATTTCAATCACTTTTTTTATTCTGCCGCGAAGATCCTCTCTTACTTCAGAAATATTATCACATATGCCAGTATTTACCTCAACAATAGATTCAAGGAGTTCCTCTTTCACATGGATATCTCCATCAAATTCCTGTATAATCGTTTGCGCTCCAGGGTGTAGATCTAAAGTATCCTTGTTCAAAATGAATAGTTCAACTTCAACCCCTATCGTGGGATCAGGCGACCCCTGAAAAAATATTCTTCCTCTTGACATATTATCCTTTCATAATATTTTCAAATGACAAATTGTATGCTGATTCCAACTTTGGTCTTTCAACGCTTATATTTTGATTTACGGTTAACAGGTTGTTGTCAGTGACACGTCCAATAGTTTGAGTTGGAATATCTAATTCCTGGCTAATCATGATAAGGTCAATTAAATTGTTTTCAGGTATAGTAATGATAATGGCACTCTGACATTCGCCGAAAAGTAATTCATCTGTTCGCAGGCGCCTTTCACAATCGATTTTTGCGCCGATACCTGGTTCAGCTGCAATTATGGATTCAGCGATATTTACTAACAATCCGCCATCAGAAATATCGTGTGCAGAATTAACAATTCCCTTTTTGATCGCTTCAAGGCATACTTCCTGTACGCGCATTTCAAACTCGATATTTAATGGAGCAATGGGACCTTCAATTCTTCCATGAATAGTTTTTAAATATTCAGATCCGCCAAGTTTCCCATTCAATCCACCTAAAACAATGATAAAATCATTTGGCGTTTTAAAGCTCATTGTTGTGATATGCTTTGTATCTTCAATCAGGCCAACCATACCGATAACAGGTGAAGGATATACAGCACCAAGGCTACTTTCATTATAAAAACTTACGTTACCTCCAGTGACGGGTGTATTTAATGTGCGGCATACTTTACCGATACCCGTGACAGCTTCTTTAAATTGCCAGTATATTTCGGGATCATTTGGGTTGCCAAAATTCAAACAATTTGTGATTGCAATGGGTTCAGCACCAGTGCAGACAACATTTCTTGCCGCCTCTGCTACAGCTATTTCTCCTCCCAATCTTGGGTTTAGATAAACATATTTCCCATTACAATCTGTACTCACCGCCAGGGCCTTTTTTGTACCCTTTATTCGAATGACTCCAGCATCGCTCCCGGGTCCGATCACGGTGTTTGAGCGTACGGTAGAATCATATTGCTGGTAAACCCATTTTTTACTTGAAATATTGGGGCTGGCAAGTAGGGTGAGTAAGACTTTATTGTAATCAGCGGGTTCAGCAAGATTATCAATGCTAAAAGTATTTGCAGTAGATATATATTCAGGCTCTTTTGCCGGCAATTCATATTCAGGAGCACCACCTCCAAGAACGAGTGATTCAGCAGGAATATCAACAACTTTCCTACGTTTTTCAAAAACTTCCAATCGGCCTGAAGAATTTACGACTCCAATTTTGGTACAGTTTAAATCCCATTTATCGAATATAATTTTTAGCTCTTTTTCGAATTTTTTTTCTATCACCACCAACATACGTTCCTGAGATTCGGATAATAATGTTTCATAGGCATTCATACCTGGTTCACGAAGGGGAACCTTATCAATATTAATGGTTATGCCAACATTGCCTTTTGCCGCCATCTCAGATGACGAACAGGTGATTCCTGCCGCTCCCATATCCTGCATACCGACCAACCAGCTTTTACTGCATAATTCCAGTGATGCCTCCAATAATAATTTCTCCAGGAATGGATCGCCTACCTGAACATTGGATTTTCTAGATTCTGATTCATCAGTGAGTTCAACAGAAGCAAAAGTGGCACCATGAATTCCATCCCGTCCGGTTTTGGCTCCAACTATAAATACTGGATTGCCCTCACCCTTGGCAATTGCACTGGCAGTCTTCCCTTTTTTTACCAGACCAAGACTAAATGCATTAATCAGAGGATTACCTGAATAGCTATCCTCGATGACCACTTCTCCGCCTAAAGTCGGGATTCCCAGACAATTACTATAATCGGCAATTCCTTCCACCACATGTTCCAGCAGGAAACGATTTCTCGGCTCATCCAAACTACCGAAACGCAGAGAGTTCATCGAAATAACCGGTCTTGCACCCATAGTAAAGATATCCCTCATGATGCCACCCACTCCCGTGGCTGCACCCTGATAGGGTTCCACTGCTGACGGATGATTATGAGATTCTATTTTAAATGCCACTGCCAGGTCATCACCAATATCGATGAGTCCGGCATTTTCCTCTCCAGCTTCTACCAGAAGACGACCTCCGGACCGGGGAAGGGTTTTTATCATTTTAATGGAGCTCTTATAGGAACAATGTTCGCTCCACATTACTGAAAAAACACCTAATTCTACATAATTAGGTACTCTTCCCAAAATAGATTGTATTTCATCAAATTCTTTTTCTGATAAGCCGTGATCAATAGCGGTTTCTAAAGTAACTTTCGGGTATCGGGCCACTTATTCTCCAATTTTGTGATTAAAATGATGGGCAAACTTAATATTTTCAGGATGACTTTATTACAGAATATCTTGGTAATAACAAACAGATCCAGACGCAAATATTTGCACTGACATCACGTCGGGAATATAATGTAGATAATCTAGAATATTTTTACGAGTATAACTTCCGGTAGTATTAAGATTATAGAGGCATAATGGATTGTTAAAAGCTCACTCTTTTGGTTCGGTTTCCCCAGGAATCCGCAGAAGGATTAAAATGACCTGGACAAACAGTCCCACATATTTTGCATTCACCGCTATCAAGCGACCATTTAGAAATATTATAACCATTTCGCTCGATCAAAATACTACCGCATTTATGGCATGATGTATTGGATCCTTTTTCATGTTTTACATTCCCAAGGTATACATGATTAAGTCCGCAATCATTTGCTATCTCTTTGGCATAAATTAATGTGGATATTGGGGTTGAGCTTTTATCCATCATTTTATAATCTGGATGAAATGCTGAAAAATGAAGTGGAACATCCGGACCTAAATTCTCAGATATCCATTCGCATTGTGAACGTAATTCCTTTTCGGAGTCGTTTTCATCAGGAATAAGCAAGGTGGTGATCTCAATCCAGGTATCTGTTTCGTTTACTAAATATGATAATAGTTCTAATACAGGTTGAAGGAGTCCGCCACAAAGTTTATGATAGAAATTTTCGGTAAACCCTTTCAAGTCTATATTTACGGCATCCATGACTTTGAAGAATTCAATAGCAGGATCAGGGTTTATATATCCGGCTGTCACTGCAATGGAATTAATATCTTCTTCACGGCATGCCAAGGCAGTGTCAATTGCATATTCATAAAATATTACCGGATCATTATATGTAAATGCAACATTTCGACATTGATTGTTTATCGCTGATGATACAATCTCTTCTGGTGCAGCCTCCGCTTGGAGAATATCCATCATCCTGGCTTTACTCATGTCCCAGTTCTGACAGAATTTACAGGTTAAATTGCATCCGGCAGTGCCAAATGACAGGATAGATGAACCTGGATAATAATGATATAATGGTTTTTTCTCTATCGGATCAATGCAAAAGCCACTGGATCTACCATATGTAGTGCAAACAATATTCTGATCAAGATTTTGTCGCACAAAACATAATCCCCGCTGGCCATCATTCAACTCACAAAAACGAGGACAGATATCACATCGCAGTTTTCCAGAGTCAAGTTGAGTTTGGAACTCAAACATTTTGATCATCATCTAATTTCAAAACTGAGTATCGCTGTATTTTTATTTTATCCGACCAATAATTAGCCCCTAACCCTGCTTTCCGTTTCAACTGTCTAATAAAATCTACCGGATCTGAAAGGGAGTCCCAAACAGACGGCAGGAATGTGCTTCTTTTATAACCCTCCTGCAGAACAATTCCATCAACATAAGGATTAATCTGGTTTAGTAGATCAGATTCTGAATCCACTGACATCTTTTCCAGATTGGATAAAATGGAGATTTGAATATGAATCTCGTCTGCCTCATCAGCTGTGACCTTGCCAAATCGAGGATCGTTAAACATTGCAGAGATGGTATTTTTAATTACATCCCTAAATAAGGGTCCAGTAGGCAATAAACTGCCAATACAGCCGCGCAAATCATCATTCTTCATCAATGTTACGAAACTGCAGGCAGTTTTTTGAATATTCGGCATCTCAGGCCCAGGCCTAGAGGTAGACGGTTTTTCACCAATGCAGGCTTGTTTCATAGTTTGCATCGCTAAATCCATGAGATAATATTTTTCAACAGTTGAAATATCTTTTAAAACCAAGGGAGAATCCATTATAATACTTCCTCTATTGAATTATATATCATCCATGAGCCATATCCAACGACTTGATCGTGAGACCCTGCTGTATCTCCGGAATTCATGAGTGATAATCTTTCAATCTTTAAGTTTGATTCCCTGGCATACCTCAAGGCCCCTGTTAATGGGTGGATACCACAGGCAATATTATCTCCAACTGTATCCAATTGATACTTCTCTATCTTCTCAGCGGTCACATTATCTCTGGCAACGGATTCATTGTAACTCAAGTAATGACTCAAGTCTGTGGTGATGACCACAAGTGTATTCTCATATTCAAGGATAGATGCGATAAGTGCTGAAGTATCCATGGCAGAGATATTTCCCATAAGTAAAGGAATTATTTGAAAATCAGACAGAATATATTGTAAGAATGGCAATTGCACCTCAAGGCAATGTTCACTTATATGTACCAGCGAGTTTGATTTTAATAATTTATGGGATTCTTGGAGTTCAGTTATGATATGGTGATTGATGTCAGTTTTTCCCAGCGGGGTTTCAAATTTATCCTCAGTTGGATAGGCGATTGTTTCAAGATAATTATGATGACTGGGACCAATGATGGCAACATTCTCAATATGATCGGCAAAATTAATAAGTTGTTTATATCCTGCCCCTGCCGCTAAACCTGAATAAATATAGCCAGCATGTGGTACAATAAGTATCTGCGGATTTACATAATTCTTTTGCTGATGAACATTCAAAAACCGACGAACAGATTTTCTAAGATGACTGGAATTATCAGGATAGAACATACCCGCCACTGCAGGTTTACGAATGTTGTAATCATGTGGAATGCTCAAATTAATTTTTCATTATTTGAGTTGGACTGTGCAAGAATGATAAATATGGTATAATTCCTCTTATTTCGACTACAGATTTTACGATCATTCTTAAGTGTGATTCAAAGATGATGAGATAAATATGGGTAAAAATAAAAGATTCTAGATAGAGCAAGAGGCTAATCGGACTTTTCTGAATCTGACACGGCTTTGAATATTATGTGATATCATATAATATTATCTCAGTAATTGGAATTATAAGGTTTAGTCTTTTTATAATATTCCCTGCTGTTTTAAACTTGAAGCCATGAAAAACATAAAATTACACTGGCAAATACTAATTGCAATGGTTTTGGGCATAATTTTCGCCCTTATTTTTAAAGAACAGACTGTTTATGTCCAACCGCTCGGTGATATCTTTATGAGGTTGTTGAAAATGGTCATAGTTCCACTCATATTTTCCTCTATTACTTTTGGTGTTGCCGGGTTGGATACAAAAAGTTTAGGCAGATTAGGTTTGAAAACTTTTGGTTATTATGCCCTTACCTCGTTCATTGCTATTATCATCGGATTATCGCTGGCAAATATCATCCAGCCTGGAATGGGCGTTCAGTTATCTGACTCAACAGAAGCATTCGATGTATCAAAATTGACAACACCCAGTTCTCTCGGGGGAATAATTTATAGAATGATCCCTACCAATCCAGTCAGTGCAGCTGCTGGCGGAGATGTACTAGGACTCATATTTTTCTCCATTGCACTTGGACTTGCAATTACTTTATTGGATTCAAAAAGAAAAGAGCCTCTTCTTAAATTTTTCGATTCCTTCTTCCATGCAATGATGAAACTGACACAGTTAATTATTCGTTTGGCGCCTATTGGTGTTTTCGGTTTAATTACCAAGGCAGTAACCAATACCGGTTTTGAATTATTTAAGGCAATTGGCATGTACATGATTACCATTGCAATTGGGTTATCCTTTCACATTTTTATTATATTGCCATTGATATTTTATATTTTCACCCGTATAAATCCAATTCACCATTTTAAGGCAATGGCAAGTGCCATGGCGATGGCTTTTTCCACCAGTTCCTCTGGAGCAACTCTGCCGGTTACCATGGATTGCGTCGAGAATAAAGTTGGTGCTTCGAATCGTATTACCAGTTTTGTGCTTCCTCTCGGAGCCACAATAAATATGGATGGAACTGCTTTATACGAGTGTGCTGGGGCATTGTTTATTGCCCAAATTCTTGGTCTGGACCTTTCACTAACCATGCAAATAACTGTGGTGATAACTGCATTCCTGGCTTCGGTTGGAGCAGCGGCAATCCCTTCAGCCGGTCTCGTCATGATTTTTATTGTATTGAATTCAATTGGATTGGGCGATCACCCTGAAGTGGCCATAATTGTCGGTACTATGCTGGCCGTTGATCGTCCTTTAGATATGTTCAGAACCATGGTAAATGTTTTTAGCGATAGTGTGGGAACTGCCATAATTGCTAAAAGTGAAGGTGAAAATGATCTCTATCCAGAAACACTAAAATAGTCATCTCTAGCAAAATAGTTGGGAAAACCAGATATTATCTGTAAAGAAAGAACCTATTAACGGTAACATTTTCATGTTTCGTTTCTATAATCATATAAAATCTCGGTGGAATATGTGTAAATTAGTGAAGGTTTTTTGAAACAGTTTTAGGGACGGACGTTATCAGAACTTTCAAATTAAACTTATGGGTTTTTGATTTCCTATTTCCAAAAGCAGGCCTTATCATTATGATTCAAGGAAACTTGCGGTTCTAGAACGGATTCCCACATTATCAGATATCTAAGGTCTCTGATAATTCCGTCCCTGAATTTATCCTATACTCTCTATTCCTTCAATTTCGCAATTACCGTTGACAAAGCACCCTTACTTCCCTGAACATCCATCCTAATATATTCATCAAGATGTTTACATTCATTGACAATTAGATGTGAATATACAATATCCATTATGCCACTTTTGGCATAGGGTATTTCAAGGATTTTATGGACATATTCCTGTTCGATAATTTTGATAATATTATCCTGAAGATTGTCAAATTTCAATTTATTTAAGGCAGATATAAATATGGCATCAGGATATTTTGTTTTAATCTCCATTATCACTGATGGGTCTGATATTCTATCTATTTTATTAAAAACCAGCAATGAAGTTATCTTTTCCAATTCAATAGATTTTAAGACATCATGTATTGTTGTTAAATGCTGAAGCCACTGTGGTGATGATGCATCAACTACCTTTAGAAGAAGATTCGCGTCAGCAGCTTCCCTGAGTGTTGATTTAAAGGATGCCACCAAATCATGGGGTAGCTTGTGAATAAAACCAACCGTATCGCTCAATAGAACTTTTAGCCCCTTTTTAATGTCGAATTGGCGGGTGGTTGTGTCCAATGTCGCAAATAATTTATCTTCAATTAATACATCAGCGCCGGTAAGGGCTTTCATCAATGTTGACTTACCGGCATTAGTATATCCAACCAGGGCAACCTGGTATTCATGATTTCTATGACTTATTCGCGTATATCTTTGTTTTTCAATTTTCTTTAAGTCGGATTTCAACTTGGTTATTTGCTTTGAAATAAGCCGACGATCTATTTCGATCTGTGTTTCTCCAGGTCCACCCCGTGTCCCGATACCTTTCATCTGTCGTTCTAGGTGGGTCCACATTCGAGTTAATCGTGGCAACAAATACTGAAGTTGGGCTAATTCAACCTGAGTCTTGGCTTCCCGGGTTTGAGCATGCTGATTAAAAATATCAAGGATGAGATTCGTGCGATCAATCACTTTCAAATCTTCACCGGCAATTTTCTGCACATTTTTTAGCTGATTAGGATTCACCTCATCATTGAAGATGACCAGGGAACATGACAATGCAATTGCCTGATTGATAATTTCGTCAATTTTTCCCTTTCCAAAATATGTAGCAGGGTCAATATCGCGACGAACCTGAACTATTGAATCAAGAACATCCGCTCCTGCGGTATCTGCAAGAAGTGCTAGCTCTTCCATCTGCTCTTCAACCTGTATCCGAGTCTCACCCCCGGTTACCAGGCCAATTAGCATAGCTGTTTCTCTGTTAGAGTTTTTTGGAACCGTATACATTTGCAATTATCATTTCTGTTATAAGTAAAATAGAAAATAAAATCAAGAACCATTTCCAAAGTTCAAATCCGGTTCGAGCAGATATTACCATATCCTCCAATGATTTACTATCGTCAATAATAAATAAATTTCCTGAGAACCGATCAGATAATTCGTCATCTGATAGAAATGGGGATATCATTTCGGATTCAGGTATATTCACGGCTCTTTCATTGATAATGCTGCCGGATTCCATGATTTGGTGAAAACCAGGTATTTTAACATCATTGAGTACCGCATCTTTGTCAGATTGTATTTGAATTAGTGATGCCCTACCGTCAGGAGAAATATGGGACAGAATTTTTCCAGTTATGTCTGGAATATTAGAAATATCCCATGGACTTCCAGTGGTAAGTATTTCTTCGTTAATTTTATCAGTTGTTGAATATAAGAGCATATGCCAAAATGGAATATAATCACCCATTAAAGGAAAATTTGTCCATTTGAGATCCATCGAAACTCCGAATACATCGACAATTCCATCTGAACTTTGCAACCGATTCCAAATACTGATTTCACTGCCTACCATCAATCGGGTATTTTCTCCAGCCAACAAAGGAATAAAACTGAATAATTTCACATCTCGTTTTTTTCTACCGGAGAAGAGATTTGAAAATGTTTCTGATTCCAAATTTGAAAAATTCATTAACTGAAAGGATTCATTGCCCAGATCGATACGGCTGCTGGTTCTATCTATCCTATCTAGCCAGGTTAGATCAGGTAACTTATCATTATCTCTGCCTGGAAAAATAATCAAATGCCCCTGCCTGTTTAAAAAATCCTTTATTTGATTTTGAGACAAAGTGGAAAATTCATCAATACCCTGCAAAATCAATATATCCTGATCTCTAAGGTCCATGTTATATTTGAATTCCTGATCTGTAATTTGTTTGATTGAAAATAGCTCATCATCCTTATTTAATGAATTCATAGCATTTAGAATAAACAACATCTCACCAAAAGTTTTACTCGCCAATAGGAGATTCAATTTCCGCGGAATATCAATCTGGAAGTAAAAGGAATTATCGCCAATCTGATCATCAGTTTGTAATTCAACTATGCCCTGCTTCAATCCAGTGCTGTGAAACGCAGTTTGAAATTCAAAGGTAGATGATTCTGAAACATCCAGGGTTACTACCTGCTGTCCAACGCTTATTCCATCAAAAAACAGCTGAAGCAGTACATTTTCGACCTTTACCGAACCGGTATTTGAGACAACAGCCCGAATGGTTATCGGGAGATTAGTCACAACAACTTCATTTTCAACACTCACATTTGTTAAAGATAAGTTTCTGTTCAATTGCGGCAGTTTGATAAAATATTTATTCCAATCAGAAAGCGATGAGTTTCCTACTTCATTCTTGTAAAAGTTTGAGATCTGTCCGTCAGAAATGACAAATATCTCATGGTTAATATATTCTTCTTCCATCGATCGTAAAATCTGTCCGAATACATCGTCAAATTGACCTGTCTGATAGCTTTCCATCTCAGCAAGTCCCGTCGCTGGGATATCTTTTTTTAAACCATGATAAATAATTCCGCCTGATGTTGTGGAGATGTTAATTATCGCTGTTTCATCTATGGTTTTCAGGATATTCCTAAAGGCATTTTCCTTAACATCTTTTCTATCGATCAATTCCCCCATACCGCCTGTAGAAAAGGTGTCATCGATAACGATGGCTGAAAATGTGGATTCTGGTTCGTCTACCCAGGAAAAGAAACTTTGCATCACTGGTCGGCTCATCATCAGGATAACCAGTAATATCATTATTGTGCGGATAATAAGCAGCAGAATTTGGAGTATCTTCAATTTTCTAATCGATTCATGTTCCATTTTCTTTAGAAAATAAAGAGTACTGAAATCGATAATCTTTATATTTCTTTTATTCAGGAAATGAATTATAACTGGGATACTTATCAGAGGTATCATCCAAAGGAGAAACGGAGAAAGAAAACTCAAATTAAATTCCTTGTCAATTGTATAAAGAGGGCTGTCATTAAGGGAATGCTGATATTATCATTAATTTTACGAATGGGAAATAATTCCAAAATTGTTGCAAAAAGTGATGTCATAATTATGGCCGCAATACTTAAGTAATTACAAAATGATAATATAATCAGTGTGCAAATGAAAAATGCTGCGGATCCTTCGAGACTCTTGCTACCTATTTTTGTTTTACCAATCTTTCGACCGACAATTGCGGCGAATGCATCACTAAAACTAACAATTAGAATCGCCGGGATAGCAATACTGTTTTCAAATAACAATACGGTTAAGGCTATGCCTATAAAGGCGTTTGCTGCCCCGGTGAAACGAGTTGCTTCTTCATTTCTAACAACCAGCCCGAAAAACCGATAAAAAATATTGCCGATCCATTCAATCCGTCTTCTGAATAAATCAACTAAAAAATATATTACGGCAATGGTTATAAATACCGGGAGCAGAATCTGTTTGTCCCAAAATAGCAATGCAAATGCAAATACTGAGAGAAACATATGAGAGATTTTCCTATAGACCTCACGCCTGTATGATATGGGCTCAACCAATAGATAATTCCTTAAATCTTTGCGGTATATTTGGTGCTGAAAATAACCCGGACCCAACAATCACTATATCGATACCGGTATCAAATACACTGTTAATAGTATTATTATTTACACCGCCATCAACAGCTATTACCGTTTGTGGATTTTTTCTTTCAACCAGGTCTCTCATTTTTTGCAATGTAGAGGATATAAATTCCTGCCCACCGAATCCAGGGAATACAGACATGACAAGGATATAATCAGCAATTTCAAGGACAGATTCAATTTTATGTATTGGTGTATCAGGATTTATACATACTCCTGCAGCACAATTCAATTTTTTAATATTATTTAAATCAGTCATAAGATTAGCACTTGCTTCCTGATGGATAATGATAGTGTCAGCACCAGCATCAGCATAATCAGCAATGTATTTGTCTGGATTATTGATCATCAGATGACATTCAAGGTGACAATCAGTCAATTTTCTTATTCCGTTGATAACAATTGGACCAAAAGTAAGATTTGGTACAAAATTGCCATCCATTACATCCAAATGTAATCTCTCCGCGCCAGCCGATTCTACTGTTCGGATATCAGATTCTAATCTGGAGAAATCTGCTGAGAGCAATGACGGAGATATAATTCTTTTCATAGATTTATCTATTCTTTCTGATCGGTGCTAATTACCAGATCAATTCTAGCCGGGATTGTGAGTCTCATCCCAGATGTAAGACTCTGATCAATTACCGTATCTGATATCAGATCGGGATGATATTCGTAAACGATATCACCCAGTTTCAATCCGGCATCCAATATCTTTCCTTCTGCTTTTCTCAAACTGAGATTTAACAAATCCGGTACCCGAAAGAAATCTGGTGGATCACCCTTACTGACCATTAGTGTGACAAGTGTCCCTGATTTGATCACTCTCTCTGCTTTTGGCATCTGATAAGTAATGGTACCTTCTTCAAATTGAGTGTTATATTCTTCCATAAGTGTATCAACTTCCAAATCTATACGATGTATTTCAAGAATAGCATTTCGAATAGATGTCCCGGTAAAATCCGGCATTACAACATCCCGGCGTTCACCGGCAACGGTCATCTTAATTGTTCGCCCTTCCTTTACCTTTGTAAAGGGTCTGGGTGAAATATTTATTATTGTCCCCGGTTCATGTTTATTGGAATATCCTTTAATAATTACTTCCGTCTGAAATCCAAGTCTGTTTAGATCAATCTGTCCAGCCTCCCTGAATTTGCCTCTGACATCAGGCAGATAATGTTCATTATTATTGCCAACATAAAGTGGCAGCAGCACATTCTCAAGAAGATAAAGCCCCAATGCTATCATCAAAATAAAAGAAATGATATATTTTAGTAATGTTTTAATCATGTTTTCTTAATCTGACTGCAAATCCACCATCAATATTATGATCAGGAGGGAATGTATTTAAAGCCCCAGATTCATCAGTAAACTGATCGGAAATATATTTATCGGCTTGTTCAATTGAGAAATTACCATGTGTTTTAAGGAATCTGTTAATATTTTCCCAGTTTTCCTCCGGTTCCAATGTACATGTGCTGTAAACTAAAATACCATTCGGTGTCATTTGTGAGGCGCAATTCTTTAATAATTTGTACTGCAAATCGGCAAATTCCTGAATATGTGTTTTCTGTCTTCTCCACCTGAGATCGGCTCGTTTTGACATCACTCCAGTACCACTGCAAGGGACATCAAGGAGATATTTATCACATTTCTGGAAAGACCCTATTGTGGAATCCATCAATTGGGCATTGATATTTACTAATCCAATTTTTGAACTATTTTGGGCGATATCATCCAGTCTTCCACTATTGATATCATAGGCCCATATGGTACCTGATTTACCAACCTGTTGAGCCATATCCGTTGTTTTCCCACCAGGTGCGGCACAGGCATCTATAACCTGATTCCCTTCTTTTATATCAAGTAGTTTAACCACCAAACCTGAAAACGGATTCTGAACATAAAGATATCCATCGGTAAATAACTGACTCGCCAGCAGTTCAGAAGGTTTATCGATGTTTAAATAACGAGTATCTTCTTCGAAATATGTGGGTTGAAAATTCATTTGAATAATTGAATCGTGTAATTTATCAGACGAAATGATATTCTGATTTCTCCTAAACCAAAGAACAGGACGAGAATTATTCCACTCCATTAACTGTCGTGCTTTATCAATACCCCAGGTGGATTGCCATTTTTCTACCAGGTATGAGGGATGACTCATCCATTTGGAAATATCATCAATTTTGGCATTATTCCCCGGTGGCTGAATTTCCGAGTTTGATAATTTTCTCAGGATAGCATTTGTAATACCGGCAAATTGACCTTTGATCTTTTTGGCTAGATTTACGGTAGTTGATACAGAGGCATAATCAGGTACTTTATCCATATAGCGAATTTGATAATAGCCCATTCTCAATATAATTTTCAGAGATATTTCCAGTTTTGAATACTTGCCTTTATACAACGGGGATAACTCGTAGTCTGCTCTTGACTGCATTCGAGTAGTACCCTGAACCATCTCGGTGATGAACCGAATATCCAGATCGGATAAAGTCTTGTCACGCAGCTCATCATATATATCGTCATTTAATTGATGATTTGATGAATAATTTTTTCGAAGGATTTTAAAGGCAACTCTTCTGGGGTTGATAGTCGCAGGATTATTCAAATTTCTTACCTGAGGAAATTCCATAACCTGATATGAAATCTTTTACATACATCCTTCGTTTACCCTCAATTTGTACTTCATCAATATTTATCATATCTGTATTGCACTGTACCTTCAAGCCATCATTGCTAATCACAATATTACCAGGTGTTATATCATTAGTTAATTCTTCAGAGCTAACCGAACTTGAAAATAATTTTATTCGTTTTCCATGATAATTGGTAAAGGCACCTGGGAATGGAGAAAATGCTCTGATTTGGTTGTGTATTGACTCTGCACTATCCTGCCAGTTTATTTTCGTTTCGTCTTTTTTAATCTTTGGTGCAGGTGATGCCATTGAATGATCCTGGATTAATGGATTCAGGGAGTGATTGCTGATACCTTCAACCGTTTTAATCAACATGGAAGCACTTAAATTAGCAAGTTTATCCCACATCAACCCGGTAGTATCATTTTGGAGAATGGGGATTTTCTCCTGCATCAGAATGCTTCCAGTATCAATATTTTTTGCAATCTGGAAAGTGGTCACTCCTGTATACTTTTCACCATTTATTATGGCACGATGAATGGGTGCTGCGCCTCGGTACTTTGGTAATAATGATGCATGGGCATTAATAGAACCAAATTCAGGCATGGAGAAAATTCTTTCGGGAAGGATTCTAAATGCCAAAACCACCAGTATATCAGGATAGCAATCCCGTAGTTGTGAATAAAATTCATCTGATTTTAAAGATTCCGGCTGGAGAACTGGATATCCTAATTCGATTGCTTTTATCTTAATTTCAGGTGATCTCAACTTCAATCCACGACCTGATGGTCTATCGGGCTGGGTTACCACAGCAACAATCTGATGATGAGAACTATGAAAGGCTATTAAGCTGGGGACGGCAAAGTCCGGCGTGCCCATAAATACAATTCGCATAATATCAATAAATTAGTAAATGATGAAAATGTATAACCGTCACGTTAAAGTGACAGATACTGAAGGGAAACCGGTTTCGGATATTTCTTTGAGCCGTTTCTGAATTACCGTTTTTTGAGACGTTGGAAGATAATCGGTAAAATATTTGCCGATTAAATGATCATTTTCATGGAGGATGACCCTAGCAGCAAGACCCGTAAATATCTCTGTTTTGATATTACCTTTTAAGTCCTGGTATTCAATGGTAATTGTTTCTGCCCGAACTATTGAAGCCCTGATATCAGGGATACTCAAACAACCTTCTTCAATCTCAATTTCGCCCTCTTCCTTAATAATATCGATATTAACAAATACTCTTGGATCAACATCATCTTCATCTTCAAATCCGGATATGTCCAAAACTAGAAGATTCATATCCATTCCTACCTGATTTGCGGCTAGCCCGATACCACTCTCATTCCCCATCGTATCAAGCATATCCTTAACTAGATTGTCAAGATTGGTAAAATCAGTAACAAGCTTCACTTTCCTTCTGAGAATAGGATCGCCATATTTTACGATTGGGAGAATTGCCATTAAGAATTCTCGGGATTTTCAGGGGCGTTATCGGCAAGACCGGCAACGTATGACCGGGCCACTGTAATTTTTACTTTATTACCGACATCAATTATAAGTTTATTATTATTTTTACCAGTGACTTCGACGATTTTCCCATAGATTCCACCGCGGGTTAAAACACTATCTCCCTTTTTTAATTCCTTTAGTGTACTCGCATGAACTTTTTTCTGTTTCATCTGCGGACGCCAAATTAAAAAATACAGAATACCAAACATGACGATGATAGGTAGAAATGCGGCTATTCCTCCGCCTGTTGTTGTTGTTGCATCTTGTGCAAATAAAAATTCCAAAAAATACTCCTTATTTAGCCTAAAATTTAAGGCAGTTGTTTTATATATGTAAGTATGAAGATTGTGTGAAATTCATTTATTATCTTCACGAATTTGAACCTGCAAGGCAATAGGCCATTGCAAATGATTTACGTGACAGTAATAGAGATTTCATAATTTCTTAATTCAGCTTCTTTTTTAAATTTCGTTCCAGTCATTGCCTTCTCAACAGGAATAACACCTTTTTCTAATTTACCATGAGCGGCTGCTATGAGTAAAATGGATGCATGCCAACCGGTCCATTTCTCCATTGCTGAAAAACCAGTTTCCTTATCATAATATTCTACGGTATTCACCCAAACGGTTTGTGGTTTATCTTTATGATTACCTTTACAACAGATTCGCATAATACAGACATCTTCAACTCTGCCATTATCAATCTGTGGCTCTAATAGAGCATGATAAAACTCACGTGGAATGATCTTCATTCCTTTGAATTTTACATTATCCTGACTAAAAAGTCCCAGTTGCCGATAGGCTTTCATCCATTCCCAATGTCCGGGGTATCTAAGCGTCTTATTTTCTAATTTTGTCAACTTTCCTTTGAATGTCCAAGGCATAGTGGATAAACCGCCAGATGTGACGGCAGCTTCCAGGTCCCCCAATGGCTGAGGAAATTCAATGATTTCTAATCGATCAAAACATGGCACACGAACCAATTCTTTTTTCTCAAGGAAGTAGGCATCTCCGTCATATTCATTTGTGAGACCGTCAATATTAAAAAATATTGAATAATTCCAGGGCGCTTGCGGATTCTGAGGTAGACCCCCATCCCAAATTGAAACTTCCTCAGGAGTATCCATTTGCTCCATGGCCAGCAATGCCAGGGTAATATTCATCCCAGGTCCCATCCCGCATTCAGGCACAATGGTGATTCCTTTTTCTTTTGCCAGATCAGATAATTCAATTTGACGTATAGCATTGTCTGTATTACCGCCATAATCTACCATTGGAGTGCCGCATTCGATAGCGATCTCTGTCAATTTAGGTAAATATTTATAAGGTATACCTGCAAGGACAGCATCGGTGTCTGACAGCATCTTTTTTAACTGATCAAAATTTGTTACATCAATTTGATGAGCAGTAAATAAGTTTTTGCTTAACAGTTTATTTAGGCGTTTTGCACCTTGACTAGCAGCATTTATATCCAGATCAAAAAGTTTAATATTTTCTGCATCACCAAATTTTCCAATATCATAAGCTGAGGCAATGCCCTGTCGACCAGCCCCGATGATTGAATAATTCATTTCAATATTTCCCGTTTTATATTTATTTTGTTTCCATCAGAACATTGTCCATATGCTCTCGACAATTCATAACCAATCACTCCAGCTGCAACAGAAACATTCAGACTCTGTTTTATTCCCCGCATGGGTATTTCAGCATGGATGTTGCAAATAGATAACAATTCCTCTGATACTCCTGTGACCTCGTTGCCAACAATGAAACATATGGGAAATTTCCAATCCATATCATAAATGGAAGGTGAGTTGATTGTCTGCTCCAACCCGACGAGCAAAATACCTCTTTCCTTTATATCTTCTGCTGCTTTAATAGGGTCCTGGAAATATTCCCAGTCGATGGATTCTTCAGCTCCCAGTGCTACTTTATGCAAATCCTGCCGTGGTGGTGTTGGTGTATATCCAGTTAAAAATATTTTTGTCGCACCAAATCCATCTGCTGATCTAAAAATGGATCCCACATTATGAACTGATCTGACATTTTCAACCAGAATATAAATGGGTAGTTTTGAAATGAATTTCATTTCTTCCATCGTAGGCCGGCAGGCTTTCAACTCATCATTGGAACGCTTAATTCTCTCAGCCATTATTATTCTTTAACCTAAACTTATTTTCCCTTTGGAATGAATAGATCAAGATCTTTGATAGGTTCATTTGAATAGTCGGAAATAGTGATATTTATCTGAAGCTTTTTCTTTTTATCCTCTACCGCAATATTTTTATAAATAAGAAGTCCCTTATAATTTTCTAACTGAGTGCATTCTATTGCTGAGAGCTCACGGCCCCTGTGGTTAAAAAATATTACTTTCAAAATAATTGAGTTTACCGGGTCAATCCATAATCGTTTTCGAGCGGATCTCCCTGAAGCGTTCTCTGGTTCAGTTAAATCAATTACGACTACGTCTGTATCAAGTAATTTCTCCTGCCCAATGATTTCATGAGTATGAGTTTGAATCATCTCCTGGGTAATTTCAAGATCGGAGTATTGAAATCCTCTCCCTTTCATGGAGTTATCCGAAATGTCTGAAATATCTTTTAGTTTACCGGTGATTGGCATAGTGCGCCATCTTTTTGTAGTTAGGTCCGTCATTCTGTATTCCCAATAAATAACACCGACCATTTCTTTTGGAGCCAGGTATTCCATGCGAATTTCTTTTTGAATATCTTCAACCTCCGGCCAATGTATGAATGACTTGAATTCTCTATGAACAACCGGCTTACCCTTTTGCTCTTGAGTCATATCTATTTTATATGATTGATCAATTCCTTTCATACGGATCATAACACCGGTAAGAATTTCGATTGGATCATCTTTTTCCTCAGCAAAGCCATGGCCAAGACTAATAATTAGTATCAGGAGTATATTGATTATGAAATTCTGTTTTATCATTGGGCGAAATTTAATTATATGTTAGTTCCAACTGAAATGATTGATTGACATTCTTTTTGTTATTTTTTGTAGAAGGGATGTTCCAATTGAACACGTACAACTCAAATTGGGCAATTTGCTTTTGTTCATGTAGATGATAAATATTAGTGGCATAGATTATTTACTTCTTAAATTTAGCGCCTTTTTGAAGGTTTAATTTTGTCGGGGCGTAGCGCAGCCCGGTTAGCGCGCGTCGTTCGGGGCGACGAGGTCGATGGTTCGAATCCATTCGCCCCGACAACGATCAATCCAGATGATAGAACCTACATCGCAATCCACTCATAATACATACTTCAAAAGATAAAAACTTCCAAACAGCAATATTGTAAAAACAATAGCCAGAATATTAAAATATTTATCTATGAAATCTTTTATTGGTTTACCATATTTCCAAATTAACCCTGCTATGAGAAAAAATCGAGTAGCCCTACTCACCATAGAAGCAATCATAAACATCGGGAAATTTATGGCATAGGCTCCAGCAGTCAATGTGAAGATCTTATAAGGAAGAGGAGTAAATCCTGCAGTAAAAATGATATAAAAATTATACTGCTCATATAATTGTTGTATTTTTACAAATTTATCAATTGTAAATCCGGGAATATGATTATAAAAAAAATGAGCGAATTGAGAATAGACATCAATGGATTCCCACCAAAGATTGTATCCTATAATATATCCAATTATGGCTCCAATGATTGACCCGGCAAAACATACTGCACCAAAGAATAATGCTCTTTTTCGGAAACCGATTGCCAAAGCAATAAGCAAAACATCCGGTGGTATTGGAAAAAACACTGATTCGGACATGGCTATAAAAAATAGAGCAGTTGGACCAATCTTTTTCGTTGAGAGGTTTAGGACCCAATCATAAACAGTTCTCAAAATTTTCATGTGATTATAGTTCTAATAATTAATTTAATAAATTTCATGGTGTCAGAAATATTTCTAATATTACTCTGCCCATGGTTATATACGGTATCAATAAATATATAATTAAATTTCAATTTTTGTTTTCTAAAAAACGTAATTAGTACTTCACTTTCAAACATAAAACCGTTTTCATTGTAGGGATGATTCAAAACAGGTTCAAGTTTGTAACGTCGGTATCCGCTCTGGCTGTCTGGTATTTTTATTTTGCATAACCACGATAAAATTCCCGATGTAATGGTATTAGAAAACTTTCGATGCATAGGCATTGATTTAACAAATGACCTCGATCCAATTATTAAATCAATATCTTCATCATTATTAATAAAATCGGAAATGTATTTTGGTGGATGCTGTAGGTCCGAATCAATTGTAATTGCATGGCTATATCCATGATTTATTGCATATTTAAATCCTTTTAATAAACTATAACCCTTCCCTTTATTTTCGCGGTTTTGCAATATGGTGACATGATCACCAAAAATATTGTTAATTGGTGGATTGGATCCATCATCAATTATCAAAATGGGAAAATCGCAAACAATAGAAATCTGTTTTAATAATTCAGGCAGACATTCATGGGTATTGAAGGCTGGTGAGATAATGATCGGTTTCATTCTTTGGGAATATTCATTTTTTGATTAATTAATTTTTCAATTCGAAGGGGTGGAAAAGGCATGTCTTTCCCATGAATCTATTTAAATAATTGTTGGGAAATATAGACTTATCTGATGGTGTTTCGACAAAGGGTTCTTTGATTTTAATTGTAAATATTTGACTTGTTTCTAAAAACGGAAAAAGGGCTGGAATAAATCCAGCCCTTTTTTAGCCCGAAAAACCGTGTAAAAGGTTTTTGTATTTATTCTTATCTGAATAAAGACAATACTATCTGTGGGGCGGAGTTGGATTGCGCAAATGAAGATACAGCGGTCTGCTGCAAAATTTGCAGTTTGATCGCATTCATTTGTTCTTTCGCAAAGTCGGCGTCCTCTATCCTACTTCTAGCAGCGTCTGTGTTGGCAATGGAAGTTGAAAGCATTTCTTCTTTAGAAGATAGTCTTACCTGATAGTTACCAACAGCCTGGACATCACTAGCAAGCGTACTTATTGCTGATTCGACAGTAGTAATAGCAGCTTCAGCTGAAGCAACGGATGCAACACTGACTGTACCAACAGTTGCAGAATCGAATCCTGTTAAGGTTACTGCTAAGTTATCTGAAGCACCGTCACCAACATGGAATGAGAATGATGCATTTGAGCCATTTGCAGTAATCAATGCTGTTCCCTGCCAGGTAGTCTGACCCTGAATATCATCTATTTCGTTCATTAATGCTGTGATTTCGCTGCCGATTGCAGTTCTTTGTGTACTGGTGAGCGAATCATCAGCGGCTTGAACTGTTTTTTCTTTAACATTCAATAACAGATCCATCTGAGCTTGATATCCACCTTCTGCAACACTCAGCAAGTTTTTTGCCGAGCCTACATTATTAAGGGCAGCACCAAGGCCACGAACACGACTTGTTAAGCCTTTTGCTACGTGGTATCCAGCAGTATCATCTTCAGCAGAGTTAATTCTCTTTCCTGTTGACAAACGTGACTGGATTCGTCCGATTTGACCGTTTATTGATTTTAGTGAGTGAAGAGCTTGTGCGGACTGAAAATTTGCCCCAATTCTTGTTAGATCACCAAATGCCATGATATACCTCCGTGTTTATTTTAACTTTATTTAGTTTTGGGCTTCCTTGCCCATTTGAAAGTGTCTACTTTTACGCTTTCACTTTCATTTTCGGAGGTTAAGAATTGGTATTAAATTTTCTTAATGCTAATATTGATTAATATATATGTGAATAATACACCTTTTCATTTTTTGTTATAAAATTCGATAAATATAGATAAAATTCAGTGAGGAAGATATTTCCCACCAAATATTTTACTTAATGTTGCAGAATATTTCATTCTCACCCTGTGCTTCTAGGCATGATTTGGAACTCCATTCTGATAAATTGTCATAATTTCTTGGGCTTTATTCATGTCACCCAATTTTGCATATAGTCCGGATATCCGTTTCAGAACATCCTGTTGTTCGGGAGTTTTTCGATAAATACCCCAGTAAATATCCAGTGCTTCCTCGTACAATCCAAGTTTGATTTTTACTACGCCATACAAGTTTTGATTTTCAAAAGTGTCAAATCCAAGTAATAGCAACTCGTTGAGTAGGTCACCCAATGTTTTTAAATTTTCCTTTCCAGGAAGTAATTCTAAAATCGCTTGCGGATATTTTATATTTCCTGTGGTCAAGGCTCCTTCCTTCAGGTACTCTACCGCATCTTTATTTTCACCTGCCGCAACCAGTTCTTTTATCAAGGTATCCAGAACTGAAATACGATTTGGAACCGTATCCACTATAGGTGCAGGGTAGTTTTCTGAACCAATCATATTGCTATATAATGATTTCAGATGTTTGATGCAATTTGATTTTTCATCAAGTGCTTTTGAAATTTTATATAATAAGTACCAGGCAGAACATTGTTTTGGAAATAGTTTTTTTGAGAGCTCAGCATATTTAAAAGCTTTGGAGTAATCTGAAGTTTTTAGATAAACTTCTGATATACAATTGTAAATATATGCCAACATTTCTTTTTTCATCTTTCCTAATGATAATGCAATATGGAAATGTTTTAAAGCTTCAGTATATCCGTTACATCGTGAATAATTCTGAGCTAAGGTAAAATGGGAATAATAACTGTTTGGGGTTTCCTGGACCAGTTTTTCTAATAAAGGCTGATTCCTCTTTAATTTTTTGTCAAAATCAATTACCTCAGCATCATAGCCAAGATGATTCAAAATAAATTCAGCTTTCTTTTCCAGGGCATTTACACGTGAAGCAGATTTTGTAATCTGTTCATGAATTCTTCCATCGAAGGAAATTGAAGATCCATTTGAAAATAATCTTTGGGAATGAGAGTATCTCTCATATTCTGCATTATTTTCATAACTGCGAATTTTTACATTGTATACAATTGGTCTTTTTACTGGTTGGATACATTCCACAAGTTGATTTACCGTAGTTCTATCCAACCGTTCATCAGCATCAATCCAAAGGATCCAATCTGATGATGCATATTTTATTGATTCGTTTCTAGCCACAGAAAAATCGTCGCACCATTCAAAATGATGAACTTTAGCACCATATTCGTTTGCAATATCAACCGTATTATCTACTGAACCAGTATCGATGATTATAAGCTCATCGGCTATATCCTGGATACTCATTAAACAGTCAGGAAGAAATTTTTCTTCGTTTTTTACGATCATGCAAACTGATAAAGTTGCTTTCTTTGTGATTATTTTGGCTTTTTCCATTATTTATTTCTTATTTTTTAATGATACTAGCGTCCCGGATATACCGGGACGCTATTGTTATTTGAATTTGAGTTATTTTGCGTTGAGAGCATTCATTTTCTCAGCAAGAACCTCGTTGAACATATTATCAATATGTCCTTTCTTAATCATCCAGGTTCCGCCGATTTTAACACCTGGCAATTTACCACTTTTTAAAAGTCTGTAAACTGTCTGTTCTTTCAAATTCAAATAACTTGATACCTCTTTGATATTCATGATATCACTCATCGGCCGCCCCTTTCTTTAGGTAAGTAATTAGGATTTTCATCCATAATAACCAGTTTATTGGTTCTACCTAAATAAGGAGAGTACGAGTTGAGGAGCTGAGTTCGCTTGTGTGAAGGCAGTCATACTGGTTTGCTGCATGACTTGCAGCTTCAATGCCTCCATCTGTTCTATGGCAAAGTCAGCATCCTCGATTCGAGACCTTGCTGCCTCCGTGTTCATGATTGAATCTGACAGCATACCTTCTTTTGATCCCAGCCTTATCTGATAATTACCAACAGCCTGTATGCCTGATGCTAATGTATCAATTGCTGTCTCAACAGTACCAATTGCTATCAGTGCACTAGCTGTTGATGAAACCTCAATAAGTCCAACCGTAGATGAATCAAAACCATTCAATGTAACAGTGAAATTATCATCCGCTCCATCTCCCACATGGAATGTGAGACTGATGGGGCTAGATCCGCCATTAAGCGCAGTTCCTTGCCATTGTGCTGAATCTTTCAAATCATCAATTTCTGTGAGCATTGCATCGATTTGATTCTGAATAGCACTCGTCTGGGTACTTGTTAAAGCCTCATCTGAAGCTTGTGAGACTTTGTCTTTGATACTCAATAACAAGCTCATTTGTGCTTCATGATTGCTTTCTGATACATTCAGTACATTTTTGGCTGTACCAACATTATCAAATGCTTGTTTGAGTCCTCTGACGCGACTTTCCAGTCCCTTGGCTATCTGATAGCCGGCTGTGTCATCTTGTACACGCACAATTCGTTTTCCCGTCGATAGTCTGGATTGAATTTCCCCAATCCTGCCATTTATTAGCTTTAGACTACGAAGAGATTGTGCTGCACCTAGATTCGAACCGATTCGCGTTAATTCTCCAAATGCCATATGATACCTCCTTGTTTTGTTTCCATGACTTCCATGTCATTTATGTAATTGTTACAGTAAAACATTGTTGTTTCGCTGTCTTTTCCGGGCTCAACTTCCATGCCCAATTACATTATCGGTAACTATTTATTAGAATTGAGTAATATAATTATGTATACATCATTTTTATTGCATATAACCTGATATACCCTTCTATAGAATAGTATATCAATATTTATCATGTTATACTACAATATATAGTTTTATATACTGTTATTAACAAATATAATCGTTTATTACTTGATATAATACTGTATATCATGATATTGATTTTTATTATTTAATATTATATTAGATATCCCTATATTGCTCTAAATATGATGCTATATGCCTGTATCAGTCATTATACTTGTATTTTATGCTGTTTAACACTTTATACGTCATAATATAATTAGATTTCATTGTAACAGTCTATATACTCAATTATACACAGTTATTAATATTAATAGTATAAAATTATATAATATATCATCAATGATTACAATCAAACTGAATTCTAGACAGAGCATCATATTACATTATGACAGCATCATTAATTTTTATTGATATCGGGGGAGCAGATAACTACT
Organism: Fidelibacterota bacterium; assembly: GCA_018657495.1. GTDB lineage: Bacteria > Fidelibacterota > Marinisomatia > SCGC-AAA003-L08 > JACNLC01 > JABHXA01. The sequence continues at coordinate 326,706 of JABHXA010000002.1, forward strand.
TGCGCTCTTATATAATATATAATAAAAAGTATTTATCTTGAGAGGATTGTTCTATCTATTTGTCAACTGAGATGGATTTCATTGTTTTTAGGACTCTTTGGACTTTAGGCTAAGTCAAAGATACCGTCACCTCATGGAACTATATTCTATAATCATAAATCCATCTGTATTCTAAAATCCTATTATGACCTGCAAGTTAATTCTCATTCAAAATGAAATCACATCTATTCACATCTTATAATTGTTGTTTTTGGGAATTAGCCTATCAACAAGGCAGGGGTGTTGTTTAAAACTTATTAAGATTGGAGTAAAATAATCTAATGCGAGATGTAAAAGACTACTAATAGCGGGGATACAGTCCAATTGAAAATAACACCCTGGCAGATAAGGTGGGCCTCACCTGCCAGGTTGGACTTGTTATTTGGCTTTTAGAATTTGTACGTCATATATGATTATCTAAATAAAGATAATACGAGCTGCGGTTGTGTGTTCGCCTGCGTGAATGAAGTCATGCTGGTCTGCTGCATGATCTGAAGTTTCATTGCCTCCATTTGCTCTAAGGCAAAATCGGCATCCTCGATTCGAGATCTTGCTGCCTCAGTATTCATGATTGAATCTGATAGCATGGCTTCTTTTGAATTTAATCTAATTTGGTAATTACCCACATTCTGAATATTACTTGCCAATACATTAATTACGTTCTCAACTGTAACTATTGCTGCTGAGGCAAGTGAACTGGTTGATACATCTATAGCCCCAACAGTGAGAGAATCAAATCCGGCCAGTTCTACAGTAAAACTGTCTGATGCATTGTCGCCAACATGGAATGTGAGACTGGTAGAGTCATTGTAACCGGCATTCAGTTCTGTCCCCTGCCAGGTTGCAGAATCAGCAATATCATCAATTTCATCAAGCATTGCTGTTATCTGACTTTGGATGGCATCTCTTTGGATTTGAGTTAAAGAGCCATCAGCTGCCTGAGATACTTTATCCTTTATGCCAAGGATTAAAGACATCTGGGCCTCATGACTGCTTTCAGCTACATA
>JABHXA010000020.1 GCA_018657495.1 Fidelibacterota bacterium
TGTTTTTTATTGTATCTAGAAGCAGATTTGTCAAAAGAAATGGGCCAAGGTGATTTACGGCAAATGTGGTTTCAATATTATCATTTGTTTGAGAGAAATTTTTATCCCACACACCGGCATTATTGATTAAAATATGAAGCTGATTGTAATTGGTTTTGAAATAATCACAGAATTGAGAGATAGAATCAAAGGAGGCCAGATCACATTTTACAAGATCCACTTTATCATTAGCCGTTTGTTTGAGAATTTTACTTTTAAGGATTTCACCTTTATTCATATCACGACATGGAAGTACCAGGTTTGCTCCCATCCTTGCCAGTTCGATGGCAGTTTCAACACCAATCCCGGAAGTAGCACCGGTGATTACACAAATTTTATCTTTTAAATCCATTGTGTTCCCTCTTGTAAAATATTTTGAAATAACTCTCGATACAGCATCAGTCAGAATCTCTATTCTATTATAATGTACTGCTTAGGTGTGGTCGTGCAAAATAAATTTGCTACTGCTTTTTGGACTGCTCTTTCTCACTTTTCTTTACTTCATCCCATACGGCATCCATTTCTTCAAGTGTTGATGCGGTTAGAGATTTTCCCTCTTTTTTCAATCTATCCTCCATTGCATTGAAACGGGTGGAAAACTTTGAGATGGTTATACGGAGTGCTTCTTCTGAACTGATTTTCAGAAATCTTCCCAGATTGACCAATGAAAAAAGAATGTCACCCAGTTCCTCTTCAACTTTTTCGGCATTTTCATTGGCAATAGCTTCTTTTAACTCGTCGATTTCCTCATGAACCTTATCCCAAACCGGATCAATTTTATCCCAGTCAAATCCAACATTTGATGCTTTTTCCTGAATTCGGCGAGCGCGGGTCAAGGCAGGTAAATTTTTTGGGACCCCTTCTAAAAGGCTTGTTCTCTTTTTTTCTTTTTGCTTGATGGCTTCCCAGGACAGTTTTATTTCTTTTTGATCATTTGCAGTTTCTCCACCAAACACATGGGGATGCCGTCGTTCTAATTTGTCACAAATATGCTGGATAGAATCAGCAATGTGAAATTTCCCATTTTCATGGGCAATAAATCCTTGGAAGAGTATGTGTAGCATCAAATCACCAAGTTCTTCTTTCAATAATTCATCATCATTTTCTTCAATGGCTTCAATAATTTCGTAGGTCTCTTCAAGCATGTAGGGGATGAGAGATTTTGCAGTTTGTTCTTTATCCCACGGGCATCCGTTTTCGCCCCGGAGGTCAGCAAGAATTTCCATCAGTCGGATAAATTGGTTTGCAGCTGTATTATTCATCATCATTGCCGGGATCAGAAATCTCTTTTTTCCGATTTCGATCAACTCTTACAATGTGGATCGTATCAATATTGGTTCCTTTTAGATCGGTGACGGTAAATACCATATCATTAAAAGAGACTGAATCACCAATTTTGGGGAAATCTCTAAGTTCCTCAATAATGAATCCTCCAACCGTATCGTAATCTCTTTCCTCAGGAAATTTTATCTCCATTTCTTCTTCAAGATCATAAATACCAACCCGTGCTCCAACTATATAACTACCGTCTTCCTGTTTATCCATTTGAATATCTTCTTTGTCAAACGGATCAATTAATTCTCCTATGACTTCCTCAACAACATCTTCCAGGGTAATCAATCCGGAAGTACCTCCCCATTCATCAACTACGATAGCAATACTTGTTTTCTTCTGCCTGAAATTATCGAGTAATTCATCCAGCTCTTTACTTTCCGGGACAAAATATGATTGTCTGGCTAATGCGGTGAGATGAACATTTGGATGTGAACCAGATAAAAACGGGATCAGATCCTTGGCAAACAAAATGCCTCGAATATCATCAATATTATCTTTGTATACCGGTATTTTTGAAAACTGTTTATCCCGTATGAGATCAATGACATCCTGCATAGATGATTTGGATGACAGGGCCACCATGTCCACCCTCGGGGTCATTACTTCGTGCACTGACTTTCCATGAAATTCATATATAGACTGGATCATATCAGATTCTTCGGATTGCAGCGTTCCCTGTTCTTCACCTACTTGCGTAAGTATTTTGAGTTCTTCATCCGAATCAAAAATCTTTTCTTTTTCCACCGGCATAATTCGAATAAAAAAATGTATGATTTCATAAAGAACAAATGCCAATGGATATAGGATAAAAACAAAAAATCTCAGCGGTCCGCTGATAACCCTGACAAAATCTTCTGAACGGCGGATAGCAATGATTTTAGGTATAATCTCACCAAAAATTAATACGGCGATGGTTACAATAATGACTTCCATTAAAATAAGTACATAATGGGGCAGTGCGTAGTCCACAGCCAAATCCGTCACCAGCATGGCGGCAAGGGCTGCCATGAGTACATTGACGAGTGTATTACCGGTAAGTAATGAGACGAGTAGTTTTCTCGGATTTTTCATCATCCGGGATATACCATCCGGGATTTCGTCCCGATGGGACTTGAGGTTAAAGATTGCTGTCTCTGAACCCGAGAAAAAACCGGATAAAACCAGAAGCATAACCATAATCATTATATAAGCAACTATACCCATTAACGAAATATACCCGAGAATGGTATTGAAATATATTTGTTTTCTAATGAAGTCATTATATCTTTTTCATCATCTGTTCCATCATCAAATCCTAATAAATGCAGGGAGCCATGAATGACCAATCGGATAATTTCATCCTTCCAATCTATGCCAAATTGTTTTGCATTATCCTCTGCTCTCTGAGCACTAATGTAAATTTCACCATCAAGCGGTTCATCACTATCTTCAAGGTTAAATGTAATCACATCTGTGTAAACATCAATGTTGAAGTATTTTTTCTTCATCTTTCTTAGGAATTCATCAGAGGTGAAAATAATGGTTACGTGGCCACTATCAGTTCCCTGATTTTCTAGGACAGTATCGCAGTAAAACTGTATTTCGGAGTTATTTACTGGTAAGTCTTCCGGGGTTTCGTATTCCACATCAATGGAAATCACGCAGCATTTATCCCTTTCAAAATTTCCCGGGAGATTATGATGCGTTGAACTTCACTGGTTCCCTCACCGATTTCCAGGACTTTTGCATCTCTGAAAAATCGTTCTACATCATATTCCTTAATATAGCCGTATCCCCCGTGGACTTGAATTGCCTGGGTCGTCACCCACATAGCAGTTTCACTGGCAAATAATTTCCCCATGGCTGCTTCTTTGATGACAGGAAAATTATTATCTTTCAGCCAAGCTGCATGATAAACCAGATGGCGGGATGCCTGAATCCGGGTGGCCATATCAGCCAGTGTGAATGATACACCCTGAAATCGATTTATTGCTTTTCCAAAAGCCTCCCGCTCTACTGAGTATTTTAGGGCAAGTTCATATGCACCAGCAGCGGTGCCGATGGATAATGCCCCAATTGTGATTCTGCCACTTGTCAGAGTTCTCAGAAATTGTTTAAATCCACCAGATGGATCACCAAGAACATTTTCTTTGGGAATCCTCATGTTATCAAAATACACAGAGCGCGTATCAGATGCTCTCCATCCCATTTTCTTTTCCGGTGGATCAAAACTCAATCCATCAGTACCTGCATCTACAAGGAAGGCACTAATACCTTTGTCTTCTCCGTCTTCCACCAGAACAGCTGTAAAAATGATAACGCCGGCGAAACCGGCATTTGTACAAAAAGCTTTCCGCCCATTAACCACATATTCATTACCAGTCAATACAGCACGAGTTTGGGTATTGGCAGCATCACTACCGGCATCTGGCTCAGTTAATCCGAATGCACCAAGCATCTCGCCGGAAGCCAGTTTTGGGATATATTTTCTCTTTTGCTCTTCAGTCCCAAACATGTAGATAGGTGCGGTGCCCAGACTGGTATGTGCCATCATGGTGGCAGCTGTAGAAACACAGACCTTAGCGATTTCTTCAATAGCGATGCATTGGGCTGTCAAATCCATTCCCGTTCCGCCATATTCTTCAGACCACGGAATGCCCATTAAACCAAGCTCACCCATTTTTTTAATGGTGTCGTGCGGGAATGCTCCCTTCTCATCTATTTCCTGTGCAATTGGGGCTACTTCATTTTTTGCAAAATCACGAACCATTTCCTGCAGCATTTTATGTTCTTCACTGAAATACAGTCTTTCCATGGATTTCCCTTTTAAGATATATTGATAAATTGAAAACTTTTGAGTTTTCTTTTATAATTATTTCTAAAAATCATAGTATTAAAATTAAATAATTCACCTATTGTCAAACTACATATTTGCCTGACAAATCCCGATGACAGCTACCATTTTATTATCGCAGATGCCCAGGTAAATCCTGAGCCAAATGCGGCAAGGACAACGATATCATCGCCGGCAATTCTATCATCTCTCATTGCTTCTGCCAGGGCGATGGGAATGGAAGCCGCAGTTGTATTACCATATTTATGAATATTCATGTACATTGATTCAGGAGGAAGTTTAAGTTTCCTACGCACCATTTCAGTAATACGGGTATTGGCCTGATGTGGTACTACCAGTGAGACGTCAGCGGTTGTTAGATTATTTTTTTCAAGTCCCTCAATGATAACTTCCGGAAAGCGTTTTACAGCATGCCGAAATACTTCGCGCCCATTCATCTGAAGATTCTGTCGGCCATCATCAAGCATTTTCTGATCAATTCTGGGATTCTTTCGGCTGGATGGAATTTCTAACCAAAGCTCCTTAAGAAATTTACCTTCGCTATGCATATGGGTTGATAAAATGCCTTTATTTTCTTCAGTGGCACTTACAATAACAGCACCGGCACCATCACCAAAAATTATTGCGGTATCTCTGCCCCGGTCCGAGAGATCCATAGCGGTTGATTGTACCTCGGCACCAATGACCAGAATATTCTTAAACTCACCCGTTTTTATATACTGGTCAGCAATTGATAATCCATATACAAATCCTGAGCATTGCACCCGCACGTCTAAAGCGCCGATATTGCCGAACCCCATTTCATCCTGTAGAATACAGCCGCTGCCTGGCGCATAATAATCTGGAGTTGAGGTAGCAAAAATGATAAAATCTATATCAGCAACGGTGAGTCCTGCTTCTTTTAGAGCTATCTCAGAGGCATGTTTTGCCAGGCCTGCAGGACCAGTTTCATCGCTCACATATCTTCGTTCATGAATACCGGTTCGTTCTACAATCCATTCATGTGTGGTATCCATAAACTGAGTAAGATAGTCGTTGGTTATCACCCTCTCAGGGACAAAATAACCTGTTCCGGATATATATGCATTAGCCATGGATTTACGTTCCTATTTTAATATCTTTCAATTCAAGTTGGATGGTTGTGTTGCCATTCCAGTCATTTTCACCAATTTCATAGGCAATATCTATCGGTTTATTAAGAATGAGTTTTTCATAATGTTCGATCATTCTAAATCCAATCGCTTCAAATACAGCCTTGCCTTCTTTTACAGTAAATTTGATTGTATCCCTGTCTTTACCCAATACTCTCGGGATTCCTGCTACACTGACATTTTTTGATAAAAATTTTGGTCTCATATTTCCAGGACCGTATGGTGACATCGCCTTGAGGAATTTTATAAATCGTCCATCAATTTGATTTATTTGTAGATTACCGTCAAATCTGATACTGGGGATAAGGTCACTTTTTGTAATGGAATCATTTGCTATTCGTATAAAATCTTTTCGAAATTTAGGAATATCTGATTCATTTATTGTAAGTCCAGCAGCGATGGGATGGCCACCAAAAGCAATGAGATTCTCCTTGCATTTCTCTAAGGTATCATACAAATTAAATTTGGATGTACTTCTCCCCGATGCTTTGCCAATCCCATTTTCATCTACGGATATGATAAAAACAGGTCTGTTATATAATTCTCGAATCCTTGATGCTACAATACCGATCACCCCAGCATGCCAATCTCTGCTTGCAAGTACTATCGCATGTTCATTCTCCAGATCAACTTGTGAATTCACCATCATAACGGCATCTTCAGTAATATTGGTGGTTATATCCTGTCTTTTTTTATTTTCTATTTCCAGTTCTCTGGCAAGTTCGAAGGCATACACCGGATTTGATGAAATAAGCAGTTTGACTGCCCTGCCAGCATCCCCTAATCTTCCAGCCGCATTTATTTTAGGTGCCAGCCAAAAAACCATGCGACCCACAGTAATTTCTTTGCCAAACATGCCGCTGGTTTTTAATAAGGCCTGGATGCCAGTTTTATTACCCGTCTCAATCAGGGCGAGACCCTTTTCTACAATTATCCTGTTCTCATCCAGTATAGGGACCAAATCGGCAGCAGTACCCAATGCAATCAGGTCGGCATGCTGCCAAGCAAGCTCTGGATTAAAACCACCCCTCTCACAGATAGCCAATGCAAATTTAAAAACAACACCGGCTCCGCATAATCCCTTAAAAGGATAATTGCATTCTTTTTGATTTGGATTCAGAATCGAAAAAGCATTTGGAAGTTTATGATCAGGCCGGTGGTGATCGGTTATTATTGTATCAATTCCCAGAGATTCTGCATAATCAATTTTTTCAAAGGCGTTGATCCCACAGTCAACACTTACCAGTAGGCTAACGCCAATTTTGTGGGCATAATCGATGCCGTTATTTGAGAGTCCATATCCCTCCTGTTCCCTGCTTGGAATATAATAATAGACGTCAGCACCAAGACTTTTAAGAAACAGGTAAAACATGGATGTCCCGGTCGTACCGTCTACATCATAATCTCCAAAGACCAGAATACTTTTTTTATCGGCTATTTGGTTTAGGATTTTTTTAACTGCTTTTTCCATACCTGTCATCAGGAATGGGTCATGCAGGCGAGATTGATCGGAAAAGAAAAATTCCCGGGAGGATAGTCGGTCCTGGATTCCGCGGAGATACATTATTCGGGCATAGATTTCAGGGAGCTTGAATTCTTTACTGATGTATTTTACGACATCATTATCTACCGGTTTAAGTTTCCAGACGGTTTCCAAATATATTTACCTTCAATTCGATTATTTTTACAGTTGGAAATAAAAAAGAGATCAGCCTATAAGCCGAATTCTGTATCCCGATGGGACAATGGTTATTCATCTGGTCAGATTTTCACAAGCCTGATCATGCAAACTACCTGTATTTATACGCGCGGACTACGCTATACGTCTTGTTCTTGCTCCTGACGGGGTTTACCTGGCTGATTCAGTCGCCTGAATCACCGGTGGTCTCTTACACCACCATTTCACCCTTATCTCTGTAAAATCAGAGACGGTTTACTTTCTGTTGCACTTGCCATTCCCCAAATATGAGGATCCTCTCGTTATGAGGCGTCATGTCCTGCGGAGTCCGGACTTTCCTCCCTGATTTACATCAAGGCAACCATTCAACTGATCTCTTTTTTATTGTTTAAATTTTATTTATCAAGCAATCTTACAATTACAAATCAAACTGGGTTACTCTTCCGAATACAATAACATTCCGCAATTAGGGCAGGAAATAAGTGATTCCATTTTTTTTACTTCAATTGCTGTTTGGGGAGGTAGTTGATTAAAGCATGAACCACAGGAATCGCGGTGAATCCTGACAATACCTCTCCCCCTTCTTGCTTTTCGAAATCGTTCATACGTAAATAAAAGACCTTTATCCACACTGGCAGCGAGTTTCTCACGTAACGGCTCCAATCTCTGTTCTTCATCTATGGTATTTATCATAGCATTTTCAAGATCGCTTTTACTTTTTGTCAAATCACGAATAATATTCTCGGATGAAATAGAATTTCTTTTTACCGCCTCTTCTAATTCTATTTTTTCGTCTTCTGACTCAATAATAGTGTTTTCATTAGTATTTATAGTTTCTTTGATAGCATCCATCTCATGCTGGAGTGCATCATATTCTTTATTTGTAGTTACAAGATATAACTGATTTTTATATTTCTCCAGCTGAACCTTTACATCTTCAATTTCTGCAGATAAGTGTTTTAAATCTTTATTTATTTCGCGTATTCTTGCTTTGTCATCGGTGATATTGGTGAGAATAAGAGTTGATTGTGATTCCAGTTTTTTTAATCGTTCTGGAAGATCTCCCCGCTTTGCTCTGAGTTTGTCAAGTTGATTATCAATACTCTGAAGATCAACTAACTGTTTTATTACTTTTTCCATTTATTCGTAGAGTGCCCCTGTTATAAACAAAAAATGCACCATTTCTGATGCATTTTAATTTGCTAAACTATATTGTAATGATTTTATTTGCCATTTAAGATATTACCTATTTAAAAAATCTGTACAGGCCATAAATTTATAATTTTTGTGCCATACATTCAAATATGGATTATCATTTAATTATGTTTTTCTTTTTGATAAAATTACCATTTCCCATACATTGGATTTGGCAGCATAAACCAGCTTTCACCAAAATTTGAATTCATTGTTTCACTGGGGAAATCCCCCATTGCGTCACCAAACCAGGCTATTACTGTATATGATCCGTACGCTTCCATCCTGCCATTTCCGGTAAATATTTCTTTCCGTCTGACATTTTTTTTATCACCACGGTCTTTCCGCAGGAGGTAAATATCACTATTTCCAGCTGCGGATAAATCCTGAAGATTCTTACGTGTAACATCTGTTCGATCGGCCATGCGATTGCTGATAAAAACAATTCTGACATTTCCAAGTGATCTCACACTATCGATAAAAGCTCCCACCCCGGGGACCAAACCAGCCTCACCGCGATTGACCCATGCAGTCCATGAGTCCATCGAAAAAGACTCACCTTTACCGGTTATTTCCACCTGGTATTGTGAATTATCCATCACCGTTTCATCAAGATCCATAACAATGGCAAGATTGCCAATATCAGTGTCAACAGATTCTTTGACTTTCTGCCAGGCGAGATGATAGGTCTGTTCACACAATGATTTGTATTCATCCGAACCAGTAACCCACCTTATATCATTGGGAAGTTTATCTTCTCCAAATGAAATTGAGAACAGTAATGATATTAGAATTACAATAATTTTCATTTATCAGAAACCATATGTCAATGTTAATCGAGATTCAAACCTGGATTCATTCACCCTGTCAAAATCGGGTCGAATATCTCCATCAACAGGGAATAAATCACCATAATCATATGTTCCAAGAACAGAAAATTGACCGGATATGTCAATTATCACATTTCCAAAACTCTTTCCAGTCCCAAAGGTAAAAATGCTTTCAGGGTAAAGCGATTGAAATGCTGTTTCACTAAATATCAAACCTGCTCTCAATGGTACTGAATGCACCGTCATATATTCAAAGCCAAATTTCCAGACTTTGACATCATCTATATTTACATCTGTCAATTTTTCCGATGTTTTTATTGATTCAAATTCTACCGACAATATCATTGGTACTTTTTTTCGGGGAATTAATTTTAAGCCAATCCTGATTTTTTCTGGTTTTACATAATTCAAACCAGCGACGTCAAATACATATTCGGGAAGTCCTGAGGCCGTATTGTAAAGAAGAGAAGCTGATCCTGCTGCTACAATTTCTGCAGAAGATTCGTATGCAAAAGCACCGGTCAATCCTTTTAGCAGGGTAAAGTTTAATCCAAGGGTAAAATAGGTATCTCCTTTAGTATCTGCCTTCCCATTATATGTCTCAACAGTAGAAAGATAATCTTCATCATAATCAATTGTATCAGCATGGATACTATGTTCAATCTCACTATCAAGGATTCGGTTAAGCGCAAATCCTATAGAGAATTTTCCAAAATCATCAATATCCATCCCAGCAGCCCCACCAAATGACAGGGTGTTTAGTGTCCCTTCGGATTCCATGACATGAAAGCCGACGATTGGGTCTTTGATGCCAAATTCACCATCATCAAAACTTTGTGATCCGCGGACCTCTTCTTCATAATAATAATCAAAAGTAGTCAATGGAATAAATGCAACTGCCCCGGCCAAATTTATATCATTCATTTGTCTATTAAAAATAAGCCCTGCCTGGTGCAATCCATGCATACTGAAATTGGTGACATAATCACTTGTGGTCAAATAACCATCGAAACTATCTTTCAGATCATATCCACGTCGCTCCCTTATTGCATCACCCAAAAATTGATAGTCTGCTGTCAACCAATTATTCTGCCAAGTTAAACCGGCAGGATTATGATGTAACAATGTACTGCTGTTGTTATTTTGCATATGTGTTGAACCCATTGCTGCTGACTTAGCGGATCCAACAGACAAATCCGCTCCCAGGATTCCATTAAAGAAAGACTGGGCTCCAACAATGCCAATCACTACTGTAAAAATTGCTGTTGTATTTAATAATTTTCGCATATATTCTCTTTTTTTGATTACTCTTATGAGTTCTTTTATGATTATAAATTTCCCGACTTAAATTCCAAAATCAATCTGAAGACGGAAATCTGTTGCTTCCCCATTTTCTGTTGGATTTGATATCCAGTTACCTACACTTGTTTGTCCTTCGGTGACTCTGGTAAATGTATTATCAGATGTATGTGTCACTTTAAAGCCAATATTTAGATAATCTGATGGGTGGAATGTAAATGATATCCATTTATGGACCAGACCGCCTTTGGAATCAAATATTCTAAAATCAGTATCCTCAAAATACCAGAGAAAACCTTCAGCACCCATAATAAAGGACCCAAACTTAACCGTGAGATGTTGATCAAAGTTGTGGATAAAACCGATACCAAGGACATCTACCGGCTTCCCAATATCACCAACAGTCATATCTCCCCCAACAGGATTATCTGTTAAACGCGGTCTTGGTGAAAATGTCGTGTAACCCCTTGAATATAAAATTTCCATCGAATCAAAATTGGATAATCTTAACCGCATGGTCAATCTTGTTTCAAGAGATTCAAATGGACTTGGATGCATCAAATCAAATGATCCTCTCGCCTGCCATTTCTGTCTAAGTTTTATTCTGAAATTAAAAGCTGGTCGCCAGTCAAGAGATGCCACGGTTCGAAAATACTTGGCTTCATCAGCTTTACGCGTCCACGTGTCCCAATTTAAGGTTCCCACAAATGATCGATGGAATTGATAACGGGATGAAAGGAAAAAACCTCTCTCAGATTGTGGCTGAGGATTTCCTGAATACAAATAACTGAATGCAGGATCTTCCAACCAATAATGATCCTCAAATATTGTCGTTTTGTATCTTTGGTAATTTGAAAAAGATCGTTGATATGGATTATCAAACTCTAAATCGTAATCTCGGTATACAGCCAGGAAATTGAAATTATTAAACTGGGTATATAAATTCAAAACCATAGCATGGGGATCATCTCCAAATGAGAGGATTCTATTGTCACTGGACAATTCTCCATATTCACCCTGGAATGCCATATTACCGATTACATATAAAAAGTCAAAACCACTCACACGGCGATATGATAATGCATCTGACCATAATGATGATTCACCTGAGGAAGCATACATTGCGGCAATTTCCGGGTCAGCAGAATTGGTCATATATTGTCCTATAAAAACATCACCGGAGTAATCGTCATAATCCTGAGCATCAATGCCCGGATTATAATCATCCTCTCCGCCTGTAATAGTCAGAATTACATTTGGATCTAAAACCTTATCGTACAGGCTTTCATAAAAAGTAAAACCAATATTTAAACCGGTGACCGGTGTAAATCGAATATTCCCACCCCAGGTCATTTCTTCAACGGAGGAGGTCATCGGTCCATACAATTTATTTCTTACATCCCAATCTTCATACGCCTCGATATAATTGAGACTATCCTCAATTGATGAGAATACCCTTGGTCGATCAGGTGGTGGCGATCCAAATACACCCCAGGGCAATCTGGGCTGCATGACAATCAGGGTTGAAAATGAGGGCAATGTATCAGAGACAGTATGTGAAAACACACCATCAACAAAAACCGAATCAGATGAGACTACATCTGGACCAATAATTGCATCTCTCGGGTGTTTTGAGCCGAACAATGAGAGTCTAAATAAATCATTTGAGAGCTGTACCCCAACTCCTTTCATCACATACTGGGTAGTTCTTGTCAAATCAGGGAATATGCCTCTTGCCTGTTTTGTAAAGCGAAAACCAGTTCGTCTTGGGCTAAAGTGATCTGTTGTTTCCATGATTACACTCTGGCCAAAGCTGGCAGTAAAATTACCTAAAACCAAGCGATCTAGTCGTAAATTTCTGCTGAGCTGAACATTTTCAACTGACAGAGATAACTTCTCAATGTAGATTCCGTCTTGTTCACCCATATTTCTGTGAAATACATAACCACCTTTAATATGTTCACCATAGGTAGTAGAAATCTTCCTAAATATTTCAGGTCGATCAGGAGAACTGAATGGAATTATTGCTCCTTCATATTCCGGGTTGGTTGTAACTGGCACAGTTCTTATCAGACTGCTAAATCTTGTATGTAATTCTGGTTTGGCATTTTTGTCAGAAGAAAAACGAACGAAATCAATTAGATTCCTATAACCGTAATAACTGATGCCTGGAGCATTTCGAAGTTCAAAAGTACCCTTTATTGGACCTCGTTGTTGCTGTTTAATCACTGCAACTGCATCAATGGGACTCAAATTTGGCAGAGACACCAGCTCATCGTAACTCATCTTATTTACATCTCGTGGTTCATAATAGCGGTCCAGCCACACTTCAGATAATCCTTCAGTACTGCCCTCAGCTGTCAGCCATTGATTGACCTTGTAGCTGGAGGTTTTTTGTCCTTTAATGAACTCAGATAGTACAGGGAGCTGGACAATTATATATGGCTTGATTGCTTTTACATCTTCAGCAGTTATGCCCTCAACAGCAAGTAAATCATAGACATTATCAAAATAACCCCGGGAATAAATATAATTTTCTATATTTAAAATCTGGTTTTCGGTTAATGGTAATGTGATTAATTGATCAGGTGTTGCATTATTGATGTTGAATTTTTCCATTCCCGTTGCAACTGCACAAAGGGCAATCACAATTGAAATGAAGGATAAGAATTTATTTCTCATATTCATCGATTAAAAATTCCATCCAAAGCTGAGCTGCTGAGTGGCTGACAGTACTGGATGTGATATAGCACCAAAATCCAAATTGAATTGTTTGAGATTCATGCTAAACCCACCTGACATTCGATTTGGATTATTGGTGATACCTAACCTGAAGGTCACTATATCATTTAGCTCATATTGGATACCGCTTTTTACTTCAATTGTCCGACCAAGGGGTTTATCCACAGTTATTGAAGTTATCAATTCTTTATAGGGCAAATAGGCGACGCCAACGGTAATTCTTCTTGGCAGGAATTGCTGTGTTACTCCTTTACCCATTACAGGGGAGTTAATATTTTTTAGATACGCTCCAACCCTGTACTTACCTCTTAGTTCAGCTGCCAAACCTAAATCAAAACCGATGGTTGATCCGGATGATGCTGGAAGACCAAGTGAACCATCCCCAGATGTCCCGGCAGTAGCACCAAACGACAGGCTGACAAAATTAATGGTATAACCGATCATTAGGCTTGAGTTCTTATCTTTTTGGAGATAATAACCCCCAGATAAACCGATGCTTTGTTCTTCTGATAAACTAGTGCCGTTATAATCTGTTGTAAGCTGCTGTAAGGTAATACCTATATTCCCAATCTTTGAGAAATTAAAAATAACTGCCGCATAATTAAAATTTGCAACCCATAATTTTGTACTGCCAAATGATACAAATCGATTTTCAACTTCTGCCAGTGCAGCAGGATTATGAAATAGACCAATTTCCCCTCCTGGATTTGCCACTACGGCACCAGCGAGGCTTGTTGCTTCGGCAGTAGCATAGGGATCATCAAAAACAGTTTGTGAACATAAAAATGTTAAAAGCGAAATGATAAAAATAATTTTTTTCATTAGAATCTCACCCCCACAACAATTGGTGCAGTATCAGTAGTTGTTTTTCCGGTCTGAAAATTACTTGCTTCAAGATGAATGATATACGTTCCAGGTGCCACAATGCCTCCCAGATGATCACGACCATCCCAAATAGGTTTTTCTACAACCCCCTGGGTTCCACCCTCACTTCCCAAATAATCATCTCTCAACGTTGTTACAAATCTACCGGCAAGATCAAATATTCTAATTACAACCCGTGAGTCAGCAGGATATTCATAACTGTATTCTATCACCTCACCCAATGTTGGAATCACCACAAAAGGTGCCGGCGATATTTTTGCTTTTGTAATGCTTGGATCAGCAACAAAATCACCGTTTGGATCGATAAAGTCAATAACTTCAAAAAAGTCTGGTCCCGTAACGCCAATCTGTTTCTCACCTTCATACTCATCCACAACACCCGTAGCCTTTATTAGATACTTCTCGAAAGGGGGTGTAATTAAATAAGCCTCAGGACTATTTGGAATATCCCAATCATCTGGCCATATCGAAATTTCTATTCGATATCCATTTGCATCCTCAAGGGTAAGTGAATGGGGACCATTATAGACTGTCACATCAAAGTAATCAACCATAACACCAATTAAGGTCACTATTTGTCCATCATATAGCCCGGCATTAATCATGGGAATATCTATAATACAGCTGCCATCATCTAAATTGGCTTCACTATTATAATTGATAGCGTTGACATCTATACAACCTGGTATCAATTCGAATAAAGGTACAATCTCCCAGTTTGAAGCTAAGTTTTCACTGGTTTCATCATGACCTGTAATTCCATTGCCATTGGTTATTACCTCAGCATCTTCATTGATATCAATTCGTCTGTAGAGTGAATCAACTACGATAGAATTGGCATAGGAGCGAATGAATTGCTGCTGATCAATGGGAGTATCATTATATGGATACCCATCAGCAGTCGTTTTTGCCGATGCATAAGAATCATCACCCCATATAAAATAATCAACATCCATAACCGTTGGACTGATGCCGTCCCAATAGAATAGTACAAGACATTCTTTGTCATCAGCAAGACCGATAATTGGTCCTATTGTTGTTGATCCATCGGATGAAGCATTCAAGAAATCTTCACTTACGACCAGATCGGCATTATAATCATAAAAGTTTCTGAAATCTGCAGAATCGCTTAATGACACAGTCAATGAGTCCCCCGGAGCAAGTGAAGTTGCAGGAAATCTGACGATAAAGTCATTTGGAATGCCGCTCCAGTAATTTTGGCCAGAGGGCAGATTATAATAATATTTATTTGTACTGGTGGCATCACTAATATAATAATCAGTCAGATCAATACTGGATGATGTTGGATTGGTAACAATAAACATTTCAGCATCTGAAGGTCTAATCGAGATACCCGTTAGCAGCAGGTGATCTGCATCCACACTAAATAAAATAGTTGAAAGAAATATGAGTGTAACAAAGAGGTTTTTCATTCAGATAATTATCTCATTAAGGTTATTTTTTTTGTAGTGAGTTGATTATTGGATATCAATCGTGTAAAATAGATACCGCTGGGAACATCAACTCCTTTTGTATTTTTGCCATCCCAACTGATGCTGTAGGATATGCCTTCCATCTGATATTCATTTACCAAAGTTTTAATTTTCCTTCCCATGAGATCATAAATTACCAGTTGGACATCACCGTTAAATTCAATCATATAAGAGATTTCAGTCTCGGGATTGAATGGATTTGGATGATTGGAAAGAAGAGTATATTTTTTTGCTATTTCAATATCGATATAAGAAGATCGGGAGACCGCTATAATTTCAACAACTTCAAATTGGCCAAAGTAGGTAAACAGGTTTTCATCAGGATGGATGATTAATAATTTGGTCGAATTTTCCTGTGAATATGATTCAGCAATAAACGAACTTCCCTCAAATTCAAAATTGAAATCTACATCATGAATTATGGTCATTTGGATACCGCCAATAAATCCATTTCCCGTTAGTTTGACATTACCGTTTTCAATTATCAATCTTGCATTATCGGCATCAATACCCCGAACACCTGGGTTTAATATAATATCCACAATAGCTACTATATCCAATACATCCACCTCGCCGCTATCATTCATATCGGCATGGCAGATCACATCATCAGGAAGTATTTCAGACCCAAGAATATGGGCAACAACTGCAACAATATCTAAGACATCAAGACTGCCATCCCCAGATACATCCCCATCATTGACACAATCCCCGGTAACAACAATATCATCAATTGATCTTGGATATACTACATATTCACTCTGGTAATAATGGACTATTCCGGTGATGGAAGCAAATGTGTCGCCTATATTTGGCAGTGACCAGTCTCCGCTAAAGAAATAATCATCTACTTTGGTTTGTCCTGATCCATCATCTATAAACCAGCTATTAAACTCATTCAGAGATAATACCTCTACATCAGAGAATGTTACAAGCATACCTTCATACATTTCTGCAGAAGATGAACAATCCAATCCAAGATCACTGGTTAATAATTCAGTGGGTTCAACAACACAGTCGCATGGCATTACGGAATAGTTACCAACGTCTTCTAACTGTGTCGTCCCAAAGAACTCATTTACATCTGCTGTCAGGGTTACTTCATCATTCAGGGATAACATCTCAAAACCAAAATCTACATACACATAAATACCACTGAAGCCAGGGTCATCGATATCCTGAATAAAGAAATTTGGATATGTTTCATTATCTCTAACGGCAGTTACAATCCCTGTTACAGTAACGGATTGCCCTGTCAATGGTGATGGGAAGCAATCATCTCCCTCACCCATTGAATTTGAATATTGGACATCATAAATCGATATAGGTTGAACAACAGATATAGTTACAAAGTCGGTTGAAAAATCACTGTTGGCATCAAATACAGTTAGTGAAAAAACCAGTTCTGATGATTCAGCCGGAGCCGAGAAAGTAACAATTGATTCTTCAGAACTACTGAGCGAGACTGTTGTCCCTTCTTCTTGTGTCCATAGATAACCAATAATTTCACTCTCGGATGAATAACTCGCTGAACCATCAAGAGTAACATTTGCACCGGGCTCAACCATTTGGTCTTCTCCAGCAATGGCTACTGGTCCGCTAGCATTTTCAAAATCACTAATAAATCTAGGCATTAATTGATAACCGCTGTCAAAGGGTTCTGCAAAATCATATTGACCTGCAACTCCGGTAACATTTTGAGGCCATGATGGTTCTGGTGATCCATCAATTTCCGTATCACTGTCTATGCGCATCGTGGTCATGGCTGAACCGTCATCAGTAACTGTTAAATTTGAAGATGATCCTTCAGCAGGCCAATCACCCGTGACAATCCCCACGGAAAGAATTTGTATCAACTCGCTTTCATATTCTTCACCATTATTTTCAAGATCAGAAACGGTGATAAGCTGAACCGCTGGTAATACACCTGGCCCCATATTTGTCACTCCATCTTCACTTTCAACAATGACCTCAAATTTTCCATTATATTCATCTGTGACACCCATAACATGAACTTCATCACCAACTATGAGGTCAAGCATTAGACCGGGGGCGAATAAAATCAATCCTCCTGTGTCATCCTGTATTGCAAATTCTGAATTGCTTGATTGAAAATTTGGAGAAACAACTATGCCTTGAACCGCAACACATTGATCTAATCCTAATGCTCTGGCTTCGGCAATTGTTGACAAACCGCTTCCACAAACAATTACAGATGTCTCGTCAGTATCACTGACAAATTCATCGTCATAAACTGTTACTTGAAAAACCAATTCTCCTGATGTTTCAGGGGCTGTAAAAGTTGTAATTGGAGATTCTGAATCCGAAAGTGATACAGGAGTACCGCTAAGCTGGGTCCATTCATAAAAAACTATGTCCCCATTTGAGTCATAACTCCCGGATGCATCCAAAGTGACTTCATCACCGGAACCAACTGTCTGGTTATCACCGGCATTGGCAACAGGCGGGATATTGGCATTTGCATCCAGAATTTGACTTTCGTTGATGGCACCGGGGGTTATATTTGAAACAGACCAGCCAAAGTTATCAAGCCCATCTCTACTAATAGATAAACCATCGAGTCCTTCGTAAAAGCTGGCATCTACCTCCTCCATTGGATTCCCGTTTGCATCATTCATAGATCCCTCATAGACGACAGCATCAACAATCACACCATCTACCCATAACTCTATACCATCCGGAGAGCCATTTTGGATCGCATTTGTTGCTGGAAATCCATCAGAGTAATCAACATTGGGGACGGTCGGAACACCAATCACATAAAAGCCAAATCCGTCAGTTTCATTTGCGAGAGTAATATTTCCCAGGGAAAATGAATTGTAAGATGAATTATTATTCCCGTTAATCAGCGAGACTACAACATTATTGTAAGTTCCTGCCTCTCCTATAAGCTCCAAATATTCAGATGAATCAGTACCGGGCTGATCGTAGTCAATTTCATTGATGAGTAATTGTGATTGACTGAGAGAAAATAGCAATATTAAAATTAGAATTTTTTTCATGGCTTCCTCCTGGAAATTGTATACGTTAATTTTATCTGCAAAAACCTTTGTTCACCAGACATTGGCTGAAAAAAGAATCTTATTGGGATTTGCAGACTTTAAATTTACGTTGTCTATAGTATTTTGTGGAAAGAATTCCCAGCCGTAACTTCAGATTATCCATTTAATTATTATGCATTATCACAGCCATAGTTTGTGTATATTTTGCCCGTTGAAAATTGTTGATGAGATGATTTCAAAGCAGCCAAATACGGAATTATATGTGTTGCAATTAAGTTGTAGAAATGTCAACATTATTAACAGATTCCTGATTTATTGCATCTAATTATTAAATTGCCTTTTCGGAACTTGCTTGCAATACATCAGGGGAATTGCCATACCAGATAATCAAAATATTATGATAAATGTCCAAAATCTTTGCAAGAAATATAAAGATATCCTCGCCTTAGACAGCGTGAATTTTCATATCCGCCAGGGTGAAATATATGGTCTTTTAGGACCAAATGGCGCTGGTAAATCCACAACCATTAATATTCTAAGTACGGTAACTTTACCTGATGAAGGTGAGGTGATACTTGATTCATTTAATCTCAGAACCCATGCTGATAAATGCAAAAACATCCTTGGTGTAGTACCACAGGAAATATCGCTTTATGATGAATTAACCGCACTTGAAAATTTGTATTTCTGGGGTGGTTTATACAAAATTAACCGGAGTGAATTAAAACAGCGAGCCTCATCTTTATTGGACATGATGGGTTTGACTGATCGTAAAAATGACCGGATTGATACTTTCTCCGGAGGTATGAAACGTCGGGTGAATATCGCTGCCGCCCTGCTCCATTCTCCAAAAATCCTTTTAATGGATGAACCCACCGTTGGAATTGATCCTCATAGCAGAAACCTGATTTTTGATGTGATTGAAGAACTCCACTCCAATGGTCTGACAATCATTTATACGACACATTATATGGAGGAGGCAGAGCGATTATGTGATCGTATCAGTATTATTGACTCTGGAAAAATCATTGCTGAGGGAACGCTTGAAGAACTGCGTAACATTAGTAATATAAAAGAATCCATTCATATTGATCTTACTTCAATACCCGACGAAAATAGTTTCAAAGCTGAATTATTTTCAGACTTCAAGATAACCCAACATGAAAATTCAATAGATTTTTTTACAACAAATTCCGGACGTGATCTTTCAAAAATTATATCGTTGTTAACTGAAAGCGGTCATGAAATCAGCTCTTTGGAAATGCGTAAAGCAAATCTTGAAACGGTCTTTCTGAATCTCACCGGTAGACAATTAAGGGATTGAATATGCTGAGTATCTGTATTAAAGACATAAAAATATTTTTTATTGATAAAAAAGCTGTGATGCTGACATTTTTAGTGCCCATCACCTTAATTACTCTTTTTGCTTTTGCATTTGGCGGCATTGGCGCGAAACAAAAGTCCAAACCTATTTATCTTCCGATTACTGATTTGGATAATTCTTCAACCTCAATCAATACAATTAATCAACTCGATTCACTCAGCAGCATTAGAATTGATAAAATGTCGTTGGATGATGCCGTTGAGAAAATCAAAAAAGGGAAAATTGTAGGTGTTCTCATTTTTCATGAAGGGTATGAAGATTCAATGGGTAATTCAGGGGACATGCCTATCGAACTGCTATATGATCAGGCGAGGGAGATTGAAATAGGCATCCTGCGGTCTGTGCTGGCAGGAAATCTCTATAAGTTTCAAGGTAAATCTCAGGTCAACGATATGATCTCAGAACATATTCTTGAAACATATAAGGGAGTTTCTCCCGGCATGCTGGATACAATCATGACAAATATCGGTTCATTTTATAATAAACAGAATGGCCCGGAAGGATCTGCTCCAAAAATGGGTTCATCATTGACTTTGACTCCAATCATCAGTGAATCTGATGACAGAAATCTCGGTTTGATTCAAGCTGTGGCAGGAACAGCCATAATGATGCTATTATTTAGTGTTTCCAGTGTCGGGGCAGGGATTCTGGTGGAAAAGGATGCCGGCACATTAAAAAGATTATTGTATTCGCCTATCAGTCCTGTTCACATATTATACGGCAAGATGCTGGCAGGAAATATCATTGCTGTCACTCAGTTATCTGTAATGTTTTTGTTTTCGTGGATTGCCTTTGGCCTCAATATCTGGATTGATATCCCTTCGATGATGGTAATGATTATGAGCACGGCTTTTGCCTGTACCAGTTTTGGAATATTCCTCGCTTCAATTTCCCAGACTGAAAAGCAAGTGGACAGTATGGCGACGATAGTTATACTGGTCATGTCCGGTATTGGCGGTAGCATGATCCCATTGTTTGTCATGCCGGAAATCATGCAGAAAATTGCCGTTGTCAGTATGAATTACTGGGGTATCCAGGGATTTTATGATATCTTCTGGAGACAGTTGCCCTTTACAGATGTGATAATCAGGGCCGGTGTTTTATTCTCCATTGGAATTCTGATGACAGCAATTTCAACATTCTTTTATCGACGAAATATTTTACGTCTCGCTTAAGATTGTAAATATTAAATATCATATTCTATAAAATAAAACAGGGGACGAAATCGTCCCCTGTTTATATTCGATATAACTATTGATACTTACTGAAGTACATGGATGTTTTTCTTGGCACAGATATCCTTTAATTGCTGAGGCCAGATAGTTACTGTGACTTCACCGATATGCGCTGTTCTGAGCAAGTACATATATGTTCGCGCCTGACCAATTCCACCGCCAATGCTCAAAGGTATATCATCATTTAAAATCGCCTGATGATATGGTAATTTCAGGTCTTCCTGCAATCCGGCCATTTCCATCTGTTTGACAAGCGTTTCTTTTGTGACCCGAACACCCATAGATGTCAATTCGTGGCGACGTTTTGTTACTGGATTCCAGACAAGAATATCACCGTTTAACCCATGGATAGGATTTCCGGCTTTTGATACACCTGGAGTGATCCAGTCATCATAATCTGCGGCGCGCATTTCATGTGGGTACCCATCTGCTAAGGGCCAGCCAATACCATATATAAATACTGCTGGATAATCCTGGATAATTTTTGTTTCGCGTTGTTTTCTTGGTAGATCAGGATATCTTTCCAATATTTCTTCAGCATGAATAAATTTCAGCTCTTTTGGAATATCAGGATATTGACCATTATTCAGTTCCGGGAATTCTTCTTTGACTAATTGACCGGCACCATAGATGACATTCCATATCTTTTTCACAACACCGGTAAGATAATCTAGATTTCGCTGATCAGCAGTGATAACCTTTTCCCAATCCCATTGATCAACATATGAGCTGTGATCGTGATCAAGAAAATAATCTTTCCTAACCGCACGCATATCGGTATTAATTCCCTCACCAGTCTGGCAATTGAATTGTTTCAGGGCCATTCTTTTCCATTTGGTGGCAGCCTGTACTACCTGCGCTTCAATGCGTTTTTCCAGACCCAGACCGGCAGGAAATTCTATTGGTGTCCTGGAACCATCACGATCCAGCATATCATTCACACCGCTATCTTTGCTGACAATGAGGGGAACCTGGACCATTTGCAGGTTCAGGGCATCAGCAAGTCCTTTTTCAATATAATCTTTTATCATATAAAGTGCTTTCATGCGATCCTTTGGGACCTGCAGCGCCATATAATTTTGAGGTAAAATCTTCTCTACTTTTTCGTAGGTACTAATGCCGGGTCCAGCAAGATCTGCAACTTTTGAATCTGTCATAATACATTCCTTATTTTAGATGAATATGTTATCCAATTTTAAAAATTGAATCTATTTTATTTATAACTATCTAATCGTCATGCGAAATTTAAATGTATGAATCTATTCTGAAAAGCTAATTAATTATATATAGCTATTTTTATCTTTTATATTATACAAATTATCCGCCCACCTGCTATTGGTGAAATTCTGGTTTATCTGGAGTTGTAATGAATTTTGAGGAAACCATTAAAATGGTTGATAGAATTACGGTTATTATTCACCCACGACTAAAGTCGTGGGTTACATGATGTGTTGGAATTATTATCTACCCATGACGGAAGTAGTGGGCTGCTAATCTGAATTAGGTTTTTGTTCTGAGGGTTTGGAAATATTAAAAATGTCGACTTATTTCGATATATTTGGGTGTCCCTAAAATACTGTTTTCATGAAATGCTACACCGGCACCCAATCCCCATTTGTTGAATTGTGTCTCAAATCCCATGGAAATTTGATTTTTTTTATCTGATCGTTCAGCTCCAGCCATCACAGTGAATCTCTTAAATGATTTTATCAAAGCAGTATGGATGGATGTACCATGTTCATCGTTGATCTGGACATCCAGTAATAATTTGGAACTGAAAAATGGTTCAGTATATTGTACACCACCGGCAAATATAACCGGCAATACAATATCAAGGGACGAGCTGTTAATAATTCCAACATTTAAAATCGAGCATCCCACCTGGACTGATTCTGAAAATGTCTTCTGAACACCTAAATCGAGTGTATAACCGGTGACAGATTCAATGATCATTCTACCAAAATGGACTTTTAGTACCGCCCCTATTTTCCAGCCTTTGATGTCAACTGCGGATCCCACACTTGTCGTAGCCCAATGAAGAGATACCTTGCCGATAGGATCATCACTTGGAATTTCACCATACTGATCCACATCGCCTGAATCCCAATTGGATATTGAAATCATTAATGGGTATTTCTTTTTCTCAAAATATCGAATATTTAAACCCGAAATATTATTGTACCATTGATTATTTGAGAATACCATGCTGTGAGGTGCTGGTTCGGAGATGAGTATGGCAGGGTTTATTTGCGGAGACCCACTGCCGGCAACACCTGCCCCTGATATTGAAATAGCTCGCACATCGGCGGGATACACCATTGCCTCTGAGCCTACAGCAAAAACCAGGGAGAGGGTCATCAAGAAGGATATCAAATAGTTGAAACGATTCATATTCATGTGAATTATTTTTTTAATTGTTAATTTTTTAAATTCTTGTGGACAGACTAAATATATGGCTAATGCCTTCATTTTCATATCCTGGATCAATTGCATAATCCAGTTGGATTCCCAGATGCTTTTCTGATTTAAACAACACACCGAAACCAGCAGTAAATTTATTACCATTCAGACCGGCACGTAACTTGAATTTCTCATTCAGGTCATATTCTCCACCAAAGCGGATTTTTGTTTCTTTGCCGCCATCGGGGATCATGTAAGTATCAGACTGGATCATTATTTTTAAATCCTGTATTAGCGATATTGTTGAACCAAGAGACATATAACTGAGTAAATCTTCACTATCTGTGGCACCGCCATCGTATTTCCAGGTTGTTTGACCAGTCACATTTGCAAGTTTCGCACCAATATTGAGCCACTCGAAAGGTTGATAAGCAACCCCCACATCAAAGGCAATGCCCTTGCCGTCCAAGTCATTATCAAGTTCATTAAATACAACTTTTAAATTTAGACCACCTGAAATAGATGGTGAAATTTTTCTTGAAAAAGTGATCATCGCCATCATATCCGAGGTGGAGAAATTGCCAATATCATTGCCACTGAAATCTCTGCCACCAATATTATCCACTGCAGCCCTGAATAGGGATAATCCAATGGCAGCATCCGGTGGTAACTGTCCACTAACACTAAACACTTGAATTGAGCGGTCAAGAGATAATGCCATAAACGAGGTAGAAAATTCTATATTTTTTACATTAGTAATTAAGGCTGGATTTCCAAATTGATGAAAGCCCCAGTTGGGTTCTGCCACCATTGCTCCACCCAAGGATAGGTGGCGTGCATTTGTACTGTACCTGAATGCGGCACCGGCATAACCACCGCCATATTCAGCCATTGATAGGGATAGTAAAAATATTGTAAACAGGATTATTCGTATTTTGAAAAAATTCATTTGTGTCATTTCCTTCTTAATTATTTATCACCATGAGTTTTGTCCAATACGTATCACTGCCAGTATCCAGCCGGCAGAAGTAGACACCATTTGCCACTTTCGCCCCCCAGTCATTCCGACAATTCCAATGAATTTCAAAATCCGAATCAGCCGGAACCAACTGATCAAGATCAATCACTTTTTCCATAGCGAAATCAAATATCGATACTTTTGCATTGGCATTTGCATCGGCATGAAAAACAAAACGGGCAAAATTTTCACCGTTAAATGAATTTACTGAATTTGAATAAAAGGGATTTGGATAAGCATAAAATCGATCGTCTTTGTCAGAAACATCCACAACAGGTACCCAGAACCTTACTACCTCCCAGCTGATCCCTAAATCACTTGTATATGCCACTCCATCAGAAGTGCCTACCCATATTCGATTATGGGTGGGCTGATACGAACAGGCAAAAAAGGATTCTGAGTAAATTATCTCACCGCTGGTTTCCAGAGGATGAGACATTTTCTCCCAATGCAATCCGTCCTCGGTAATATATAAACCAAACTCTGAGGCTATCAGAACACGGGATTCAGTAGAATTTATCTCATATGAGTATATGCCAAATATTTGAAGATTTAGCTGTTCAAACTGCTCAACTGAATTCCAGGTATTACCGCCATCATCGGTAAAACTGAGTCCATAGGATTCTAAACCACCCGTTGACCAGGTGATAGCCCATAATCTGATGAAATCCTGACCTGACTCATCTTCCAGTATCTGATGATTAAACCCGATGACCCAGTTACCGGTGAAGCCATCCTGCAGGGCATTATAATGCCGCCAGTCAATACATTCTCCATTAGCGCTGACAATCCCTTTATTGATACCACCAGCCGTGCCTACCCAGAGAGTATCTTCCACTGCATATACAGAAAAGCCCTTGTGATTATGCGATCCCCCATCAGCTGGATCTCTTGGATTCAATTCAAAACCATCTGGAATTTCACCACAAATCTGTTCCAATTCTGAATCCATTGGCAAAGGGATTGGCTGCCATGGATTGGCGTCATTTCCTCCTTCACCGGGAGGAATATTTTTAAATCTAAAGCGCTGCAAACCGCCAGCCCAACTGGTGGCATATACATAATCACCCATGATGGTGAGATCGTAGGAAACATTATTGATTTCGGTGGTAACAGCCAATCGGGAAATATTCTGTCCACCCCATTCAAATTCCATTATTATTGGGCTGTCAGCAGGGTCAACGGGCTGAGGTTTATATCCCCATGTTAAACCACCATCTGATGAATAACTTACTCCAGTGCCAGCCGGTTCAACTGATCCTGCAGCTTCAACCTGAACGACGCCGGACACCGCCATATCCAAACCCTTTACGGCAAGACCTGGATTACCTCCAAGAGGCATAAGAACTGAATCAGCGTCGAATGATCTCATATTCACATTTAGATCGTGGGTATCGGCAAATCCCAATCCGCCGCTGGTGGCCATAAACATGATGTTTTCATCTTCACCCACCCTGATATGACGGATGCTGTTGCTGTTAAGTCCGGAGTAGGTAATTTCATCATTTATAATTTGTGAATCGAAACGATTTAAAGAAAAATAGCCAGGTACCTGGCCGGATAAGAAAAAAAGCAGAAAGCTTATTGATATAATCGATTTCATTAAATACAATCCTCCGGGCAAGTGGTATTATCTTCAAATTCGGCAGTGCAAAACCCATCGCCGCATTTAAGAATTTCAAGTAGAATGTCAGATTCTACACCTATCTGATCGCTAAAATCTTTGGTAAGGATACGGAAAAAGGCAAATCCAGTTTTACCACATCCCCCTTCACCATCATCTACCGGTCTCATTGGAATGGCTGTTTCATAAATCAGATAACCATTGCCGTCAGTACCGGTATAATTCATTGTCCACGTCGGATCTTCGTAATAATTATCCTGAGCTGGATTAGGATTGAAATTCCCATCACAATCTACCGTTAGATAATCGGTATTGATTGCATAGCGAACCCAGCGGATATCTTCCCGCCCGTTACCGTCATCAATTAAAACACGAATAGATAAACTTCCCCATTGGGTTGGATCCAAATGATAAGTTTCAGGCATCTCAACACTGACAATACTTGGTGGATATTCCTCCTGAACGACAATGATGATTCCTTTCGAATCATTATTTCCCGTATTGTCTGTGACATGAACGATTACCCTGTAGGTATCATTTGGTAAACTTTCATCCAAATGCAGCAGGCTGCTGTAAATTCCATTGTCAGGAACTATATCGCCGTTCGATCCTTCATCGACTAATCCTGCACTCAATACTTCGGTACCCAATATAGTTATAATCTCAAACCACACTGTATCCACATTGCTGATGCCCATGGGATGATTGATTTCTACCTGCAGCCAAAAATCTGAATTCGTTTTGTCATATTCAGCAAAAACTTCAATGATTTCAGGAGCGGTATTATCAGATGTTACGGTTGGAGTATCACAGCTCCAGATTATGAATGAGATGAGTAACAAGTATATAATTTTCTTCATATATTTTCCCATAATTTTAATTTTCTCTTGCCAAAACCGTCAGGCAAATCCATTCGCCACTTGTGGCAACATTTTCTATTATAATTCCATTTTTTTTACATTCTGATTCAACAAGTTTTAAATCCTCCTGAAGAATACCGGTGAGGAGTATAAGTCCGGTGGACTTTTTAAGGCGAGGAAGCAGGTCGAGTATAATATGTCTGTTAACATTTATCAGGATTATATCCTGTGAATAGTCCATCCATTGAAGGGCATCCTGATGGATAAATTTCAGTTTCCCATCCAGTTTATTCAATCGAATATTGGTCTCAAAATTTGTCTGACAATCCCGATCATATTCAATGCATGTTACGGTACCGGCACCAAGTTTCTTGGCGGCGATGGCGAGAATTCCACTACCGGTTCCAACATCCAATACACTGCAATGCGGTATTATATGTTCCATCAGATGTTTAATGATCAGAGATGTGGTTTCGTGATGTCCGGTTCCGAATGCATTCCCCGGCTGAATGCGAATTTGAATATCGGCAAGTTTTTTTGTTTCCCAATCAGGAACAATTGCAAGCTTCTCTCCAAATAGGATAGGAGTAAAAGAATCTTTCCATGCCAGATGCCAATCTTCATGGGCTTGAACATACCAGGACCATGTGAAGGTGAATGACCCTGATAATTCTTTAAGATATTTATCGACATTTTCTTTTCTACCGTTAGTAAAATAATAATTCCCTTTTTGACCATTGTCATAGGCACCAAGGCAATCCATCATAAAATGAGACGAAACTATCTCGCGTGTATATTGATCTGTGACCAATGTGAGCACATCCCATTTATCTTGCGGTATTGTCATTTATGCCGCCAATTTTCCAGATAAATCAATTCAGTCATCACGGCACCAACAGCCTGCAGGCTTTCTGCAGAGCATTTATCCGGTGTATCTTCGATTGTATGCCAGTAGTTAGTATCTTTGTTGGGATAGTTAAAATCGATTATATCGATTGCAGGTATTCCAGTATGGTTAAATAATACACGATGATCATCTTCTATAGGAATACCAAATTTTCTCTTAAACTGATGATAACCAAGTTCATTGGCGATATCCCAAACTTGCTGGACAATATGAGATGCCTGTTGAATTGAGAAATATTCCATCAAAAATTCCTGCTCTGAATCACCAACCATGTCAAGGCAAATAGCATATGTCGGTCGAGGATATGGAAGCAAAGGAGATACCTCTTTCGTCCCTAATCCGTAACTTCCTGCAACACCGG
This sequence comes from Fidelibacterota bacterium, assembly GCA_018657495.1. GTDB lineage: Bacteria > Fidelibacterota > Marinisomatia > SCGC-AAA003-L08 > JACNLC01 > JABHXA01. Next base: position 28,292 of record JABHXA010000020.1, read on the forward strand.
ATACACCCATATCTTCGCCATCGACAAATAGCAGATCAATACCAATATCAACAGGATTATTGGCCAGTAATTCTGCTAATGTCAGAAGAACAGCTATGCCGCTTGCCCCATCATTAGCACCAATAATCGGTGTATTCTGATTCTCTTTTATCGTATCCATATCGGCAATTTCTCGCGTATCCCAATGTGCAAGGAGCATTATCCTCATTTCAACGGTGGGATTATACCTGGCAAGAAAATTGGATAGAAGAACGGTATCGCCATGCATGGGGTGAATGACTGGAGTTTTGTACTGCTTGAACTCGTCACAGAGGGGCGGTAAAAAATTTGTAAAAAGTTTTATCATCTCACCATGTCCCTCGCTCCCTGGATATCGTGGACCAAAACCACATTGGGTTTGAAGATGTTTGTAGGCTCTGTCTCCATCAAAATAAGGTACAGACTGAGCTGGAAGCAGGTTGAGATAAATGAAAAATATCAAAACCGAAATAGAAACATTTTTTATGTTTAACATCTTGTTTAAGCTTTTCAATTTCATTGCTGATTTTGTTAAAATAAAATTATAATTGAAAAAATAGGTCGTTATACTATCCTCTGATTTTTATGTGAATATCAAAACCAAAATCTTTTTCAGTACGTCTTTTTGTAGTTGAATTATCATGAATTGAATAACTAAAATGAATGCTGCCATCTACATATTTTGTAAACGAATACGTAATATCGGGACGGACGCTAAAATTACTGCTGGAATTTCTATCAGTAAACTTTCCATCAAAAGTGGTTCGTTCTTTTTCATAATTCTTATCATAGGAGACATTCAATTTCATGGTGATATTATTTTCAAATTCAAAATCCCTGAAGAAGAAAATTGGAATATCCAAACCTCCCTGATGACGGTAACTTATACTGCTGCTCAATCCATCAGTGAATTTTCGCAATGTATGGGCACCAGTATTTTTGATGTTCAGTGTATGTTTTATCGAAAATGTTACATCAATTGGTTTTTTGGTATTTGTTTTGGCATTGATTCCAAGTAAAGGAGAAAACTGCATATTATAGTCTGACCCGGTGTTTTCCAGTCCCCTAAACTGGATGGTTTTATCACCCTGATACGTATGAGAAAAACTCATACTCTTAAAAAATTTCTTAAATATGAAAAATTGCTCTATGCCTGACCAGGACACATTCCATGTGAACATTGGGAATCCATCTTCACCACGGTCACCAAGAGGAAGAAAGCTCATTTTTTCGTCCTTGGAATCTTCTTCCAGGTACCGCTCAGTCCTTTTTTTGTTTTGAGAATATTTTATTGTGGCACTGAGTTTTCTTGAGATTGAGACAGTGGTATTAACAGAAAAATCTTTTACATACTGGTGAGAAGAGGTCGGATTCTGATCTTCGTAAATACTCATTTCCGGGTCTCCATTCAAACCAAGCCTGAATAATGCACTTGGTGAGCCTTCCAAACCGCCAAATTGATGAGACCATTGATCTTTGTAGGTAAGTGATATATTTGATATCTTTGTCGAAAAAGTATGAATCGGTTTTACAATAGCCAGAATGACAGGATTTTTTATTTCCTTTTTTTTCTTTTGGGTTTGCGGATTTTTATTTCGATTATTGCTCCCTCGTCGTGTTCGGGATGAAGATGCCCCTCCAGCCGGGGTATAGAACTGTTCAATAAGATTTTTTAAACTGATAGTTGATCTGAAGTTAATATCACTATTCGAACTGACAGCCACTGGACTTGTGGAGTTCGATCTCGACCAGGAATAAGCAGTATTATACGAAACACTGGGTTTGAGCCACTTAAGAAAATCGGGACTGAAACTGTTTTTTAAGGATTCAGTAATATTTTCAATTCTACCAGGACTCATATCAGCAATAAAACCTGTTTTATCGTTTATATATTCAAGGAGATCACTATTGATATTTTTATTATAAGTAGTATTAAAACTCTTGGTGATTTGGTAGTCCAGCTTGAATTTTCGGGTCATTTTGAATTTAGGATTATCGGTAATTGTACCGGCCCGCTGTTTTACCACCTTATTCTCGGTATCAAGACCCAGTGAAGATTCAAAATATTTTGGCATCCAATACAGTCGGATATCACGGATGAAATTGCCAATAATAGGAGTTTTATCCAGCTTTTCAAATGGTTTGACATAATGGTCACCAAAATTAATTTTGTAAACAGCATTCCCTGAATATTTTTCCAGTTTATCACTAAATACCGTTTCGCTGGATGCAAAAGTATATTTAGCTGTCAGGTTGGAAATTGAAAAATTATCAAGTGTATATTTTAAAAACCAATTCTTACTTTTTGAGGTCTTCCGATACGAGGTGTTTATATTTAAACTTCTTGTAATGGTTTGAATGGAATCCGGTATAGAATTGTAATCTCCTGCCAGTATATCCGTTCCTTTATAATATTTTGGAGATTTGACGCTGCGGTTAAAGTTTACTGAGATTGGCGTTTTGACACCCCATGCAGATGGTAAAAATTTATCAGGGTAAAACCGAGTGTTTAATGAATATGTCTGAACCGTATTTGCAGAGCCGAGACGATCCCGTAATGAATGGAAATCAGCATCTTTGTGGGTTATTTCAGTTGATATATCAAGAAGATCGGCAAAATTAATTGTGGTTTTTAGACGCATAGCCCGGCCCCGTTCTTTTTTAACACCAGTCATGCGTAATTCATCCACCATGACGGTACCAAAAACACGTTCTTCCGTATTGTTTTCAACGCCAAGCTTTAGGAAATTTATTCGGTCAATTGATGGATTACCTTTTACTCTTATCTTCTCACAAACTGAACAATCGGGGGTTTCGCTAAATTCATAATAACCAAGATCCAGGTTATAATTATCCGGTGGTAAATCAAATTGTTCGTTCAGATTATTATCGGTGAATAATTCACTGATTTCACCAAAATCATGGAGTCCATTCAACTCACCGGCATCAACAAAATCAAATTGAAAATTCCCTTCAAGACCTTCACCGGGATTCCAGATATCATCATTTTCACCCTCATCGGTAGAGAACCATCCAGTATCACCTTCGCATAATCTATCTAAACCACAATCCCGCCATTTATCCCCATTTGGATCGATGATTGTACAGGTTAAACAACGGGATTCACCATCTACTAATTCGTTCCAGTATTGATTTCCGCAAATTTCGATAGAATCCCGGAAAGTTTCACGATAAAACTCCATATCCAGCAGACCAAGAGAATCCATTACTGTTGCATACGTGAGAGCAAGAATTTCCCCACCGCATCCATCTTCCAAATTATTATTTGCCATATCATAACCACTATCAAGACTTACATCAAGTGATGTGATATTTATTTTATATCTCACCATGGACTGGAGGTCAATATCGATATGATTTCGATCATCCCATCCTTCATATACTGGTTTTCTGATCTCATAATAATTATTATCATCCTTGCCAAACTGAAATACCAGGTCAATTGAAGTACTATCGGTTGGCGCTGTCCAGGTTGAAGACTCTACAGATTCATCAGCCTTACCAAGAACGTACATTTCCATTTTTCGATAAGCAAGAAAGCTATTGCTGTCAAACCCACTGCTTTGAGTAATGAATTTATTTGCCGCAACAATGTGATCTGCTTCAATACCGCCACCGTTATCGATACTGTTAAATGCTAAGGTGAGAGACTGTTCTCTTGCTCTCACATCATAATATTCATCATATTCGCCAACAACTCCCGGTGGGGATTCATAATCATTATTTTCATCAGTATTTGCTACAGCAACGGAGAATGTAGTGTCAGGAAGGAAATTAAGAGTGTCGGCATGAGCCTTTCCAAGTTCCAGCCATTCGTTACGTACGATCTCCATTTTTGCAATCATCAGGATGGGATCATTATTTTCAAAATATTCCGGTGGCATACCATCGTACCAGATACGGGCGAATTCCACATTATCCCAATCGACAGAACCACTGCCTTTTTTTGTGAATTCAGTCAATAATACTCGGAATAATTTCCAGCCGGTCTTTACGTTTAATAATTCACTTTCACTTATTGGGACATCTATATTCGGCATCAAAGTGTATGAGAAATAATCTTCCCTGTCTGTGATAGAGTCATCATTATTCAGATCTTCACTATCAGGGAAAGTATAACCAGCCATAAAACCATTGCCTTCAGTTCCATTTATATAGCGGTAATCATTTTCATCAGAGCAACTATTAGAAATATAACACCAGTTATCGCCATTGGGATCATTGGGGTTCACATCAGGTGAAGTATTTATGTCTGCCATATTATTCGGATTGCTATAGGTAAAATCTCCGATCAAACAACCGCCAAAGCCATTTTCCTTCTCATCAGAACAACCATCAATACCAACATCCTCGCCATCATCCAATTGACGATTTCCATAACTGCCGCCTGGCGTTAGAGGTTCATCCTCGGTGTCTAATTCTCCATTTTGATTTTGATCTTCACTCACATACCCAATATCAATATGTAGTTTCAGGCTGTCGTGATCCATATCTTCTGTGTTTAGCCAGATATCAAAATATTTGCTGTCAGACTGCTGAAAATCACTGGAGTATAATGATGTGGATACACCATTCCATAGCGTATCTCCCCCCACCTCGCTATTATAAAATGATTGGAGTGCCAATATTTTTGTGGTTTGGTTATTGGCACGAGAAGAGGTTTCCAGGTTGGGCCAGATATCCCTTGTGTTAATATCATAATATGGATTGTACCAGGCAATCTTACCGCGAGTAGAATTGTCTTTACCAATAGGAGGGGCCGCTAATTTCCAATTTCGTTGCATAACACCAAGAGTGGTGGTTCGTTTGGATGATTCAAAATCATCTAAATATGCCTCTCCTAAAGGATTCGGATTTGGCAATACCTCAGCAAATTCACCTTCTACGGAAAAATTTGACGGTTTGTCAGTCTCTACAAAGGGGATCATATCGGCGAAATTGGTGAGAAAATCAATATTTTGGATAGAGTACTCACCATTGATATCCCATATGAAATTTCTCACCGGCTCATATCCGATATCTACTTTTTCATCCACAATGGATTGATTATAATACATGGCAACCGCACCAAGTTGGAAATTATCACCCATATTCAATTCCATCGAAGTACCCACCATCACTTTCTGATCGAAAGAAACAATTTCATTTTCTTCATAGGAAATATTGACTTCAGCGGTTGGTTCTACACATTCGGGACAGTTAATGGGATTGAAGTTTACATTGCCGCCAAAATAGTCAATAGTATAGTCCTGGTCACGTCTTTTTACCTGGCCATTAACCCGAACTTCTTCACTGCCTTCAACAATCATAAATCCGCCGAGATTTATAGATGATGATTTTTTGGAATGTTTGATCTTTATAATAAACTGTGTCTGCGAATTCATATTTGATGTATTGTAATAATAGGAAGGACCAGTATCCCCTTCATCGGAATTAAAATCGTTATCAATATCATTTAAATAAGTCACATTAACTGAATCAATTGTCAGCTTTAAGTCTGGATGTGGATTACCCCAGTAAACAAATCCAGCCGTGCTATCAGGTGCCAGGGGAGCGCCAAACTTATTGATGTAGTTTCCATTTGCATCAGTCCAGGCATGACTGTCCGGTGCAAATGGTAAATGCATGGGAAACCAAAGTTCACCAGCAGAAAAGTTGACTAGGGAACTTGTGGCATCTATAATGCCATCGCCACCCGCCTGGTAAACACCATTATTCAGGTCATCCAAACCAAAGATATTTAAAAAGGAGGTGCCATTTGGTGAAAACTCTTCAGTAGTAAGTAAACCCTTTTCATGGATGATATTGATCTCGAAACTCTCCGGGTCAATATTTGTGGCACCCAAATTATAGACATTCTTTAACATATACGGCCAGGTAACTTTACTGACGCTTGAGGCGCCATCCTGCTTCAATAATTTTAGGTGAATCCTAGTACCGGCATCATAGACCCCATTTTCATTAGAATCCGTATATGGTTCTATTACATCATCCCAGACGTTGTTTGAATTTGTATCTTCAAATAATCTGTGACCATCCAGATCAGTAAAGGGGTTAGTAAATTCATCAGTAATTATATCCTCATCAATACCAATGTTATATTCCAGGTTATCATTTATATCAACAAACCATTGGGAAATTGTTGGGTCAAAATAGATAAAATGTGCCTCGTCTACATGGATTATCACCTCAGTTGAATCCCACATCCCATTTTCGTTTAGATCATCAAAATCTTCTTGTGTGTTTATATAATCCCAGTCACCATAACAGTCACCAGTTATCTCACAGTCGATTTCGTCAGTGAGGATCGATACATTTCCTTCATCATCTTCTTCTGTGTAACCGGCTAAATAGGCAATACCCAATGCTGAGGTACTAACGGAAGTAAGTAATTTGATGATACCTGAACGAGGATTAATTTCATAATCAACATTTTGTTTTAGTTCTGTCCATAAACCATTTTCCCTAATCGTGGTATCTGATACAAAATAGGCTACACCATCGATTGTGCCATTGGTCTGGTCTTTCTTAAATAACTTATAACCATACAAGGTTCTGTTTGTATTAATTGGACTGTGATAACTGTTGCTTGCCTTGCTCAATGGATAGTAATGTGCCTTGAAAGTGCTGTCAACATAGAAATATTTATCCTTGACGAAGTCATAATCATGCAGGACAAAATCCTGCTCTGACTCACTGCCGGTAAAGTTTTTTGAGGCCTTTTTAACCTGCTCACGGGAAACAATGGAGGTAATATTCAGGGGTCCCAATTGGTGAACGGTTTTGATACCAAACAATCCACTGCTTCTTGTTGTACCGCCATTGACATAACCGGCAGTTGAAGGAAGATTCAAACTGAGGTTCCCTGCTACTCCTGACTGCCAGATATCATCTTTTTTACCCTGGTAGTTGAGAACCAGATTATTTTCCCAGGCAAAATCGGACTCAGAGTCCTGGTCTACTTCGACGGTGAGACGGTCGCCTATAGTTCCATCGATGGTGAAATTCTGTCGCTGATTGATATCCAGATCCCACGATTTTGAATCCCTGAAATTTGTATTGGTCGTTTCTTTATCCTGGAAGATAATATCACCGGTAATATAAATATCACCTCTGATATTCAATGCCACAGCAGTATTACCAATATTTGTTGAGATAAGCCGGAGAGAGGCACGATTATTACGGGAATTAAATTTTGGTGGGTTTGTAAATCGCTTTACAATTTTTTTTGTAAATTCATTGTATAAATTAAATTTATAAGCTCGCTTCAGGTACCAGTCAAAGGGGACAGCAATCGGCGTAATTATATCCTTGTCTTGATGCAGTATCCGTAAGATAAAGGCATTGTCGATGAGGGCCGCTTCTGTGGTAATGACAATTTTACTCACCTGCTGGCCGGCACTTCGCCTCGCCAGATTTGGATCAACGAAATGGTTATTCCAAAGGGAATCGCTGGTGGTAAGAATAAGTGTCCTTGGTTTATTGTAGAAGGGATCAGGTAATAGATTGAATACGGCATCTGTCCGTATAGGAAATGTGACGTCGCTGACTATTTGATCCGTAGCAGGAATTACCATCGAAGTGGTAAGAGCTATTAATAAAACAACGAATGTACCGGTTCTACCGATAGAATTAATAATTTTGCCGCAATTTTTGACTACCATTGTAGCAAAGGGTCGCTAGGCAGTCTCCTTTTGAGTAGTTGAGTTTTGTGGGTTGGCATACAGTTGTGATAAAAATAAAACCATATTTCTCACGGCTTTTCCGCGGTGAGAAATTTTAGCTTTTTCGGTTGTTGTCATTTGCGCAAATGTTTTATTCATATCAGGGACGTAAAATACGGGATCATACCCAAATCCGCCAACACCTTTTGGTATTTTTGAGATGACGCCATCTACAAACCCATCCCGTGTATGTTCCGATGAGTTTTCAACAAACGCTATAACCGTTCTAAAACGTGCCTTCCTATCAATATCTTTCACCCCTTTCATCTCGCGCAAAAGTTTATCAACATTATCCTGGTAGCTGCAATTTTCACCGGCATACCGGGCGGCATATATTCCCGGGGCTCCATTTAGGGCATCAACTTCCAGTCCAGTATCATCAGCCAGGGTCGGCAGACCAGTGATTTGATTTACAGTTCGAGCTTTGATTAGGGCATTTTCTTCCAATGATGAGCCATCTTCAACTATTTCACCAATCTGTGGGAATTCATTTAATGTGAGGATTTCCCATCCATGTGGTTCAAGGAGCGGGACTAATTCCTTCCGTTTATCGGAGTTGTGGGTGGCAATGATAATTTTCAAATGATTTCTGATTGTGAATATTAAAGGGATACCAAACGCCGATGGTAATAAAAAAATGTTAGAATTTGTAAAATAACCATATATCTTAACGCTCTACTTTATATAAATTTCCAGGCTCTCAATTAAACGAACCGACTCGTTTAGTGAATTTGAAAGCAAAAATATGGTCAGATAGCTCCCGTCCTCGACGGGCAGGCAGTCTGGACTTCGCTTTCATAGTTGATAGCAACAAATGGTCGGATAGCTCAGTCGGTAGAGCAGAGGACTGAAAATCCTCGTGTCGGCGGTTCGATTCCGTCTCCGACCACCAGAAAACCCTTCGAGAAATCGAGGGGTTTTTTGTTATGCTATTAAATTTGTCAGGTTTCTGTTGTGTGATTAAATAGGACCAATGAGCAATTCAATACTAATTATTGCTTGTAGAACTATTTTATTTGAAAATTAACGATGCCAAAAATAATAATCATAATTATCTTACTTTGCTCATGTCATTGAGAAGACGGCTGCACCCCTTTTCGTTGCATATGTTTCCTACGTGCGGAGCAATTTCGCAGATAATGTCCATAGTCACCTCACTTTTGACATTCAAGATTACA
>JABHXA010000021.1 GCA_018657495.1 Fidelibacterota bacterium
TGGTCATCTGGGGTTTGGTGAAAACTGTATAGATTGTCATCAATCCACCCAATGGCAGGAGATTCTTTTTGATCATTCTACAACTGGATTTTTACTTACCGATTCCCATGATGGACCATTATGCGGTGATTGTCATGGGGTGGAAGATACACCAACATTATGCCAAGGCTGTCACCTGGATGAATATGATTTAGCTGAGAATCCCGATCACTCAGTCCAGACATTTTTATCAGCAGACTGTGAAAATTGCCATACAGCCGTTAACTGGACAGATATCATCTTTGAACATGGATTACCGGAACAGGCTGAATGCTCTACCTGCCATGATGCCAATTATCAGGCAACAGAATCTCCCATCCATTCAGACGAAGTTTATGAAGCAGGTGACTGTGAACTTTGTCATAATAATGATGCCTGGTCACCATCAATTTTTGTTCACTTACCTGAAGAGACAACCTGCAATATCTGTCATACAGCCAATCTTGATACTGCGAATGTCAACATTGGCGGTCATCTGGGGTTTGGTGAAAACTGTATAGATTGTCATCAATCCACCCAATGGCAGGAAATCATATTTGATCATTCAACAACTGATTTCCCACTTATTGATTCCCATGATGGACCATTATGCGGTGATTGTCATGATGTTGGTGTTCCTCCCACGGTTTGTGAGAGTTGTCATTTTGAAGAATTTGTAGCAACAGAGAACCCAGATCATCAAACACAGATATTCCTTTCATCGGATTGTGAGTTTTGTCATTCTGCTGTGAACTGGTTGGATATTATCTATGACCATGGTTTACCAGAACAGGCGGCTTGTTCAACATGTCATGATGCCGATTTACAGATAGCGAATACAAATGTTACCGATCATTTAGGATTCCCATCAGATTGCACAGTGTGCCATCTGGCAACAAATTGGACTGAAATTACCTTTGATCATTCCCAAACAGAATTTCCACTGGATGGCGCCCATCAGTCATCAGAATGTAGTAATTGTCATGTGGAAGGATATGTTGATTTACCAACGGATTGTGGGTATTGCCATCTTGATGAATATAATCAAACACAGAACCCAAATCATCTTACGGCAATTTATCCCCTTGCTGAATGTGAGAGCTGTCATAATGCCGAAGCATGGGCTCCAGATATCTATAGCCATCTCCCAGATGTTGAATCCTGTAATATATGTCACCTGGCAGATTTAATCGACGCCAATACAACTATTTTGGGACACTCCGAACTTCCTAATAATTGTACATTGTGTCACGCAACTGAGTTATGGGATGATTTGAGTCCTTTTGACCATTCATTAACTGCTTTTGAACTTGAAGGCAGTCATTTAGAAGTAGATTGCTTAATCTGTCATGATTCGGGATTTTCCTTAACTGCGACTGAATGTTATGTCTGCCATACGGCTGAATACGATAACACCACTGAGCCTATTCATATTACGCAAATATATCCTGCTGATGATTGCGAATACTGCCATTCAGCAGTTGATTGGCTGCCTGAAATATTTGATCATTTGATGCCAGTCTCCACTTCTTGCAGTGTATGTCATTTAACGGAGTGGGACGGGGCGAATCTCACAGTCCCAAATCATGAGTCATATGGTGATCTATGTGAAATATGCCATACACCAGACAACTGGGAAGCCGAGGTTGATCATAGCTTTGAGAATACCGGTTTCGAGTTGGAAGGTCTCCATCTGGCAGTATCCTGCAATGGCTGTCATCCAAATGGATTGGGAAATAATGGTGAAGTTCGAGATTGCGCATCATCAGACTGTCATATTACTGATTATGACAATTCAAATGAGAATCATCACTATAATGTACCATCTGGAGGATTCCCATCTAATTATTGTGAGTTATGTCATAATGCTGTAAATGAAAATTTTTCACCCTCAATATTTATTCATGAGTTGAATAATGATGATTGTAATTTCTGTCATCAATTTGATTACGACAACGCCATTCAGCCGAATCATTCACCCATTGGTTATGTAGACGATTGTTCCACATGCCATGAGACTGTAGCGTGGCAGGGTGTTGATCCCCATGCGATTTCAGGAACTGATTGCAGCGACTGCCATAATTATTCTGGCAATTATAACGATCCCGTCCCGAACATTGACCATAACTCGGCACCAAAACTTGGAAACTCTATAGATAATTGTGAGATATGTCATACCAGTACAAATAGTTGGTCATCCTTAAACTTTGGTGCTTCACGGCATGACGGTAGTATTTATCAAATCTATTTTGATATCTATTCAAATGACCATCAGGGCGAATGGGATAATAGCTGCACAAATAATTGTCATGTCAATGGTGATTTTGATAGCTATTCATGTTATGAAGGATGTCATGAGCATTCTCAAACGGGAATGTTGAATGAACATTGTGAGGATGGTCCCTGTGCAAATTGTTCAGGAAGCAATGGCTACTGGAATATAGGGTTTATAAACTACACTAACGGCTCATGGACCAATCCAGCTACATTTGTTCAATGTTACGGCTGTCATCCAGATGGAGATAAAGATGGACCTTGCGGAGATGATTAAAGGTCAGGCAACATGATAGAAAGGAGAATTTCAATAAATTCTAGATGGGTTTTATTTTTATTTATACTGGTTGTTTGTAGTACAATGATTCAATCCCAAGTTAAAGAAGTGGTTGGAAAAGTTACCTATGTTACCGATAATGAATTCTATGTTGATATTGGCAAATCCAAGGGTTTGATAATTGATCAGAGGGTCGATGTTCTAAAGGATAATAGCCCATTTGTCTCAGGAGTAATCATCCATATATCATCAAATTCTGCTATATGTACCTTTGAAGGAGAAATCGCTCCGGTGATTGGCTATACAGTCAGGGTGGTTATTAAGGATAGTGCAAAGATCCCTGAAATAAAAGAAATAAAATCAGACATGATGCCAGATAGCGCTGACATCAAACCTGAAGGAGTTTCTACTCAGTCGCAGATTAGCGGAAATATTTCCTACCATATATCACGCGCTGAGGGTAATAATGGAAACGAATATCTCCGTCATAATTCATTAATTTCAGTCCATGGACGAAATATTTATAATACGCCATTTTCCGTATCAGTTTTTGGTTCATTGAATGGAGATGCTGAGAATTTTGAGTTAAACCCACAGATCCATCAGGTTGGTTTAGAGTACATTCAAAAAGAAGGACTGTGGCAGTTTTCAGCAGGCAGGATGGTTGGTATGACATCGGGTCAAACATCCAGGGTGGATGGAATCCAGGTATCCAGAAAAATTCGTTCAGGAGTAGTGAAAGCTTCTGTTGGGTCCTGGGAAAATGAAAGCGGTTCAAAAATGTATCGTGGTTTACTATCAATAAATTGGAAGCCGAATTTTTTGTCAGGATATACCTTAAACGCCGATATTACTACCCAGGATAATGCTAGTGGCTCTGAATCTTTAGCATCTATTTATATTAGGTCAAATCCTGCAAAAAAACTCAGTTGGATGACGGTAAATACGGTAAACCTCTCTGGTAATCAGGGAAAGCAATCAGCCTGGCGCCAGGCTACTTTTGGTCTGCAGTGGCAGATGACCAAAAGGTGGTTTTCCACTATCCATTATAATTTTGATAACTATTTCACCCCAATTACTTTGAATGAAAATAAACTGGAATCAATATCGATTAATACAAGATTCCAATATTCAATTCGAAATTATTTATCGTTTTCTCAGAGCTTATACAAAAATATAGATGGCTACGAATCACAGAATTCCAGCGTGATGGCAGGATACAGGGGTTTATTTAATAAACCATTGAATCTCCAGGCCTCAGTAGATTATTTATCCAGCAATTTTTATGAGACCTCACGATTTTATATTCATTCTGACTATTATATTAACAAATGGCAATTCAAAATCGCTGATGCGGTTATCAGTCAAAAATTCAAAACCGATGAGTCAACTCAAAATATAAATATTGTTTCATTTGAGTTATCCAGAAAGATTGGTACTCGAATCAGCACAGGAATATTTACAGAACTTAATTGTTCAGATGGTGAATGCAGTAATCACTCCACTGTTAATTGCCTGGTTAGTTTTTAATCCTAGGTTGATGCCAGGTAAAATTGAGGAAATCCTGTAAAAACAGCTTAACATCCAATAAACATCAATTCATTTCATAATCAGGTTAAAATGCTTGAGGTAATGAAACAGCCCAAAATCAGCACATAGCCAAATATTTAATTTTTCAAGGAATCGATTCTCCCTAAATTTGACGATGATTATTCATCTCATATCCAGCCCGAGGAATGTATCCACAGCATTGATGTACTCTTTTGCACAGAGGAAAGATACCATTGTAATGGACGAACCCTTTTATGCATATTATTTGAAAAATTGCCAGTTGGAGCATCCCGGAATGGATCGTATAATTGAAAATTGTGAGACTGATCCGGAAAAAATAATTCACGATATTTTAAAATATAAAAATTCGAAGAAAAATCTTTTTATCAAAAATATGGCTCATCATATTGCCAATCTGGATATTGATTTCATAGCAGAAATGAAAAATATCTTCTTTATCCGAAATCCTTTACAGCTGATAACATCATTTGCAAAGATCATTGCCAATCCAGGTTCGGATGATATCGGCATAGAAACGATTTACCAAATTTATTCACAATATAAAGATGATCAATCTGTAGTTCTTGATTCCGGTGAGTTATTAAAGGATCCACCTATTATTTTAAGGAAATTATGTGGTGACCTGAAAATACCGTTTGATGAATCCATGATCAGCTGGCAGATAGGTCCCAAACCATATGATGGTATCTGGGCGGAATACTGGTATGAGAATGTCCATAAATCCACTGGATTTACTAAGCAGAGAGCAACGGAAAGAATCCTTGCTGACAGGTATTTACCGCTTTACGAATCTGTCCTACCATTTTACGATGAATTGTTTAAACACTCAATAAAAGCATAATTATGTTACAAAAATATAATCCAAAAAATGAAAACATCCATATCTATGTAGGAGGCGAACTGCTTCCCAGAGATCAGGCAAAAGTATCTGTTTTTGACAGTTCCGTTCAAGGCGGTGATGCTGTTTGGGAAGGACTCAGGATATATAATGGTGGAATATTCTGTCTTGATCTGCATCTTGATCGCTTATTCGCCTCGGCAAAGGCATTGGCATTTGAGCATATCCCTTCCCGTGAGATCATCATTCAGGCAATCACTCAAACGCTAAAGAAAAACGGAATGTATGATGACGCCCATATCAGGTTAACACTTACCCGTGGTGAAAAGGTGACATCCAGTATGGACCCCAGGGTAAATACAAAAGGCAGTTGTCTTATTGTGCTTGCCGAGTGGAAACCACTGGTATATGACAATGAAAAAGGTATTAGGGTGATATCTTCATCCATAAGGAGGAATTCACCTCAGTTTTTGGATTCTAAAATACATCATGCCAATTTATTAAATAATATCCAGGCCAAAATTCAGGCAAATTTTTCAGGTGTGGATGCCGCTATTATGCTTGATGACGACGGGTTTGTATCTGAACTAAACGATACCAATCTTTTCCTTGTCAAGGGAGAAACCCTGTTTACACCACATGCTGATTCCTGCCTGCATGGGATTACAAGGGGGTTGGTTATTCAAATTGCTGAGTCAGTAAATATTCATGTAATTGAAAGAAATCTCAGTTTAACTGAATTTTATACGGCAGATGAAGTATTTGCAACTGGAACAATGGGTGAATTAACACCTGTTGTTGAGATCGACGGAAGGAAAATTGAAAATTTAACAGGCTCTAATGTGATGGAAAATCTCATGACGGCGTTTAAAGAATTAATATCAGAAAAATGCTATAAACTAAACTATTAAATTTCAAGGCAAAACCATATGAATATTGATCTCATAAAATTATATAACCGAGCCATTTTCCTGGCGATCCTGACCATTGTCTTTAATATAGTAGAAGGATTGGTATCCATCTATTTTGGATTAAAGGATGAAACATTAACATTATTTGGTTTTGGAGTTGATAGTTTTATTGAAACCATTTCAGCGTTTGGTGTACTGGTGATGATTTATCGTATTCGAGCGAACCCAAAAAGTGAACGAGGTATATTTGAAATCACAGCGTTACGAATTACCGGGTGGTGCTTTTTTGGTTTGGCCGCCGTATTAACTATCTCTGCTTTATTGAATATATATCACGGCGTTCAACCGGAGTCAACATTTGCAGGAGTTGTCATTGCATCAATTTCTATACTGACCATGTGGTTTTTAATATCAACAAAGATATCGGTAGGCAAGAAATTGGATTCTGATGCGATTATATCAGATGCAAAATGCAATCAGGTTTGTTTATATATGTCCCTGGTGCTGTTGGTTACCAGTGGGATGTATGAATACTTCAAGATCCCTCACATGGATATACTTGGTGTGGCTGGGTTGGTTTATTTCTCGATAAAAGAGGGCAGAGAGGCATTTGATAAAGCGCGGGGGATTGATACTTGCTGTAGTTCAGATACTTGTGATAATTAAAAATAAAATTTCGAAAATTGTCACATAATCAATCTGATTTTACACTGGGAAACAATGAGAATTCATTCATAATTAAAATTAATTAAATTTTTTAAAAAAAAAGACTAAACATTTCAAAAAACCTGCCGATACTTATAATAATATGATTCAAGCATTCGCAAATATCCTATTCTATCATGAGTTTATACCTCAGAGAACGACTGCATTAAAAGATACAGCTGAAAACAAACAAGAAAAATCAGTACCTAATAAGAAAGATGCAATTGTCAATATTTCGTCTGAAGGACGAGAATTATTAAAAAACGCCCAGATTGAGCAGAAAATTGAATCAAAAAGTGATACCAATAAATTAGAAAATGAACTCAGCAAAGAAGAACAGAAACAAGTAGAAGAACTCAAAGCACGGGATGTTGAAGTCAGGGCTCATGAGCAGGCTCATTTACGAGCAGCCGGAAAATATGCCGCCAGTGGGACCAAATTTGAATATTCCAAAGGTCCGGATGGAAAACAATATGTTGTTGGGGGACATGTTGACATTGACACTTCTGAAATACCCAATGATCCAGAAGCAACAATTCAGAAAGCACAGGTGATTATCAAAGCGGCAAATGCGCCGATGACTCCATCTTCAAAAGACAAACAGATAGCCGCTCAGGCAGCCCAAATGGAAGCAAAAGCCCATACTGAATCAATCAACCAGAACAAAGATGAGGGAGCAGTCATACCAGAATATCCCAATTCAGTTGCTCCACCGCAAACTGCAGCAAATCCATATACTCAATCAATAAATGCTGCAGCTCAAAGTATCATGAACTTCATGATCTGATATCAATCCAAATAAAAATATTTTCTTCCGCATTCTTTATTATCCCTGTTAAAACATTTCAAATTGAAAATTCTGTTTTAGAAAACTAACAGTATTTGATATTGGAGCAAAACCATAATAATTAGTCAACCACCAGCATTTAAGCTGCTGTCCGTTTTCTCGAATTCCCTTTTTTAATAATGCTTTATGATGGTTAATCTTATATAATAGAATTAACATGACTTTTGTTATATAAGGAGTAGTCTTTGGAAAAATCAAAGCCAAAAATCACTGGTATAGGCGGTATCTTTTTTAAATCAAGTAATCCGGAAAAAATAAAAAATTGGTATGCCGACCACCTGGGTTTCAATACTGATGAATATGGTGTAATGTTTAAATTCAGAAAAGATGAAAATCCGCAGAAGACCGCATATCTGCAATGGTCCCCCTTTAACAATAACACTGAATATTTCAAACCATCAGAAAAAGAATTTATGATTAATTATCGAGTTGAAAATATTGATGGCCTGGTTGAAAATTTGATTGAGAAGGGTGTGGATTTGATTGGCAAAGTCCAATCTTTTGAATATGGCAAGTTTGCTCATATTATGGACCCTGAAGGGAATAAGATCGAGCTTTGGGAACCGATTGATGACTCATTTGACTCAGAGGAAAAATAGAATGACTAAAAATAAATATCAATCGATTTATAAAACTACCAATATAAACGGCAAGAGTATTTCAATTTTCTCTGCATTAATTTTATTATCAGCCATTTTTTCCTATAACTGGGTTGGAATCTTAATTAGTACGCTGATAATATGTTCTGGTTTGACAGAATTATATGGCAGAAAGCTTTTGATGGCAAAAAATCCGTTGGCAGCCATTCTATTACCAGCCAGTCAGTTTGGATTGGTATTAATCATATGGATTTACTCTACTATACAATATATGGCTTTTGATGCGGTGGAGGCGATGACAATGTTATCACCACAATCTTTGGATATGGTCAGGCTGATGGTTGCAAATGAGGAAGAATTTGTATCTCTTGTTGGTACAATATGGCATACAACATATATCGTCGCCATGTTAGTTACAGCTGTATATCAGGGCGGATTGGGGATTTACTATTACAAGGGAAGTCGTTATCTGCTCGCCAATCCTGAAGAATAAATTAGTTTTGACAGGGTTATTATGGCTGACAGCTCCTGCAACTGAAAATCAACAAATTAGTGTCATAAGTTAGTATTTAATTTGGCTCATAACTGAGTTGAATGAGGGCTATCTCATTGTATCGCTGAAAAAAAGCAGAGGGTATAAAACTTCCTGGGTCATCTGGGAGAATATTCTTATCTCCGTTTAAATTTTCAACCCGGTAAGTGATAATTACCTTAAAATCATTTTTTTTCACTGTAAAAGACGTAGAAATATTTGCGTCTTCCCTTGCCGCAAGTTCATTCACTCCACCAGGAATAAATTGCCTTCCTTCTGAGAAATATTGATAGAATAATGTGAGAGATTTCCAGTTAAGTTTTAGAGATGCAGTGCTCTTTGTTTCAGGTTTAAATGGAAATATTCGTGAGTCATTCAGATTGAGATAGGTGTGATTAAATGATAAGATTAATAAATCATGATATGTTCTATGAGATAGTCCTATATGAAATCCTGAAATTTCAGCCTGATCTGTCTGTACCGGAATTGGGGGAGAGGACGGCGGGTTTATATAATAGGATTTGTTGAAATACTGATTTTTAAAAATATCTGCCTCTGCAGATATTGACGTTGGAATATCACCTGAAAATATCAGTTCTGAGGTAACTCCCAAATTATAATCGTTTAGAATCTCCAACTTCAATTCATTGCCGCGATATGCATGGATAGGTGTCACTTCAATATTGAAGATGTCCCTTAAGATTGGTAGTCTCATATCTTTACTCATTGTGGAAAATATTGTATAGGAGAATTGTTTATATCGGCCTTCAGCACTAATGCCAATTTTCCTGGTTCGGATTTTGTAATTCGATTTCCATAGCGATGTATCTATGCTTGAACCGCTGTATGGAGGGAATAAATCATGCTCATCAAATTTTGATAACTCTGTTTGACCTTCTTCAAATCTATATCCAGATTCAATGGATATTCGATCGATCATTGGGGAAATATTATAAGAATGGAATTTTAGGGTAAGGGCAAGAGCGGATGATTCTCTGAAAATATCAACATCAGTATTTCGAATATACACAGTATCGATGTTGTAATTTGATGATCCAATAAAGTCCTGAGATGATTTTGAAAGAAGGACTGCAGCAGTAATGTCATTCCAATTGATAGATTTGACGAATCTGAAACCCTGATTTTTATCTCGGGAATTCTGTCCCATAGAGGAGACCTCCCAATATGAATCACTGTTTGAATCGCGCCTGTCAGTCCATTGAAATGTCCAGTTTTCCCCGGCAAATGGAATCCTGCCAACATACTGAATAGAAGTCTGGCTGGTGCTATCAGCAATAAAACCGTCTGAAGCATTTGTATTCAATTTATGCGATTGTGTAAAGTGTCTTACAAACAGGTCACCACATGAAAAATGATTGGATAAGGCAAGTGTTGAATATTTGTTGACATGATTTGTAGTAAGTGTAACCGGTCTGTCTTTCCTTGAAAACTGGTAAGAGAGGCCAATATATTTTGTGGCAAAACCCATATTGTAATAGCGATCACGGTCAAGCCGGTATATTGAACTTCCGCCATATTTCATTCCAAATGTATTTTTATTGATGGGTTTCGATTTCAGGTTAAGCACGCCGCCAAAATAGCCTGATCCCATGAGGATGGATCCGCCGCCTTTGATGACCTCAACACCTTCCATTTCATAGAGATTGATTGAAGATAAATCAGCATTCCCATAATACGGCGTGTTCATCAGGACACCATCCACAAAGACACCAACTTCATTTGAATTTGATCCGCGGATACTAATAGTTTCTCTACCACTTAAATCCCGGGAGATTATGATTGAGCTTTTATCGCTTAATGTCTGTTCAAGATTTCTAAATCCAGATTCTGTGATATCGGTATTACTTATTTTTATAATACTGGATTTTACTTCCTGTCCTGAGAGATTTCCTTCTCCGCTTATTGATAAGACCGGGGCCTGCAGGCTGGATTCAATAAGATGAATTTGTAGAATTTTGGACTCTGAAAGGGTCACTGATTGTGTTTCATAACCAATGTGGGAAAATGATAATTCGATGGGCAGGTCGCCTGAAACAGTAAAATTAAAATAGCCGTTTTTATCAGAATTTGTACCGATTGTATCAGGGGGACAATAAGCCGAAATATTTACATCAGGAAGGAATATGTCTGATCGTGAATCCTGTATATATCCGCTTACCTGGATATTACTAGAATAAAGAACTCCTGTTAATATAATGATAATTGATAGAATATATCTCGGTAAGATCATAAATATTGTGATTATTTTATGGAATCACTTTGACTTCTTCTCCATATCCTTGATGGACTTATCTAATTTTTCCAATCTCAATTTTTTAGAATTAATTCTTTCTTCAACTTCAGCTTTTTTATCACCCTTGGTGATTTCCAGCAGTTTTTGCTTCCAGTCATCCTGTCCATATTGATTTGGTTTGGATATATTTTCCAGATAATGTTCATCACGATATATTGAGTCAAGCAATCGTTCTCTCTGCTCCTTACGGGTGACTATTACATTGGAAAGGTTCTTTTTCCATTCCAGGTGTTTAGTCTGCATTTCCGCTCTTCCCACCCTGAAAATTCGGTCACAAGTATCATGAAAGCGACCCCATATTTTGTCGCTGAATTTCCATGGTACAGGTCCAGTTTCCTTCCACTTTTTTTGAAGTTCTTTTGCTGCATCCATTGATTTTGAAATATCACCGGTAAGAGATAATTCTTCAACCTGTTTGCATAATTCCTCTTTGATTTCAAGGTTTTTGTAGAATCCCTTTTCTGTCTCTTCACGATAAACCTTTAAGCGTTTTTCAAAAATATTTAATGAGCTTGTGAATCGACTTTTTATAGCTTCAGATATTTCATCAGGAAGGTCACCGACTTCATCCCATTTTTCCTGCAATGATTTAAACTTTGCCTCAGTGGTATCGAAGTATTTTGTGTATCTAAGTTTTTCAGCCTTTTTACACAGTGCTTCTTTGAGCTTAAGATTTTCCCTCCACTCAGGATTTAGTTCATCATAATATTTCTCTCGGTTATTAAAAAAGGTATCTGCTGCCGATCGGAATCGTTTCCAAACCATATCAGATTTTTCACGGGGTATAAAACCGATTTTTTTCCATTTGGATTGCAGTTCCTTATATGTCTCAGCTGTTTCCTTCCAATCTGTCGATTCAATCAAAGCTTCGGCTTGACGACAGAGATCTTCTTTTTGGGCAAGGTTTTCTAATTTCTGCTGATCGCGAAATTCATTTCTTCTTTGAAAGAACGAGTTGGCACCTAATTGAAATCTTTTCCAAATTGCATCAGACATTTCATTGGGTACATAACCAATATTTTTCCATTCAGTTTGCAATTCTTTTATTCGGGTCTCTGTTTTATCCCATTCATCAGATTCGTAAATCGACTCAATTTCCACACATAAAAGTTCTTTTTTATCTAACAGAGATTGCCATTCATTTTCCCGGGATTTAAAATATATTTTGCGATTATTGTAAAATGTATTCAGTGCCAGACGGAATCTTTTCCAGATGTCATCTTTGAGATTCATCTGGACATGTCCAATTGTCTTCCATTCTTCCTGCAGTTTATTTATTTCAGTCTCAGCCTTTTTCCAATTTTCCGGGTTGGTGAGGGCTTCAGCATTGACACATAATTCTTCTTTCTTTTTCAGATTTGAAACTAATTCTTCCTGATGTTCTTCAAAATATTGAGTTCTTCTTAGATAAAAGCGATCAATGGCTGCCTGAAACCTTTTCCAAATTGCATCAGAATCCCCCATCGGTACAGCCCCGACTTTTTTCCAATCCTGTTCAAGCTGTGATAGTTTATCTTCAGCATCCGGCCAATCATCTGATTCGCAAATAACCTCTGCCTCCTCGCAAAACTTTTCCTTGAGCTGCAAATTTTGAACTTTTAGATGCTCAAGTTGAGAAAAGTATTCATTCCTGTTCTGATAGTGCGTATTTATGGCAAGCTGAAATCTATCCCAGATTGATTTTGAGATATTGCCTGGAACAGGACCGGTCTTTTTCCACTTTTTTTCCAAATCAATAAGCTTGTCACCTGATACCTTCCAATCTTTGGACAAACTAACTTCCTCTGCTTCCAGACATATTTTTTCTTTGAGGATTAGATTTTGTTCCATTTCATGCTGATGATACAAGTCATATTGTTTATGCAATGACTCTATTGCTGCTTCAAACTTTGATTCAATTGCCGGTTTCTGCCTGGGAGGTACATCACCGCAAAGATTCCATTTATCCTGAAATCCTATTATAATGCTTTCAATTGCATTAATATTGTCATCTGAAACTGGAGCTTTAGCCTCAGTACAAATTAATTCTTTGTCATCGAGATTCTTATTCAGTACAGTCATAATATCCAGGTCAAGCTTTTTCAAATCTTGTATTAGTGATTCAAAATCACCCATCCCACGATTCTGGATTACCTGTTCCAAAAGGGATTGACATGAGATGAGCAGTTGTCCATCCACATGATTTGATTGAGATTTTTTCAGTATCTTTGAGTACTGTTGATGGAATGTTTCAAAATCAGATTCAAACTCAGGTTTGAATGGGTTTTCTGGAAGATGTTCTTTGGTCTGGTTCATTTCGCCTTACTACAAATCAATTAATTATAAACGTACTACGCCTAAAGTGATATTTCATCAATTAACTTCAGGTATTCTATCCAAAGTTAAACGGAATGAAATCATTTCAGCAAGTGAGAACGAGATATATTCGATTACAGTTTGTAAACAAAATATCTATTAAATTTGAAATTATCCAATATTGGCAACTATTATCAATAGATCTGAATACAATTCAAAATAAAAACATAAAAAAAAGCCCTGAAATAATCAGGGCTTTCAAATTTAAGAAAAGAGTCTTTAGAATTAACCTACTATGGTGATTTCCTCAACTTGGTAGATCCATCCTAGATTTTCATCAAATGACCAATTCTCAACAATTTCATCTGGAGTGATTTCAATTGCAGGTGTATTATAAATCCATCCATAATTATCATCAAAACTCCAATTTTCAGTATCAACGTTTGTTGGAGTTACTTCCAACATCGGTGCGTTGTACATCCATCCTTTTTCATTATCTAATGTCCAGCAATCACGGCTTTCAACATTTTCACATACTACAGGTGTAGCTTCATTTGATTGACCTGCAAAAACAAAAAACATTCCGATGACGATAACTGCGCTTGTAACTAATTTTTTTAACATGACTCTTTCCTTTATTTTTAATTCTTTTTTCATAAACTTGATCTTTCTGTTGCAAAGGATGTGCCAATGTCAAAATATGATAATAATCTATATTTTATAATCATATAAAATCAATAATAACAAAAGAATATATTTTCATATATTTATGATAATACATGCATCATCACAATATATATAACTTGTTTGTGTCCGATTCTATATCTTTTGCTGTCCGCTTTCGTACGGCAGGAGAGAGAGCGACGATAATGTGAATTCAAATTTGATATCAGATAGACATAGTTTCACTAAGATTTGTTATATTCCTCTTATATAGGTAAAGTATGATCGATATAAATACAATGAATACAATAAGATATATAAATTGTAACGTAATGTATCTCATTTGAATAAATTATATCGTTTTGGTATGACTTTTTGATATATTGATATGAATATTTGTCTAGAAACCACATCTTGGTTTTGATTAATCAGGGTAAACTATGCGCTCAGAAATCTACTAATTATTGAGGAAACGTATTGGATAATATTAACTGGTTTGAAATAATAGGTTATGTCGCATCGGTTTTGGTTGCTATATCTCTAACAATGAGCTCAATTGTGAAATTGAGAGTTCTCAACTTAATCGGGGCAATTACATTTACAATATATGGAATGTTAATTAACGCCTATCCCATTGCCATGGTTAATGGTTTTATAATTATTATTAATATTTATTTTCTTTTCGATATGTACGGCCGGAAAGAATATTTTTCTATTATGGTTGTGGATAAAGAATCAAAATACAAAAGTCACTTTATCGAATTTTACCAGGATGATATACTCAATTATAACCCTGGTTATGATTTTTCACTTGAGAAGGATCAATGTGTATTTTTCATTCTGCGGGATATGCTTCCTGCGGGTTTGATGATTTTGGAAAAAAATGATGGGGGGTCCCATTTTGTTGTATTGGATTATGTCATACCAAAATTTCGCGATTTTAAAATTGGGTATTTCCTGTTTCATGATAATTCCAGGATCTTAAAATCAAAAGGCATCAAAAGTATATACACATCTATGGGCAACAATAAACATCAGAAATATCTATTAAAGATGGGATTTACCAGATCTGTTTACCAGGGGGAGGAAGTATTTGAAAAAAGTTTATTTAACTAATTAATATTCTCAAATATTTTCAATCGTCCCGTCACTGAGTATCCTTGACACAGCGGATTGAAAATCCAAATTTCATACTATTAGCAGCTGTGCCCGAAATTGTATGAGCATAACTCAAACATTATTTCCCTGCATTGCTACTGCTATTCTGATTTGATTACTAAAAGTGACCGTCAAAACTCAAGCTGGTAAAATAACCTGTATTGTTGTAGCTGTATCTGCCAAGCAGGCATAATATGAATAAAAATTGCATCTATGCATGCAATTGACTTCAAAATCGATATGACCGGCACGTATAAAATATGGTCGATATTACCGATTCGAAAATTAATTTGACCTACTTCATCATCCCTTAAATCATGAATCTTGAAATGATAATAGGAGACATGACCCAAAATGCCATCAGCCGGGAAAAATGAAACATTTTTTAAATGCACATTTTCATTTTCGAGAGTCGAAGGCATGTCAATATTCTATTTTGTAATATCGATTTTGAGCTTATAGAGATTTGTTTTCATTAATTCCGGCCCATCATCCTGTGAATTATTAAACCTTATGTGATGATTTGAATATGACTTAAACAAATGGAAAAACTATTGTGAAGTAAAATGTCTATTTGCGACCAGTTGTTGAATTTGTGACAATCCAGATTTATCAGCTTCGACTACAATTTTTCAGTACTCAGATTTACAGATCATAATTATATTTAGACAGAATAGAAAAGACCGTGTTTGTATCTAACAGAAAACTTAGCGGGTATTGATGAGCAGTATCAGTAGAATTGCCTTTATTTTTTAATTCGGATATTTTTGCTTCAATTAAATCATCTTCAATGCTGAACATCTGATTTCGGTCAGGACCAGACCAAAGTTTTCCAATAACATCATAATGCAGAATGGTATGGGGATTATCATCATCCAATCCTCTTACGATTTGAAAAGAATCGGAATTATCAAGTGCAGTAGGTTTAATGATGGAGATAATTTGCTCATTTATGCTGCCTCTAAATGCCGCACCACCCCAAAAAGGATTATCGAAATACATTCCGCCATATATGCCGAGGGCAAGATTTATATCTGATGTCTTTAACTGCAAAAAATCCTTTTGCCAGACAAGAATCATATCCTTGAGTTGGTTCTTTTCAAAAGTACAGGATTTCCGCTCACTCTCCCAGATGTTGGTGTGGCGCATCGTCCTCAAAATTAATGTTTTCACTCAAATCCTCTCTGAAAATTATAGATAATTGACCTTAACGTATTCTAAATTCAGCAGTTTGTCTTCAAAATTGATTTTATAGATACTTGCAAATCTAATGAGAATATTTTCAGCCTGGTTTATATTTCAAATTTACCAACTTAAGCTAATTCATTACCACTTCCAGCATTCCAAATAACCTTAAACTTGAAGTCGTTGCCTGTGATAGAGATGCAATGAGATATTGCTAAACCGTCTCCAATAATAACCAATATGTCCACTATCAGTTCTAATTTCAATAGCATTTATGGTGGATGGGGGAGATTGTTAATTCCAATAACTCCAATAAATCTTTTGATTAAGCAAAGTGAATCTAGTTTGAGAAAATAATCAATTATGGATAATGTCAAAAAATAATGTCTGCTCAACGTCTCTACCTTTTACTGAGATAATAGATAGATTTATTCATCCAGGAGTTTAATTGTAATTGGAATTTCAAGCTTTTTTATTTTGAAATAAAATGTGCCATATACCTTATAAGCGACATCTTTTTTCTTTAATTTTTTTACTAATGATTTTGTTGCGTTTACGGGTTCTACAAATACTTTGGCAGGCAGTATTTCAGTTTGACCGACAGCAATAAACAATCTTTTGGAAGTTGTCGACCTGGCAACCAGTTTATTATCAACGTATACAGTAAGATCAAGTTTATTCATGGATAAATCCATATCGATTGTATTTGTAACATTGACATTTATATCGAATACAATGTCTATTGAAGGTCCCTTAATTCCACTTAATGAGATTTTGGCTTTATTTGTTTTTATCGACGGTTCAATGGATTGAAGTGTAAACTTACAAGTTTCTATCGCTTTGGTTGTATTCTCAATTTGTTTAACTGCGGCACAGCCATTAATAATGAGTGAAATGTAAATGATAATCGATAAGTTTGTGATAACTTTCATAGTGGCTCTCTTTCTGGTATTATAATAATAAAATTCAATGATATTACATTTATAAAAGGAAACTGATGTTGCACACCTTTATATAAACTTTTTGATCTAAAATCCAGCCTGTCGATAGTATTATTAAATTGAAAAACTTGATTACCTCAAAGAGATATTTAGGCATACCAAATGATTTTCTCAAATGCTAATTGGCTATAATGATAGAGATGATTTGGATAATGTCCAAAATATTTATGTCATCGTCAACATTAAAATCAGCTGACCACAATAGGCAGTATTCTGTATTTGGTTCAATACCGATGATCAGATTGACCAAAACAACCAGATCCAACACATTGAGTAAACTATCATTATTTAGATCACCGAGTATCCAATTATTCTCACAGAAGTTAAATGCTGCGTTGACAGCATCATAGGCATTTAATCGTCCGTATCCAGCCTGCTCATTCCATCCATCACTGTAGATATTAACAGATGTACTTTGCATAATATTGCGCACCTCATATGCTGTTAATTCCGGATTGATGGATACCATCAGGGCAGCAATCCCTGCTGCATGGGGGCAGGCGGCTGAAGTGCCATTAAAGAAGGATGTGTAACCTCCATCTATAGTGGTTGTATTTATCAAAACTCCAGGAGCTAAAAAATCAAGATGGGGTCCATAGTTGCTGCCCCAGCCGGTTTCTCCATCACATGAAGAAGGATTCTTTCGCTGATTGCAGGGAGACAGAGCACCAACGGCTATGCAGTTTTCATAATTTGAAGGATAAGCAGGAATGTCACTATTATCGTTGCCGGTGGCAGCAAATACTACAGTCCCATTATCAACTGCGGCGTTTATAGCACTATTAAAAAACTCCATATATGATCCCCCGGCAAGGCTCATACTAATAACCCGGGCACCATGATCTGTAGCCCAGATCACCCCGTTTGCAACATCAGTATTGTCGCCGCCGGCACTGGAATTTAAAATCTTCACAGGCATGATATGGGATCCCCATGAAACGCCGGCAATGCCTTGATCATTGTTTCCTATGGCGGCAGCAATACCTGCACAACCTGTTCCATGTCCGTTATCATCTGTTGCATCGTTATCATCATTTACAAAATCATATCCTTGGACCATTTTCCCGGTAAATTCCAAATGCCTTTCATTGATGCCAGTATCCAGGATGGCGATAATTGAATTCGACTCACCAGTGGTAATATCCCAAGCCAGGTCTGTATCTGTATCGCAATCTGGAATCCCAACATCCTGATAACCTGCCTGACCAAAATTATCGTGAGCCCATTGCTCAATATAGTATGGATCATCAGGAACTACTGCAGCATGAACCTCATAATCCGGTTCAGCGGTGATTATTGTTTCATAATTCATCAGATCACCTATAATTGCATTTATATTTACGGCAGTATCAAAAGTTAAAAGGTAGAATTGATGTAAATGGTGTTTAAAATGACGATCAGAGAAATTTTGCCAATCTTTGAAAAGTGGTTTAAGGCTATGAGCCCCCTTGTCTTGCAGATAGGTATTTATTAACAATGGTGACTTTAAGTTAAGTGCATCGGATTGGCCGGGTAGTGGCGCGATGCCATCTTGAAACTGTATAACAATCCGGTGGGCAGATGCTATATTACCATTTATAATTGTGGTGGTCTCATCTGCCAGAGATATAGACATGAGGATTGTAATTATACTGATATGCAGAATTTTCAGCATGGAGAATTTCCTGAATTTTGAATGTAATAATCTACAGTAAATATTTTGATATATCACAGCCGGACTTTGTGTTAATCGGATTCAAAAGTCAAATACACAATCCATTTGAGTATTACTTTATCAAATAAAAAATTCCCCGACGTAATGAAGGAGGATTTGGATGTGTGACCCAGGCAGGAATCGAACCTGCGGCCACCGGTTTATAAGATTATTGGTAATTGTCATTAAGTCAGTAAATACAGCATATTATCACATCGTGGATTTCTTGTTCCAAGTGGCTGTTCCCTTTTTTGTGATAATCAGTTGTTCACTAAAATTTATTATGCCCATGAAATTATTACTTATTAATTACGTAATTATTATCACAAAGTATGTGGTCTAATAGCCTAATCCCCGACGCATCGAACAGAGGATCCGCTTCTCTTAAAGATACTGCTACGGTTCACGTCCGAATTATCGTAACTCAGTACCCGGTGCCAGGCGCGGTTATTATTGTAGGCTGTAGAAGACCAGAACCAACCGATTTCGCCTACAAAGATGTAGTAACCATTGCCGTAGCTACGGTAACCACCTGGAAGGGCAGTAAAACCAGACGAACCAAATGCAGGATCATTTTCCAAACTTCCACTAAACCATAAGTCAGCATTTCCGGCCAGCTGGCTGCCTTGATCTGTCCCTCTATTATCGCTATCATGAGCCTCTTCATAACTCATTCCCATGTACATTTCCAGTTCCATCCATTCTTCATCAGTCGGGATATGAAAATCTTCTGGGCAGACACCCCTGGAATCGTCAACGGCATACCAGTTGTAAAGATTACCGTAGGTTTCCGCATTGACCGGGTCATCGTTGTAAACCGCATAAGCACCGGTTTCTGTGTCGTTCAGATTTATCCATCCTGAATCATTGAACCCAGTTGGAATCTCTTCACCATTCCGGTAATGAGTTACTTTCAGATTTTCCGCCATCCAGAGTTGGTCACCAAGTTGGATGGTATCATATATGTTGCCATCTATATCGATGCAGGTATCATCAGCATATTCACAACCCCCATCGTCAATATTTGCATCAGGATTGTAGTTTATTGCTTCAGGATCAGTACAGCCATACACATCTACACTGAAACAATCGAATAGAATACAATCAATCGTATCAACAACGTCAATTACATTTAAATCACCATCTCCATTCCAGTCACATTGACTGCCATTCCAACAATTGGTCAAAATGCAATCAACCATTGAAACCACGTCTAATACATCCACAGTTCCATCATCATTCCAGTCGCATTGGGCGAGGATAGGGGAGATTGTTGTTAATATGATCATTAGTAGTCTTTTCATTGGTTTCTCCAAAACAAAAATCTGCAGGTATCCCCGCAGATTTATTTTTTTAATATGTAAATGTATTTGCATGTCATTAAGTTGTGAATACTTCTCCAAAAGTGTAAAAGAATTTACCAAATATTGTAGAATTACCTTTAGTTTTTTAGATTATATGTTTTTACGATAAATTGTGAAAAATGGGGGAGATGCGATAAATGTAATAAAAACAAAAAATCCCCCGACGAAATGAAGAAGGATTTATTCTGTGACCCAGGCAGGAATCGAACCTGCGACCGCCGGCTTAAAAGGCCGTTGCTCTACCGACTGAGCTACTGGGTCACTTACTCAAAATGAGTTAATAAACAACAAGGATATAAAAATCTGTACGCCATCAAGGGATCGAACCTTGGACCGACGGATTAAGAGTCCGGTGCTCTACCAACTGAGCTAATGGCGCAAAGCAGTAAATACTGATCCCAAAAGAGCCTATAAAATTATAGAATCTGGATAACCATGAGCAATAAAAAATAATTAATTATTTGGAATAATTTGGGCGATGTGGAAGAATCCCCGTAAATTACCTACTGCTATTTAACATTGGGGGCGTCAGGTTTCGACGGGTATGTAAAAAGTACGATCGCATGTGGAGGATTTCTGGTCACCTCCTAAAATATCCAGGAAAAACAATAAATGCCGATAACGGCTACTTAGCTGCCGCTTAACTGACAGCAGCCATCTTATCATGAATCTGCCTGTGGTTTATGAATAAGGTGTCATCTTTAGCAGGCTGGTTTGGATCTTTGTCTGTGAGATTCAAATGAGATATTTCAGACTGGCTTATCGGGCAGTTGATCATTTCTAAACGATAAGTAAGACACTCTAAATGATCTAAACATGTAGAAGTCTTGCTGGAGTATATTCGGACGGCGGTTCAATTCCGCCCGCCTCCACACAAAGTATAATTCACCTTGTAATCAATCTCCTAATTCCAAAATTCTCAAATCTATATTCGTTAATCGCCATTCGAAATTCAATTCGTGAAAATTAGATAAAATAATAATTCAGTCTATTTGAATATCGAACACCGAACAGGGAATGATGAATTAGGAAGGTTAGACAACAAATTGATATTAGCACATTAAAAATAAATATTGCCATTCAAAATTTGGACTAATTGAATAATGAACTCAGAACAAGGAATGAAGAATAATGATCGAAATATAAGAATTTGACGTCGTTTATCAATTTTCCAGAATCCCATTTCTGCAATCAAAATTCGTTAATCGTCATTCGAAATTCAGATTGTTCAAACTAGATTAAATAATAATTCAGTCTATTAGAATATCGAATACCAAACAAGAAATGATGAATTTAGATTTGGGTAGCCAAACCAACTTCGCCAATCAATTTCCCAAACTAAATCTGCAATCAAAATTCATTAATCGCTATTCGAAATCCCACAAACTCAATCTACAATCTAAAATCTAAAATCGTTAATCGTCATTCGAAATTCAAAAAAGCCGCTATATAAATCCCCATTTAGAATGGATTGATCAATGAGAATCGCACATATGACAGTGGAGTTTTATCATCTTTCCAGTCTTCGATCAATTGTGCCTCACCGACACCGATAAAGAAAACAGGTGATCCGCCAAATTGCACACCAAATTTAAATTCGTATCCGGCAGTGGTAATCCAATCATCATTCGGTCCTGAGTACTGCCCTCCCCATACATTACCAAAATCAGAGATAAGAGCACCCGTTACTTCCCCAATACTGATTCCAAGGATACTCACCGGCAGGGAAGGCAGGAACGGGAATCTGAATTCTGCAGTGCCAAAAACCATTTGATCACCGATACGGACTCCATCCCAACCTCTTGGGTTTATATTTTCCGGCAGACCAAATGTACCTGAGCTTCCTGGCCCATAAATTGGGGTGTCATTTGAAAAACCAACATAATCCTGTGCCGGAGGACTGCCTTGGACATTCTCACCAAGAGCCCTTAAAAATACACTTCCAAATCCTGCGTCCAGATTAATAAAAGCATCAGCCTTATATTTTTGATAGGAAAAGTCTCCATACATATCGTCTATGGCAATTTGAGAGTTCAAATTAATACCCCATCCCTGATGCGGCAAGGCAATATTTCTCTTATCCGGTCGACGGTTAGTCCATTTATAATCGACACTGATGATACCTTCATCACCTTCTTGCGGGACGGGTAGATCAGTAAATTCATGTGGCAATCCATCATCATTTTCCATTTCGACAATTTCACGATTTTGAATAGACAATCCAAGAGTGACCATATGGTTGGATGACATATTTGTGCCAGAATTATATGGCTGAGAAACCCAAATATTAACACCATCAAACTTTTCCAGTAATCCACTGTCGCTTTCATCGTAAAATCTAAATGACCAATTGCTATTGTAAAAATAGTTGAATCCCCATAAGGGACCATGCTGGGCATTGATATATTGGGCCACAAGGAATGGATAATCTAAATTCCAGGTACTGCCGCCAATGATCTGAACAAAATGTTTACCCAGAGCATCGGTCCAAATAGTTCCAGCAGAAATCACATCAAGAGGGATAACAAATGATGACATATGTTTCCAATTCTTGTAAAAGGTATATGGTTCTGTTTTCAGGATTTCCGGATTATTATTGGCATCAAATGGGGCAATCATATGTTCGGGGAATGTGTTCATCCATGTTGTGTATTTATCTCGAATACTCAATGGAGCGGTATCCGCTTTTCTTGCCGGATCAATCTGGACAATTCTAACTGAGTCTGCTGTATTCATTGTTTTCGCCAGGATAGTTTCCCCTTTGGGAGACCACTGAATACCCCAAATGGCTTCATCGGTATCGGTATTCTGGATCAGCTCATTATTATTGAGATCTAAAGTAAACAGATTTGGTGTACCATTTCGATGTGATGTAAATGAGATATGCTGATTGTCAGGATGCCAAACGGGATAGTAGTCTACCCAGGGATCACTGGTGACGGTTTTTGTCTCACCGGATTTTAAATCCATAACAACAATATCAGTATTGCCATCAGCGGCGGCTTTGGCAAATGCCAATGAATTACCATCTGGTGACCAGGCTGGGGACATGATCTGTATATCCTCGGTAAAGTGAGTCAATGCTGTTACCTGTCTATCTGATAAATTCATGCTGAAGAGATTTGAGATATTATTTTTATGAGTCACATACACTATGGAATTTCCATCAGGTGACCAAATTGGATAAGAAGCACGCTGATCGTTGGTGAGCCATGATTTTATTCCATCATAATACATTCTTAAATCAAAAACCATAGATCCGTGTGTTCCAAACCGATATTTGGCATACACCAGTTTTGAGCCATCTGGTGACCAGGAAAAGGAAGAATGAAAACGTCCAAAATCAATTTCTTCGTTTTTATAAACCGCCTTCTCCTTTTTCTTATTCTCACCATTTTCCTTATCCTCATTTTTATCCTTGGAAGCAAAAAGACCCTTCTTTTTCTCTTTCGCTTTAGAGGTATCCTGGGTGGCTATAACAAGTGACTGATCGAGGTAATTTAAATCATTGACGCCGGTGAGAGCGATTTTCAGACTATCGGGAGAGAACTGAAATCCCGATAAACTACTCATCGGCAAGGTAGCAGTATCACCAATTTCCTGAGTTGATTCTTTCTGGGCTTTATAGCCATAATAATAGGTAAACATGACCTGACGCCATTCCTCGTTAAATTGGCTGACGGACATATGCGTATATTTTTTGAATGATTTTTTAAAACTAA
This sequence comes from Fidelibacterota bacterium, assembly GCA_018657495.1. GTDB lineage: Bacteria > Fidelibacterota > Marinisomatia > SCGC-AAA003-L08 > JACNLC01 > JABHXA01. Next base: position 23,969 of record JABHXA010000021.1, read on the forward strand.
AAAGACCCAGCTTATTTCGTTCGGTAAATATTTTGACAATTGTGGAATCACCAAACATATCACTCATTAATTTAATTTTTGAAAATCCATCATGATGGGGATCCATCTCAGATGTTTTATTTCTGTAAACGTGATATTTATGTGATAAATCAGAACGGTATGGTCGCCATTTTTCAGTATAATATTCGGCAAGGCCTTCCACGACCCAGCCTGGCGTTCCGGAAAACAGAAATCCAAAAGGCTGCGGCATCCATGAATCAACCTGGTTAAAGAAAATGATATGCTGTAATTCATGCGTGAGGACCTGCTTGAGCCATTTTCCATCTTCAAGCCAGATGGCAGCATCATTCTGATCCACCCAAATAAAAGTCTGATTGGTCCACATGGCATAACCATTAAGTATTTCATCTTCACTGGTAAAAATAATATCGATTCTTGGAGTCGATTCCAATCCTGCCTGTTTTAAAAGTACTGGATAAGCCTGTTCGGCGATAGCAGCACCTTTTGCAGCAATTTCCTCAATGCCATTATGGTAATGCACGTTAAAATTCTCAGTTTGAATTGTCGTCCATTCCAATTCTGAATGGACTCTGCCCGTCCACAGCCATGTACCCTGTGAGAAACAGAAGCTGGATAACAAAAGAAAATAGCAGATTAATTTATAAATATTCATGTCACACCTTATTTTTTAATATTAATATTATTGTTGACGTCAACAATCATTCTAATAATTTGTCTTTTCCTAATGGAAACCATTAAAATGATTAAATATCATTTTCATATTTGATACCCACGACTAAAGTCATGGGCTACTTCTAAATATGTGAAACCAATAAATTAATTGAATCTTGTACCCAGGATTAAATTCATGGGTTGATTCGAATTAGAGGATCCACCAAAATGATTGAATTACTCCAGGCTCATTTGATACCCAAGCTTATAATTGTGGGCAGTAATTACTCTATTCTTTTGCCTTGATGCTCAAAACCAGGGAAATGTCATCCGCTACTCAGGAGCCATCCGGTGACAATGGGGGTCAAACCATTGACAATAAATTGGACGGCAATAACCATGAGGATAAGACCCATAATGCGCTGCATGACCCTGAGACCGGCAGTCCCAAACTTGGCGGTGAATTTATTCGCCAGTAGAAAAATTATGTATGTAAGCACCATTACAATAATTATGGTAATTAGAAATACCGCTTTGTCTATAAAATTTGTCGCTTCAGAAGATAGAATCATCACGGAAGTAATCGCACCAGGTCCGGCAATGAGAGGGATGCCAATGGGTGTAAAGGCGATCTCGTCTTTATCCTGAGCTTCCTCTTCTTCTTTTGGAGTCGATTTTGTTCTGGAAACTTTTCCTTCCATCATTCCCATACCCATCTTAAAAAAAAGTATGCCGCCGACAATTCTGAAGGCATCCACTGTAATACCAAAAAATGTAAAAATTAATCTACCAATCATCATAAATATTATAAGAACAGATGTGGCCGTGAGTATTGCTTTGAGGAGTACTTTCTTTTTCTCCCTTTCATCAAAATGTTCCACCATTGACAGGTATACAGGGCTGAGTCCAATGGGGTTCACCAGGGAGAAAAGTGAAAAAAATGAAATTAAGAAGTATTGAAAATAGGAGGGAAGTACGGTGGAGAGATCCATTACATTTTTTCTGGAGCAGACAGACCCAGCAGAGTGAGTCCATTAAAAATAACAATCCGGAAGGCGGCAATGAGGACCATCCTGGCTGCCGTTAATTCTGCATCATCTGATATCACTCTTTCATGGGCATAAAATTTGTGAAATATTGATGCCGTTTCCTGTAAATATGTGGCAATCGATTGCGGTTCAAGACTAATGGCGGACTTGCGCACAATGACGGGGAAATCCAGGAGTTTGCGAATTAGTCTTAATTCAATATCTTTGGTCAGGATGTCCAGTGATGTTTCCAAATCTGGTTCAATCTCTATGGCTTTTGCTCTTGCCATAATACTGCAGACCCTGGCATGGGCATATTGAAGATAAAATACTGGGTTCATATCGGAATGGTCTCTGGCCAGATTTAAATCAAAGTTCAGATGAGTATTCATCCCACGCATGATGAAAAAATATCTCACCACGTCAGCACCCACATCCTCAATAAGCTGATCCAGCGAGATGAAATTTGCTTTTCGAGTAGACATTTTTACCTGTTCACCATCCTGATAAATTGTTACAAACTGGTGAATCAGTACTTCGATTTTTGTCGTATCATTATCGAGAGCATCCAAAACAGCGAGGACATCCGGATAGGCATCGGCATGGTCCGCACCAAAAACATCGACAATTTTATCATATCCTCTTTCAATTTTTTCCCTGTGATAGGCCATATCCGGGAGACGATAGGTCGGCTCTCCAGTGGATTTCACCAAAACCTTATCCGCTTCACGACCAACGGTTGTGCCCTTGAACCAGGTAGCATTATCCTTTGAATATATGAGATCAAGAGCTTTTAGATCATCGAGGATTTTCTGGATTGAACCATTATCATACAGTTCCTTCTCATTAAAGAATGAATCAAAAACCAGGTGAATATCCTTCAATGTTTTTTTTATATCATCAAAGATGAGTTTCTCAGCGCTATCCCTGAAAACTGATGCTTCAGGATGTTCTATATTGGCAGAACCGATTTCCTCAGAAATTGTGGCAGCGATATCTTTTATATAATCGCCTTGATAATAGTCTTCAGGAAAATCAATTTCCTGACCACAAATTTGGAGATAACGATTGTAAACAGAAAGACCAAGCATCTTCATTTGGCGGCCGGCATTGTTGAAATAATATTCGCGCTGAACATCAAATCCGTTCCAATCCAGAATACTGCTGACACAATCGCCAAGAACAGCACCACGACCGTGACCGACAGTAAGGGGTCCGGTAGGGTTAGCACTGACAAATTCCACCAATGCTCTCTTACCATTACCTGAATCGTTTTTACCCCAGGAGTCTGACTCAGTAAAAATGGATTTTAATTGACTGTAATAATAATCCGGATTGATTCTGAAATTGATAAAACCAGGATTGGCTGCATGAATTTCACTAAAGAAATTTTCATCGGTATCCTGTATATCGGCAATTATTGTCTCGGCAATAACCATTGGCGACATTTTCAATTCTTTGGCCAGGGTTAAAGCGACATTTGAAGCAATATCTCCCAGCTCAGGACGATTAGGCGACTGAACAGAAAAAGGAGTGATTTTGTACCCTAAGCGGGTGAGAGATTCAGTTATAAAAGAAGAGACCTTCTCGATCATTCCTTGCCCTCATCGGATATTTCCGTGACAATTGCGTCTCCCCATAATCGTTCAAGATTATAAAATTCGCGGGCTTTAGGACTAAAAACATTTATAACGATGTTTACATAATCCATGAGGATCCATTCCATGCTTTGAATGCCTTCAATATGCCATGGTTTTATCTTTTCTTTTACGAGTTCATCTTCGATATGATTTTTAATCGCTCGTGCCTGCGGATGCGAATCCGCTGTACAGAGTATAAAAAAATCAGTCATCGGAGTTACTTCACGGACATCAAGAAGGATTATATCCTGTGCTTTTTTATCCAGCATGAGTGATCCAATTTTGTTGGATATTTGTTCTACAGGTTCAGTTTTACGCTTTTTATTCATTGGTTATTTTATTATTGGATATTTAGTTGTGATTAAAAATTGTTGTTGATAACAATTAACATTTAAAAAATGTCATGAAAAGATCAGGGCTCTTTATAATGAAGCGCTTCTTTGAAGGAAGTTAAATCATCATAATCCTGCCCAATAATAATTGTGGCATCAATTACAGCATCAGGAGATGATATAGTTTCAATTTTTGCAGGATCCACACCCATTATCCGTGATAATTCTTCAGCTATCCCCTGTGACCCTTTTCGGCGGATTATAATTGTTTTTTCGTACTCTGAGTTATCAGCATTTTTCGAACGGATAACATCAATTCCCTGGTCCCTTAAAAATTCTCGGTATAGTGCAGCCAGTTTCCTGACACCACAGCCATTGAGTACTTCAACCCTGATGATATGACCTGTTTTTTCTTCGTAAATAGATGGTTTTACCAAGGCTGATAGATCTTTTGTGGTTTCAAAATCTAATTTTCCTTCTATACCAAAATTTGATAAAAAGGACCAGATGAATCCAATAACGATCATACCAAGACCAAACATCATCACATTTGACATCATATTTCTGAAATTAAATGACGATGATCTTTTAGCCGGTTTTCTTTTTTTTATTCGTTTTTTATTTTTTTTTGTCAAGGGGTCAGAACTGCAAACTGATGTGGTTTAGATAGATAAGATTAATCATTGTAGAAATCATTGATATATGACTTAATGGGTAAATGAATAATTATTGAATCTATGATTATAGTAAAGATTATTTGAGGAAATTTTTGCAAATCCAAATTGCAGCAGTACATTGTCGGAAGGTCGATAATTTAATTCCATTTCAAAATCAACATTGGGTTGATTGGTATTCCCAAACATATTGGATCCGCTGCTTGAAATAAGATGGATTCCAGTTTGAACATCCCATTTATCTGAAATACGATAGGTCATATAGTTTGAATATATTCCGGCAGATTGAGAACTGCCATTACCCATACTGGTGGTAAATGTAATACCATGTTGGACCTGAAGTTTGCTTGGATTCAAAATTGAGTTTGTGAAAGATGGTGTATCTCCAGGTGTGCCAATTTCTGGTAATCTGCTAGAAATTCCCTGGCAAATAAGAGGGGAAAGAAGCATTATAGTAAGAAAGTAAAATCTATTTCTCATCTTGCTTTTTAAATATTTCATTGAGTTCCTCTAATTGTTTGACGGTATTCACACCTAGAATTTCGTGAGAATTTTCGGTTTTTTCAATAGATACTTTGCCTTTTTTCGACAAAATCATCGGTAAAACATCCGGCAGGTAGTATTCCTGCTGAGCATTTTTATTTTTCACCTTAGGCAGCAACTCGAATAAAGTTTCAGAATTTATTATATAAATACCAGCATTAATTTCAGGAATTAGTCGCTGATCATCGCTGGCATCTTTATGTTCGACGATTTTATCAAGCGTATTATCGTTCCGGCGAATTACTCTACCATATCCTGTCGGATCATCCACATCTGCTGAAAGAATCGTTGCATCAGCCTCGCTACTTGAATGTGTAGAAAGGAGATTCAGCAGCGTTGATTTTGAAAGCAATGGCACATCACCGGATAAAATAAGAACATTCCCTTTGAAGTTTTTCAGGTTATCTCTGGCCTGTTCCACAGCATGACCGGTACCCAACTGGTCTTTTTGTAAAGCATACTCAACATTTTCATCGGCTAATGCATCCATGACCATCTGGTATTTATAACCGATAATGACAACTGTTTTAACAGAGCCAATTGCCTCGCTTAACTGAATAACCCGTGTCACCATGGGCAATCCTGCCAGCTTATGAATTACTTTTGGAGCATCGGATTTCATCCGTGTTCCTTTACCGGCAGCCAGAATGATAGTAGCCAGGGCTGGATCAGAAATTTTTTTCAATTATTCCTCCCCCGAGAACGATATCGGTATCGATTTCATCATAGAATACGATGGATTGACCAGGTGTAATAGACATTTGCGGTATTTCAAATTCAATATGACAATCCCATTTCTCATCCATTAATATGGTCGCTTTTGATACCTTTGAATTATAGCGTATTTGAACTTCCGTTTTTTTGGGAAAGGCGATATTTTTTATCAGCCAGTTTATATTACTCACTTTGCATGATTGTGAATAGAGGCTATCCTTCCCGCCGATTGTAATTGTATTGGTTTCAACATCAATCTTTTGAACATAACGCGGATCTGGCATTGAAACTCCGATGCCTTTTCTCTGACCGATGGTGAAATGAGTATATCCTGGATGTGTACCGACAATTTTACCGTTTTCAACAACATTACCTTCACCAACTCCCTTATACTGATCTGGTGAATAATCACTTAGAAAGCGTTTATAATTCCCATCTGCAACAAAGCAAATTTCCATACTTTCAGGTGTATTTGCCGTTGCCAGATCGTTTTCGGCGGCGATTTTCCGTACTTCTGATTTATTTAGACCCCCAAGTGGCAACAGGGTTTGGTGCATTGATTCTCTTGGTATCCCCCAAAGGACATATGCTTGATCCTTTACTGGATCAACACCTTTTTTGAGGATGGGCTCTCCATCATGATATTCAATTTGGGCATAATGACCAGTAGCTATTAGATCTGCGCCAAGGAGCTCAGCCTGTTTAAGAAATGCATCCCATTTTACAAATGAGTTGCAGCGCACACAAGGGTTCGGCGTACGGCCTGAAAAATACTCACGGGCGAAATCGTCAATAACAGATTCCTTAAAAGTATCCATGAAATCAATTGTATAGTGGGGGACACCTAAACGATCACATACCAGTTTTGCACCGTTTATTTCTTCAACTGAGCAACAGCTGTTTTCGCGGCTGATATTGCCACCGGCGGATTGATAATCCCACAGCTTCATGGTTACACCAAAGGCATCATAACCCATTTCGATTATTTTTAGCATAGCAACCGAACTATCCACACCACCTGACATAGCAACCATTACTTTTTTAGCCATTAATACCTTGCCTTTTTGAGATGATGTCGCAGATTTTTCCTGCAACAAATTCAATATCTTCTATTGTGTGATATTTGCCAAATGAAATTCTGATACTGCATGCTGCTGCTTCCCGATTGAGCCCCATTTCAACTAATGTTCCTGATACTTTAACCGTACCTGCAGAACAGGCTGATCCAGCTGAAACAGCAACACCTGCCATATCCAGACTCATAACAAGAGTTTGGGCATCAACATTTGGGAAAGTGAGATTTATTACACCGGGAATAGTGTTTTTACCATTTTGAGAGAAATCCAACCCATTTTCTTTTAGAATATCAAGGAATTGATCTGTGAGGTTTTTTATCTGATGTGCGATGTCACTCAAATTCTGTTGTGATAATTCTGCCGCCAGTCCAAATGCGGCAATACCTGGAATATTTTCAGTACCGGGTCGAAGATTTTTTTCCTGTCCACCACCAAATAAAATGGGATCGATCCCCGTCCCGTTGCGAATAAATAAAGCACCCACCCCTTTTGGACCATATAATTTGTGAGCGGACAGACTTAACAGATCGACTGGTATTTCGGTCATGTCAATTGGGATTTTCCCAAATGCCTGTACAGCATCAGTATGAAAAAGGATATTGTTATCCCGACAATAAAGTGAGATTTCCTCAATTGGATTAATCGTCCCTACTTCATTATTCACAAACATGATGGACACTAAACGAGTATTTTCCTTGATTGCCGTTTCGACCGATTGACAGGTTACAATTCCATTAGAATTCGGTTTAATTCTGGATACTGTAACGCCATTTGATTCCAGGTAATCTAATGTTTTTAGAATCGCTGGATGTTCATATGACGAAGATATTACGTGATCACCGGGCTTGAGTAAAGCCTGCAGAGCCATATTATTGGATTCAGATCCGCAACCTGTAAAATATATTTCTCCCGGTGAACAGTTCAATGCTGTCGATATTTGTCGACGGGATTTCTCCAGAATGGCTTTTGATTCCTGACCAAATCGATGAATACTCGATGGATTTCCAAAGACCTTCATCTGGATCTGATGCATATATTCTGCTACTTCAACCGACAATGGTGTGGTTGCTGATATGTCACAATAAATATTTTTCATGGTGAATTAGGATGTGAAATTTAAATCTACGCAGCAATCAGAATAGAGTGAAAAATTAAAAGTAAAAAGTAGCTAGCCCGCCGAAGGAGGCCGGCCTGCCGCAGGTAGGAATGTAAAAAGCGAATTGCGCCTAGAGTCGAAGTCACTTCAGATTGCTTTTTACCTTAGATGATTTATCTTATTTAGTATCTTGATTTCTCTGACCCAACAGACGCAATTCATCTATATTATATACTTATTTTTTTGATGATTAAAGATCACTGAGCGGAGTCGAAGTGAACTTTATACTTTATACTTTCAACTTTCCCCAACTAATATATTGACTCTTATTTCACCACAATAAAGGAATTTATATGGATGTCAAAACGCGGATCTTTGCAGATAGACTATACCTTATCCTGGGAGGAATCTTTATCGCCTCACTGGTTTCTTCTAATCTTATATTTCAAAAATTTTTTATTTGGACAACTTGGTTACCATTTTATGGAGATTATACATTTGAAATATCGGTGGGTATTCTGCCATATCCCATTACATTTCTGGTGACAGATATTATTTGTGAAATCTACGGCAGAAAAAAAGCCGACCAGATCGTCTTTTCCGGTTTTATTGCCAGCATGTTTATCATGGGTGTAGTATTTATAGCTGATTTGGCTACTGCTACTACCTGGTCTCCAGTTGACAATGATACATTCCACAAAGTATTTGGATTATTTGGACCGGCAATATTTGCCTCTATGGCAGCCTATTTAACAGCCCAGTTTATCGATATACGAATTTTCCATTTTTGGAAAAAACTCACACATGGTAAACATCTGTGGTTACGCAATAATGGCTCAACTATCTTGTCTCAACTCGTCGATACATCCGCCGTTCTGCTTCTTCTCTGTTCTTTTGGCGTAATAGGGTGGAGCAGATTCGGCATTTTGCTCATCAACGGTTTTCTTTTCAAGGTGCTCATTGCCCTCATAGACACGCCCTTGTTTTACCTGTTTTCAGGACTTTTAAGACGGCGATTCAAATTGGATTTGGGGCAGGAGATTACCGAGTAATATAAGAATAACTCTATATTTATATTCTTTAGATACAATAGTCGGTTTAGTGAAAAAAAGCAAATATGACATTTCTGTCGTATTTAAAAAATGTTTCAAATCGCCGGCAATTGTAACAAAATGTTCCCATATTTATAAAAAAAAGCTGTGCCCTATTTATGCTGTATAGTATATTCAATAGTTCCACGGTGCGGAATTTTTAAATATTTATCATAGATCCACAACCCAACGCTTGTCTTTTGGTAGAGTGATTCCAACCCGTATCTAATTTTGTATTAACAAACAAACAACGGAGAAATAAATGAGAAAATACCTACAATTCTTTTCTGGGATTCTTGTTTTGGCTTATTGCAGCTTTTCATTTGCTGCTAATGATTTTGCCATAGACCCCAACTTAAGCGATTCCCAGCTTACTCAAATGCTCCAGAGTTTAGACCCAACATCGGATAATTACGATATGGAAAAAACTCTTCTGTTAAAAGAACAGGAATCTAGAGCTATCCTTAGTGCAAGGATGCAACAGATTCAGGAGAAAAACGATTATTATCAAAATTCATCATTGCATATCATTGCACAGATGGGTGAAGCAGAATTGAATGCCCTAGATAAGGTCGCTCTTGTTGAAATGGAAACAGATGAATTAGTACAGGTAATTTTGACCTCCAAGAACCTTGGACTCAATAATGTTGCTTTGCTTGCTCATGCTGTTTTCACCAGTAGGATTCCCGTAAATTATGATGAAAATAGTGAACCGATTATTTTCCAAAACAGAAAA
>JABHXA010000022.1 GCA_018657495.1 Fidelibacterota bacterium
CGTTAGCTTTAATAGTTCTGTTAAATGATAGGGAAATCTAATTGTCGTTGAGGGTATATTATAGTTGTCGCTGGAGAGTAAATAAACAGAATGCAGTTTATTATGGTAAAGTGGATACAAATGTATCGTATTGAGTACATCAATAAGCTAATAATATAAAAAGACAAAATAGTCGGAAATACGTAATATCTATTGTTTCTCCTTATGAAGTCTCAGATATATTGAAATAAAAATTATGAAATATAAAAGAATAATGATTAGGACTCTATTAATCCCTTTCTTGTTAGCGTTTGTTTGGTCGGTTGATTTAAATAATGCCTCGCTATCATTTCCAGTAAACGGAGAAGGTTATATCTCATTGGGAAACCCCAATGTAAATCATATAACTTTTGAAGCCTGGGTCAGATTGGCACCCAACGATGATGATGCATTAATCGCATCAAAATATGGCTCATGGGATGTAAAAATTGTCAACGACAGGCTTCAGTTTTCAATGGTTCAAGAATGGGATTACCTTTGGACCACCAATTATGGTTATGGCACCGGCACCCAATACGATGATGCCAGTTATGTGTCCTCACATAACTTATGCAATTATGGGCAGAATGCTGGATTATTCGGTACCCACAATCTGTATTCTTCCCCTGATCTTAACTATTACTACGACGCTGGTACCTGTGGTTATCACGATTGCATCAATAATTGTAATTATTATAATGACTATAGTAACCAGGAGGCCTGGTATTGGAACAATGAACAAACGTATTCGGAAGGTGGATGCTCAGAATGGCATTACGACTTATCTGCTGGAAGAGCTCATTATATGTCTGGTGGTGTTGGATATTGTGAAAGTGCCTGTTATCATGATTATACTCAAGCAGCGGACTGGGGTAATCAAAATACCTGTTCCACAATAAATTCCTCCCGACAAACCGGGACATATTCAATTTCAGCCACAAATACATACGATTTTTCAAGTGAATGGCATCATGTTGCTGTTTCTTTTAATGGTTTGACCATGAAGATTTTTGTCAATGGTATTGAAGAAGGCACCAGGACTGATTATCATGCTAACGGGACCATGACTGCAAATTACAACAATGTACCTACCTATACTTATGCTCATCAAAATGGCAGTCCTTATTTACAAACGAGAGTTTATCATAATTCTAACGCAATAAAATTAGGCAAGAATACCCAGATCGCCGGCCAATTTGTTGGTTTAATGGATGATGTAAGATTTTGGAATATTGGTAGAAGCGGCTCAGAGATCAGTCAAAATAAACACTGGAGTATTATTACTCCTGATGAAAATGGCAATGTGGCATATTACAAATTTAATCAGTCAGGAAATCTTGGCCTCAATGCCAATGGTCTGCTGGGAAGCTCTGCAGTTGGTGGCGGGATTGTATCAGTACCTTTACCCAGGCCAGCTGTTTTTACCGTATATGCTCAGGATGGAGAAGATGTACAAAACATTCAAGTGACCTGGGTAGATGATACCATTGAAAATAATACTGGAAGCTTCAAAATATATCGAAATGGCAATTCATACACATCCGTTTCAGGTGTAGCAGAATCATGGACTAATTCTTATCCAGCCGCTGATGCCGGCATATTTTATAACTATTGTATTACGGCCCTGAATGGCAATACAGAATCGGATGCCTATTGCGATGTAGGATTTATCGATCAGACCGGAAGCATGTCCGGTCATATTGAAACCTCTGGCGGCAGTGATGTACAGGATGTAAAATTAGAAATAACTCCAAATGACGGTTCTCCAATTGGTACATCTATCAGTTTTGACGGTGTCAATGATTATCTTGATTTAACACCATTTTACCCTCAATCAAATTGGGATAAAATTGGATACCAGCAAAATCAAAATGGCTCTCCACCTGCAACATTTGACTTGTCAAATTCAAATTTTACGATTGAAGCATGGGTGAAGGCTTCATCAACCAGCAATCGCCTTCCAATTCTGTCATTAGAAAATACCACAGCAAATAAAGGATTATACTTATTTACAAATTCCAGCCATCAGGTACAAGTTGATCTTACCAATCAAGCTGGCCCTCACTCTTATCTAAATGGAGTTTGGGATACAGGTGAAAACTATACGGATCTCACAACTGAACCGTATTTGAATAGCCTTGGGTCATGGCAGCCACCTGAAGAATGGACAGATGTAAATGGCAATGGTGCATGGGATGGCCCAGAACCATTTACAGATTGGGACTTGAATGGCTATTGGACATCTGATGTAGAAACATATACCGACCTGAACTTCAATCTTCAATGGGATCCTCCTGAATCCTTTACAGATTATAATGGCGATGGCAGATGGAATGATGCCGAACCTCTTAACGATCTCAATGGAAATGCAATTTGGGATGATGGTGAACCATTTAGTGACATAAACAATAATTTCACCTGGGATGAAGGTGAAGAATTTACAGACACAAACGAAAATAGCGCCTGGGATCCACCAGAATCATACACAGATACAGATGGCAATGGTCAATGGGATGCAAGAGAACCATTCACTGATTTTAATGTAAATGGCGAGTGGGATGAGGCTGAACCATTTGCCGATTACAATGGTAATGGCCAATACGATGCCAATATTAATGAGCCATTTACAGATTCAGATGGGAACGGCTCCTGGTTTAGTGGTGAGCAACTATTTGATGTAAATAACAATAATGTCTGGGATGACGCTGAACCTTGGACGGAATTAAATGATGAGGTAACGAATAATTCATGGCACCATGTGGCAGTAAGAAATACCGGTGGTGTCTTTCAGATGTTTGTCGATGGCAGGCCATCTGGCTCACCGACTAATATGTCGCCATCTATTGATGCCAATGATATTTACATTGGCAGGGATAGTGTAGGTCACTACTTCTCAGGCTCACTCGATGAGATACGGATATGGAATTATGCAAGAAGTGATAGTGATATGCTTATTTATCATGATTTAACTCTTAGAGGGAATGAAACTGGGCTTCTTGGATATTGGAAATTTGATGAAAATATCTTTTTAAATGCGTTTGACGCAACCACAAATAACAATCATGGCCTTTTAAAAGGTGCTGCATGGAACCCACAAAATTCAGAAGTGACCATGGGTGGGTATACAGATTTTTATGGTAATTATAATATCTCAAAAATCTCTTATGGCAGTGGAACTCAATATAAAATATTGCCATCAAGACCTCTTCATGAATTTTCGCCTGTATTTAAATTGAGGACCTTAAATGGATCCAATCCAATTGCGGATCAGGTAGATTTTGAAGACACCTCAAATTATCCAGTCGCCGGTGTTGTCAGGTATGTTGGTACAGACTGCTTTGCTGCAGATGTGTTTGTATATCTGGATGGACAGCCGGTATCGGGGGGCATTACAAGTCAATTTGGTGAATTCAGCTATGATGTTCCAATTGGTCAACATTATCTCTCACCGGTTCATGGACTTGGGGACTTCAGACCTGAACATTATCCATATTGCTACAATCCTGATCCTGACCTAGCGGATTGTCCTTCCCCTCATAATTTTACTACACCGGTAACAAATATTCTATTTTACGATCACCACAAAAACAAACTTACAATCGATGTAAGTGGCGGTACCTGTGATTTATCACTTGGCGCCGTCGAAGTGAGGGTTCAAAGTACTGATCCATCCTCATGTCTGGATGAGGTTTATACAACTGATGCTACTGGACATTTGGAATTACTATTACCTCCGATATCTTACATTGTAAACGTCGATCTACTGGATTATCCTCTAATCACTGCCGATTCGAATCCTGAATTTGGTCCAAGAACTGCTAGCCTTATAGCTGGTGATTTAGATTTGACCTATAAATACTATGCACCACCAAATATTACGCTTGAAAACATTCCATCAGGGTGTATGGGTGAATCGAATGTAGAAATACCAATTTATTATCAATACGATAGTGATACACTGGGTATTAAGATTTTTGAACAGTATGGATATTATAACGGCAGTGAGTATTTGCATTGGTATGAAACACCTGATATTTTAAAAGCCAACGCTGAATGTGCTGTTCAGCAGGCTGATGCCTATATCACAGATAATGTTGCTGATATACCTGGCGGTGCACAGGAACAAACCTTATACAATGGACATGGCTTCTGGGTTGTAAATGTTGGTCAGCCCAATATCCTCTCAGGCGGTGGTCATCCATTCCAGGAAAAAATCGAAGTTATGGTTCAAAATGCCAACGGTACCGATACCGAAACAGTATGGGCATTAATACAGGGTAAATTTGCTCGGAATCAGGCATTCGCTACAACAGGCCCTGATGTACCTACATTGATTTTGCGCGATCCTCCAGGCGATGGAAGTTTTGCTTATATGAACGAAACCTCAAGTTCATGCATGACGACCAGTATGAATCTTGGAACCAGTTTTGGTGTGAATATTGGAGCTGAGGTTCATGTTGGTGCTGAATTCGAAGTGGGAACAGTTTACCCAATTCCATATTTTGGTGTTGACACAGAAATACATGCGGATATGAGTGCATCAATGGGTGTGACTATTGAAGGGTCAGCTGGGCATGAGCTGGAAATTTGTACAGAAGTATCTGAAACATTCCTGACATCTGCAAATAGCGATATTATTGGTCACAATGGCGATGTATTCGTTGGTGGTGCTCTCAATATTTTATATGGTATCACAGATAATATATGGTTATTCTCCTCAGATTCCCTGAATAATACTGGTGGGGATTGGGATAGTGGCGATCATATGCAGCCATCACCAAATGATGCTATAGTTGAATATAGTATACATAATATTGGAGACTGTGTAATCAAAACTGACAGGGGACTATTTATTGCTCCTGATGGTTTTGCAACAACCTACATATTTACCGAACAATATATTCTTGATTTTATGATTCCTCAATTAGAATTCCTAGCTGCCAATGCAGATAATGTTGAACCGGGAGAACCTTACACTGATGAAAATAATAATGGTCAATATGATTCCGGTGAAGAATTTGTCGATCTAAATACCAACGACCAATATGATGAAGATTATACACAGAGTATTAATGATTTCAATGCTGATATTGCTCAATGGATGTCACATGTCAATCGAAATAACTATCTAAAAAATACGGCTACACTTAGAGAAAATATTTCATTTTCTGCCGGTGCCGATTATGAATATGCCTTCTCCGGTTCACGATCTTCATCAACGTCTGCCGAATTTTCAATGAGCATTGAGAATTCGCTGGCAATAGCCTTGGGAGCAGATGTAAATGGTATAGGAGTCGGCTCCACAATGGAAATGACATTTGGATTAAGCATAGGTGCAGGTGTTACTTTTTCAAATGAAAATACAACAACAACAGGATTCACCTTATCAGATGATGACATAGGAGATGGTTTTACTGTTGATATTATGGTTGACCCAGTTTATTCAACGCCCGTTTTCAAATTGATAAGTGCCGTGACCAGTTGTCCTTATGAATATGAATATGCAGTAGATATTACCAATCCTAGCGGTTCTGTTGAATCTGGTGTTGTTCTGAGTATTGCCACCGTGCCGAGAGATGTGCCGGTATTCTCTGTTGAAACAAATAATATTCTGCTAAATGTTCCACCTGATGAAGTTGCAGCATACACGGTATTGTTAGGAAATGCCAGCGAAACTCCTCCAAACGGCGAGATCAGAACGTATAATTTATCAGTAAACCAAAGCACAAATCCTCACGGGGCAACAATCCGAATTGGTGGTGTGGCAGTTGAAGGCATCATACCCTATACTATCGGCGCTTTTGAAAATATCAATGCAACGATAACTATTGAGAGAGGTCCAGTTGAGTACGAATACGATGGCATCGAGCTAGTTTTCCAACCTAGCTGTGATCCATCCAGGGCAGTTTCACAATTTTTAACTGCCCGTTTTATTCCACCTTGTTCGCCGGTAAGTCTTGTTGATTTTGGTGATAACTGGGTAATCAATATCAGTAATGAGGACTCACTAAATATCACTCTCACAGACTATGATCTGGAGGATCAGTATTTACAGGAGTTGAGACTTGAGTATAAACTCCATGGGACAAACCAATGGATACTTGGTCCCGCAATTTCAAAAGATTCAGTATCTACAGAAGTAGAATATTCTACCCTGACATGGCAGGTCGGATCTATAGCCGATGATGAATATGATGTTAGAGCAGTTGCACAATGTGAAGCCAATCAGACTTATACAAACTCGGTAATTGGTGTTATTGACAGAGTTAGACCAGGGGTTATTGGCTCTCCAAATCCGCAGGACGGTGTACTTGAACCCAATGACGAACTTTTTGTCCGTTTCACAGAAAATGTCAATTGTAATAAAATCAATCCTCCGCTACATATCTTACTAGATGATCTGGAGAATGCCCTAAGCATTCCACGAGATTTTGTCTGTGCCGATGATCAAATTTATATAATGCCAACCATGCCTGATCCATTTATGGAAAACCGTACACTGACAGCGCAGTTGGTCACAATTGAGGATATGTATGGTAATACAACTGAGCAGACCGTTTCATGGGACAGTTATGTAAATAAAAATCTAATGAGATGGGAAACTGCCAGAGTAAATCCGATCAAATATCCCAATGATCATCTTTCATTTGAAGCTACATTGGAGAATACAGGCAATAATTTTGAATTATGGAATCTAACCAATTTACCAGGTTGGCTTACTGCTGATGTGTCCGAAGGCGAATTGGATGCGCTTGAAACCGTTACGATAACTTTTGATGTAAGTGATAATGTCAATCCTGGTATATCAGACAATAAAATATATGCTGAAACTGCCGGTGGTAACGAAGATCTGAATATTCATCTTCGAGTATTGTGTACAGATAATCCTGACTGGCTTGTGACAGCATCAGATTTCCAGTATACGATGTCAATCACTGCGGTATTATATGTTGAAGATGAGCTTTCATCGGATAGTTTTGACATGGTCTCCGCCTGGGTGGATGGAGAATTAAGGGGAGTCGCTCCGGTGACATCCTATGAAGATGTAAATATTGGCGGAAATATTGTTGATCTGCATGAGGTATTCCTCACTGTATATAGCAATCAACTTGAAGGTGAAGAAATAAAATTCAGAGTTTGGGATTCCTCAGACTGTGTTGAATATGCCTTTGTTGAAGAACAGTATGTTTTCAGCTCAGGAAATCCGCTTGGTTTACCAACTGAACCTGTTACTATTTCAGCCAGTGGAGCGATTGTTCATCGGTATGATATTTCACCCGGCTGGTCCTGGTTATCAATGAATGTCGAATCTGAAGACATGGGAATCAACACCGTTATGCAAGATATGCAGGCTGAAAATAACGATCTTATAAAAAATCAAACACAATTTGCCCAATTTGTTGAAAGCCTTGGCTGGATTGGTGGATTAGTAGAAATGGATGCTGAGTCAATGTATCTTACCCGTGTGCAGTCTCCTCATAGTTTTGAGATTGTCGGTGATGCAGTTGATACAGATGCTTCAGAAATTACTATCGTAAATGGATGGAACTGGATAGGTTATCTACCTCAGTTTATCACCAATACAGATAATGCCCTTGGATCACTTGAAAGTATAACAGGTGACATTGTCAAAAGTCAATTTGGATTTGCGCAATATGTCGAAACCGTGGGATGGTTGGGCAGCCTTCCATATATGAATCCAAAGATAGGATACATGTTAAGGGCAGAAAATGCTGGAGTTCTGCATTACCCATTAGAAGATGATGGTAATGTACCGACTTTTGCCAAACAGTTCTTCTTCCCTGAGTTAGATATCGAGATGCCCTTTATCAGTGATATTGCCTCGAATAACGAATATTCAATGTCAATGATTTTATCTCTTGATAAAGGTGAAACCTCCGAAATTAGTGAGGGTGATATCATCATTGCATATTCAGGGTCAGATATTAGAGGATATGCAAATCCTACCTGGCTTGAATATTCTAATGATTTTCGCGTATTCCTTACAATTTACAGCCCTCACCAGAGTGATGAGATCATTAGATTAAAACTTTATGACTATCAGCTGGAAGATTACAAAGAGTTTGACACCTCTATAACTTTTGCTTCAGAAGATGTAATTGGAAGTATTGATCAACCTATGTATTATCAATTAATCGGATATGCCGCAGAGATACCAAGTGAATATATGTTATATCCAAATTATCCAAATCCTTTTAATCCAACGACCGAAATACGTTATAATCTGCCAGTAGACAGTAATGTAGAAATAACTGTTTACGATATTGAAGGCAGGGAAGTAAAAACATTAATTAACAGTTTGCAAACTGCCGGATATAACAGGGTTACCTGGAATAGTACCAATAACCATGGTGGTACAGTTGCATCTGGAGTATATTTTTATCGAATGACAGCTGAAGAGTTTGTTGATATGAAAAAAATGATTATCATTAAATAGAAAAAAATTAAGTAGAAATTTTACAATGAATAGAAAAAAATTAAATTTAACAGAAATTAAACTCAAGAATAGGATTAACTCAATGAAGTCAATTACTAGAATATTATCTTTCACCTTATTATGGTTGATTGTTCCATCGGTTGTAATGGCTGTGGATTTAAATAATTATTCATTGTCATTTTCAGAAAATGAAAATGGTG
Source organism: Fidelibacterota bacterium (assembly GCA_018657495.1). Lineage (GTDB taxonomy): Bacteria > Fidelibacterota > Marinisomatia > SCGC-AAA003-L08 > JACNLC01 > JABHXA01. The sequence goes on from JABHXA010000022.1 coordinate 8,677, forward strand.
TAATTACCCTGGATACCTGGCCGTCAAGCACAGTTACTCATGAAACTGAATTTTCAGTTGAAGCATGGGTCAAACTTGCCCCCGGTGCCACTGATGGGTTAATTATATCAAAAGAAGAATCATTTGCACTTTCAATTGAAAACAGCAAGTTGACATTTAATATGTATATGGAATGGGATTCCTTATATGTTGATCCATATGAGTGTAGAGATACTGCCTGTAATACATATCCTGATGCCGCTGAATGTGGCACGCATAACTGCGGCGAGGTTCCTGATATCGGCTGGCAGGCCAACGCATCCTACTGTGGAACAGAACAGGGTAATCCATACCAATGTAACCCATATCAATGCGGATGGGGTACTTGCTGGAATACATGTTATGAAGCGGTTCCAATTGAATGTTATACAGGATTTTCTCAATGTGCAAATACTTGTGCCCATGATATCTGTACGGATACCTGTTATAATAATATGTCTGTAAGGAAAGATAAAATTTATGAAGTTGTAGACCCAGATTCGAGAGACTTTGGGCACGAGTGGCATCACGTGGCTGCATCATTTGGAAATGGTTTTTTACATCTATTTGTTAATGGTGAAGAAGTATCAGAATTAAATATTGAAACACATCACAATTCACCTTGGGTTGGAAGTGATAATTATGATGATTATCCTGAAACGCAAAACCCTGAATATCCTGCCAATTCTGTTACATGGATTAAGCCAAGTCTGCACAGTACTATTGTCGGTAAAAATTTAGATTGGACACTTATTTCTGATTGTGATTATTACGCAGATGAAGCCACATGTGGAACTCAAAATTGCTCAGATGCTCCCGATGCTGGTTACGGACCCAGTATGGAAATATGCGGCACCCAAAATTGTACGGATAATCCAGATTCAGAATGGGCTTTTGATTCAGACGAATGTGGTTATCAAACTTGCGCAAATAACTGTTCACTATATTCAGGATATAACAATCAGGATGCCCTTATATATGTAAATGATCAACTGGCAGGAGCCGGAATCTGCTCAGAATTTCACTATGACATAAGTAATACTGATACCGGTCGTAGTTATTATTATGACAATACGCAAGGATATATGTGCGAGGCAGGCTGTAATACTGAATATCGTTTATGTCCGTTGTCGTGTTTTACCGAATATTCTCAATGTGCAAATACCTGTGCACATTCTACATGTGAGGTAATACCAACCGTCAATACATTTGTTGGTTTGCTTGATGAAGTACGAATCTGGAATAAAACACAGTTGGAAGAAGATGTTTATAACCATATGAACTTCACATTGGTCGCTCCAAGTGAAGAAGGTTTGGTCTCATATTATAAATTTAATGAGGGAAGCGGAATTACCGGTGCATCATACAGGTCAGGTGCACCTGATGCATATTTGAATAACCAGATATCATGGGTTGCAGTTCCACGACCTTCAACATTCGAAGTTTTTGCTGAAGACGGTGAAAGCCTGACAAGTATTCGTATCGAGTGGGAAGATGCAACAGGAATTAATACTGGATTTAAAATTTATAGAAATGGAAATATTTATACTACCGTACCATTAGCAGCTGCAGATTCTTATACTAATGAATGGCCGGCAGCAGTTGTAGGATATTATTATAATTATTGTATTACCGCACTTAATGACTATGCTGAATCAGATGCGTTATGTGATGTTGGCTTTATTGACCAAACCGGATCAATTTCAGGTACAATAGAGACTGAAAGCGGTCAACCTGTTGAGCATGTAAAAGTCACTTCAATTCCTTCGTTTGGCGCTTCAGGTTCATTTGACGGTATTGACGATTATGTAGATCTGACAAAATTTATTAGTCAGTATGATCCTGATTTTGAGAATAATGGTGATTTTGATCTTGGAAGTGACGATTTCACTTTTGAAGCCTGGATAAAATCGGATGCATCTGATTCAAGAAACGCTATTTTCTCTATTATAAATACTGAGACAAATAAGGGTCTATATCTATACACAAATTCTAATAATCAAGTCCAAATGGATTTCACCGGTACAACAGGTGCTCATTCTGATTTTAACGGCATGTGGGATATTAGCGAAGAGTTTACCGATTTACAGGCTGTTGAATATATCAATAACCTGGGATATTGGGTGGCCGCTGAAGAATTTATTGATTCAAATGGAAATGGTACCTGGGACGCTCCTGAGACTTATACCGATTGGAATTATAACCAATCCTGGGATGATGATGTGGAGACCTATGTTGATGCTAACTTTAACGGCGTATGGGATCAGCCAGAACCGTTTATTGATAGTGATGGCAATGGCACTTGGACAGATGCAGAACCACTAACCGATGCAAATCAAAATGGTTTTCTTGATGAAGGAGAAGAATATACCGATTCAAATGGAAATGGTGAATGGGATGCCCCTGAAGAATTTACTGATCTGAATTTTAATGGTGAATGGGACGGACCTGAGCAATTCTCAGATTATAATGGGGATGGTATCTACGAGGCAAATATTGCTGAGCCATTTGTAGATGATAATAATGATGGAATTTGGTTTAATGGCGAATTTCTTTATGATATGAACAACAACTATACCTGGGATGATGCCGAACCTTGGGTAGAAGAAAATGATGATGTCGCGGATGGAACATGGCACCATGTTGCAGCTGTACTCAGCGGCGGCTCTTTGCAGATGTACGTAGATGGTACAGCATCAGGTTCTCCTGTTGTTTTGACTGGATTAAATATATCAGCCAATAAAATTTATGTAGGTAATGATCATCTGAATAATGTTTTCACTGGTCAGCTAGATGAAATTAGATTCTGGAATGCGGCAAGATCACCTGAACAAATCAGTCAATTTTGGGACATTGCAGTAATCCCGGAACAAGAAGAAGATCTTAAGGGATACTGGAAGTTTGATGCCAATGTTTTTGTAACCGTGTATGATCGGACCCTCAATAATAATCATGGTAAAATGAAACGTGGTGTTGGTTGGAATGAAGATATTGCACCGGTAAACTCCGGGGATTATACTGATGAATTCGGTAATTATACAATCGCCGGTATTGTTTATAATGCTGCAGGTACACAATTTACTGTGACACCTGAATTGGGAGTACATGTCTTTGATCCTCCATTTAGACTGAGAACACTCAATGCTGAGAATAATTTAGCTGAACAGGTTGATTTTACAGATACATCCACATATCCAGTTGCAGGTACCATCAATTACGTTGGAACCGATTGTTTTGCCGCTGATGTATTTATCCAGGTAGATGGACAATTCCAGGCAGGTAATACGCAAACTAATCAATTTGGTCAGTTCTCATTTGATGTCCCCATTGGAGTTCATAATTTATCTCCATTCTCCGGGACAGGTGATTATCGTCCAGGATATTATCCATACTGCTTTGATGCAAATCCAGAATTGTCTGATTGCCCTGCTCATAATTTCAATAGTCCTGTAACCAATATACAGTGGTTTGATTTTACCAAAAATAAATTAACTGTTGATGCATGGGGTGGCGGCTGTCGAAACTCATTGGGTAGTGTGGCCGTAAGAATTAGAAGCACTGATCCTTCAACATGTTATGATGAAATTCATTATACAGATAAAACTGGGCATCTAGAAGTTCTCCTGCCTCCAATCCATTATCTTGTTGGTGTGACTTTGGAAGATTACCCATTTGTAACACCGGATAATGGTTATACCAATTTTAATACTGTTTTGGTAAATCTGATGGCAGGTGATTCTGACCTCCAGTATGTATACCAGGCTGATCCAAATCTTGAGGTAAGTAATTTACCTGGTGGTTGTATGGGAGAAGATGATTTGGGTGAATCGTATGAAATCCCAATATTCTACCAGTATATGCCAGATACCCTTTCTCTTTCTCTCTTTGAGAAATATGGGTACTATGAAGGTGAAACATATATAAAATACGCCAATGCGCCTGCAGAAACATTGGATCTTGCAACATGTCCAGTTGATTCTGCAAACATTGCAGTAATCGATCAGCTTAGCGATATGTCAGCTCAACAGGATTTGCCAATTACTGATGGTGCCGGTATTTATGCAGTTGCACCAGGTAATCCAAATATTTTGGCTGGTGGAGCACATCCATATCAAAAGAAAATAGAATTCACGGCCTCTTCAGCAGGTCTTGGATCAGATTCTTACACTGTTTGGGCATATGTTGATGGAAATAAATCCAGGAATGTTGCCTTTGCAACTACTGGTCCTGATATTCCACTACTCATATTAAGAGATCCTCCTGGTGATGGAAGTAATGCCGTGTATAGCGAGGGATCATCGTCTTGTTTTGCCATGAGTATGTCTATGGGGGCCAGTTTTGGGCTCAATGTAGGTGCAAGTGTTGAAATGGGTCCTGATTTTGAAGCTGGATTTGGTATGATTGTCGCCACCGATATTACTGCCGAAGTAAATGTTGGTGTTGGTCTGTCAATCGAAGGTAGCGTTGGAACTGAACTGAATATGTGCACAGAAGTAACTGAAACCTATTCTACCTCCGGTAATGATGATATAATTGGTCATACCGGTGACATCTTTGTAGGTGGTGCCCTAAATGTTCTTTATGGAATTACTGATAATTTATATATATTCTCAGCGGACACCCTTGATACTAATAATGGAGATGATTTTGGTGAAGGTGAACATATGCAGCCGGCACCAAATGAAGAGGTTGTGGATTATTCTATAATTCATAATGGTGCCTGTGTAATTCAATCAGATCGCGGATTATTTGTTGCGCCTGATGGATTTGCCACAACATATATTTTCACTGAAGAATATATTATTACCTATATGATTCCGCAACTTGAATTCCTTGCAGCCAATATTGATGAAGTAGAACCTGGCGAACCATTTACCGATGCTAATGGAAATGATTCTTGGGAGCAAGGTGAAAATTATATTGACTTGAATCAGAATAATCAATTTGATGCTGACTATATTTCTGATATCCACGATTATAACAGGGATATCGAAAAATGGAATTCACATGTGAACTATAATAATTATTTAAAAGATGCTGCTGAATTCCAGGAAAATATTTCCTTCTCAGCAGGTGCAGACTATGAGTACTCGTTCACTGGTTCAAGGACTGAAACCGTAACAACAGAATTTTCAATGAGTATTGAAAACTCAATTGGGTTAGAAGTGGGAGCTACAGTTGCCGGTATTGGAGCTGGAGTATCAACTGAAATGTCTTTCGGGATTTCCATGGGAATGGGAACAACATTTGAAAATACAGAAACTACTTCAATGAGTTTTGTACTTTCTGATGATGATATTGGTGATGCATTTACCGTAGATATAATGGAAGATCCAGTTTATGGTACAACGGTATTCAAACTCATATCAGCAGTTACCAGTAATCCGTATGAAAAAGAGCATAAAGTTGATATCACTTATCCAGATGGAAATGTCCATGGTGATGTGGTATTAAGTGCAGCTACTGTACCTCGAGATGTGCCTGTATTCTCAGTCGAATCTAATAATGTTCTTCTTGATGTTCTACCCGAAGATCCTGCTGTGTATAATCTTCTTATTGGTAATGCCAGTCAGACACCGCCAGACGGTGAAACCAGAACATATACATTATCCATCAATCAAGCATCCAATCCAGATGGTGCGGTGATAAAGATTGGTGGTGTTAATCTTGAGGGATCGCTTGCTTATACAATTGCTCCATTTGAAAATATTAATTCAACAATGACAATTGATCGAGGTCCGATTGCCTATAATTATGATGATATTGAATTAACATTCCAGGCCATTGATGATGGTTCACAATCTGTTTCACAGTTTGTCACGGCGCATTTTGTGTCACCTTGTTCACCTATCTCACTTTTGACATTATCTGATAACTGGGTAATCAATCATGAAAATAATAATGAACTTAATATATATGTAAGTAACTATGATCTTGATGATATAAATCTCCGTGAACTTGGAATTCAATTCCGGGAGATTGGGACAAATAATTGGATACCTGCAACATCTGTATCAATAGACTCTGTGAGTTCTGATGAAGACTATGCAACTATCCTTTGGGATGTGAGCGGTATCGCTGATTCAGCTTATGAATTACGGGCGTTGGCTCAATGTGAGTTAAATCAAAGTTATACCCCTGCAGTTGTTGGTGTGGTTGATAGAAATATACCACAAATAATCGGAAGTCCTCAACCGGCAGATGGCGTGCTTGAACCCAGTGATTTAATCAGTGTCTCCTTTAGTGAGGATTTAAATTGTAATGCAATCAATCCACCTCTACATATTCATTTGGATGATCTGGAGAATGCATTAACAGTTCCATATACATTCACATGCGTAGAAAACGAAATTGTCATTATGCCTGCAATGCCTGATCAATTTATGGAAAATCGTCAGTTGACTGCAAAACTGGTTGATATTGAAGATAAATATGGTAATAAAATTGCCGACGATCTTATCTGGGAATTCTTCTTTAACAAGAATCCGGTACGTTGGATTACCGCTAATGTGAATGCTGTAAAAATTCCTGAAGTGCCACTATCATTTGTAGCATCAATCTGGAATTCTGGTGGCCAATTTGAAACCTGGGAGCTGACCGAAATGCCGGATTGGCTTACTGCAGATGTTACATCAGGAGAACTCACCTTTAATGAATCTGCTACAATCACATTTGATGTAAGCAATAACCTGAACCCTGGTTTCCATAACTTTGATGTTATAGCTGCCACTCCTGGCGGGAATGAAGATCTTCACGTTAATATTCGAATGTTATGTCCAGATCCGGGATGGGAAGTTGAGGCATCTCAGTATCAGTATACTATGACTGTTACTGCTGTCCTTTATATTCAAGATGAATTATCAACGGATTCTTATGACAGGGTTTCTGCCTATGTGGATAATGAACTCCGTGGATCAGCACCAGTTGTCACCTATGAAGATGTAAATATCAATGGGAATATTGTAGATCTGCATCTTGTATTTTTAACAATTTATAGTAATCAACTTTCTGGTGAGGATATCACCTTTAGAGTTTGGGATTCTTCTGAATGTACCGAATATGGCCATGTGGAAGAGCATTTTGAATTTGTTAATAACGCTGAACATGGTCTACCCATTGAACCGGTAACACTCACAACCACAGGTGCGATTGTTCAAAGATACGATCTACCATCCGGCTGGACATGGTTATCCATGAATCTTACTCCTGACGATTTCTCGGTAAATTCTGTATTGAATAGTCTCAGCTCAACACCGGGTCAGGATATTATAAAAAGTCAGTCAACCTACAGCCAATTTATTGAAGGATTGGGTTGGGTTGGATCACTGTCTGAATTAGACAATGAATCTATGTATCTGCTTAGAACTGCTGAAGCCGATCAGCTTGAGCTAGTTGGGGAAGCTGTTAATCCTGATTCACTCGATATAAATGTAGTTGAAGGATGGAACTGGATAGGTTATTCTCCACAGGGAAATCTCACCACAAATTCAGCCCTCGTATCGCTGGACAAAGTTACTGGTGATCTTGTTAAGAGTCAATTTGGTTTTGCCCAATATGTTGAGGGTGCCGGCTGGCTTGGAAGTTTAACATATATGACACCGCAATTAGGATACCTCCTGAGAGTTTCTGAAAGTAGTACACTAACTTATCCGGCTGTAAATGATGATGAAAATCCAACACTTTCAAAATCATATTATTTCCCGGCATATTCTGAAAATATTCCTGTAGTCGATGTCGCTGTAAAAAGTTACACTTACAATATGACAGCAATATTTGATATTGAAAAAGGTTTAGGTGAATTCATTAATGACTATGACATTCTGTATGCCTATGTCGGTGATGAAATACGTGGCGAAGCCGTCTCGATACCAGTTGACTATAAGCAACAGAATTTAATATTTATGATGATGTATAGTGATTTTGAGGAAGGTGAGGTGATTCATTTTGAATTATATGATTCAGAACATGATGAGATGATGAGGATTTCTGACAGAATTATCTTCTCAACTAATCAGACATTGGGAACGGTTGACAATCCGATTTTACTTAGCGGAAAAGGCTACAGTGTTGTTATTCCTGAATCGTTTAACCTGTCACAAAATTTCCCGAATCCATTTAATCCGATAACCGAAATACAATATAGTATTCCTGTCGACAGTAAAGTTGTATTGAATGTATATGACATTAGTGGACGATTGGTCAAAACATTGATTTCAAATTATCAGAGTGCCGGTTATCACAGCGTTAAATGGGATGGTTCCAATGAGAGTGGAATCATGAGTTCATCAGGTATCTATTTCTACCGAATGACCACAGGCGAATATACCGAAATGAGAAAGATGATTCTTTTAAAATAGGAATCCCTGGAATACTTTACTACTTACTATTACCCATCTCACAGTCAATCTGTGAGATGGGTACATTATCCTGCACGTATAATAAGCGAGACATTAAGTAAATCAACAAGTATTCTATTCAAACTAAATCCCCGAAATATCGGGGATTATTATATTATTAAAAATTAACTACAAGCATATTTATTGTTATTAGGAGCAATTTTGAAGCAAAGACAAATTTGGCTGAGTCTTTTTATAATCACAACCGGAATCTTATATTCTCAGGCTGTGCCGGAAGTAAATTCTCTGGGAAGTGTATTTTATAATGAAGGGGAATCAGCAACTTATACCGTTACTTACACCCCGGTAAATGGTGGTGATGTAATCTCGTGGAATTTCGGAGATGGAAATATTGTCTCAGGGAATGGTATTTCTCACACCTATACTAATAACGGCACATATAATATTTCGGTAACAGTTACTAATAATTCAGGATCAGGCCAAAATACCGGAATCGCCTTTATCTCAAATCTTGCACCTGTTGTCACCCTGTTTACAATACCAGCCTCAGGCAACGAGGGACAAAGTCTAAATTTTATCGGTGCCGGATCTGATGCAGGATTAGATGATATTCTCTCATTCAATTGGGATTTTGGTGATGGGAATTCTGCCCAGGGTAACTCTGTTACCCATACATATATAGACGAAAATACAGGTACTTACACAGTTACATTACTGATCACAGATGGAGAAGGTGGCAGTGGCTCACAGTCGGGTACAATATCTGTCAGTAATATCGATCCAGTTATTAATCAACTTATCTACACCTCACCAGGATCAGAATCTTCCGTAATAGAATTTAACGCCAATATATCTGATGCAGGTGTGAGTGACATTATTACTTACAATTGGAATTTTGGAGACAATACCTCAGTACAATCCTATACTACCGGAAATTATGTCGTCGCCCTCGACGGCAATGGCGATTATTTGTCGCTGAATAGTCCCATAACAAATGCTTTTTCAGAATTCACCATTGAAATGTGGGTAAAAGGATCAGGAGGTACACTGTATTCAAGGGATGTTTCTACAAATGACGGTTTTATCGAATTTGGATATAATTCTTCTATACAGTTTAATGGTAGTGCCGGGCTCAATAGCCTATCCTATGCAGGTATACCTGATAATATCTGGACTCATGTAGCCGCCGTTTATGATGGGACAAATCTGTCTGTATTAATTAACGGCAGTATGGTGGCAACTGCCCCGGCATCAGGATTGATTAGTGCATCGAATGCAGCAAATTTCCTCGGACGACCTGCCGCAAATAATAATAATCTTAATGGTGCATTACATCATTTTAGATTCTGGAATTCTGCCAATCCTCAAAATTCTATCAGAACAAATATGTTCTCCACCCTAAATGGGAGTGAATCCGGTTTGCTTGCACAGATTCTATTGAATGAAGGCAGCGGAACATCATCTGATGACAATACCGTAAATGGGCATAATGCTGATTTTGGTGGTGATTCCCAATGGATAAATAGTGGTGGCAGGCATGCTTATGCAGAAAATGGTACCTATACGGTTTCACTTACTGTAACTGATGGTGATGAAGGGAGCCATACAACCAGCAGTTCGGTGACAATAAATAATGCCAATCCATCAATATTAACATATAATAACCCTGGTGTCGGAGATGAGGGAATTGAACTCTCATTTGATGCTTATGCGGTGAATCCTGGATTCGATGATCTGACATATACCTGGAATTTTGGAGATAATCCTTCACAACAATATGGAGAATCTGTTACCCATACTTATGCAGACCAGGGGAATTATTCAGTCACTTTGACTGTCACAGATGAGAATGACGGATCAACGGTAAGGACAGATCCAGTTGTTATCAGCAATGTAAATCCGGTTATCAATAGCGTTAATATTCCGGATATGGGCACTCAAGGTACATCTGCAGCATTTAATGCATCAGCAAGCGATCAAGGCACTGACACTCCTGTTTATACCTGGGATTTTGGCGATGAAACATCGACGCAGTTAGGCCCGAATGTGAATCATACATATGCAAATTATGGGACCTTTACCGTTACTCTCACAGTGACTGAAGAAGACGGTGGAACCGCAGAAACAAGTTCTGAAATCGTCGTTGTTCCGGATTGGTATGTGGATTATACAAACTACCAATCTACTGCAAGTATGACAGCTGTGCTTTATCTTGACCATGAACTTGCGGGGTCGCCTTACAACAAGGTGGCGGCTTTCTATAATGGCGAGACCAGGGGGACAGCTTTACCCCTCCAGGTTGGTGCCACATGGATGTACTTTCTCACAGTTTATGCCAACTCGAATGGTGAAACCCTCACTTTTAAAGCATATCATTCCGATTTGGAAATGGTACTTGATGTTCAGGAGACAATAATATTTAATTCCAATTCATCTTATGGTGAGCCACTGAATCCATTTATCTTGAATACCATTTTAAATTTTGACCACAATCCTGAATTAAGCGGTATTCCTGCCCAGACTATTGAGATTGGTGAACAATTTGACACATTTGATTTGGATGATTATCTGGTGGAACTTGATGGTGATATCGTCTCATATTTTTATCTTAATAACGTCAATTTGACTATTACCATAAACTCCAACAATATCGTCTTCGTCGCACCTGTGAATACTGCCTGGACTGGAACCGAAACAATTAGATTTATTGTAACAGATCAAACGGATGATGCTTTATTGGGATTCCAGGATGTTAGTTTTATCATTGAACCGGTAGATAATGCCCCGCTGGTACTACCATTTACTGATGAGACAATTGGTAAAGTAAGAGATTTTACATCTTTTGATCTGGACTCCCATTTGATCGAGTTAGATGGAGATCAAGTCTCATGGGGATTTGATTTTGTAACACCGGTAATTGGCGACCCTGCTCCAAATTGGTCTTTAAACCCAAGCTCATTTCAGTATAATATGACCGTAACATCAACTGTTGAAGCACGGGCAAGGGCAACGGAAAATTCAGGTTTTATACTTGCTGCATTTTCAGGTAATGAACTCCGCGGATTAGCATCGCCGGTAAATGTTGGTGGATCATGGATGTATTTTCTTACTATTTATTCAAATCAAGTCACTGACGATATATCTCTAAAGTTTTTTGACTTTGAAATCGGCGATGTTCTCCCTGTAAAAGAAGCGATTTCGTTCCTGGTGGACGATGTAATTGGCGAACCGCAATCTCCATTTGAATTTCATGCCGGAAACATCATACTTACTCAGAACGCTGATAATACTATCGATTTTGAGATTCTGTCTGAAGCATGGTATGGCACCGAAGTTATAGAATATACGGTAACAGATAATCAGACGATAAATCTATATACTGCTTCTGGAACAGCATCCTATACTGTCCTTGATGATTATTATCCACTTCTACTTCAGATTCCAGACCAAATCGTTGAAGCAAACTTTTCTTTCCAACCCATTGATTTAGATAACTATTTAAATAGCCCTGATGAAGATCTTGTTACTTGGACATATTCCGGGAATAATGATCTATTCGTTATCATAAATAATGAAAACATTGCAACTATAACTCATCCAAATGCCAGGACAGGTGTGTGGATTGGCGATGAGACGATCACTTTTACTGCAACTGATATATCTGAAAATAACCTCACAGGCAGCGGATCTGCCACCTTTACTGTTGTTGATGAAGATCATCCTCCTTCAGTTACTGGCATTTTAGATCAAAGTGTTGGCCCGAATATCAATTTTTCAACATTTGATCTCAATAACTATCTCACAGAGGTAGATGGCGATAATGTTACCTGGCAGTATGAATTCAACCTTCCAAATCTTGGTGATAATATTCCTTCCTGGTCCGTTCAGGCAAGTAGTTTTGAAATGAGTATGAATCTGACTGCAGTGGTAAATTCACGAGGTGTTCGAACAGGATCCGGGAGTTATATTCTTGGTGCTTTTGCCGGGGAAGAGAATAGAGGGATAGCTACGCCGATTTTACTTGGTGATGAATATGTCTATTTTATGACTATTTTTTCCAACACCAGTAATGAACCTATGACTCTCAAATTTTATGATGCTCAAGTTGGGGATATTGTATCCGTCGATTATTCATTTAACTTCGTAGGCAATGATGTATTAGGAAATCCTCAAACACCTCTAGAGTTGAATGCTGGAAATCTCCTGGTCTCAATCAGTGAAAATGATATCGTCCAAATTAGTAAAGTTGGTACTGGATGGACCGGATCGGAAGAAATTATATTTACTGCAACAGATATTGGAACACCAAATCTTCATTCAAATGGAGATGCCGCTGTTTATTCAGTCCTGCCAGACAATAATCCCGTAGTATCTCAGATTCCAAGTCAAGAAATTGAAGTAGGAACCTCATTCGCCACCATCGACTTGAGTCAGTACGTCACAGAATTAGATGGCGAAGATATTCTCTGGAGTTCCAGCGGTGGTAATAATATTCAAGTAAATATCAATATTTCAACTGCCACACTAACAGCGACACCACTTTGGACAGGATCTGAAACCATTACCTTTATTGCCACAGATGATACCCCGGCAGGACTATTTGGTTCGTCCAGTACAGAATTTCGTGTCAGGGGTGAAGATCATGCCCCGGTTATCGCAGATATCCCCGGTCAGACTATTGGTGCTGGTGGATCCTTTACAGATTTTGATCTTGATAATTATTTAACCGAATTAGATGGTGATGATATTGGATGGTCATTTGAATTTGTCAATACCAGTGGTTCAAATCTGCCACCGGAATGGAATATCAATCCTTCAGCATTTGAATTGAGTATGACAGTCACTGCCAGGGTAAATATTCGTGGAGAAATTGCCGGATCAGGTGAATATATTCTGGGTGCATTTGTAAATGAACCGGGGGCCCGAAGTGTGAGTCTTCGCGGTGTTGCAGAACCTGTGGAGGTGAATGGGGCATATTTTTACTTTATGCAGACGTATGCTAATACAAATGGTGAAAACATTTATTTCCAGTTTTTTGATACAAACGTCGGAGATATAGTTCCAGTACTTGAAAATATTACATTCCAGGCCAACACGGTAATTGGTGATCCCGTTTCTCCTTTGGAACTCCATGCCGGAAATATTATCCTCGATATGAATGCCAATGACTTGATCAGTTTTACCATCATCGACAACGATTGGTCAGGTACAGAAACAATAAATTTCATTGCAACAGATCAGGGCACAAATAATAGCTATTCGGGATCGGATCAAGCTGTTTTTATTATCGATGCCGATCATACGCCTATTATTGCCAACATCCCTGATCAAAATATTAACGAAGGCAGTAACTTTATATCATTCGATCTGGACAGCTATATAACTGAACAGGATAATGATATTACCTCAATCACCTATACAGGGGATGTTGATCTAACCATTTCTATTAACGGCGATAATCTTGTGACAATTGGTATACCCGATTCGGATTGGTATGGCAGTGAAAGCATTATTTTTACAATTACTGATCAAACGACAAACGGATTTTCGGATACCGATGAAGTTATGTTTACTGTTAATAATGTCAATGATTCACCAGCAATCGCGCAAATTGGAAATCAGACGATCGAAGAAGATTCCATACTACAGATTCCCATTTCTGCCAGTGATGTGGATAATGAGACACTTTTTTATTCTGCTATCAGCGATACCACCGGAATCTCCCTTGAAATTACATCAACTCAATTAACAATAAATGCTGCAGACTTTTCTGGTGTCGCCTCAATACTTGTGAGCGTCAATGACGGCATACTTGCTGCAAATACAAACTTTTTTCTCATTGTCACACCATTGGATGATCCTCCTACAACATCGAATATGGATATCACAATTAACGAAGATACAATACTTTCAGATCAATTGGAAGGGTACGATGGAGATGGTGATCCATTGGAATATATCCTGGTCAGCAATACTTCCCACGGCGATGTAGTACTTGATGATAATTCCACTGGCGATATTACATATACACCAACACTTAATTATAACGGTACGGATAACTTTACGTATAAAGTTCAAACCCCGGCATTGTATGCCCTTAGTTTGAATGGTAATGGGGATCATGTAACAATACCGGATACTCCATCACTTGATCTGACCTCACAATACACGCTGGAAGCGTGGATTTATGTTGATCAATTTGTCAATTCTGCCGGTATTCTCTCAAAATTTCAAACACCCGGCTCAAACGGATATAAACTACAACTAAGCAATTCCGGCAGTTTTGATGGCCTGCAATTTGATGGTCTCACAACGGGATCCGGTATATTATCTTCGCAGGAATGGGTTCATATCGCTGCTGTTAACGAAAATGGTACCAGAACATTATATGTAAATGGTGAGGTCATTCCGCTAACAGGAACATCCTATACTATTGCCTCTAACTCTGATGTCCTGAAAATTGGCAGTGACTTGTCAGGTAATTATTTCTCAGGAATGATAGACAAGGTCCGGGTTTGGGGCGTAGCACGTACTCAACTGGAAATAATGTCTTCAATGTTTGGCAGAATTGCCGGTAATGCCACTGGACTGGTTTCCAGCTGGGAATTGGATGAAGGTAACGGTTCTACAGCTGGTGATCTGACTTCAAATAATAACAACGGAAGTATAACCGGGGCATCCTGGTCTACCATTTCAACTGCTGTCACGTCAAATACTTCAACAGTGTTTATCACAATTGACCCGGTAAATGATAGTCCTACATTTACCATTGGTGCTGATCAGACAGTCAACGAAGATTCTGGCGAATTTACCTTAAACAGTTGGGCAACATTAATTTCTGCAGGACCTCTTGACGAGTTAAGTCAGACGGTTAATTTTCAGACATCCACAGATAATGATGATCTATTTTCAGTTTTACCAACTGTAACCTCCTCAGGCGATCTCAGTTTCACGCCATCAAATAATGAATATGGTACGGCAGAGGTGACTGTAATTCTTTTTGATGATGGTGCGGCTGCGAGGTCAGATTCAAACCAATCCGATCCACAAACATTTACAGTAACCATTAACCCGGTGAATGATGAACCCGTATTCTCCTTGTCTGATGATATAACCGTTGACGAGGATGATGGTTCAGTAGATGAGACTATTCCAGCTGCTGCTAAAACAGTTGAAAATTTTGTCAGTACATTAAATTTAGGTCCTGAGAATGAAGTCGTTGAATTTTCACAAGCGCCAATATACACTCTAACGACTAATAATGATGCTCTCTTTAGTGATCTTCCAGAAATTGATGCCGATGGTACACTTACCTATGCACAGGCATTAAATAATTATGGTGCAGCAACTATATCTGTGGTTATTAATGACGGCGGTGGTACCGATAACGGTGGTGATGAATCATCAACTCAGCAGTTTATTATTAACGTGAACCCTGTAAACGATCAACCATCATTTACAACTGGGGATAACCAGACAATACTTGAAGATGAAGGCAGTACGGATATGCTGGTACAGGGCGGATTGCAGACAATCGAATTATGGGCAACAAACATTGATTTGGGGCCGGACAACGAAGTTAGCGATCTTGAACAAAGTGCTTCATTTTCCTTAACTACCGATAATGACGCCTTATTCTTAAATCTTCCTGCCATCGATTCAGCAGGTAATCTCACCTACAGGGTAGCCCTAAATGGTTATGGATCTGCTGAGATATCCATCGTTTTATCAGATAATGGCGGTCTTGATAATGGAGGTGCTGAGGAATCCGAAATACAAACATTTACAATTACGGTAATACCGGTAAATGATCAACCACTTGTTGAACTGGGTAATAATATTACCGATGATGAAGATGACGGTAGTACTGATCTGAATGATTTGTCATCACAGAAACTGCTTGTGGAATGGGCGACGGTACCAAACCTGGGACCAGAAAATGAGGTAGAGGATTTTTTCCAGTTTGCCAGTATTAGCCTTGAAACAGATTATGATGCATTATTTTCAGAGATGCCGATTCTTTTTTCTAATGGTACGTTACGATATACTATAGCTCAAAATGCTTTTGGAACTGCCAATATCACCATGACGCTTAATGATAACGGCGGTACTGATAACGGTGGTTTGGATACTTTTTCAGACACTTTCTCAATCACTGTGAATCAGGTTAATGATAAACCTGTATTTATTCCAGGTGAAGATATTACAGAAAATGAAGATGATGGATCCGTTGATATGACCGTCGCTTCATCTCTCAAAACGGTTTCAGGATTCATCACTGGTTTAGTTTTAGGGCCTGAAAATGAGGTGAGTGATCTCGGGCAAAATCCAACCTATACACTTACTACTGACAATGATGGTTTATTTGTCCAGTTACCGGCAATTGATGCTCTGGGTATATTGACCTATCAACCTGCTTTAAATGAATATGGATCTACAGTAATAACGATTTTACTCAACGACAATGGCGGAACAGATTTTGGTGGTGATGATGAGTATAGTGACACATTTACAATTACAGTGAATCCTGTAAATGATGAACCATATTTTACGATTGGATCTAACCAGGAAAACGATGAAGATGACGGAAGCAATGATCCATTTGTAATTGGTGAAACAAAATTGACAGCCAATTGGGCAACGGATATTGTTTTAGGACCCGATAACGAAATAAACGATTTAGGTCAAACAGTCACATTTGAAATTACCACGACTAACGATGATTTATTTGAGCAATTGCCTACAATTAATGCCGATGGTGACCTGTCCTATCAAGGTGCAATGAACAAATGGGGCAGTGCTGTTATTTCTATTACATTAATGGATAGCGGCGGCACTGATTTTGGTGGAGATCAAAGATCATCAACTCAGGATATTACAATCGAATATTTTGCCGTGAATGATGCACCTCGTCTCATTGCGGTTGATGGTGAACCATGGGTAGAGGATATGGTGATCACAATTCTTGAAGATGAAATTGCCAATTTTACTATGACTGCACTGGAAGTTGATACCACTGAGGTAATCTTTGGTTCAGCCCTTAGAACCATGACCATTACCGTTGCTGATACAGATGAATTTAATGTTGTGGATGTCACAATTACTCCAGATGCAGACTGGTTTGGAGATCAATCCGTAACAGTATTTGTAACGGATGAGGTCTATTTTGATCATCAATCATTTACACTTACTGTTCTACCTGTGAACGATGCGCCAACCTTTGATAATGATGGAGATATTTTAGTTGATGAGGATAGCGGATTATCCACATTTGAAAATTGGGCGACGAATATAGACTTGGGACCTGATAACGAAATTACCATCCTCAATCAGACTCCAGAATTTTTAGTGGATACTGAAAACGGTGCCCTATTTGATCAACTACCTGTGATAACTTCAGATGGTACCCTGAGCTTCACAACTTTGGATAATGCTAATGGAAATGCACTTGTCTCGGTGATCCTCAATGATAACGGTGGGACAGATAATGGCGGTGTCGATGAAACAACTGTTCTGAACTTTACCATTTCGATTAACCCGGTAAATGATCCAGTCACCTTTATTGAAGCCATAGGGGACATAGCCGTAGATGAAGATGCCGAAGCAACTTTAATTGATTTAAACACCATTTTTACAGATATTGATTTAACCAATGGTGCACCGGAGAATCTTCAGACCTTATTTTATATGGTTACAACGGTAGAAAATACAGATTTATTAACGGTAGAAATTGACGATGACACTGGTATTTTATCCATCGCTTATACCACAGACGATCATGGTTCAAGCACAGTGACAATTACTGCTGCCGATGGCATTGCCCGAACCGATTATTCATCATTGGATAATCAGTTTACAGTCACAGTAAATGCAGTCGCCGATACACCTGATCTTATTGTCAATGATGTTGAAACTGATGAGGATATTCCTGTTCTTATCTCCTTCGATTCGGCTTTGACTGATCTTGATGGTTCAGAAACATTAACATTTGAAATAACAGGTCTCCCTGAAGGGACTGTTATAAATGATATCACTGAGTTAAGAGCCGAATATCAGTTTGAACTGACACCTACTTTGCATAGTGATCTTGATTTCGATTTTAGTGTTTCTGCCATTGCTTCTGAGGATAATGGAAGTACAGCAATAAATACCCAAACCATCTCCGTAACATTAAACCCCGTTGCTGATACACCGGTATTTCTTGTTTCAGATGTAACGACAGATGAAGACAATACCGTTTCGTTAAATATGATTGCCGAATTAGTCGATGATGATGGATCAGAGGAACTATTCCTCTTTATTCCATCTTATCCTGATGGTGTCACATTTAATTATGAACTGGTTGATTTGGGGGAACAGGGTTTTCTGCTTCCCTTAGAGTCGATTGCTGATTTGGCACTTACTCCACCTGAAAATAGCGATGAAGATTTTTGGCTTTTTGTAAATGTTGCAGCGTTTGAGTCTCCGGAAGTTTTTGCCTCAGTTGAAGACTCTATATTGATTACAATCAATGCCATTGCTGATGAACCCACATTGGAGGTTCCTGACGGCAATACCCTTGAAGATACTACCGTTGAATTAACATTTGATTCTGGATTGACTGATATTGATGGATCTGAAACTCTTTCCATTGAGATCACCGGTTTACCAGTAGGAGGAACTCTTGGTGACTTGGTAGATAATCAGGATGGTTCATTTACATTTGAATTAACCCCACCTTTACATGATGACACAGATTTTACACTGACTGTTTACTCATCAGCTACAGAACAAAATGATGGTGATGTAGCTACCGTTTGGTCTGACATTTTTGTTACTGTTGACGCCGTTGCCGATGTGCCAAATCTAACAGTTAATGATGCCGCAGGGACTGAAGATACAGATATTGACTTGGATATTAGCTCTTCCCTTGTTGATGATGATGGGTCAGAGGTATTGCTTATCCATATCTATGATTTAAGTGATGGTGCTTTCTTATCAAACGGTACACTTAATCAGGATGGTAGTTATACTCTTCTACCTGCCGAGCTAGCTGGCCTTTTTGTCACACCAGCACCAAATGAACATGATTTCACCTTATCTATAGAGGCTGAAACAACTGAAGACGATAATGGGGACCAGGCTGAAAATTATCAGGAATTATTAGTAACGATTACACCTGTGAATGATGAACCTTTTCTTAGCGAATTTACAGATATTACCACCGATGAAGATATTGATGTTGTCTTTAACTATCAGGCCACAGATTACGATATCGAAACTGATAATCAGGAACTCATTTTTACATGTACTTCTTCAGACGAGGTACTTGTAATTTGCACTTCAGAATCTCTTAATCGTGGAGATGTTTTCCAGACACTTACCTTGGATGTTCAGGAGAATAGACATGGTACCGCTGAAATAACCGTTACCGTGAATGATCAATTCAGTGGCCGGGCAGTGGATAATGCGACTTTTCTTTTAACCGTTAATCCAATACCTGATTTACCGATACTAAGCGTTGAAGATTCAGTAGGTGATGAAGATACAATAATTCCCCTTACTGTTATCAGCGAGCTTGTGGATATCGATGGTTCAGAAGAATTATTTCTCTTTATTGATAATATTCCCGATGGATCTGAAATTACCGAACCATTTGCAATTCAGGGTGAACTGAATGTTTATTCACCGGAACAGTTTGATGGACTCGAAATTTTACCGCCATTGCATAGCGACAACGACTT
Source organism: Fidelibacterota bacterium (assembly GCA_018657495.1). Classification (GTDB taxonomy): domain Bacteria; phylum Fidelibacterota; class Marinisomatia; order SCGC-AAA003-L08; family JACNLC01; genus JABHXA01. The sequence continues at coordinate 28,775 of JABHXA010000022.1, forward strand.
CTATCTGTACATTACTGCGTTTGTTCAGGAACCGGATAATTCGTTCATCGTCAATCTTGATACCATATTTGTACAAGTAGATCCCGTTGCGGATTTACCAACCATAGAAATCTCTCATACCGATGGTAATGAGGACACCATAATTCCTCTCGATATATCAGGCTCATTAATTGATACTGATGGATCAGAGACACTCTTTTTCACCGTTGAAAATGTACCTGACGGATCCACCATGTCAGAATACCTCAATTTTCTGGATGGTACTTATACCTATACGCCTGAGCTGGCCGCAGAATTATCAATTCTGCCACCCCTGCATAGTGATGAAGATTTTACATTGTTAATATCCTCTGCAGCTGTTGAAAATCTTGATGTGATTATAACAAATTCACTTGATTTAGATGTAGTGGTTCATGCCATTGCTGATATACCTGAATTATCTATGTCACCAGCATTAGGTGATGAAGATACTGATATTCCCCTTACTATTAACACTGCATTTGTTGACACAGACGGATCCGAATCGCTGCTGTTGACAATTTCAGGTGTACCACTTGAAGGCAATCTTTCAGCAGGTACAGATATAGGTGGCGGTATCTGGGAATTACTAATGACAGATTTGACCAATTTAACGGTTCACCCCAATGAAGATATAAATGAAGATTTCTCCCTTACGGTTCGTTCTGCAACAACGGAAGGTAATGGCGGTGATTATGCCTTTGATGAGGTGATACTCCCAGTTACAGTTAATCCAATAAATGATACTCCTCAAATGTCTATTGAAGATCAAATAACTGATGAAGATATTGATTTTGGTCTGGATATAAGTTCATATGATCCTGATATTCTAACAGACAATCAACAAATGATCTTCTCAGTTGTGAGTAGCGATGAGTCACTGGTTTCTGTATCCGTTTCAATGGACCGATTCCTGCAAGGCTCAACAAATAGCTCCAGAATTGAATTTGATGTCCATGATGATGAATACGGCAATGCCGATATAACAGTTACCGTTGATGATCAAAACGGTGGTATCATCGATGTAACTTTCAATGTTTTAGTGAACCCGGTAAACGATGAACCAACATTTTTAACTGGTGCAGATATAACACTTGATGAGGATGATAATAGTTCAGATCCGTTGTTTCATGCCACTGCAAAAACCTATACTGCCTGGGCAACTGAAATTGATCTCGGGCCCGGAAACGAATTTGATGGACATACTCAAGGGATAGAAAGTAACCAATTTGCTACATTCACCTTGACTACTGATAATGACGATTTATTCTCAACTTTACCGGCACTTGATTCTGATGGTGAGTTAACATTCCGCCAGGCGAGGAATATAAATGGTACAGCTACTATCAGCATAGTATTCACTGATAATGGCGGTACAGAATTTGACGGCGATGATACTTTTGGCACCGAGACATTCCAGATTACCATTACTCCTGTTAATGACGCACCGCTTCTTGGCAATGTTACCGGACCAGGATTTTTAGAAGACCATATGATTAGTTTATCATTTGAAATCCTTTTTGAATCTGATGAAAACGTAGAGTGGTGGGTTATTGAAGTAGATGGTGATAATCTTGTATTTGGTACTGATGGAAGCGAACATGTTACCACTAGTTCTGTTGATGGATCTGTACTGGGATTTTTACCAGACGCCGATTGGTTTGGAACTGAGGAAGTTCGAGTGTTCGTGGCAGATGGTACCTATATTGATTCACACCATTTTATGCTGGAAGTATTTCCAGTGAATGATCAGCCATCATTTACATCCGGTGGAGATATCAGTGTACTTGAAGATAGTGGTGAGTATTCCTCTCAATGGGCAACAGATATTTATATGGGGCCAACTAATGAGGTAGTTGAATTAGAACAGTTTGCGACATTTTATACCGATAATGATAGCCCGGGATTATTTTCTGTCCAGCCAGCTATTGACACCAATGGAAATATAAGTTTTGCTACATTTCAGGATGCTAATGGGACAGCCGAAGTTTCTGTAATATTAAATGATAATGGTGGCACCGTAAATGACGGTTATGATGAGTCTGTTGAGATTTCCTTTTTAATTGATGTAGTATCTGTAAATGATGATCCTATCCTTACAAATTTGGATGATGTAGAAACCCAGGAAGATGAAAATCTATCCATACAAATCACCGGTAGCGATGTAGACATTGAGACTAATAATCAGGAATTGACTTTTACATGCGTATCAAGTAATGAAGAATTAGTTCTGTGCACCATTGATTCACAGAGGGGTATCGTAAACAGAAATATGACTTTAGAAGTCCAGGAGCATGTTCACGGTACTTCTGTGATTGAAGTAACTGTTAGCGATAGTCAAGGACGATCAGTCGATTCAGATGAATTCCTATTGACAGTTCATGCTGTACCGGATATCCCAGAACTTTCTGTCCTGACATCTCAGGGCGATGAGGATTTACAGATAGCTGTTGATATTACAGTTACTCCTGTAGATGATGATGGCTCAGAAATAATTTCATTCCTTGTAGATAATCTACCCATAGGGTCCTTACTCTCCAATGGAACGGATAATGAAGATGGTTCATATACTTTAAGTCTTGACCAGTTGGTTGGACTGACCATCCTGCCACCCGAAAATGATGGTGATGATTTTGACCTGTCAATTTCTGCTACCTCGGTAGAATTGTCAAATGAATTGCAATCCACTACTGAAATATCAACATTAACCGTTATTGTTGATGCCGTTGCAGATGATCCTGCCATAACGGTTTCAGATGTAGAAACGGACGAGGATGAAACAGTTGAATTAACATTCTCTCCTTTACTGGCTGACGTAGATGGTTCTGAATCCCTATCATTCCAGGTAAATGACCTGCCGGTGGGTAGTTCTGTTTCCGATGCAGTTGATAATGATAATGGCACCTGGACAATAATTCTCACACCAACATTACACGATCACAATGATTTTGATATTACTATCACAACATTTGCAACAGAAGCAGAAAATGAGGATGTTGCTGAAACAACTTCTAATGTATTATCTGTTAGTGTCATAGCAGTTGCTGATCCACCAAATCTCTCAACATCCAATTTTGAAACGGATGAAGATAATGCCGTTGAAATAAACTTTAACTCTACATTGGTAGATACCGACGGATCAGAATCCTTGTCAATAGCAATATCTGGTGTACCTGATGATGCTTCCGTTACAGAATTATCTGATAATGGTGATGGTGATTTTTCTTTTGTCCTGACACCCGGTGAAAATAATCATACAGATTTCACACTAATTGTTACAGCTACCTCCGAAGAAGCAAGTAATAATGTCACGGCGGATACCGTTGCCAATATCGATATCACAATTCATCCTATTAATGATGACCCAATTTTAGAGTTCATAGAAGACTTGACCACTTTTGAAGATATTGACCGAAGTATAGTCATTGTTGCAAATGATGTGGATATCGAGACTGATGGCCAGCAATTAGTTTTTTCATGTTCAAGTCAAAATACAGAGATAGTTACCTGTTCTGCAGGTGAAACATTTAGCGATATTTTTTCCAATGTTGTCATTGATGTTCAAGATAACCGTCATGGTGAAACAGTCATAGATGTGACCGTAAATGATGGATTTGGCAGATCAATAGACAGCCAATCATTTACCATGACTATAACAGCAATAGCGGACGAACCAAACTTGGTATTAACGAATGTTTCCGGTGATGAAGATACTGAAATTTCGTTGGATATTGAAACCGAATTAGTCGACACAGATGGATCAGAGTCTCTTCACATTCAAGTCTGTGATTTACCAGATGGCGTAATTTTGTCAGCAGGTGAATTGGATGAAGATGGCTGCATGACGGTAGATGAGTATCTTGTTGCAGGTTTGACCATCATCCCTGAACTACATAATGCCGATGATTTTGATCTTGTCATAATTTCATTTGCCACCGATGCTGAAGGACAGCCCAATGGTGTCCAGGAATCAATGACGGTTGTAATTAATCCAATTGCAGATTTACCTTATCTTGAAGTTACCGATGCCCAGGGAGATGAAGACACAGCAATTGATCTGACCATATCATCTGAATTAGTTGATACCGATGGTTCTGAATTCCTATTTATAAGAATATCAGATATCCCAGTCGGTGCTGAGATGTCGTTGCCATGCACTCTTTTTGGTACTGACTGTCTTTATCTTTCCAATGAATTAGCAGATTTACAGGTAACGCCATTTTTGCATAGTGATGAAGATTTCGTTCTCACTATAGAAGCTTTTTCTGTAGAAAATGAAGATGAAATTGCCACAAACACACAGGAAATTGCTGTTACTGTAAACGCTGTTGCTGATGAACCTACTCTGACAACGACTGATACAACTACCGATGAAGATACCAGCGTTGACATTAC
>JABHXA010000023.1 GCA_018657495.1 Fidelibacterota bacterium
TTCTGTGTCATAAATCCTCCTCTGTAAGGTTAATTTATGACTTCTTTCACTGTCCTGCAAAGTTAGGGAAGTCCAATACTCACGGTAAACCTGTAAGCCCCATTCCATATCCGGTCCTGTATTAAATCTGAGCTCTCTAAAAGGAATCTGAAATTCCGCAGTCCAGCCAGTTTCATTCACATCAACTTCACCCTCCCACACTGCATCCCAATCCCAATCCATGTTATCATCATCGAATCTTCGCAAATCCTGTTTCACGCCGGCAGCATTCAAACTAAATTCAAAAGCGGTTCGATTATCGTTATAACTATCCAAAGAGATATAAAGCCAATCTGACGGGCTGTGACCATCTCTTCGAGTCAGTATGGCATCAATGCTCTCAGGATTTGTATCCAGCATCCATATACCCAAGTACAGATTCTCTTCATCGAAAAGAACACTGAAATTTGTGTCCTGGCTTGATTGCTGACCATCTTCAGGGGATCTCTGTGTGAACCCTCCCTCTTTGGGAGCATTTTTCCAGGATTCTTCGGTAAGTTTACCATCAATATTGATTTTATTATTTTCTGTAGGATGGGCCTCAATGGAGCGATTTCGGATTTGTTCGGGATTTTGGATAGATCCGGAATGGAGAGATGAAACAATGAAAATTGTCACATACAATTTGGAAATAGTTTTCATGCAAGGTGTCCTTTGTGTGGTTTTGCCATTAAATTTTATCCAGCCGAGACAGCACAAAACCATATCAGTTGTCAAAAGTTTCGACATATAAGATAAATTTTTTACTCCTTTACCTCCAACAATAAAGCTGGGGTTGATAACCATTTTATAGCATACATCGGTTATTGTAAGATACAAGTATGGATTTATCTGAACAATTGCGAGATATCAATACGCAGCTAACTGCTATTATCAGAAACATCGGTGCTGAGCATGGTATTACTTTTTCTCAAACAAATATTCTCCTCGCAATTCCCGTAGATGGATTATTCTCCTCGCAGCTGGCCTATAAGGTTGGTATTGAAGTGAGTACGGCAACACGAAATCTTAAAAAACTTGAAAGTCTCGGGTACATTAATCGAGTAAAAAATCATCATGACAGACGCAAGGTGAGCATTCTCTTAACTGATGAAGGTGAAAAGCTTGTTGAACACCTGGATTTGGAATTGGATAATGTCACTTTTACTTTGCAGCAGATGATGTCAATGGATGAGCGGGAAACAATGATTCCTGTCCTGGAATCACTCACATGGAATTTGATCCGCTACCGCGCTGAAAAAGGGGTAAATGAGTAGTCTGACTGCACCACTCCTGAAATGGTATGATACCGAAAAGATCAGTATGCCTTGGAGGGGTGACCCTAATCCTTATCATATATGGATTTCTGAAGTCATGCTCCAGCAAACTCAGATTGAAACGGTTATCCCTTATTATTACCGATGGCTTGAGAACCTGCCTTCAATCGAAACTACTGCCAAGGCATCGGAAGATTTTATCTTAAAACTTTGGGAAGGCCTGGGTTATTATGCCCGGGCACGTAATTTCCATGATGCCTGTAAAAATCTGGTGAGTAACGGGATTTATCAAGTACCGGATACACCTGCAGAATTTAATCAATTAAAAGGGGTTGGGGATTATATTGGTGCTGCTGTCCAATCAATAGCCTTTAATCACCCTATTCCGGTTATTGACAGCAATGTAAAAAGATTATTATCCAGGTTACTTGAACTAAATGGCGTGCCAGACCAATTCAAGGGCAAAATGCAGTCCTACCTGTTAAGTCAAATATCGAACCAAAGACCTGGTGATTTTAATCAGGCAATGATGGATCTTGCCCGCATAATATGTAAACCGCGAAATCCTAATTGCCCTCTATGCCCTGTAAAACGATACTGTGGTGCTTATGCAAATGGCACGGTAAGTGATTATCCAAAAAAGAAAATCAAAAGACCCAAACCTCATTATGATATTGCCGTTGGGGTTATATGGAATGGCAACAATTTACTTATTTCAAAAAGAAAATCAGCTGGACTTTTAGGGGGATTGTGGGAATTTCCCGGTGGGAAAGTTCAGAAGAACGAAAGTTCAGAGGACTGTGTTATTCGGGAGATCAAGGAGGAGTTGAATATTACCGTTGCAGTTGGGGATTATATTTCAACTATACAGCATGCCTATACTCATTTTTCCATTACGATGACAGGATATCACTGTCGATATTTGGATGGTGAACCCGAAGCGATAGGATGCGCCAACTGGAAATGGCTCAATGCCAAAGATCTTGATACTCTTCCTTTCCCAAAAGCAAATCATAAACTATTCGATAAAATCCCAGGGTTAAATCCGTTTAATGATTAGTTATTTATATACTTTCCTCATTAGCATTATAGTGATTCCACTATTCGTGGCAGCAGCAGTTATATTGATTATCGTAAGTCTATTTGCAAGACCTGTCCTATATTGGGTTGCACCATATTTATCACGTTCAATGCTGTTTCTATTGGGTGTTCAACTAAAAATAGAAGGGCAATTCCCTGATAATGGACCTTTTATAATTATGGCAAATCACAGCAGTTTTATTGACATCTTTTTGATACCTTCAGTTATAAAAGGGCGTTTCACCGCTGTAGCAGCAAAATTTAATTACCGATATCCGGTTTATGCACAATTATTGAAGAGCTTTAGAATTATCCCAATTGACAGATATAATCGATCAAATGCTTTTAAGGGAATCAAAACCGCCGAAACTCTTATAAGAAAAAAAGGATATCACGTTGTTATTCTTCCGGAAGGAACCCGAACTGTAACCGGTAAAATGGGGAAACTAAAAAAGGGCGGATTTCATATGGCTGTCAATACCGGTACACCGATTCTTCCAATTGGTATTCATGGCGCTTATGATTATAAACCACAGGATCGCAGGACATTAAAACCGGGAAAAGTCAAAATCAGAATCGGGAAATTGGTGGATACCAATCAATATGATGATCTTGGACTTGAGGGACTTATAATCCGAGTTGAAAGCGAGTTGAAAGAATTATCAGGGGAGGCAATTTAGATCCGCTTAAAGCCTCGCTGCCAGTTAATCTGCCTTACTTTTTTTCTTTGAAAGGGTGGCACGAATTTTGGGTTCTGTGCCATTTTTTATTCTTCGGGCATTTGGAATATGCTTATATATACCGATAACCATCATCAGTAAACTCAATAAAATACATAATTGACTGAAATCAAAGTAATAGACCATTACAGGCAATGCCACATATAATACTAGTGATCCTGCTGCGACATAATCAGTGGCTAACGATATCACTACCTGAATTCCTAAAATGATCAATCCAAGTTGCCAATTCAAAGCCAGAAACATTCCAATCAAAGTAGCTATGCCTTTGCCTCCCTGGAATTTCATAAAGAAGGGATAGATATGCCCCAGTATGGCACATATTCCGGCAATAAAGGCAAATTCGATTTGTCCGGGAAATAGAAATTGAGACAACCAAACGGCTGCTGATCCTTTTAGAATATCCAGAACCGCAACAACAACACCCCATTTAAAACCCATTACCATAGTCACGTTGGATGCACCGGCGTTGGTTGAGCCATGTTCACGGATATCAATTTTATTTACGAGAATTCCGACAAAATATGATGCCTGAAAACATCCAAAGAGATAACCTGTAATCGCACTTATTAAATAGTTGTAATCCATATGGAATTCCTAATTAGCAGCAAAAATTTAAATACTTCTACCTATGTTATTTATAAACCCTGGGATCAATATATTCATTGCTTTTGTTTGAATAAACCTGTGAATAATCACCTACTTTTTGAAGATCGGCAAAAACGAATACGGTTTCATCACGGCCGAGATAATCAAATATAGTGGGGAGAGATTTTGAATTTGATGGGAAACTATATGTCCAAATTGTGACAGAATTTTCTCTAAAAATGAGTTTTTCACCTCGCGAAGCATCACCAATATTTTTTACATTAAATGGGTCAGGATCATCCATTCGTCGCTGTGACGGATCAAGACTCGAGATATTATACGGTTCACCATATAATATGTATACTCTCCCCATATCTGAATCAGCTCCGGGTGTCAAACCCCAGCCATATTTTTCATTGGCAATTTTTACACGATTCATATGTATTACTTTAAATTCATTGGCTGCCGTCCCCGGGGATGGATCTCGCCGTAGCCAGAAATTATATATAAATGACTTCAGCTCATCGTGCTCCCGGATTTTTTTGAGCTCTCGATATTCATTTTTTGTCGCAATGAATTTTAAATCTGAAATTGCCTTTTTTACTTCATTTGGAACTACTTTTTTTTCTTTACCAAAATATGAATCATATACAACCCACAGAAAATAAATAACAATACCGCTTAAGGCGACGATCTCCACCCCTTTGCCTTCAGGTTCATCATAATAAGTTCCAGCATAAACTAAATCCCTGGACAAAAGGCTGAATAGTATAATTACAACAATTGTAAATCTTGAGACTCTACTGGGGCTCTTGGTTTTGTTTGATATATAGTTCATTATGGTAAGTGCTTTCGTTAAAATTTTATCCCGAGTGTTATAAAAATTACAGGAAGTACAGTCTCTGATACAAGAATTAACCAATATTCCAATTGTATATATATACTGTTTTATTTCTTTGTTTATGTTGAGTTAATTTCCTTGTTTTCGGTTTTTACTCTTAAATTGTCTGTCTCCATTTACACCATATAATATTAATGTATATTTTAATATTACCAAATTATGTATTATATAATTATTCTAATACAATATTATATTTTGAACATATTCACAATACAATTATATCAAGGAGAGCATTATGAAAGATTTAAATGGTTGGATTAATGAAGGACAAATCATGATGGCTCAACGTGAAAAAAAAATCAAACGTGCCAAGTCATGGAAGTTTGATACCGTTGCCACCCATGGATTATATGATCTCCAACAGGCGCTTTCGTCTCATAGTGGATCTATAATGGAACCTGTATACATGAGTCCTGCACAGGCATATAGCGACTGTAATGAAATGGAAGCGGCATTATCATATCAGATACCCACCTGGTGTTATTCTCGAATTGCCAATCCTTCAACATATTTCCTGGAAGAGACAATCGCTCTATTGGAAACATATGGATCAGATATTATTGCCTCTGGTCTTGCCACCTCCAGTGGAATGAGCGCTATCAAAACCGCAACTGATCCTTTCCTGGTAAAGGATGATAAACTCCCGCCACCCAATATTGTATCATGTGCCAAGGTTTATGGTGGTACATTCCAGCAGTTTTGGATTAGAAGGTATCAGGAGCAGGGCATTGAAGTTCGATGGATATGTGACCCTGGAAACCTGGATGAATGGCTGTCAAAAATTGATAACGGAACACGATTTGTTTATGGCGAATTTCCATCAAATCCATCATTGACCATCTTTGATATTGAATCCGTTGCAGAATTGGCCCATAGTTTTTCAATTCCACTCATTGTTGACTCCACCTGTGCTACACCTGCCATAACAAGGCCGTTGCTTTTTGGTGCCGATATCGTTGTTCATTCTGCTTCTAAAGCAATTTCCAGTAGCGGAACATCCATTGCGGGACTCATCGTGGCGAGAAAAAACATCATCAGCAAAATTGGTCCTGATGAAATGAAAGCTGATTTCGCCAGCTGGGCAAAATTGTGGCCGTTCAGAGATAATGGACCATCAATCCATCCCATGGCGGCGATTATGACTCTTAATGATATGCGGTCATTGAGAATGATGGTGGATAAGATGAGTCAGTCCGCCCTGCAGATCGCTGAATATCTGCATAATCACCCAAAAATAGAAAATGTTTCATACCCGGGATTGCCCAGTTTTCCTCAAAAAAAACTTGCTGATAAATACATGCATTTAGTTGATTCCGACAGATCGGCATTTGGTTATATGATGCTTGCCGAAATAAAAGAACAAAATCCCGGTGAATCCATAAATACCAGAAATTTCTATGATGGATTAGATATGATCTGGAGAGCAACTGATTTGGGTCGGGTAAAAACCATTGCCACCCTGAATTCTATTTCTACGCACCAGCAACAGGGCGAAGAAGGCAGGAGCCTGGCAGGCATAAATCCTAATGCCATCCGCATCTCAGTAGGAATTGAACACCCTGATGATATCATTGCCGATCTGGAAAAAGGGTTTTCTAATATATAAAATCATTCATTTTGAAATCAGTCAATACAATATATTTATAACACAAATTTTAAGGATAAATCATGGAACAGAAAATTGCACTCATTGGATTTGGAACCGTTGGTCAGGGTCTGGTAGAAATCCTCGAAAATAAAAAAAGTGATCTAATATCAAACTACGGTTACAATTACTCCATCGTTGCAATTAGTGACATAAGATTTGGAACCGTTTATGACCCAGAAGGACTAGATGTGACCCAATTATTGGCAGAAATCAGCGATACTGGAAGTTTTCAGCATAACCTCACTGACTGGGATGCTCTAACCCTGATAAAAAATTGTAACGCGGATGTGGTATGCGAACTGGCTTTTACCGATTTGGAAACTGGGGAACCTGCTATAAGTCATTGCATGGCAGCATTTGAATCTCGAAAACATATTGTTACCAGTAATAAGGGACCGGCAGCATTAGCCTATAAAAAAATGAAAGATCTTGCAGATAAATATAATGTGATGTTCATGATTGAGGGAACGGTCATGAGCGGCACACCGGTGCTGAATCTTACCTCTGGTCCTCTGGCAGGATGCAGAATATCTTCAGCAAAGGGAATTCTCAACGGCACAACAAATTACATTTTGTCTGAGATGGAAAATGGTATGGAATACAAGGATGCCCTCAAAAAAGCGCAGGAACTTGGTTATGCTGAGGCCGACCCTACCGGTGATGTGGAGGGTTATGATGCCAGGGCGAAAGTTACCATCCTTGCCAATGTAGTCATGGGTGTTCCCTGTTTGCTAAATGAGGTTACATGTGAAGGGATTTCCGCAATCACTGCAGGTGATATCCAGAACGCCCGGGAAAATAATTCTCGCTGGAAGCTTATTGGTAATGTTGAATATATCGACGGCAATCTCACTGCCAGTGTAAAACCTGAGATGATCGCCCTTACCCACCCGCTGGCTGGTATTATGGGACCAACAAATGCGGCGACATTTTCGACTGATCTCCTTGGTGATATTACCATTGTTGGGGCAGGTGCCGGTAAAATCGAAACTGGGTTTTCTATTTTGAGTGATCTCCTGGAAATTCATCGTTTATCATAATTATTACAAAATATAAATATAAAGGTAAATACTCATGAAAATGATTATTGGTGGAAAATGGCTTGATAAATCTGCAAAAATTGATGTGCTCAATCCTTTTGATGACTCTCTTGTGGATACCGTTCCAGAAGGTTCAGCAGAAGATGTAAAAAAAGCAATTACCAAAGCTGAAAAAGGATATGAAATAAATAAAAATCTTCCGGCACATAAACGAATTTCCATCTTAAAGCGCTGTGCTGAAATTATGCAGGATAGATTTGAGGACCTGGCTATTACAATCGCCTCTGAAGGATCAAAAACAATCAGCGAGGCCAGGAAAGAAGTTGGCAGAGCCATTAACACTATTACTATTTCTGCCGAAGAGGCAAGACGAATCAATGGTGAGACAATTCCATTTGACAGTGCCGTGGGATCGGAAAACAGGATGGGTTATTACTATCGATTCCCCATAGGCATAATTGCCGCCATCACCCCTTTCAATGATCCCCTTAATCTTGTGGCTCACAAAGTGGGACCGGCAATTGCCGGGGGGAATTCTGTCGTTGTAAAACCGGCAACGGTTACGCCATTATCAGCCTTGAAATTAGCCGAATGTCTCCTTGATGCAGGATTACCCGGTGAGATCATTTCGGTTGTGACCGGTCATGGACGGGAAATTGGTGAAGCGCTGGTGACCGATCCAAGAATCCGCATGGTATCATTTACCGGTGGTGTTGAAGCTGGAGAGATTGTAAGTCATCTTGCTGGTCTTAAAAAAATTGGCATGGAATTAGGTTCAAATTCACCGGTAATTGTCCTCAATGATGCCAATTTGGATAATGCCGTAGAATCATGTGTCTCTGGATCATTCTGGGCTGTTGGTCAGAATTGCATAGGTGTCCAGCGGATATACATCGAAAATGATCTTTATACAGAATTCAGAGATAGATTTGTACAGAGAACGCTCAAATATAAAACTGGTTTTCAATTGAATGAAGATACGGATATGGGACCGATGATCACCAAAGCAGAGGCAATCCGTGTAATTGAATGGGTAGATGAGGCCGTAAAAATGGGCGCGAAAACACTATGCGGCGGCACCCGGAAAGGATCGCTTGTTCAACCGACGGTAATGGAAAATATGCCAGTAGGGGCAAAGCTTGATTGCCAGGAAATATTTGGACCTGTGGTTTCGTTATATCCAATTGATTCTTTAGAGTCGGCAGTAGAAAAATCCAATTCTGTTAATTACGGTTTGCATGCCGCAATTTTTACATCGAATCTTAACTCGGCTCATTATGCTATCCGAAACCTGGATGCCGGTAGTGTGATCATCAATGATTCCACTGATTACCGTATTGATCTTATGCCATTTGGTGGTGTAAAAAATTCTGGGTTAGGTAGAGAAGGCATAAAATACGCCCTTCAGGAAATGACCGAACCAAAAGTGGTTTGTTTTAACCTGTAGTCTAGAATGACAGGGAATAAATAATCAATTGTTAGTTTATATTTATTAATCAGTTTTACTTTTTAACTCTTCAAGTTCTCTCGTAAATACTGTGTGAAGTACGGTATTAACATCTTGGCTGTCAACAATTTTTTGGACTACAGGTATTGCACGTTTATCACCAATAAAGAGGAGTGATCTAGCTGCAACATTATAACTATGAGGGTATTTCACTTGATCACATAATTCAATTAAATATGGTACCGCTCGTTTATCCTTTATTCTACCTAAACATATTGCCCCAAATGCCCTTGTTGTTCTGTGAGATGAATTAAGGGATTCTATGTATAAATCAAAATACTTTTCGTCTGCATACTCCATCATCATTCGTGCTGCTTCATATCTTATCTTTTCAGAATTAGTTGCAGGAAGAATATCGTTTACTAAGTATAATAAATTTGTAATTTGTGCTTTTCTCACGGTAACTAAGGCATTAAATAATTCATCTTCGTCTGAACTTTGTAATGCTACGGATAATTTGTTGATTTCATATTCTGTGAAAGGAATAATCTCGAATTGTATTATATTAGAAACTAAAGTACCCATCCAAAGATCAGTTCGTCGACCACTTATACTTTCAGCAAATTCAAATGAGTTATTGAAAACACATTTTACTTCGTACACTCCAAGCGAATCAAGACTATACCAATTAACAGTTGAGGGTACAATCTCTCCATATGCTTCAAGAAGATTAAATTTGCGAGTAAGCTTATCATATGGTTTAATAACTTCATTATATGTCACGCCATGCCGTTCTCCACAACCCCATGTGCCTTTTTGAGGCTGAATTAATGTGCCATCTGAACTAAAAACTTGAATAATCCTCTCAGATGATGAAAGTGCTCCAGGATCAATAAAAATTGAGTCTGAACTCATATTAAATAATGATACCTCTAACATAATCGATTCATTTATAAAGTATTCCGTTTTATCGATATTGATGGAGAGGCTAAGTATGCCATCTTGACTAAATATTATACAATTCAATGCCAACAAAGCGATAATAAAAGTCTTTAATTTATTTTTACTCATATTCTTTTCCAAAAAAATATAATTTGATTTTGAAGTATTTCAGATTTGCACGCCTTCGATAATAATAATATAATATATTACACAAAACAGTTAGACATCTCTTATCAATTTCTACTGGTGTAAATGCAATCCACATATAAAGTCAATAAGACTGTCATAATATGAAGTTTTTTATTGGTGTTTGGGAAATTCTGATTAATCTATCCCCCGCTGGCGGGGGTGTCCGAAGGACGGGGGTGGAAACCGCAAATAAGAATTTCATATGCGCTGGTCAAAAATTCATCCTTAATAAAATTAATTCTTAAAAATATTTATCCACAGAAATTAATTTAACGAAGGAATACAATGTAAGCCGACAAACCAAACAAATACTGCTTTAACAATAAATTGTAATATCTTGTTAATACACTTCGCAAGAAATTACATAATCAGAAATCTGCCCGTGGAAACATGCCTTATGAGCAAGGATGATGATGAGACGCTGGCAGTTCTCCCTGGAGTTATTTATAGCATAAAGAAGTGAATAGATCATCTTGAAATATTCCACCCCCGTCCTGCGGACACCCCCGCCAGCGGGGGACAAAAAACCATCGGTTTAATTTATGTAATGACGTTTGTTACAAGCTATACCTGTCTTCAGAAATTCAACAACCAATTATAATCTAAAAAATGGTCATTTACGACAGGTAAATTTTCACATGATTTTACCCACAATATTAACAGGATTCATGTATGACAAAACTCAATATTGAAGAATATAAAAACAATATTTATCACGATGCCGTGAGATATGATGACGAGCATTGGTGGAAAAAAGATGATATCGAATTCTGGAAGCAAATGCTGGATGAGTCCAGTGGAAAAAAAGTACTTGAACTGGCTGCCGGAACGGGCAGATTAGCAATCCCTTTGATACGCAACGGCGGTAAATACAGTGGTATTGAAATCAGTCCTGAATTTACTCAACGTGCCAATAAAAAAATAAAAGATCAGTATTTTGACGGGACTGTCCATCTCGGTGATATAAGAGATTTTAATTTAAATGAAAAATTTGATCTGATATTTATTGGATTCAATTCCTTCCTGCACATGCTTAAGGATTCTGATGCGGCAGCATGTCTGAAATGTGTGCACAAACATATGGACAAAAATAGTCGTTTTATGATTGATATTTTCAGACCTGATCCGCTGTTTTTGTATCGCCCGGAAGGCATGAGATTCCCAACGATGGAATATATCGAAACCAAAACAAATGATCTTATTAATGTTGAAGAATCCAATGATTATGATCCTGAAACCGGGATAAATAAAATACGCTGGTATTACTCACGACCGGATAAAAAAGATGAACGTATTTATGATTTCACCATGAGAATGTACTGGCCCGATACCATCAATCGTTTATTGATTGACGCCGGGTTCAGGATAACAAGTGTTTGGGGAAATTATGAAAAAGCTGAATTTGATGAAGGAAGCAATCTGCATATTTATACTGTTGGGATATAAAATAATCATCCTGCTTTAAATCTATTTTCGGCAATGATCCTCTATCAAATACTGACCTTAATGCTTGTGGAATAGTATATTAATTCAAATGATCCTCAAGCTGTAATCACGACGATAAAAATCTATTCAATAAAAAGTATTTTTGCATTGACTGTGCTATTACTCGATACGGCAAAAACACCCATCACCACATTACCGCCTTCATCTCTCAGGTTTGAAACGATGGGATCATATAATGGTAACCCATTTGAGGAAAACTGAATATAAGCAGCATATTCAAATGAAAATGCCTGCAAGAGATACTTATAGACGAATTCCTCATCTTCCACTACATAAATCTTTTCTTTTGAAAAGTTTAATCCAGAAATAATTATATCATCCAACGGGTAAACCTCATGACCATATTCATACATATATCCTGGAAATTTAAACTGATACTGAGCTTCCGCCGGATTATCATCACCGATATATTTATATCGTGATACCCAGTAATTCAGACTCCCATAAGGAACGACAAAATTAAAATATGAGGTAGAGTCCGAATTGTATTCTACATAAAAATTCAGAGTATCACTCTCCACTACCACTTCAATACATTGGAGCGGATCAGGATTATTTTCTAGACAAGACTCTATGTCAATCCATTCTAAAAATGCAGGAGGCATTGGACTGTACACTGCTTCTTTCGCCGATATGGTGCCTAACTCAGAAAACCCAGGACAATCGCAATCCATCTGATACTCACTACCATAAGAAAAGAAACCAGCAGGGATACTTTGTAATGTATCCGGAATATAAGCTCCATAACTGATGGCGGGATTTATTGAATCCGGTGTGCCATATAGATAAAATTGATCAGCATCATTATAATATGTCAACTGAAGTGTATCGGTTTGCCCCGGATGATAGACCCTCACATCACAATCTTTGATATGGAAATAATTTATATCAATATCCAGATCGCCATCGTCATTATAATCATGATTTGTAAATGGTGCTTCCTCAGAAATATTCATTGATCGATCGATACGGACAATTATATTTTCTTCCGTAGGATAAACCATGGCTTCAATTCTCAGCTCCGGTATATAATCCTGCCAATGATCCTGAAAATCGGAAATACTCATTTTCTTTTCACAACTGATGAAGAATAGGATTGCTACTGTAATTAGTATTTTTTTCATTATATTTCGAACTCCCATCCAAATGTGATGGTAATGGGGAACATGCTGAATGCGCTTACCTGAGAGGGGGTGCTGTCATGATCCCAATTATAAAATAATACATTGTAATGATTGGTGAGATTTAATATCTGCAATTTAAACTTCCCATCTATATTCCACCAATCCACAACCTTGGAATAACTGGCATCAAATCTGAAATAAAGGGGAAATCTACCGCTGTTCCGATCTCGGTTTGGTATGGTTCCCATGCTGGCATATGGATTATCCATTGATTCATAGTCAAAGAGGTTTTGACTATATACCTTGCCCATCACCGGTGTATAATTCTGCCCGCTGCTGCTGGTTATGCTAATGCCATATGTTACCTTTTTTGATTTCTGATAACTTGCAACCACATTCAAAGAAAAAGGTGTATCATATTTAGAGCGGTAGTGTTCATAATCCGGGTCAATGGTGCCGTCATTATTTAAGTCAATGACCTTTTCAGTTTTTGAACTGGAGAGGCCAATCCAACCAGTCATTTTTCCCTTACTCCGTTTATATAGAAGTTCAATGCCTTCAGAACTTCCAGTGCCAGCAGTATAAAATTGATCTTCAGCATCATAACCGAGACCGCGTTCCAATGTAGCACTGAGGTCATAGATACGCAGATATGGTTTCCAGTAATATTCCAATGAGACCTTTGTCCCTTCGGTTACCCAGTATTCAGCACCAATTATGAAATGTTCAGCCTGTTGCGGTTCTTCACCTTTTGGAATCGGCTGCCACATATCCACCATACGTAGGAGTTCCTCATCCTGGTTAATGGTAAATAAATACTGATGATATTTTCCCCATGACATTTTTAATGCAAGGTCCTCGCTGGGATTATACTTAATACCCAGCCGTGGTGCAAAATATGTCTTGTCAACATGTTCATATTGATTAATTCTCACGGCAATATCGAATGCAAGGTTCGGGATAATAAACCATGTATCACGAATATAGGCACCAAATACATTTGGCGTATGCTCAAGGGGGATCATTTCATTATCTGCAATAATATCCTGATAAAATAAATCTAAGTTTTTTACTTCCCAGCCGACATTAAAATTGTGCCTGCTGTTTGGAATCCACGTCAAGTCCTGCCGGACGCTATAATTCTGTACATCGTTATGGGTTTGAAACGAGACATTCTCTGTAGACTCTTCCGCATCTGTTGTATCCGGTTCATCATCTCCTAAAAATATTTTGAAATCAATATCAAAAACATATTGGCTGTGACTGACTTGCGTTTCAAGATAAAAATCTTTTTTTGGTGTCCATCTCCATTCCAGACTCTGGGCGCGGTTTCCCCAGTCCCAACCAAAATTTATCCTGGGAAAATTTGCTTCATCACCATCACCATTTTCCTCTTCCCCATCATTGCCACCAATATCAAGCCAGAGATCATCGTGACCATTAAATATTGAGGCAACCAGTTTATTATTTGGGTTAATATTGTATTGGGCTTTGAATTGGAGATCGGAAAACCAGTAATCCCAACTTGGATCCGTTTTAGAAAACTTATAATATATTTTTGCCAGCTGATCAAAATAAGTCCGTCGGAATGAGAGCATCCATGAACCATTATGTAAGGGACCTTCCATGGCTATCTTTGAGGAAATCATGCTTATTTCCCCTTTTGCTTTACTAAAATCCCAATATTTTTTTAATCGATTTGACTCTTTTAAACGACCGTTTTTGGAATCCCCCTCCCGTGATGTAATCTCCAGTACTGATGATAAACTGCCGCCATATCTAGCTGAATAACCACCGGCCATAAATTCAGAATCGGCGATGATATCGGTGTTAAAGGTGGAAAATACACCTCCCACATGATATGGGTTAAAAACCTGGGCCATATCCAATAAAATTAAATTCTCATCCGGACTGCCGCCCCTGACAATCAGGGCCGATGAAAAATCATTTGGCGAAACGACGCTGGGTAAAGTCTGTAGGGTTCTGAATACATCCGCCTCACCAAATGTGGGCGCTGATTTTATTTCCATAGGGGTAAAGTGGACTCTGCTGAGCTCTACCTTTTTCTCAAATCGGGTCCTCTCAGCGGTAACAGATACTCCTTCACCTGTCAAAACAATGGGAGATAATTCAAAATTGTGTCGGACATTTTCATCAACCATTTCAATGTTTTTTTCCTGGGCATCATACCCCATCATCATTACACGCATAGTATAATTGCCTGGCGGTACGGTGGGAATCATATAGTATCCATGGACATCCGTGGCAGCACCGATAACTTCCCCAACCAACATGACATTGGCAAATGGCAGCGGTTCACCATTTTGGGCATCCTTTACATAACCAGTAATGTTATAGGCGGATAATACCTTGATACATAATAATATGGATATAATTAATTTTTTCATTTTTAACTCACTAAAATTTTCAAACAATATAAAATTTCTCATCAAACAGTAATACTCAGATTTCGTTGTCAGAGAAATTTATTTTACTATTTACAGGGTCCAAAACTTATTGATTGTTTTACTTTGGATTACCATCAGATCTACATTTTTCGAAACTTTATATGCAGTATTATTTTATATTCGCTTTAATAATATGGATCATATTCAAACCGCATGTTGATAATATTTTATTCATTATAAATCCAGAAGGTGATTTTATCATTAATTATAAAATTTTTATATTTCTTTCCTGTTTAATACAGTCCTTTTGATCGTTTCATACATACGAGATAAAAATGTTAATTGAGAAAAGAAACCGATAACCAGGCATCTGCAATCTATGATTTACAGAGAACTATTTTATTTTAGAGACAACTTAATACCAATACAGCAAGAATTTTGTGCAGGATGACTTTACATATGAATATAATTATCATGTTACTTTTTGCCCTTTCCCCTATTTTATCTCAATCTGCTGCTTTGCAAGAAAATGACGGCACCAACCGTATCACCGATATTGATGGGAATATCTATAAAACTGTGAAAATTGGCAATCAAATATGGATGGCTGAAAATCTGAAAGCTTCTCATTATATGAACGGAGATTCAATTTATTTGGAGCTCAGAAATGACCAATGGAGTAATCTAAAAACGGGTGCATTCTGTTATTATGATAATGATCCGGAAAATATTGAAAATTTTGGATATCTGTATAACTGGTATGTGGTCAGCGATGAGCGCCAGGTTTGTCCTGAAAATTGGCATATTCCCACTGAAATGGAATTTGAAGAATTAGAAGGGTATTTAGGGATGGATGCTATTGACATCCAGAAATTTGGCTGGCGAGGCAATGATCAAGGCGGTAAGTTAAAAGATGAAAACACATTTCTATGGGATCCGCCAAACGTTGGTGCAACCAATGAAAGTGGTTTTAGCGCTATACCAGGCGGATTTCGCCGAAGACGCAGCGGTGCTTATGAAGGTATAAATGATGGATGTTATATCTGGTCATCAACAGATTATATATTTGATGAAGTCTCCCATCGGGTGTTAAGTTATTTTACTTCAAATATCTACCATTCCGGCATCCATAAAAGCAACGGCATGTCGATTCGCTGTATTCAGGACAAACCCAACGAATAACCTGCAAACAGGTTTTTATATACACCTATATTATATCTTGTCAGACTATCCTGCCTATCCATAATATTGGGCGCAAACTTTGCCACAACTTTTGGCTTCATTCTAAAAAATATATGGAGGAATTATTATGCTTGTAAAAGAAATAATGCAATCCATAGATCAGCAACTAACTGCATAGTTTTACCACTTTTCTGTTAATTGCTCGTTTATGGTACGGCAATTACATCTCTAATCGCTTTAACGGGAAGTTATTTATCCACGTGTGAATTTGTGGACTTTATCACTAAACAGAGAAGTTTTATACCCTTGGAATTCAGTTCAAATCATATATTCATGAACTGGTTTTTACCACGTCAATCTGAAATCCAATCATATCGGTAAATATGATTATGTCCTTTACATATACTCGAAAATTAAATTTATAGAATTGGCGCTTATCCACTCAATTTTAGTGTTCGCTGTCAATTCTAAGCATATTATGGAAAACATTTGAAATGGATTTAAACAAATTGGGCTGGAATCCACGACTGGAAACGGCCTTTGAAGAATATAAAGATAAATATGAAACGGGGAGAGTCTCCGTCGTTCATAGAAATCTTTGCCGGGTATTTACGACTCATGGTGAGATTGATGCAGTAGTATCCAGAAAATTAATTAATGATCTCACAGATACTACCGGCAAAACCCGGTATCAATTATCAAAAGTCTCAAAATTCCCTGCTGTGGGTGATTGGGTTTTGATCACTTATTCAAAAAAAGACGGCAAGGCCATTCTGAATGGTGTCCTGCCGCGTGGTACAAAAATATCGCGGAGTGATGTAGGCAGATCAACCGATGAGCAAATTGTCGCTGCAAATATTGACAGGGTATTTTTAGTGATGGCCTTAAACTTCGATTTCAATCTGAGAAGAGTAGAACGATATTTAACGGTTTTGGCCAATAGTGGAATCGCCCCGGTAGTGGTATTAAACAAATCTGACCTGGTGGAGAATCTTGATGAAAAGAAAGTTGAGATAAATTCAATTACCAGCGACGTACCTGTCCATATTACCTCAGCCATGAAGAATGAAGGGCTTGATGCTCTCAGGCCATATCTCACTGAGGGTTCTACCAATATATTTATCGGGTCATCCGGTGCTGGAAAAACCACCATGATAAACAAATTTATCGGTGAAGATCTCTATAGGGTACAAGATATTTCTGAGCATAAGGATCGTGGGAAGCATACCACATCCGCCCGGGAAATGATTGTCCTGAAAAACGGATCCATCATTATTGATACCCCCGGATTACGACGGATAGACCTGTGGAACGACCAGGATGGACTCGATGATGTATTTTCCGATATTGTCGATTTATCCAACCAGTGCAAATTCAGAAACTGCACCCATACCAGCGAACCTCATTGCGCCATAATCATAGCAATTGGCCAGGGAAAGTTATCCGGAAATCGTTTAGCCAATTATAAAAAACTCCAGGGTGAACTGGCACAGGTCAATAGGAAATCAAAATACCGCCAGGACAGACGGGCAAGGATAGGGTATAAAAAAGGTATTCGAAAAGAAGATAAGGTAGATTACCACCAGCGAGATAAATAAAAAATTCTGAAATAAATTCTGCCGGGTATTTGTTGTACCCCAATTGCCATAGATTCAATTATTTTTTGGAGATGCCTTAATCCTCAATCCGGCTACGAAGCGATTTTAGTTTTGAACGATGGCTCTTGTCATTCAAACGTCTCTTTTTTGAAGCCAATGTCGGTTTAGTTGGAATCCTTTTACGCGGTTCTTTTAAGGCAGCCTCAATCATTTTTTTCAATTCCATAAGGGCAAATTGACGATTCTGATTGCTACTGCGATACTGTTGCGATTTGATAACAATGCTGCCGTCATTTGTAATTCGCGAGTCTTTCAAATTCTGTAATCGTGCTTTCACTTTTTCTGGAAGATTTGATTCTAAAAAATTGAACCTGAGATGAATAGCAGTTGATACTTTATTGACATTCTGTCCCCCGGGGCCCGTAGATCGGATGGCTTTCAATTCAATTTTTGAAAGTGGGATTGAGATGTTGGCGTTTATTTCCAAATTCTTCATGGAAGATATAAATGTTTTGGAGGTGGATAGTGAATTGAAATACAAATAAGCATCGGAATCACATCCACCATGTTTGGTATGGCGTGATCAGGAAATATCGCTGAGAATATTCCGCCACATGAAGTTAATATTTCTCAAACGGTCGCACACGATAATAGCAAGATTTCTCATCATTTTAAATCCCAGGGCTGGATCTTCTTTAAATAATTCATGGGCTTTTTTCTCGTTGATAACCAGTAGTTTTACTTTTTCTATGGTTCGAATCTGCGCCGATCTTGGTGTTCCTTCTATGAATGCCAATTCACCAAAAAGATGCTCGGCGTTTATGACTGAAATCCGTTCAACTTTCTGCTGATCTACAGATGTAGGTATTTTCATTTCCACAGCGACACGGCCTTCCACAATCACATACAGGTCCTTGCTATGTTTTGATTCTTCAAGTATAACCGTGTCCTCAGGATAAAACTCCTCAGTAGAACAGTAAATTACTTTTTGAATTTCCTGATCAGTAAAATCTTTGAAAATCTCTAATCTTGCTAATATATAAATCGATACCATGATCAAATCCTTTGTTATGCTGATAATCCCAAGGAAGTTAATTTCTGAAAAACTTCCAATGGGTGGCAATAATTATTTTGTAATTTAAGATAATCCATAACTCAACTAACCAAAGAAAATATATCATAACCATCTTTTGAGGAGTTAAGATTTATAAAGAGATCATTTCATTTTGAGTTTTTAAATATAATTTGGCAGTATATTGATTCTGTCTTAAATTGATTACTCAAATCATCTACTGAATTGAAGTCAGTAAATTATACATCACCATTTAATAGGAGTGAATTCTATGAAAAAAATAAAAAATGTTAGACAGGTTTTGATGTTGACGGTACTTATTGCCTGTTACATCATACCAGGTCTTGTATTGGGACAGCATGAGCACCCCAGCGAGCATCCTTCTGAACATCCCAGCGAACACCCAAGTGAACATCCATCAGCTACAGTCAGTATTGACAAAGACAATCTGGCCAAAGTCATTGAAATGTATGTGGATAGTGATGCCGCTTTGAAAGGTGGTTTTTTCCTGGTCTATGATGAAAAGCAAAAAACGACACTGGAGTTAAAATTGGATAAAGTGCATAAGGAACGTTTATCCCGTATTAAGGATGATGTCTATTTTGCCTGTGCTGATTTTAAAAATAGTGACGGCGTCATTTATGACCTTGATATATTTATGGAAGGTGCATCTGTAGATGAACTAACTGTGAATGAAGTCATCGTACATAAACAAGATGGAAAAGCCAGATATGGATGGAAATATAATAAACGCAAAGATGTCTGGAGACAGGACTAATATTTACCATCGTTCATCGTTTATAAATACTCTGTAATAAATTCTACTTGAATTGATAATACTCCGGTGTAAAAACTGGAGTATTTTTTTATCCAGTAATCATATTTATTAAAATAACAATATCAAGGACGGTAATAATTTCATCTTCATCAAGATCGGCAGCAATAAATTGTTCATAACTGGGATCGAGATTATTGAGGATCATACTCACCACTAAAACAATATCCAGCACATCCACCGATAAGTCAAAATTCACATCACCGGGGACAATATCCGTAACATCTGGCACATAGGGCAGTGAAATGCCATCGATCCAACCAGCATCACTATAATGACTCACTGATCCATCTTTAGAGTATACCCATGAAAATGTATGAAGGCCAGCATCCACCGGATATGTCTCCAGATGCCAGTCCACTTGACCGTCCCATCTCTCCTGCTCGACGCCATCGATGGCAAAATAAAGATAATCATAATTATCATTGTCATCATCTTCGCAGGCGACTTTACAGTAAAAAGATATCTCATCGGCAACAGGTACATCCATGATATACAGAAGGGCAGAAGTTTGATCATCACCAATATCTCCAGACTTGGCTGAGTACATCCCCTCCCATGAATTATCTGAATTGGTTTCCCATGGTGCATCACCGGCTAAGGACCATCCTGTCGGTAATTGACCGGATTCGAATCCCAGTAAACTTGTCGGTTGGAGATCATAATCCATGGAAGTATTTTCTTCATTGACTGTGATATCCTCAATGATTGCTGTATAACCCTCAGCAAAAATATGCAGTGTATAATTCCCTTCGAATACATTATCAATTTGATAATGCCCTTCAGAGTTAGAGAAATTCTCATCAATGGGTACATCCAACAATTCAACCAAAACCCCTTCAATTGGATCACCGCTATCTGCATCATATATATTTCCGGTAAATGAAAAGACCGGTGCTGGAATTAAGCTCACATCAACAATTGAGGCGTGATTTTCGGCCACATTTACAAATGGTACCAGTTCAGATTGATATCCCCAAGATTCAAACAACACATCATAAGTGCCTGGCAGAATCAGACGATGATAATTTCCATGGAGGGGATCGGAATTAACCTCTGACTGA
Organism: Fidelibacterota bacterium; assembly: GCA_018657495.1. Taxonomy (GTDB): domain Bacteria; phylum Fidelibacterota; class Marinisomatia; order SCGC-AAA003-L08; family JACNLC01; genus JABHXA01. The sequence goes on from JABHXA010000023.1 coordinate 20,660, forward strand.
TCAAAATCATGACCGGGGATGGTTATTGTCGCCTCTAGTGGTTCACCGGATTCAGATAATACATGACCGTGAATCCCATAGAGACATTCTTTGATATAATTGATAAATGATGCGTGGTTATAATCCCAGTGATCCAGCAACTGGTTCGCCGGCAGCATTTGCTGATTGGATAATTCCAGGGTCATCTCCCTGCCGCTTTGATAATATGTGACGTAATCCTGTCGCGTCCCATCAGCTTCATACCAGGCATATCCATTTGAAATCCCATCATCATAACCATCAAAATAACTACCGGGACTATAAAAATGAACGGTGTCGGCATAGGTATGTGAAACCATCTGCCACCAGTCATCATCGGCAGTAAGGTCAGGTGTGGTATCCCAGGGGTAATTGACCAATTCAGCACCACTATGAATATTTGATGACAGGACAAAATTGTGATCACTGATAAAATCCATCATGGCGATATTTTCCGGCTGCCATTCATAACCATCAGGATGCGGACCATCAACAAAATCTGGGAAATTGCGATTTAGGTCGACGCCGTTTGCATTCGATCGAATGGCACCATTAATGGTATGATCACCGCCATAGTAAGCCCCGTCAGGATTGGCCAGTGGATTAATCCAAATCTCAACTTCATCCAACAAAAAAGTAATTGTAGGGTCGATGCCATAATTCGCCAGGAGTTCATCAATAAGATGAAGCATCATAATAAAACCGATGATTTCATTGCCATGCATCTGGGCGGAATACATAAACTCCGGTTCATCTTCTTCTACTGTAACATTATCGGATAATTTGACAAATAACAATTCGCGGCCTTCTATGGAATAGCCAATATTTTCCAAATGACAGATATCAGGATAATTCGTAGCAAAATCATACATCATCTCCACATATTGCTCATAGGTGGGGTAATAATCCCATTCCCTTACTTCCTCAAGAGATGACGCCATGATAGTTGAAAATAGTTCATTTGGATGGGGCAGGGTTTCATAATAAATATTATATTTTTGAAATTTCTCCATTCCTTTTCCATTGGCATAGGCATAAATCCAATTGTCTTCGACTTTAGCGATGGAGACGGTTTTTGAGATCTTTTGCATTTCAGATGGCGATTGCAAGGGCAAACGGAAATAGGTTTCAATTGGGGTCTGTGACCATAATAAACCGGATAAAAATATAGTGCTAATTGTAAGTAAAGACGATAGACGCATATATACCTCAGGGAATAATAATTGTTAAATCTGAAACCGTATAATTTAAAAAGGATGTATAGTTCTTATTTATCATAATTGGTAACAATCTGTATATGATCCCCAGCCCTGAAGGACTGGGCCAAGAGACCTCAACGTAAAACATCACCTTTATGACAGCTGGATTCATCCAGATTTTTTCGTTTCAATGAAGGGATTTATTCCTTCAATTAATTGGGCTATAAAAATATGATAAGGAATATCGAAGGTCACTGAGCACTTCGACTACGCTCAGTACAGGCTCGTCGATGTGACCATCTAACCCCAGCCCTGAAGGACTGGGCCAAGAGACCTCAACGTAAAACATCACCTTTATGACAGCTGGATTCATCCAGATTTTTTCGTTTCAACGAAGGGATTTATCCCTTCGGTAAATTGGTACTTAAAATATGAAGATGAAAGTCGAAGGTCACTGAGCGGAGTCGAAGTAACCACCACCCCCTGGTGTTTTGATTGTCAGGATATCACCTCTTCTCATTTCAAATGATTTTTTACTACCGAGAATTTCAATTTCGCCATTGGCCCGCTGCAAGATGGTTTCACCTCGTTTGCCAGATCCACCGCCATTTAAACCCCAAGGCGATTGATGATGCCGATCAGCCATGACTGTCACCTGGGCTTTATCCGTGGTCAAGCGCCAGGACCTGACAATACCATCACCGCCACGCCATTGACCTTTACCGCCGGAGTTTTTCCGTAAGCCAAATTCAACAAATTCCATGGGATAATTCTGTTCGATGGTTTCGATGGGTGTATTCATCGTATTGGTCATATTGCAGTGGACACCATCAATGCCATCTTCATCTGGTCGGGCCCCTGATCCACCACCAGTCGTTTCGTAATAGACCCAATGTTTTTGGGCGTCTGCATCATATCCGCCAGCCATAATATTATTCATGCTGCCTGTTGAGGCTGCCGGCACTCTACCGGGCAGGGCTTTCGCCAATGCCCTGAAAACAACATCGGCAATCCGTTGTGACGTTTCAAGATTGCCACCGGATACGGCGGCCGGTTTCAGCGGATTCACCAAACAACCTTCTGGGGCAATAAGACGGATCTGTCTCAATACACCCTCATTAACATCGGATTCCGGATCAAGTATGGATTTTATGGCAAAAAAAGCGGCGGACAGCGTCCCGCCTAAAACGGCATTAAAAGATGAATCAACCTCTCCATCTGTGCCGCTAAAATCCACTTCAAGTACCCCGCCATTTTTTCGTAGCGTTACCCGTATCCACGTGAGTTCAGATTTTGAGCTCACGGATTCCAAACAATCCTCGGCTGAAAACTCACCGGCAGGAAATCCTGCAAATATCTTTGCCATTTTCTCACTACCGCGACGCAGGATATTCTTATATACCTGGAAAAGAATAGTTTGGGAATAATTCACTGCCAATTCATGCAAACGCCGCTCGCCAAGGTTCAAAGCCGCCACCTGCGCCCGTAAATCACCCCTGGCTATCTCGGGGTTCTTCACTGCATTAACATAATCATCTTCCACCTGGCTGGATTTAGCACCATTCAAAAAATACTTTACCGGTGTAATCACAATGCCTTCATCATATATGGATTTTGCATCATTGGAAATACTGCCGTATGTCTCTCCCCCCACATCGACATGATGGGCTTTATTGGCAGTAAAGGCCATCAGTTTCCCGTTATGAAAGACCGGTTTCACTAACGTCAGATCGTTGAGATGCGTCCCGCTGATATAGGGGTCATTCACCAGTATAATATCACCAGACTCCCATGTCAGATTATTATCGTCAAAATAGTCAATCAGATTGCCCATCGCCCAAGGTAGTGATCCCAGATGCACCGGTATATGCTCCGCCTGGGCAATGAGATTCCCAGACGCATCAAAAATAGCACAGGAATGATCCATGCGTTCTTTGATATTATGGGAATAGGCTGAATTTCTCAAGGCAATTCCCATCTCCTCGGTGATATAAATAAGGGCGTTTTGGATGACTTCAAATGTGATGGGATCAATCATGATCATCTCCCTGCCGATGTAAATGCAAGTTGCCGTATTCATCCACATGAAATAACCATTGTGGTGGGATGAGCGTTGTGGAATCATATTGTTCGATGATAACCGGACCCTCGTCGGTGAATCCGCAATAAAAATCCTGGCGCTGATAAATTTTACACTCCGTCCAACCGATATTTTTGAAATATACTTTGCGGGTAGAATAGGATGGGCCTGATACATTCTTTGATTTTTTTGAAGATGAATACATATCCGGTTTATCGGTAATACCGGTGACAGTCAGAACGATATTCACCAATTCCAAACCATCCTCCGGCGAGGCATAACCATACATTTGATTATGACGCTGATGGAATAACGCCGCCATGTCTATTTTCTCCCCTGACCACGGGATACTGATTTCAAAAGATTGACCGGCATAGCGTAATTCAAGATGTGAGGCGTAGCGGATATCCTTCTCACCAAAACCTTCTTTAAAAAATTCTACACCAGCCCGAGTTTTTAAAATTTGGATATGCTCCAATATAAGTGAAACCGAAGTGCCGGCAAAATCACCAAGCAGGCAGAATTTATAATCCTTGCGGAAGTCAGCAATCAGCAAACCCATCGCTGAGAAGACACCAGGGTTTGGCGGTACCAGAATTGTTTTTACGCCAAATCCCTCGGCAATTGCCGCCGCATGATTGGGACCACCACCACCATAGGCCAACAGGACAAAATCTCTGGGGTCATAACCCCGCTCAACCGAAATTAAACGCAGAGCCCGGATCATCTGTTGATTGACGATATCGATAATGCCAACGGCACAATCCTCCAATGAGATATCCAATGTGGGGAGTAATTGACCCTCAAAAACTTTCTGTGCCGCATTCAGTGATATGGCCACATCGCCACCGGATAAACCACTGGGATTTAATCGCCCAAGAATAAGATTGGCATCGGTAATGGTGGCATGCTCACCACCCTTTTCATAACAGGCAGGCCCAGGATCAGCACCGGCACTCACCGGTCCCACTTTTAATTGACCAAAATCATCAATATGAGCGATGGTGCCACCGCCGGCTGAGATTTCAGCCAGATCAATAAAGGGATAGCGTACCGGGTACCCACTGCCTTTGATCATGCGGCCAGCATGGACTTCGCCACCCACCTCATATTCGTGAATCATCTGCGCTTCACCATTGATCACTGCCCCTGCTTTTGCCGTGGTACCACCCATATCAAAACAAAGAATTTTATCCAATCCCAAAACTGTTCCCAGATGCGCCGCCGCATTTACACCTGTGGCCGGACCCGATTCAATCGTTGCCACCGGCAAGGTACAGGCGGAGTCTATGGATGCCAAACCACCATTGGACTGCATCACCTGAATGGGACAGGAAATATCAATCTTCTTTAATCCATTAAGGATATTTTGCAAATATGTACTGATCACCGGTATGAGCATGGCATTCAATACGGTAGTGCTCGTCCGTTCGTATTCACGATATTCGGGATCCACCTCGCATGACATAACGATAGGCAGATCGGGTCGTTTTTTTTGCAAATAATCTCTTACAAAAATCTCATGCTGATTATTTTTATAACTATGCAGGAAACTGATGGCCACCGCCTCAATATCGTTATCAATAATTTTTGCCGCCAGGTTTTCGAGTTCAGGCATTTGGATAGCCCGGATAATATCACCCCCAGCGTTTATCCGTTCATCAAGAGTAAATCGATAGGGTTTATCTATGAGGCTTTTGGGCTTGTGAAAATAGGGATTATACACTTCCGCCCGTTTCTGACGGCCAATCTCAATAACATCGGCAAATCCTTTTGTGGTAATCAAAACCACTTTGGGGATGGTTAGACCCATCTGCCCCAAAAATAAATTGGTGCCAATGGTGGAGGCATGGACCAACAGTGAGATGTTACCGGGGTGATATTTGAGAAATTTTTTAATTGCATGCAAAACACCGATACCGGGATGTGCTGGCACCGAATGACTTTTTAAGGTATGGATCTCTCCCGTTTGTTCATTTAGTGCCACCAGGTCAGTAAAAGTACCACCTACATCAATACCAATTTTGTATGAGGTTCTAATTGCTGTTGATGCCATAGTCTAAAAAATTACTGGAAAATTCATATCCTATTTTAAATAGATGGATGCCTGTCATCATGCTTATAAATGAATGGTTTTAAAATTGTCAGGAACAATCTAATTTTTCAAGGCTTTTTTGCTCTCAAATAAACAGGATATTTCAAATTATGATGACAAACCTTCTTCGACCATTTTTACTTCTCACCGTTATTTTATTTTTTACTTCAGCATGCTCAGAAAATCAAACCCCAAAGGACAGTTTAACAAACATTGACGAGGATTTTAACAGTAAGAATGATTCTAGTTTGCTATCAGGGTATATGGATACTGGCGAGTTATTGACCCATTGGGATTGCCTTGGCGGTGATGTATTCGCGCCAATTGATATAAAATCATGGCAGGAAACCCCTGCCGTAAATCGCCGACTCCCCAGTGCTGATGATATTTTACAGGGTAGATCAATTTTATATTATGGTGAGGATAACCCGGATGTAAAAGCATATGATATCACCCTGCCAAAACTGGCCTATTATACCACCAATCTTCCTACCACAGAATTTGATTGGTGGTGGAAAACCGGTTATACAAATCCAAAAACAGATCTGGTAGTCGTGATCCAAATGGTAGAATCAGCGCAGGATACTATTGTCGGTTTTAGATATTTGACTGGCAATGTTGCCGGTTCAACTATTGGCGATTTTCATTTCTTGACCGATGACGAAGTAGCAGAAGCCGTCAGGCAATAAGTAAGTAAAACACTCACAATAATAGACATCGCGGATCATAGCAACAGCAAATCATAATTCCCCTCGTATAATTTTATTATAATGTGAATTTATGTATATAAGTCCTGTTAATATTTCTATGATCTATAAACAATTGATTTGTAAATTATTACTTGTTGCGTGTTGCGCACCATGGTTATATTAAGCCGTGATTGTTTCGTTTAAACATAAAGGTCTGCGTCAGTTCTATGAATCCGGATCAATCGCAGGCATTCAAACAAAGCACTCCAATCGTTTACGCTTGATGTTTGCAGCTCTCGATACAGCACTCCACAACAGCGACATGAATATCCCAGGGTTTCGCCCTCACCAACTTAAAGGTTCAAGAGATGAAACATGGGCAATTTCGGTAAGCGGTAACTGGAGGTTAACATTTAATTTCATGGATGGTAACGTCCATATTTTAAACTATGAGGATTATCACTGATGAGTATGCACAATCCCCCTCACCCAGGTGAGTTTATTAACGAAATTTATATGAAACCCTTCGAGTTAAGTTCTCGAAAAGTTTCTGCGAACCTGAATGTTTCACATTCGACGCTAACACGCTTGATTAGAGGCGATAGCAGTATTACGCCAGAAATGGCGCTTAGACTCTCTACGGTATTTGGCCGTAGTCCTGAAAGTTGGCTTACCATGCAAGATAATTACTCACTCTGGATAGCAAAGCAGAATATAGACCTATCTTCAGTAAAAAAACTTGAGTTGACAATTGCCTAACTCTCGAAAAATAGACCCAAATGATATGGCAGAGAAACTGGGGCCGGTTATTTCATCGATTAGAAATTTTAACGATATTATGAGGTTTTAATGAAAATATTTACCTGGGTTGCCCAAGTTTTACTAATTTTAGGATTCATTGCATTTGGGATTCCGAAGTTATTTGTTCCCATTCAAGATTTAATCGCATTTGGAATGATTTGGATGGAAGATTTCGTCACATGGCAAATCAGGGTTATTGGATTTTTGGAAACACTTGGTGTTTTAGGATTGACTCTTCCATACTTTATTAAAGCATTACCCAAAATACTTATTCCTATTGCCTCAGCAGGATTAGGACTTACGATGATCGGTGCCATAATAACTCATATTGAAAGACAGGATCCAATTTTGAGTATAATTATTACTTCATTTATATTCTTATTATGCGTTATTGTCACATTCAAAAGATATCAAGAGGTCCAGAGATAACAGATTGATCAAGCACCGTCACATCCAAAAACAGCCTCTAGTGATACTCAAACGCACACCGCTTTACAAGGCATGAAGAAATAAAGGTTTATTTGGGTGTTGGCAATATTTAAATCAAAACAAAGGCAAACATGAGTATGAAATTATTAACAAATCTTTACATCGCGATTTTACTTTTATTATGCTCTATAAATCTCAATGGACAAATTGCCTCCGAAAAAACGAAAGTTCTGATTCTTGGGACACCTCATTTAAATCAAATTCCGAATTTCCAGCCAAAAATGCTTGATAACCTGGTGATAAAATTGGATAGTTTAAAGTTTGATGCGGTTTGTATTGAAAACATGCCTGGAGAACTGCTTTATGACATAGAATCAAGAGAAGACAGTGCTTACACTTATATTGTAGAACATATAGCAGGTTTACGTTTTGCTTTAGCAGATTCGATGCAGGTAAATCTTGGAATTGGATTTGTGGAATCAGAAAAAAATGCCAAGGATTTATTAAAAAAAGAAACTCTTGCAGATGCAGATAGGGTACAACTGATCGAATACCTAATTGCCTCAACAGATATATATTCTGCCACATTACAATACAAATTGATAAAAGAGAAATCTACATTTGACGGCTCAAATATAAGCCAATACACCATGGCTGTAATTGAGAAATATGGTGATGACCTCAATGAAATATCGTCGTTGGCGCTGCGATTAGCATCTAACCAAAACCTTCAGAAATTAGAGTATATCGACAATCTTCAGGATGAATCATTCCTTTACAAACACTTCCCAAACTTCACAGAGGATTTTACCGATAATCAAGAATTATTTAAGGATATTGGCAACTCACCCGTTTTTCTAAAATTTAATGAATTAATAACATCCGGTATTACCGATGAAGATCTTTTAGATGTCTATCTCTTTATGAATAGTGAAGAATATATGATACAGGATTATGAAGCGCAGCATGTGATTTGGCTGAACTCTAATTTCGAATCAGGTACGGATAGAGCAAGGTATTCATTATGGGAAATGCGAAACATACAAATTACCGCCAACATCCTTAAAACATGTGCATTTTATCCAGGCAAGAATGTCATTGTCATTATTGGTGCTTCTCATAAATCATTTATTGAAAAGTATCTGAAACAGGTACCAGATATAGAACTGCTTGAATTAAAATGATCAGCAAACGGTTCTGGTAAAAGTGATCCAAATGATTGAATCATAGCAGTATAGTTTTAGATATTTGGCTGGCAACGTTATTGTTTCAGCCATTGGTGATTTTCATTTTTTGACAGATGCAGAAGTAGCTGAAGCAGTCCTGCAATAATCAGTTCGAGTTTTACTATTTCAGCACCGTTGGTCACCGAATCGACAACACAAAATTTTAAAGGAATTTTTTATGCCACAATTAACAGGATTCGATCACATACATATTTATGTACCCAGTAGGGCTGAAGCTGCCGAATGGTTTAAATCAGTATTGGGTTTTAAAATTTCAGAATCCCTTCGTTTCTGGGCAACTGAAAACGGACCACTTGTTATCGAAAACGAATCCGCGACTGTTCATCTGGCGCTGTTTAAACAACAAGACTTTATCCCTTCCACAGCCATCGCTTTTGCCTCAGATGCTGATAATTTTCTCAAATGGAAGGAAACATTAGAGGCAAAGGGTATCAAAGTCCGATGCTCAGACCATCAATTGGCCTGGTCGCTGTATTTCCATGATCCATACAAAAATATGTATGAGATCACTACTTATGACCATGCTCAGGTCTCACAGGTTCTCCTGGAGAAATAAAAAAGAAATACCTGGTGGAATCGCCTCTGATGTGCCACCTAACCCTCCCATAATTTCATCATATTGTGATTGTTTTTATAATAGATTAGACATCACAATTACAGTCGATAAATGGGTTTTATAATCAATAAATTATCGTTTAAATTCGACATGGAAAACACGATTTATATCTATTTTTTATGTTATTCGGTAATGTTATTATGATTTTACCATCTAATTTAATTCATCATAAATAGTAGTTAGGTGTCCCAATAACAATTTTTCATTTCTACCTCGAAACGGTGAATTCGAAAGTAGAAGGTTAATAATAATTCACCATTATTTTAAGGATAGTACAATGAGTAAAGGTTCAGTTAAGTTTTTCAATGATAGCAGAGGATTTGGTTTTATTACACCTCAAGATGGTGGAAAAGATCTTTTCGTTCATAGTTCAGAAATTAAAACTGAAGATGAGCGTGCAACGCTTAAAGAGGGTCAGGAAGTAGAATTTGAGGTGGGTGAAGGTAAGAAAGGGCCATGTGCTACGAATGTTGTTCCAATCTAAATGATCTAACTTTCACATTGTGGAAACACCTAACTTTCAATGAATCGGACCCCGAATGATATGCGATTGAAATCGGGGCCGGTTACTACAGCGGTTAGCTGTAAGGGGTATACAAGAAAACATTGGAACTTGCAGTTATAGAAATTAGACGATTAAATTATTCTGATAAAAATGAAGTATCTGAATTCTATAATATTTTCTGGCGTATTCCAGCCGAAATAGGTGATGAATTTATTAATGAACAAAGTTCAGGGTTCATTGCAAAGTTTATAGATCATTCGATTGCTACAGAAAATGAAACAAACACGTTTTCTGGAATCGCTTTATTTCAAGGGATAATTGTAGGGATTCATGTATTAAGGAAATTCATAGAGTGTGGAACGATTGGTGTTCATTCGGCTAATTTATGGGTCGAAAAGAATTTTCGAAGAATGGGTATAGCGGAAGAGTTAAAAATTAGAGGTGAAGCTTGGGCAGATTCAATAGGTGCTACATTTATCAATACAAATGTTCTACCTGACAATAAAGTAATGTTAGATATGAACAAATCAAATGGGTTTTCTATATACAAAATCAATTTAAGAAAACGAATAATCAACAATAAAATTGGTTAAGCCAGCTAACGTCCGCTGCAGCGGACGTTAAACGCTGGTAGCGTGGAAGCTGGAGTCAGAAAGAATAAATGAAGTTTAGAGTAAAGAGAATGTTAGTCAAACACGCCGCAGAGCTACCTCAGTTAGCAATCCACAAATAAGGAACTACCATTGAAAATTAGAAAATCAGTAGAATCAGAACGCAAAGAAATACTGAATATTCACAACCAAGCTTTTGGTGAAGATAAAGACCCTGAGATTGCGAAGCTCGTAGATGACTTACTGAATGACATAACAGCAACGCCTATACTATCGTTAGTTGCGATAGAGAACGAAAGGGTAATTGGACATATACTCTATACTAAGGCAACAATCACTCAAACTGAACTGGCAATATCAGCTCAAATACTTGCACCGCTGGCAATACATCCTGACGAGCAGAAAAAAGGCATTGGTGAAAAGCTAATCAACGAAGGCATAAGGCAATTAAGAGACCATGGAACAGAATTAGTGTTCGTTCTTGGGCATCCAGGCTATTATCCTCGTTGCGGTTTTTCTCCCGCAGGAGAAAAGGGTTTTGAAGCTCCATATCCAATCCCAGAAGAACATGCAGCTGCATGGATGGTTCAAGCTCTGAATGGTAATGCTTTAGAAACAGCAAACGGCAAGGTTCAATGCTCAGATATTCTAAATGAGCCTCAGCACTGGAGAGAATAATTTTACTAACAAGTAGCTGCAATAGACGTCAACTACACAGCGCTCCATTGCCACCAACAAGACAGGCGTTATAAAATATTTTAAAAAATAATCATGATTAAAATCATAAAAGTAATCATAATTGGAAGTTTAATAATTGGAACTGTTTCCTATACGGTTATTAATTTTTTCTTTATGGGTTGTAGCTCGAGTGCTCGTTCAGCCATGGTTAGTGCATTTATGGGGCGATATTTGAAGGATCTGAATCAATTACCATTGGATGATATTGATTTTAAGAATTTTGTGATTGATTTAACCAATGATTCTCCAGAAAAATTTGAATGGTTTGAGTATAGTCTATCCTCTGATTCCACTATTACTATCAACATAAAAGATCAGGGAAGATGCTTACCAGGTTATGAAAGTTTTTACACAGTATATTATGACGAAGAGCACAAATTAAAAATAAACCGCTTCAAAACAATAAAAAATAAAAAGACATTTCTTCAGAGACTATTTCGCTAAAATAATTTTTAACAATGAACTGGACGCCAAAGTAATGCCATGATAAATGGAAAATGAAAAAACCTAAACAATCCACCAAAACAGTTTCGGCGAAAATTATTGTGGGATGTTGGAAGACAATAAATAGAGACCTCATATGTTAGGCTGTAACACAGAAGGATTTCGCAAATGAGAATATTAAAATTTAATCAGTTCGTATTTTTATTAATTATTGTATTAATATGTGGAAATGGATGTGATAGTGACGAAAATGATGATTCCAATAATTTCACACCTCAATCAGGAACACAAATAAGTGGTGAGATAGAAGGTGTACTTTCATATAATGACTCCCCTTTTAAAATCATTGATAACCTCACCATAGATACTCTTGCAACCCTGACAATCGAACCGGGAGTAGAATTACACTTCATGGATTCAACGAGACTCATAATTTATGGCGAGTTAATTTCGGTTGGTCAACAAAGTGATCCTATCATTTACACCAGCGAAAATTCATCGTGGCTGGGAATCAAAATCGAGAATTACGATCAGAATACAGAATTTGAGTTTTGCATTTTCGAAAATATTCTTATTGATGACCCTTCTGTGGATTGACCTGCCCCCATAGTTTGGACCACCTTCAAAGTTAGTACTTTTTGTGTTTTTATTAATACTCAATTGATAATTTC
>JABHXA010000024.1 GCA_018657495.1 Fidelibacterota bacterium
CTTTTTTGTTTTAAATTTAACAAGAAGTCTCTCACAGGATTAATCTCTTTTATTCCGGAAGGCTTTGACACGCTACATAATCGCCAATGATTAGCGGAGCAAGGGACTGTGGATCTAAAAATGCAAATGTGGTATTTGCATCCAAGGGGCTATTCATCCACTCAGGTCCAAGCAAGGATAACTCTAAGTTCTCAAATGAATATATAAGAGAATTATTGAATACTGTTGCTTCAAATATATTATTCTCTTCTTGAACAAAGGGGCCATGTATGGCAATGTTTTCACCTTCATATTCATTCGGCAGATTGATCACGGATACTGTTAAGTTTGTAATCGCAGATGGTGGTAATTGTACTTCTCCGTTGACCGTTAGACTTGGCTCATTAATATCAATGATCAACCATGGTGGTTCTGTCAAACTGTATTGAGCGTCAATAACGACAGTATTCATGATATCCCCTGTTAGAGCCACCCTGAAATTATTGTCATTACTCCCATAATTCCCGACGATTACCTGGTTCCATGTACCTGGTTGAAAGAATGAAAATGCGGCGTTCGCCCCTTCAGGAATATCTAACCAGCCATAATCAAGAGGAGTGATATCTATATCATAAAATGTCAGGGAGAGAATATTATCAGCAACCACGGAGAGCGACAAATTATTATTCCAACTATTCATGGTGCCGGCTAATGCTAACTGATCACCCTCAAATTCAATCGGTAAATTAATCACCTGAACCTGAACATGTGTTTGAGCCTGTATCCAACACACAAAAACTGATAAATAAAGCATTATTATCGCAAGACAGCGATTGTACATATTGTCCCCAATTGATTATATAATTATGTGGACAAATTAAACATTTGTAATTATTGGATACAATGACCATCCTTTTAGAATGAGATGAATTCCTGATCCAGCAAACATTTAGAATATTTTGATATATTAATAGAAAATAAAATATCAGTTTTAGCATGACTCGTTCGTCAAAAAAATATTTAATGATTATAAAATTAAACAAATTATCAGTAAAAAGTATGTTTATATGGACTTAATTGTATTTTTATCGAATATGTATTCCACATATAGATTATATGTTTCTATATTATCAGGCCTTCCAGAACAAATATCATAACAGAAATAATTCTGTATTTACTGACAACAGGAGAGGAAATGTCAAAATATATAAATATAATCTATTTAGTAATATTCATAATTATCAGTTCATTAAGTTACAGTCAGGACCTATACAATCCATACCATGTGAATGAATTAAATATAGAATTTTATAATCCTGATTATGATTCGATCCTCCAGGACCGGTGGGAAATCGATGACAAGAGTTATCTATTAGCCACCATAACTATAAATGGTCAGGAATATGACAGTGTAGGTGTGCGTTATAAGGGTAATTCCACATTCTATTGGGCGCAGGAAACCAATAATCCGAAGATGCCTTTCAACATTGATATAGATTTAGTTCATGATGATCAGAATATTAATGGTTACAATAAACTCAAACTATCAAATGCACTATTTGATATTACCTATGTGAAAGAACCAATTGGGTATATTACTGAAGGTCTTTATTTACCCACATCAGAGGCTGGATACATGGATGTATCTGTTGATGGCGAGCATTTAGGTCTGTATGTCAATGTTGAGTCGGTCAACAGACAATTTCTCAGTAAGCACTTTGGTAACAATGACGGAACCTTTTTTAAATGCGAACCCCAGTACCATTATGGTGATGTATATTTTGCCTGGCCATCATTAGCATGGAATGGAAGTGATTCACTGCATTCTCAATACCAAATGGGTTATGAATTAAAATCTGATAGTGGTTGGCAGGATTTAATTGATCTCATATATACACTTAATTTTCAAATCGAGGATATTGAGACAATTTTAAATGTCGACCGGGCCCTCTGGTTTTTCGCAGCCTCAACAGTGATGCCTGATGTGGATGCATATACTGGTCTCTACAGGCATAATTATTATTTATACCGCAATACCAGCAGTGGGCAATTTGAGGTCATTCCATGGGATAAAGACCAGACTTTTGGCAATTCAATTATCAATCTTGTTCTTGAAGAGGGCGGTAATATTCAATGGATCTATCGTCACTCCCCCTTTCAATATGAGGGCGATCACTCTCGACCATTATTTAGCAGACTCATAGATATACCACTCTATAAAAAGATTTATACAGCACATATAAGAACCATTATCGATGAGATTTATAATGTGGATTACTTTTTAGATTTTGCCAATACCATTCAGGATTCAATCGAACCATATGCTTCAAACGATCCCAATGTTTTTGAATCTTTTGAGGGTGGGGATTACTTTGAATATAATGTCGATCATTTCATGATTACACCGGATGGGGTACGATGGTGCGGCATAACCTCCACTGTTGCTCCTCATTCGAACTTTCTATCATTCAACTCAGAAATATCCAAGATCGCCCCGACTATTTATAATGTAAATCAATCTGTGGCAAATCCCAGTCAGGATGATACGGTTTGGATAACCACTGAAATTTCCGATGCAGAGACTGTGGAGTTGATGATTACAATAAATGAGTTTCCGGCAAATTTTATTTCAATGCCAATGTTTGATGATGGGGAGCATGAAGACGGCATAGCCAATGATAATATTTATGGTGTCAGTATTCCATTTTCTAATTATGGTCAGCATATAAAATATTATATCCGGGCTTCAAATGATGATGCTCTGGTACTTGAACCTCAGAAGGCAGAACGGGTTTTCTTTGAATACGTAGTTGGGGCAACCGTTTTTGATGGAACAACCATCGTAATCAACGAAATAAATTATAATTCATCAGATGACATTAACCCAGATGACTGGGTCGAAATCTATAATCCACTTGATACAGATGTGGATATTAGCCAATGGGTCTTTAAAGATGAGAATGACGATCATATTTTTACATTTGCTGATGATCTGTCTCTTGGATCACATGAATATCTGGTACTTTGTGAAAACTCCACTTCATTTATGCAATTTTTTCCAGAAGTAGAAAATTACATTGGTGACTTTGGCTTTGGTCTCAGCGGTGGCGGTGAATTAATCCGCTTATTTGACTCTGATGGAATTCTTATTGATACAGTCACATATGATAATGATCCACCATGGCCTCCCGAACCGGATGGTTTTGGCCCCACACTTGAATTAAACAATCCAATTGCAGAAAATTCGGATGTTTCCAATTGGTTTGCAAGTGAGGCAAACGGCACAGCTGGTGAGGTAAATAGTAATTTCCAACCTTCCGGTTGCTCTGATCTGGCAGGAGATGTCAACCTTGATAATATTATTGATGTTTTGGATATCGTCTTTACCATTGGCTGTATTTTCTCTGGGGAATGTGATAATTGCCCGGATGTAAATGACGACGGCAATATTGACGTCATTGATATTGTGCAATTAGTGGATATAATTCTCGGAGACTGATAATCTAATACCCAAACAATATTATTTTAGATTAAGAAGGAGAAATCATGAATATAGTTGTGGCAATGGTACAAGGAGATTTGAAATAACTCAAAGATATTAAGTCGTCTAGTATCAATTCGACAGTTAGTTTTTTTTAGTTTACATTAACGATTATTTTGTAAAATTATGATGTTTCAAGTAGAAATATTCACAGCAGATGACAATAATTATCATTTTACAAAATATCCATAGTTAACGAGCTAAACTTCAACCCGTGGGAAATCCTGCGGGTTTTTTTGTATAATAAAGGATGTGTTAAAAAGATCACTCGGCTATCTGCTGATTGAAATCTCAAAAACTGAAACAATATAACGATTAGATAAATGTCAAATAAATTCACATAGAGGGGATGGCTTGAGACCTAAAGTTACTTTTTTAACTGAAGTTCTGATAAAACAGATTATATCTGAAGCAGTAACAATCTTATGCAAGATTGGTGTGGAAATTCATAATCCTGCCGTACTGGATCTGCTTGAAACTCATGGTGCCACTGTCGACAGGGATACATCTAATGTAAAATTTACAGACACACTCATTGAGGAATCCCTTAAATCTGTCCCGAGCTCTTTTAATTTGTACGATATACATGGAAACGAAACTCATGATTTTTCCGGTTTCAATATCCACTTTACTCCTGGTTCATCAGCCCTGAATATCCTGGATTACTCTACAGACGAGAGACGTAAACCGGATACAAGTGACTATATAAATTATGTCAGGCTGGTAGATCAACTTAAAAATATGGCCTCTCAGAGTACCGCTTTTATACCCGATGATGTTCCAGAACAGATGTCGGACAGTTATCGATTATTTCTTAGTCTTTTATACGGTAGGAAACCAGTTATTACCGGTGCATTTTCAATTGAATCTTTCAATATTATGAAGGAATTTCAGCTGGCAATAAGGGGAACAAAGGAAATGCTGGCTGAGAAACCGTTGACGGTATTTTCCTGCTGTCCCACGTCACCATTAAAATTTAGTCATGCAACATCGCAGAATATTTTAGATTGCGCCAAATATGCTATTCCAGTTGAAATAGTCACTATGCCGTTGTCAGGATTTATAGCACCGGTAACATTGACGGGCACCCTTGTTCAGCATACGGCAGAAACTTTTAGTGGCATCGTTATCAGCCAGATGGCCACACCCGGCGCTCCCATCCTCTATGGTGGTTCTCCAGCAGTATTTGATCTCCGTTATGAGACAACACCAATGGGTGCCATCGAGACGATGATGCTGGATTGTGCTTATAATGAGATTGGAAAATATCTTGGAATCCCCACCCAGGCCTACATTTCTTTAAGTGATGCTAAACAACTCGATGCCCAATGCGGTCTGGAAACCGGCATGGGTGCAACGCTTGCTGCTCTTGCCGGGATCAATAATATTTCCGGTCCCGGTATGCTGGATTTTGAAAGTACCATTAGTCTTGAAAAACTGGTTTTGGATAATGAAATCTGCGGCATGACTTTTCGAATGCTGGAAGGAATCAAACCTCGAGAAGATTTCCCTTCTGAACCGATTTTCACGGAACTATTGAAGGATGAGCATTTACTCATCGCCAATCATACACGGAAACATCTCAAGCATGAACATCGCTTTCCCGGTCCAGTCATTGATCGAGCCAATCATTCCCGCTGGAAAGCTGACGGTTCCTTAACATTAACGCAACGGGCGCATGCTGAAGTAGAAAATCACATTAGCGAATATCAGCCGAATGGCCTGTCCAAGGAAATTAGCCGTGAAATGATCCAACTTATGGAAACTGAAGCAAAAAGATTTGGATTATCTTCACTACCGGAAAGAGTCTCTTGAGACAATCCAGTTTATTTAACCCTACTGAGATTCTGCCAAATGAAAAGGATATTCTCAAACATCAGGGCATACCTGAAGAACATACACCATCCACCAGGATTCAAAATATACTTTCAGAAGCTATCATCTTGTTTATAGGTGAAGCCAAACCTCAATGGATAAGAGCTCAAGTAAGTAGGTCAGAATTTAAGGCAATATATTTGGGAGCCGGAGAAAACTTCATAGAAAATCCACTTGAAAATATATATTCCCAGGCATCGAATTTGGCATTGTTTGCCCTGACGGTTGGTCTGGAAATCAGTAATAAAATCGAAAATTTATTCCAGCAGAAAGAATATGCCCTGGCAGCCATGCTGGATTCAGTGGCGTCAACTGCTGCCGAAAATGCCGTGGCAAGATGTGAAAAACTCTATGAGGAATCATTACAGGAAACCGATGAAACAGCGACCGTTCTGGCATATAGTCCCGGTTACTGCGGTTGGCACATCAGCGGACAGAAAAACCTGTTTGACTATCTAAAACCTGAACAGATTGGTATTACTATCAATAATCATTTTTTAATGACACCGCTAAAATCAGTTTCCGGATTGCTGGTAGCCGGACCGCCAAAAATCCATCTGTTTAAAAATAATTTCGATTTCTGCCGATCGTGTACAGATAAAAGCTGTACTGAGCGAATGTGGAAAATAAATCATCCTGAGGAAAAAAACTCAGAGATAAGGAGAACTAATGGAATTACTACTGCAGATTTCAGCCAGTCTTCAGCAGGGTGACGACAGCAAAGTACATGAATTGACATCCCTGGCACTACAGCAGGGCCATGCACCGGAAAAGATACTGAGTGATGGTTTAATCGCCGGTATGGATATTATCGGTAAACAATTCCGTCATCATGAAATATTTCTGCCGGATGTTTTGATGGCAGCCAAAGCTATGAATGCCGGTCTGGACCTCTTAAAACCATTATTGCAGGAGTCCGGACAAATCGGTTTGGGCAAAATAGTCATCGGTACAGTTAGTGGCGATCTCCATGACCTGGGCAAAAACCTGGTGACGATTATGCTAAAAGGGGCAGGATTTGAAGTCATTGACCTTGGCAAAGATGTCAAGCCGTCAACATTTGTTGATACTGCAATTAGTGAAAATGCAACTGTTATTGGTATGTCTGCCCTGCTTACGACTACCATGCCGGTGATGAAATCTGTTGTGGAAATCCTCCATGAAAGAGGATTGGCAAACTCAATAAAAACGATAATCGGCGGCGCACCCCTTTCTGACGAATATGCCCGGGAGATTGGTGCCGATGCCTATGCCTATGATGCGGCCAATGCCGTTGTAAAAATTAAAGAATTAATGGGTGTGTGAATTGTGGATTTCCATCAACAATTATTAAAACCAGGAAACGTCCTTGTTGCCGACGGCGCTATGGGCACCATGTTATTCAAGGCAGGATTAAAATCAGGTGAATGCCCTGAATTGCTCAACCTGGAAAAACCGGAAATACCTGCAGATGTGGCCAGACAGTATTTTAAAGCCGGGTCTGATATTATATTTACCAACACATTTGGTGCTTCCCCTGCAAAACTGGCTGATTTTGGTTTGGCTGATAAAGCTGCGAAAATCAATTCCGAAGCAGTCCGATTAGTTAGGAAGGTGGTGGGAGAAAAAGCCTTTATCGCCGGTTCATGTGGCCCCAGCGGTAAAATGCTGCAGCCCTATGGCGAATTCGAACCAAATGAATTATTTAGCAGTTTTAAGATCCAGGCGGAAGCGTTGATAAATGCCGGGGCAGATATTATTTGCATTGAAACCATGAGTGATATTCAAGAAGCCCTGCTGGCCCTCAAAGCGACTCGTTCTATCTCAGCATCATTTCCCGTTATGGTTACACTCACCTACGATAAAACAGCCCGAGGATTTTATACCTATATGGGTATAGATATAGATTCAACAATCAAAAAACTGGAAAATGAAGGTGTGGATGTAATTGGTTCAAACTGCGGCAATGGTTTTGAAAATATGGTAGAAATCGCCAAACAGTTTAAAAAATTAACCTCAATACCATTATTGATACAGGCAAATGCCGGTCAACCCAGGTTAACCGTTGATGAACTTGTCTATGATGAAACACCAGATTATTTTGCCGAAAATGCCCGAAAACTGATTGACCTCGGCGTTTCAATTATTGGCGGCTGCTGCGGTACAACACCGGCACATATTTCGGCAATACGACAGGTGATTGACACCTATCAACTAACAGGAAAGACATAACAGATATGATTTGCACAGAATGTAGAATATTATGAAACTGATCCGATCACTTGGGACTCTCGATGTAATTCTTCTGAATGTCACCGCCATTGTCGGTCTAAGATGGATATCCCTGGCTGCTGTTGGTGGTAATTCCTCACTAATACTGTGGCTGGTTGCTTTAATACTCTTTTTTCTGCCTCAGGCTTTTGCCGTTATTGAGCTGACCACCAGATATCCTGGTGAAGGCGGTATATATATCTGGACAAAAAAAGCTTTTGGTGAAAGTCATGCTTTCCTTGCCGGTTGGTGTTATTGGACCAGTAATCTTGTTTATTTTCCAAACCTCCTGGTGTATATCGCCGGTATATCCGTTTTCTCACTGGGAGCGCAATACCATGAGCTTGGAGAGAACAGATTATATGTATTGATCTTTTCCATCTCCGCATTATGGCTGGTCATGTTTTTTAATATCATCGGTCTCAAACTTGGCAAATGGCTAAATAATCTAGGCGGCCTGAGTACCTGGCTCACTGGTACCATTCTTATATTGCTTGCGATCATTTCAGTTACAAGATATGGTCTGTCTCAGCCGATTACAACGGATAGTCTTTTTCAGGGGATACTCAGTTTCGAGAAAATCTCTTTCTGGGCAGCCATGTGTTTTGGGTTTTCCGGATTGGAGTTGGCATCCGTGATTGCCGGGGAAGTGAAGAATCCGCGAAGAACAATTCCGCGGGCTGCGGTAATTTCCGGAATAATCATAGCCACTATTTATATTCTCGGCACCCTATCTGTAATTGTATCGATACCAAAAAGTGAAATCAGTATTATTAGTGGATTTCTTCAAGGGATTGCCGCTATTTGTGCCAAACTCCATCTGGGATGGATGACAAATATGGTGGCAATTTTGATCACCATCGGGGGAATTGGCGGTTTAATGGCCTGGTTTACGGCTGCTGCCAGAATGCCCTTTATGGCTGGAGTGGATGATTATCTTCCGGCAAAATTCAAAGAAATCCATCCGCGCTACGGTTCACCCTATATAACGATTATTGTCCAGGCGGCTATTGCGTCGGTTTTTATCCTCATGAGTTTTATCGGTGCCACAGTAGAAGAAGCATACCTGGTTTTGCTTGATACCACCCTGCTTGTCTATTTTGTGCCCTATGTCTATATGTTCCTTGCCTACCTGGTATTACGAAAAAGAGAGAATACTATAGAGGGCGTATTGGTAGTTCCGCGCAACAACAGTCTGGCAAAAATTCTGGGTATCAGCGGATTGTTGACGACACTGATCGCCATGTTACTTTCACTGTTGCCCGCCTCGGGGATAGAGAATGTGTTATTATATGAACTAAAAGTAGCAGGTGGATTTTTAATGTTCCTGATCTCCGGTTTGGTTCTTTTTCACCTGAAGAAAGATAAACGGGCGAAACCATAACAATCAAATATCAGAATAAGTAAAATAAAATATAATTATAAATTGGAGAAATAATGGAAAATAAAAAGAAAACGATAGGTATCTATATCATTGCAAGTGCCATCATCTGGGGTGCAGTAATAATCGGATGTTCATTAAAGTTAAAAGACAGCGGATGTTTTGTGGAAATCTCATATATCCTCAGTACAGCATCAGTTATTCACCTGCTGTTTATCTGGGGTCCAGTAGCAATTCAATTCAAAAAATTGAAAGAGGAAAACTAAACTCTAGCGACTATTCATCAAGCGATTTATATCCCCCTGAAAGATTAAGATCAATATATTTGAGGAATTTTATCAAAAAAACATAACATCACCGGAAAACAGTAGAACGCCAATCGTTGCATATCCGGCCTATCATCAAAGAAGAATCGGATGTTATGGCTCTGAATTTCGTTATATGTATATTGACCCAATGGGGGAATGCATGCCTGTCCATTCTGTCAGGAGCCAAAGGGGAATTGTCTTTCAGATTCATTTAAAATGTTCTAGCCCATATCCAAAAACAAAGCTGTCATGAATTTGGCATGGCAGGAGAATTGATTGAATAAATTTCAATAGCGAATTAGAATAATTATATAGCATATTATCATTCAACGTTGTTGTTTTTTAATCCCAACTGCGAGTAATTTATCCAACACGGAGGACGTCTAAAAACAAAATCATGACTCAAATGTTAACATTACCAGCCATTTTTACGCCTGAAAAGCGTATTGAAAAACTACCTACTGTATCATCTATTCAGTCGGATATTCAATGGTCTGAACTGGTGGCACATCTGTCTCAGTTTAATGAATTGGGTGTACCTGAAACCAAAACACAATTCCAGGAAATATTGGATCACGAATCTAATCCTGATCATCAGGCTATTTTGCTATCTGGTATTGCCAGATGTATTATCCGTGAAGGGGATTTTATAAATGGGGCAGCAACACTTGGTGAAGCCTATTCGATGATTTCTGCTCATAATCAAAATGGTCAGGCGGTGATATTATTAGAAATGGTTGCCTTCCTGGCAATGATTGGTAACTTTGAATCGGCAATGATCATGTTGGATAAAATCCCAGCCTTGACAAATTCCACCTATTTGCTAAAACTGGCAAATTATTATCTATTGGTAAACAAGGCACGCAGTCGTGATCACTCCGTTTTGCCTGAATTAATTGAGTCGGCAAAGTATTTTAAGAAAATAAAATTTTATTCAACACTGGCATATCATTATAAGGTGATTGGCAATGTTTATCGATGGAAAGAAAAATTTAATAAAGCCGATCACTATTACAATTTAGCGATGAAGATAGCTGAAACCCATGGGTACATACAAGTGAAATCGTCATTATTTCATGATGCCGGCATGCTGGAAAAAATTAAAGGAAATCCTGAATTAGCCTTAGAATTACTTGATAAGGCATTATTGTCGGCTGATGATCATTATACCAGGGCATTTACCATGAATAATATCGCCCTGATAAAATTCCATCAGGAGAAATTTGATGAAGCGATGTCGATTTTACAGAATGCCTTGGAGATTCTAAATGATAACGGCATTTTTAATCTGATCCCCGGTACCTGTTACTATATTGGTAAATGTTATGAAATGAAGGAACACTATAATGCCGCAAAAGAATACTTGAAAAAAGCATATATCGATGCATTGTCGCTGTTGAATTTGAATTTTCCGTTTAATGGAAATAGAAAATTAGCCGTGACAGGTTACACTACTTTTTTAGAGAAACATAATTTGATAGATGGAAATATAGGAGAAGATACCTATTTAGCCTTCACCGTTGATAAAACATTCAATGAAATCAGGGGCATATTCCAGAAATCCCTAATTATATTTCTCACTGATCTGTATGGTACTCATAAAAAGGCGGCAGAGAATTTGAATGTCCCAATCAGGACGCTATCCGATATAAAAAAAAGAACGATAGAGTCAAATCATGAAGAAGTTTATAATGATATTGTCCAATTCGCCAGGTTAAACATGCCGGCAACCTGGGACGAGTTAAATCGTCAATTTGAAGGGGAAATGCTGAATTATCTTACTGGTGAATATCCGTCAAAAAAGTTTATGAGTAAAAAACTGAATATCAGTTATCCGCATTTAGTCAAACTCACTCTTGATATAGATAATTCACTGCCAAACTCCGCTCCAGTGCAATATTTGAATAAATAGCGGATGAAATAAATGAGTGAGCTTTTCAAAAAAATAATTTACTATAGATCACCTCTTCGATGATATTCATTAAAATACAATATTATCTCAGGATGTTGATTGCCAGCCAGACATGGCATCTATCATCTCTTTATAAGATTAAATATTTCACCTTATTTTTATACTTTATATGTCATAATCCTGTCACATCACCGTGACAAACAACTGAAGAAATCAATATATGATCTTTTCGATTATGATTCGTAAACTGTTGATATACTTTTATGTAATAGCCAGTATATCCAGTTTAAACTGTGCGGAGTTTCCACTCATTTCTGAAACAGAGAAATCTCGGCCTGCAGATGGAATTGTTCGAACTTCAACCCTCCCTAAAATAATTCACATGTCATCCACATCTGCCATTGTGGTTGATCAAAATCAAACCTTGGATCGCCTTGAGATATTTGATGAAGTGGTTTGGATGGTCTCAATTACCGGATCTGATATTGATGGTGACGGATCACCGGAAAATCCATTTGCGTCGATTCAAAATGGAATTATCCACGCTGCCGATGGTGATACAATACTTGTTCACCCCGGCGAGTATTTTGAAAATATTAATTTTCTTGGCAAAAATATTGTTGTCACATCAGTAATGTCTGATCAGGTGGATGAAAATCAAATCTATCAAACCATCATAAACGGCAATAACAATGGAACTACCGTAACATTTGAAAATGGTGAGGATTCTACTGCAGTTCTCAACGGTTTTGCAATTACTGGTGGAAGTGGTACATATTTTAACGACGGTTTATTCAATCATCAGACAAATGGTGGGGGGATATTATGTCTCAATTCTTCACCGGTACTCAAAAAAGTAAATATTAATGAGAACATACTAAACGGTTTTTCTCAATTTAATGGTGCCGGTATCTATTCGTATAATTCGACGTTTAAGCTACAGGAATCCAGAATTTCAAATAATATCCTAAACTCAGCGCATTCTAACGGCGCTGCTGTATATTGCCTAGATTCAGCCCCGGTAATTACAAATGTCATCATTAATAATAATGTCCAGTTTGAAGGCAACCCAAACAGCACAATAATATATTTAGATAATACAAATCTAATTGTCAATAATAACACGATATACAATAACATTTTATATAGTGGTGCAGGGCTGGCCAGGGCAGACAATAACTCCCATCTCTCGATTAAAAATTCCATACTCTGGAATAACTATCCCTATAATATCGTTGGTTCATTAAATGATAATAATGTCGATGGTGAGTTAACAATATCATATTCCAATTTGCAGTCTGGATTAGATTCTATTTCTGATGAAAATCTAAATGTAAACTGGCTTGGTGAGAATATCGATGCCATTCCTTTACTTATTGATCCTGCTGGCGGTGATTTTAATTTACATTTTGGCAGCCCATGTATAGATTCTGGAGATCCCTCTTCATCTCTTGATCCTGATAATTCGCCGGCAGATATGGGTGCTTTATATTATGATCATTCCCAGGATGACAATCCTACCGTTACATTTACACTAAATTCTCTAAATCTGAATACTGGCACTGTTGAAGTCTGGATAGAAAATAATTCACCGATTTATGGCGGCTTTCAGTTTAACATGACGGGAATTCAGGTATCAGATGCAGTTATCTCAGATCTATATCCTGATTATTATATAACCTATTCAAATGACGGGTTAATTCTTGCCTGGTCACTATCTCAAACACTTATCGAACCGGGATATCAGAAATTATGTACGATTTTCTTTGACGATATTATTGGTGACCAATTATGCATCGAGGATGGATTATTCCCAAATAGTGAGGGTGGCAATTTTGATAATATCGACTATGGAGACTGCCGGTCATTAATTGAACTTCAGCTTCAGCATTTTACAAATGTAATCAATGGTTTTGAAAATGAATACCTGGAGTTTTCGGACACGACAGGTTATGGTTTCTTCCCAGTTATTTTGGTTGAAGATGTTATTGGCGGTGTTGATATAGGTGATGAGATTGGATTATTCGATTACAATGGACAAATAAATACCGGTGATTGTGATGATAATTATGGTGAGATACTAGTAGGTGCCGGTGTTTGGCAGGGTGGACCTCTCCATATCACCGCTTATGGAGCAATGGATTTCTGTGATGATGGGGATGACGATTACGGTCAATACTCAGGGTGGATTAATGGTAATCCGATGGTTATTCGTGTTTGGCGCGCATCAGAAAATCATGAATATGAGGTGATAGTCGGCAATGGCAATGATCTTGTCTGGAGCGAGGAAGATATCAATATCCAGCATATAATGCCAGTGACAAGGCTGCCATATGATATGAATAGTGATTATGCCACAGATGCAATAGATATTGAATTGGCGATTAATTTTCTATTCGGTGTCTATCCGCTGCCTGACCAGGTATTATCAAGGATTGACTTTAATCTGGATGGAGTGATCAATATTTTTGATCTTGTAAATATGATCAACCAGATTATGGGTTATGAGATAAGTATTTCGGAAATCCCAGTCTATGCATCAATTTTAATAAATGAAAATACGGTGTTTCTCGATTCTGATATTGACATTGCCGGGATACAACTATCAATAGCACCGGGACTAAATCTGACAGGATTAGTAGATGAGAGTCTAAATTTTGAATATAATGAAGGAATCATCATCATATATTCCATCGAGGAATCATCATTAATCGGTCGAAACCCTTTCTTCTTATACGATGGAAATCTTGTAATTTCAGAAGTCCTTATTTCTGATAAAAGTGGCAATTCCGTTGAAGCTGGAGTCTCACTTCTTCCTACTGAATTTAGAATTGACGGGATATATCCAAATCCATTCAACTCTAATACCACCATTAAATTTGATCTCGAAAGTGATACGATTTTATCCTTAAAAATTTATGACTTGCTTGGTCGGGAAGTTGATATATTATTAAGTGATGAATTTTATTATTCCGGAGAATACCAGGTAAGTTGGAATCCAACTCAAATGGCATCAGGTATCTATTTTGCCAGGCTTTCTAGATTTGGGGAATCAGACATGGTGAAAATAATGCTGTTGAAGTAAGTACGTAAAAATGGTTTAAAAATGGAAATGTCTATTACCGATAAAATCAAAGGATCAATACATACAATTGGTTTCTCAAAATTGGGAATTACCAAACCAAATCAATTGGAATCTGATAGAGTCAATCTAAAAAATTGGTTTGACAACGGCTATCATGCCTCAATGGCTTGGATTGAAAGAAGGAAAGAAGAAAGAGTTAACTTATTATCATATTTTCCAGAGGTGAAATCCGTAATATCAATTGCAGTCAATTATTTCCCGCAGCAGGCACCGGATTCAAATGATATTGGCAAAATATCAAATTATGCCTGGGGTGAAGATTATCATTCAATACTCAAACGAAAATTATTTGAATTACTCGCTTTAGTACAGCAGGATTATCCTGATGTGTTATATCGTGTTTGCGTAGATACTTCACCTGTAATGGATAAAATCTGGGCCAGACAGGCAGGATTGGGATGGATTGGCAAGCACACAAATATTATCACCAGGGATTTTGGCTCCTGGGTATTTCTTGGTGAGTTGATGTTGGATATTGAGTTGGATTATGATCCGCCATTTGAGGCAGACCATTGCGGTACCTGCACGGCATGTCTTGATGCCTGCCCCACTGATGCCTTCCCATCTCCATATGTACTTGATGCAAATAAATGTATTTCATATTTGACAATTGAGCATCGGGGATCAATTGCATCAGAATTAGAAACTGAGATGGGGGATTGGATATATGGCTGTGATATTTGTCAGCAGGTGTGTCCATGGAATATTAAGTTGCAAAAAATTACCAATGAAGAAGGGTTCTTGCCCCGTCACGATATCCATAATACGGATTTAAAACAATGGGGAGACTTAACCCCAGAAGAATTTAAAAAGCTATTTAAGGGAAGTCCCGTTAAGAGAACAAAATTTGAAGGATTAAAACGGAATATTGATATTGCAATAAAAAACGTTAAAAGCCAGTAAGTACCCTATCATTTAGATTTATCATATTTTTATGATATATTGGCTACTTGATGATTTTCTGCTTTTTGTATACTCGAGGTAATATACTGGGTAGCAATAAGAGATATTAAACTCATACCAGCCCCAAAATAAAATGGGATTCGATAATCGATAATCCATGCCAGTCCGCCTAATGCTGGTATAACAACGGCGGCGATATGATTGATAGTAAATCCTACAGCCATGCTGGGTGCTATATGATTTGGCGCTCCTATCTTCTGAAAATATGTTCTGATCCCTATTGAGAAATTAAAGAAAATGTGATCGAGGATATACAATACTGCGATAAACATCTTAGATTCTGCTGTGGCATATCCTATAAAGACCAGAATCAAACTGGAGTATTCCAGAGATAAAACTTTTTGCTCTCCAAACCTGATAATTGCTTTTCCAATTAGTGGGCTGAGAAAATAATTAATGATATTGTTGATGACAAACAGGATGGTAATTTCCTGAATACTGAATTCAAATTTCCAAACCAGGAGAAAAACTGCAAATGTGACAAATATCTGTCTTCTTGCTCCAGCCATAAATGTGAGAAAATAATAGAGGCTATATCTTTTTTTGAAAATCATCTTCTTGTGCTGTGGTGTCAGATCCTGTCGGGTTGGATTTTGATTTAGAGCCCAGGCTCCAACAAGCAAAACTAATAATCCAAAAATAAGATAGATAGTTTGATAATTGAGAATCAATGTGGCGCCAAAAATAATAAGTCCGACAATAATATTTGTGGCTGCAGAATAACTGCGGAATTTTCCGAATACCCATGGTGAGGTAGATTTATCAAAATATTGTAGAGTGAGGGATTGATTGGTTGTTTCATAATAGTGAAAACCAAAGCTCATCACGATTGTGGTAAATATCAGTCCGGGATAAGATGGAAAAAAACCTGTAAGTGCTACACCAAGACCGAGGGTCATAACTGACAGGGCAGATACTCTATGTTCTTTTATGATTAGAAATAGAAATATGGCAAGCAAGGCCAGAAAACCGGGGATCTCACGAACAGACTGGATGACCCCAATATGGTAACCTTCAAGATTAACAACTTCAACTGAAAAATTATTAAATAATGTCCTCCAGGCCTGAAAACCAACACCGGATGCAATGGTGGTGAGGGTGAGAAATCTGAACATAGGATCTTTGAGAATATTTTTTTTCACTTTGTAGCCAATAAATTAGTTAATAGATGTTGAGTCATGTTGAAGGGATAGTAAAAATCCAATGACCAAAATGACCAGAAGGGCAAGGACAAGGGGATACGGTGTCATTATGCCGCTTACGGCATTTAATGATTTGGTCAATAAAAATAGAGGGGTAATTCCAGCAATGCCAACAGCGGCTAATGTCCATTTTGCCCATTGTTCTTTTTTTCTAAAAGGAATTAAAGAAATTATCAGCATAAGTATACCGGTGAAAAACGCCCCAATACCACTGCCTTTTTGAAATGATAAAATCAAATGCTGTGAGTTTGCTGATAAGTTATCCCAATCGGTATTGAGTATAGTCATGTGGTAAGTCATAAGATGGTCAGAGAAATAATAGACTAATCCTTGAGTGATAAATGCCGCTGAAACGATGACATAACAGATTAATGCAAATGAATGACGCGATAATACTCTCAAGATGTAAAGATTCTAAAAATGGTATACTGAAGCGCCAATCGTTATCCCGGCACCAACGGTTAAGAAGATAGCGGTCTGTCCGGGTTTTATAATTTTCTTTTCCATCAGATGCCTTAAAGAAAGAAATATAGAGGTTGTAAATGTGTCGGTATATTTATGAGTAAGGTTAATAATTTTTTCCGCATTAAAATGAATATTCTCAGGGAGCTTATTCAAAAAATATTCACTAATTTGTGATGGAATAATAAAATCTATATCATTGGCATTTAGGTTTTCCAATTCCAACAATTCTTTGATAACAGATTGTGCACATTCAAGATAGGCATCTTCAAGCTCATTCTTTTTCTTAATAAACAGGCGGCCATATTTTTGGGTCAAATTGACAAATGAACTATAGAGGTGGATATATTTATCAAATGATTTGAATACAAAATTTCCAAACCCAATTTGAGAAATTGGCGATAGGTCCAATATTACAGCTGCACCGCTATTGGCATAGTGATAATTTGGGTCGGGTTTTTTATCCGTATTGGCTTCACTGGAGATGACCATGCCAGTATTTATTCTACCAGTAGAAATTAAATTTGATAAAATATGAATACCATTAAGCATACCGCTGGCACCGTTTTGCAAATCAAAAGACAATGTCCTTCGGCCTTGAAAATCAGTATTTATACCAAGCTTCTTTTGTATAAAAGTCGAAAAAGCTGGTTCGGCATAATGCTCATCACGGTAGATACCAGAGTTGATGAGTACTTCTACATCCATCGGATTATAATGAGAGTTTTTTAGGCATCTCGAACCGGCATGGACGGCATGGGCCAGTGATCCTTTTTCCCATATTTTTTTTCTGGGATAACTCATGCCCATACTTTCAATTCTGATTCTCATTATAGTTTAGGCTGTCCCAAATGTGCTAACATAACGCTGGGGAAGATCGTCCATTGTATATGTGGCGTGGGTAATGACAATCCCGGATGCACCGCTGACAAAAAGTAAATTATGGTCTTTGTTCACCGTATTATTCAGGAGGAATTCATGAAGGACAATAAAATGACTGGTGGATGTAGTATTGCCAAATTTCTCGACATTGTGTAAAAAGGGGAATTTAATTTTTTCCCCTAAAAATTTATTGAGAACTTTTACGCCTTTTTTAATACCACCTACAGAAACCTGGTGAGCAATACCATAATCAATATCATCCATGGTCCAGCCGCTATTATCTACGGTTTTCTTTAGATAAAAAGGAAAATGTTCTGCTCCCTTCCTTTGCAGTCCCCGGGCTTTTGTCATGAGTGTTGCCCCGGATCCATGTGTGGAAGGTTTAGAATAACAAAAATGATTATGTTTTGCCCCAGTGATTAAATCCAATTGGTGTAAACCATATTTGTCATTATCCGCTGAATCCAGAATTAAGGCAGCACCGCCATCACCCAATGTCAATGTGGCCAACTGCCTGTCGAAACTATGTTTTATCTCTTTTGTAGAAGTATCAACCAAGGGCATGTTATATTCACCGCTAACCACCATGCCTCGTTTTATAGCCCCGGATTTAATAAAACTCTCCATGATATAAATCCCATTAAACATACCGGCGCAGGCGTTGGTTATATCAAATGTAATTGCATTTACAGCGCCAATTTTTTCTCTGATCATCATACTTGTACAGGGTTCAAAACTTACTTTATCCTGATCATGATACTTTGATATACTTGTGCAGATTATCATGTCCAAATCTTCAACTGAGTATTGTGACATCTTTAAGGCATTGTTAGCAGATTTTACGGCTAAATCCAAGGCATACTCACCATCAGCCATTCTTCGTTCATGGATCCCGGTTATTTGTTCAAGATCACAGGATGGCAGATGTCGGCATTGACTCATCAATTGGCTTGTTGACAGAACGGTTTCAGGTAAATAAATACCCAGACTTTCAATTTTAATATTATTTTGACTTGTCATAAGTTCAATTCGTAAAAAAGGTGCGGTTTTTGAAGCATCAAAAGTAGAAACTATTTAAATGGTTGACAAGAATCAACTGACAAATACAATATTTATTTTATAGTGTATTCTTAGCTGGTTACTAAATAATTAGTGCAAAGAAATCTAGAATGCAATTTATTCCAATATTAGGTTATAGAATATTAATTGTAAAATTCCAGCACATATAGGGGAGAAAAACTTGAAAATATATAAAGCAATTACTGGATTAAGTTTTTTAATAACACTTGCAATGGCACAGGTAACACCATTCGAGCCGCCGCTTGGAGAAATAACCCATATTGGTGAAGTTCAAAGTCTTTACTTTGGAAATCAACCAAAATTGCATAAAGAAGTGCTGTTTTCAAATGGTATGTGGTTGGAATATGATAAACAGTTGGTCTGGCAGATGTATTTTCAATTCGATGATACCTACTCTATTGAAGTATCCCTGGATGATACCCAGCTGGAAAATCAGGCAAAAGTATATTATCGAATTCCTCAATCAGGGACCTATGTTGGTCCATTTACCATTCATCACGATTCAGCAATTCAAGGCAATACTATCGGACATCTTTCCACCAGTTCATTTCTATTAGAAATCGATTTCCCCCCTGGATATACCATGGATATTTCAATTCTAACTAAAATTGATGTGATAGTAGAAAAAGTATCTGAACATAAAAAGGTAATAAATCAGTCCGGGCAGGATAACTATTATCAAAAGAATAACAATCGCGAACTACCTATAATACTTCTTACCGGTTATTGGCCACCAACAAACGAAATGGTTCGCCATTTTAGTCAAAATCCTGAATTAAATCCCGGTGGATGGCAGGGGGATGACTGGGAAGAAAGAGGATTTGATGTTGTCAGTTATTTTCCTTCATTTGCCGATCCTGACTGCGACAACTGTGGTCAGGGTTATGGCGATATTGAAGTAGATTATCAGGATACATCTAATGACTACTGGCCAATAACAGAAGAGAATGTGCCAATAGCTGTCATCACCTTCAGCAGAGGTTTCATTGACCATAGTTGGGAATTGGAATACAACTTCTATAACCGGACAAATTGGATAGGTGATTATTCTTCTCCGTATATGCCAACGCCTAATCCGCCAGATGAAGATGAAGCATCTTATTTTTTACGAAATTCCAATTTACCAACGAACGAGATTGTTGATGCAGTATCCGATATGAATATTGGTTTGAATGCCTATATTGATGTGAATGGTGATCCAGGACATTTTGTATCTGAATTTATGGGATATCATGGTGTTTGGTATCGTGATCTGAATGGTTATGGTGAGAATCCATGTATCACTGCAGGTCATGTTCATGTGGGTGGACTGATTGATGTGGCTACGGCAAGACTTGCCACTGAAGAGACGATAAGACAGGTCATCAATTATCTGGATCAATTTTCTTATATTTCCGGTGACATAAACCAGGATGGTGCCATCAATATTCAGGATCTTGTACTTGCCGTAAGTGTGATATTAAATACCTATGAACTTTCTCAGGCTCAATTTTATGCTGCAGATGTAAATACAGATGGAATAATAAATATCCAGGATATAATAATAATTCTAAATATGATAATTAATGGTGGGTAATGTCCGCTAACCGGTTAATTCTGCATGGAGGGGCAGGCAATATCTCATTCGGTCTCTCCCGTGAGCAAGAAATATCGAATGTTCTTAAATCGATAATCAAGAAAACATATTCTGTGCTCCAAGAGAAAGGTGCAAGGCAAGCGGTGATCTACGGTGTAAAATTGCTTGAGGATTATCCAATTTTTAACGCCGGAACCGGTAGTAAAATCCAGGCTGATGGCGTCTCAAGAATGTCCGCTGCAATCATGGATAATTCAGATAATATATTCTCAGCGGTGGTGAATGTGGAGGATATCCAGTATCCAATAGATTTGGCTGAGTTATTGGCATCTCAAAATAACAAAGTGCTGGCCGGTGAGAAGGCCACTGAATTTGCCAGAACGAATGGTTTCCCCTTTTATAATCCCATAACAGAAGAGAGGCTGGCTCAGTTTAACAAAAACCAGAAAGGTAAAACGGGCACAGTTGGAATTGTGGCATTGGATTCAAAAGGCATTATCTGTGCCGGCACCTCTACAGGTGGTACTGGTGGTGAAATACCGGGTCGGGTTTCCGATTCTTCTACGGTGGCGGGAAATTATGTATCCCAATCTGCTGGAATCACCATGACGGGGATCGGAGAGGATATTGTAAACATCGCCGCTGCACCAAGAGTGATTACCATGACAGATTCTGGTTTTACACTTGAGAATGCTGTATCTGAGTTGATGAAACAGGCTGAGTATCAAAATGGGCAATTTGGTCTTATCGCTATAGATAAATCAGGCAATATGCAAACTGCTCAATCGACAAAAAATTTATATTATGCAAGTTTTGACGGTACGGTTCTCAGAATGTTTGATGATAATGACTTTAGCGATGGATAAAATTCAGAGAATGCAATATAGAAAGTTCAGGATGTGGAGGAATTGTTTTTTTAGCAGAAAAATATTAAGTATTTGTGGGCTAAACTGATTCCAATATAATCTGAACCATAATAACTATATCGGTAATATTTATTTCTCCATCGAGATTTAAATCTCCAGCCCACATTTGAAACGAGTCTCCATTTCCGCCTGACAAAACAATTTCTATCAGAGTTACGACATCCAGGATATCAATGTCATCATCTTCATTCATGTCTCCAATGGGGAATTCTATGAGCAGGCAGTCACCAATGATAACATTTGCTTCATTTCCATTAGACTGAGTAAATACTATGTCTCCAAGACATAATTCAGGGTTTCCCCATCCTTCAAAATAAAGATTGAATAGTAACCCGCTTCCTGCCTGAAGAAATTCACCAAGGGGTGAAAATGCCAGCAGTAATCCAGTCTCTGAATCAAATTGAATAATAAATCCAAACTCATCTACCCAACCGCCGCGAATATGATCAATGACCAAATTATCACCGTTGATCATCATCTGGAATCCAAGTATATCAGTTTCACTATCAATAATAATTTCAACTTTATTTGAATCCAATGTGAGTTCACCAATATTGACAAATATGTCATCAAACAGAGACATTACCGTTAATTCAAATATGACCGTGTCAGTAAATAATCCATCTGAAACGGATATTGTTATGGATGCTGCCCCATACCAATTTGGATCAGGTACAACTGTTAATGTATCGACAGAGAGGAAAAGATTGAGTTCTTCAGTAATACTTTCAGTTGAAAATGTCAAGAAATCACCATCATCATCAATGGCCTGTAATATAATCTGCAGTGAAGAATTCTCATTGATTGACTGATTCCCAGGATGGATCATAACCGGTTCATCTACAACTGGTGTAACAGTAAGTGTAAATAATTCAATATCCTCATAAACAGTATCAGAGGCATAGACTGTGATATTTGTAGTCCCATTCCAATTTGCTTCGGGTACTGCATGTAAAACATTGCCATCCACCCAAACATTCACCGCAGTAGTATCATTTGAAGCAGATACAAATATGGTCTCACTGTCCAAATCAATTATGGTGAGGGACAGTTCAAGTGAAGTATCCTCATCGATAAACAAGGCCTCGATATCGCTGATAACCGGGGCGTATTCACAGCTTCCGTCATCGATGTAAGCGTCGGGATTATAATTACCGGCTGTTTCATCTGTGCAGCCTGAAATAAAAATACATGAACCATCATCAATATTTGCAAATGGATCATAATTAAAGGCATTTACATCAGTACATCCATATATTGCGATAAATTCAAAGGCTCCCATATCGGGGAACTCTCCATCGTATTCGGATGGATCGAGATCAATAACGATTTCAAAATTATATGAAAATAACGGTATACCCATATTTATACAGGGCGATTCATTTGACAATTGAAAATTGGATAACTCATAATCCTGAAAGCCTGGATCAATATTTAAATTTCCATCCTGCCAGTCAATCGAGCCGTTACCATTTGTGACAATATCATCGGCACCGCCCATGACATTACAGTGAGAAATAGTAACAGAATTAAATGCTCCATTGTCATTAAAGTATATTTCCTGGGGGAGATTATTCCAGAATATTGAGTTTACTGAAATGATTTCTGACTCCCAGAGGTATACTGCACCGCCATTTGAGTTAGCTGTATTATCGATAATTGTTACCGATATAAGTCTTGGGTGAGAATCAAAATATCCTATCAAACCACCACCATTGAAATTGGCATGATTATCAGTGATCAGCAGATGTTTTAGGGTAGGACTGGCTCCTGAACAATAGATGCCTCCACCATTATAGGAAGAACCATTTGTAATTGTAAAACCCTGTAATACTGATTCGTTTCCTTCACCGGAATTAAAGGTGACGACGGTTGCCAGGGCACTTCCGTTTATAATGGTTTCGGTGATATCACTGTTATTGTAGCTTGATATATAATTTGAGGTGACAAGAATTGATTTACCGGAAAAACTGATATTCTCAAAATATTCTCCAGCCTGCACTAAAACAGTGTCGCCATTGACAGCTGCATTAATACCAGTCTGGATGGAAGAATAATCACCGGGTACATTGAGAATAGACCCCAATACCATATTGGATATGAGGAAAAGATAGGAGAATATTTTCATAATTGTCTGTTATGATATTCGATATGACGAATTATTAAATTGGTATACCCCCCATTAAAATTAACGGGGGGTATTTAATTTTTATTATTTCAATAAGATAAGTTTTTGTGTCTGTACGAAATTGGATGCAGACATTTTTACCAGGTATACGCCTGAGGCAAATTCACTTGCATCCCAATTGACTGCATAATTTCCAGCAGTTTGAAAATCATTTACAAGTAGATCAACCTGGTTGCCGAGAATATCATAAATGACAATTTGTACATCGGTACCATTCTGGATTGAGTAATTGATATTTGTAACCGGGTTGAATGGGTTCGGATATGCCGGATTTAGAGAATAAGTAAGGGGTAATCCAATTACCTCGGCTGAAATAGAATTTCCATTATAACCTGCCAGGATATTTGAGGTGATTTCAAAATTACCATCAAAATCAAAGAGATGATCGGATGAAAGAGTTTCATCACCAAAATTGAATATTAGCAGTTTGTTATTTGTCTGGTGGACTTCCCAATTTTCAGGCAAGTAGTTATTTGTAATAGTCAATTGACCACTGTAATCAACTTCAATTCCGGCAATACTGCCTGGATTTTTGACCATAAACTGATTATTTTCAAAATAGATCTCAGAGGAGGAAAGAGGATCATCTCTTGGTACAATAATCCCCAATATGACCTGCACAATATAAACTACGTCTATGACATTAACGAGTTCATCTTCATTTGAATCCGCCGCCCAAAGCTGAAATGCATTTGGTACTGTACCAAAAATAAAATTGACTACTTCAACAATATCCAATACATCTATGGAAGCATCCTGATTCACATCACTGGTATAGGGGTAGGTGACACAGGAGCCAATAACGGCAACGACATTTTGGGCAAGTGTATCAGATAAGATAATATTTTCTATACAAATTTCCGGTCCTCCTGACCATTCACCCTGATTCCATGAGAGGAATGTAAGGGCAGTATCACCGGGGGCAGCTGGTGGGATTGGTGGAAGATTTGTGGTCATAAAACCAAGTACGATGTTACTTTGAAGATCGATATTGGAAATCCATCCTAAATCTGATGCTCTTCCGCCGTAAACTGAGGCAAGGGTTATGACTTCTGGTGAAACCTGAAATTCAAAACCAGCAATCGGCATGGGATTATCCATCATGATGGGGATGACATGATTACTATAATCAAGGCTTCCAAATGAAAATGTGGCAAATTCTCCTGTAGGCATATGGGTAACAGTAAATGTTTCACTATCAGTAGCGCCGGAGGCATCGTTTACTGTTATGGTAACATCACCGGTTCCACCCCAAAAATTAGTCGGCGTAATAACAACCAACGGCAAATTATCTGTATTCAAATCGAGAAAGGATGAGGTAGTTTCTGCAAGAATACCAAAACTAAGGTTATCAGGATCAGTAACATTAATCGTCAAATTATAAGGCTCGTTAAATGTCATATTAATGTTGCCGATTGGAGCTAGAATAGGTGGATCATTAACAGGAGTAACATTAATGGTAATTATAGCACTATCTTCAAGGAGTCCGGCATTGCTGCCATCCGGCATGAGAAAATTACTATCATCAGTAACAGTATACGATATAAAACCAAATCCAGAAAAATCAGGATCAGGGGTATAAATGAAATCCCCTGAGGTGGGATCTGCCATAACAATTGTTCCTTGATTGATTGAATCGATGACAACAGAGTACGTCAAAACATCACCGCCATTTCCATCTGTAGCATCAAATGATATAACCTGGGCGTTATCTTCACTTACTGTCTCACTGACATTATTGGCAACTGGTTGATACTGACATGTAGCCGGGACAGTTGCACCAGCATCATAGTTATAGGCTGTATTATCCATACAACCTGTTGTCGGACCAAATACAAGGGCACCCATCTCAAAATTGGTCACATAGAAATCAAAACCATTCCCCGCATCAATACAGGGACTGGCACCCTGGAGATAGTAGTCAAAAACCGGGGCTGTGCTGTCTTCAAATAATGGATCCTCGTTCAAATTACCTGTACCGGTATAAACTGAGTCTTCAGGGGACTCAATAGTTGAATAACTGACATTTAAAAAATTGCTCGCCAAACTGTTTGGTAAGTTATCCCATAAAATGGAATTGGTTATGGTTACAGTAGAATTAACCCTGTCAATGGCGCCAGCAAAATCTCCCGCTTCGTTATTAGCAATTGTTACATTTGAAAATGAAGTAGTGGCGTTCAGACAATAAACACCGGCTCCCGAGAAATATGCATTATTTTCAGCGATAATCAAATATTGGAAAGTGGGGTCTGCTCCATGAACATATATGCCGCCACCATTAAAGGCATAACCATTTATTATGGTAAAACCAAAAAGTACGGCGGTATTATCCTCGCCGCTATTCAATACAACTGCGCTGCCGTCATTATTTCCGTCAATGATGGTGGTTTCTATTAATGATCCGGATAAATCAGTTACGGGGTCGTAGGTGGATGTGACGGTAATATTTTTCCCATTGAAGTCAATATTTTCCACATAGGTACCCGGTGCAACAAGAACGACATCACCGTTTGACGCGGCGTTAATTCCATCCTGGATTGTTGCTTGATCCGCCGGCACATTGATGGTAGCAGAAAATATCATTGAAATTCCAGTTAATAGTGTAAATAAGTATTTCATCCTTAATACTCCTTGTTTATTTCTTATTCATTTGTTAATTGTTAAATTTTTTCGCTGATCAATTAAAAATTTGACCAAAAAATATTCGTACCTCATTTCGATCTGCATCTTCCATGCCAGATTTTAAATCTCCCTCGATATAGGGAAATGAATATTGAATTTTGAATTGAGTAGCCTCTGTAATATTTATGGAAAATAATAAATCAATATATGAGTTTTCATCTTTTTCATTGAAAGTATATGATCTACTGTCCACTTCAACATTTGACAGCCCCTGATAAATATACTCAGTATACTCATGATGACTGAAATATGTTGAGCGATGAATACCGACACTTAAGCCGATAAGCCAATAATCAACATGTACTCCGAGGGCTATAGGAAATTCATAAAAACGATAATTATTTTCCTGTACAAACTTATCAAACTCGGATACCGACTGGTCTGGATCGATCTTGGTTTCCATATCTCCGGCAATTCCATAATATTTAATCCCTGTTGAGAGGTAAAATATTCCCAAATTCTTTGTAATATAAAAATTGGCGGCAAACCTGCCATTACTTTTGAGATCGGTGTATGTATAATTGGGATCATCAAATCTGGGCTGGATGACCAGATCCGTTCCACCAAGACCAAGTCCACCACTAATTCCTCTACCGGCAAGATAATTCCAGCTCAGTTCAACACCGGTAACATCCATTTTAATATCACCGATTTTATTATGGGCCTGGAAATATGTTACACCGGTATAAGTGTACTCAATTTGTGATAAACAGATTGTTGACAAAAATATGAGAGTCAATATATACTTAAGATGATTCATATAGTTGTATCTCATTATGGCAAAGTGATGGAAAGGTTATCACTGATGCTTCCAGCAGTTGCAGTGAATGTAGCATCCAATTGACTATTTTCAATAGGGTAGGTAAAAATAACTTGAGCCTGACCACTTTCATTTGTGAGATCTGAGGATGGACTAATACTACCGATATTACTCGGGTCTATAGAAAAATCAACTTCAAAATTTTCAACGGGATTTGAATTTGAATCCGTGAGTAATACATTTAACAGGATGCTGCTGGTTCCACCATCAGACCCACCTAATTCCCACGACAATGAAATATTGGAAGGTGGAGGTGGATCAATAAATTCTACCGTAGTTGTAGCGGGATTCAATAAACCATAGGTAGCCGAGATAGTGGCTGTCCCGAGGATACCATCTTCTGATAGGAGTGTGGCTGAGGCCGACCCGGTTATATCAGTAATGTCGGATTGTAGAATGATACCAAGATTGGTAGCCCAATTCACTGATTTATCAACAAGGGGATTTCCATTAGTTGTTTCTTTGATTTGGACTTGAATGGTATTTGAAGTCAAACCATTGGCTATCATTGTATCATCTTCAGGGGTCAATGTCAGGGTTATGCCGCGAAAAATGATTGTTTCAGAATCGTCAACCAATTCATTATCAATTGATGTTGCTGTTAAGTGAGCTGTAAAATCCATAAACCCCGGTTGGCTGGTGAGGATTATGGATGTTTCACCTTCAGGATCAGTAATCAAATCAACTTGCTGTAATTCACCGGGGAATAAACCGGCATCGGTTGTTAGTCTGATTAAAGCATCAGGTACAGTACCCCCGGTTTCATTAAAAGCTGTAACCATTAATGTATCTGTTGAGATGCCATCACTAAGAATGCTCTCGGCCACACCGCTAAATACAATATTGGAGATATTAAGAAGTACAAAAGTAATTTCAAGATCATCTGAAATTTCACCATTACCAAGAATGGCCGTGATCTGACTAAGACCACAATCATCCATTATCGATGTAAGGGTTGCTGTGGCAAGTCCAAGGGTATTTGTAACCACCAGGGTATCGATAGTCCCCAAACTGGAACTAAGGAGTATTTCCTCGCCAACGATTGGATTCTGAGAGGAGGTTTCCATTAATCTTATGGTAATATCCATAGCGCTCTCACCATCACAATCCATAGATGGTTCTTCCGGATCAATAATTTCAAGTGAGATTCCTCGAAACTGAACATCTGCATTTGCAAATATACTGCTGTTACCATCTATCTCAACTGATAGAGTAGATATGACATCGTTGATACTGATCATGCTCATGAGCTCAAATGATACTTCACCATTCACATCCGTAACACCATTAGAGGAAGAAATAGTACCAAAA
This sequence comes from Fidelibacterota bacterium, assembly GCA_018657495.1. GTDB lineage: Bacteria > Fidelibacterota > Marinisomatia > SCGC-AAA003-L08 > JACNLC01 > JABHXA01. Next base: position 28,484 of record JABHXA010000024.1, read on the forward strand.
CTGCTTGCCATATTGATACCAATTCCATCCATGCCGTTACCCGACTGATCTCTAACCATTGCAGTTATGTTGATAAAATCAGAGCCATTGGCAAGAATACTATAATTACTCAGTTGAAGTGTGATTTCATTTGCATCAGAGCTATCATTTACAATACCAACCTGAGTGGAAGCATTGAGACCATGACCGATATCGGCTGTAACTTGTGCCGACCCGGCAAATCCGTTGCTGGATAAATATGTTTGACTTATTCCTTCGATGTCCGTCACCGTCTGAACCCCAACATTTCCCATTGTGGAGGACCAGCTTATAGTCTTTCCTTCAATGGGTCTGGTACTTGTGGTTTCCCTTAATAATACTGTTATTAGGGTGCTGTCATTTTCAGACTCAATTGTCTCAGAACCTGCTGAGACTTCAACAGTTATACCGAGATAATTCACTACAGTACTATCATTTATATTTTCGTTATTATCTATCCAGCATCTTAAAAAGGAAGAGATATCGAGGTTGGTTGAGATACTATGTAAAATTGTGCGGGCATAACCCGTGGAGTCAGTAAAGGCAATATCGTCTTCAACATATCCGTTATCTGTGGTAAAATTGACGCCAATTTCCACAACATCGCCAACGGCGCTTATGGGTCGTGCACTTACCTCAAATGTGGTTTCTCCATCACCCAGCAAAGAAATGCTGCTTGTTGAAAATTGAATGCTTGTTATTATTGGGATGACCTTAATACTTACCGTATCTGAAAGAGCACCAGAAACAACATGGATTTCAAAATCGCCATAATTATCCGATGGAGTGCTGTAAGTCCCGTAAACCAGGCCGTTGGTATCCGATAAGGCATATTCGAGATCATCTGCAAAACTGATGATTCCAGAGGGATTTCCATTATTTGCCCATGGCTCAAACAATGCTTTCACCCCCTCTATAGGACTGCCGCTAGCATCAACTATAATTGCCGATACAATACAAGTATCTCCTCCAGACTCCAGCTCAAGATTCGAGGTCATAAAATTTGTAATAAATAAAGCTGTATCTGGATTTTCCATTGGCAGAACAAATGAGTCTTCATCTGAAGAACATTGATACATCAACATTGCCATTGCCAGGATTATAAAAATAATAATAATTTTCTTTGTCACAGTATTATACTTACCCATTAATTAAACTTATAAAGTTAACGATTAAATATCCCTCAATAAAAGGATAAATATCCATATACTCAAGAGAGATAATTGCCAAAAATATCCATCCCTTAATTAAAAGAAATTTGATAAAAAATCTTGTCAAAATAGTCTTTTCTCCAATTGAATAAACAGCCTTATTAGTGACCTTAAGATTCACCGTAAAAATAATGTCCATTAATTAAACAGATGTAATTTAAATAAACACTTCTCCTCTGAATGCATTCCTTATTTCTGTAAAAAAAAGTGAATCTGATGAATTAAGTATAAATAATTTTCAGGGAAATTTTAATATTCACACCATGATGAGGAATATTTTTCAGTTATTAGATAAAAATTCCGCTCATTCCAAAATTTTTAAAACGGCTGGTGAGTTGGGTGAATCAATGGGTTATGGGGTCTACCTTGTGGGAGGTTATGTCCGGGATTTATTTCTAAAAAGAAATAACAAAGACATCGATCTCATGGTTGAAGGGGACGGTATAAAGTTCGCCGAATCACTTTCCCGGGTTTTGAATGCTGGACAGGTAGTGATTTATGAAAAATTCAAGACTGCATTTATCCCTTATAACGGGATAGAAATTGAAGTGGCGACTTCACGTACGGAGACATACAACCCACAATCCCGAAAGCCAGAGGTCAGATCTGCCAGCGTTGAAGAGGATCTCTCCCGTCGTGATTTTACCATCAATGCCATGGCGGTCTCACTGGCTCCTGAAACATACGGAGATATGGAAGACCCATTTAACGGGATGGATGATTTAAAAGAGGGGGTTTTGATTACCCCCCTTAATCCGGATGATACTTTCAGTGATGATCCGCTGAGGATGTTGAGGGCAACGCGATTTTCTGCCCAGCTGGATTTTTCTATTGCCTCCGATATCTACGAGAGTATAATGCGTCAGAAGAATCGACTGAGTATTATTTCGTGTGAAAGAATAACAGAAGAAATTATCAAAACGCTGCGATCCGATGTCCCAAGTAAGGGGTTTTACTATATGAAGGAAACAGGATTACTCGCCCTGGCTTTCCCTGAATTGGATGTCATGTCCGGCGTTGAGTTTATAAATGGCAAAGGTCATAAAGATGTATTTATTCACACTTTACAGGTCGTCGACAATGCAGCGAAATTATCCGATAAGATGGAAATTAGGTTCGCGGCATTGGTTCATGATATCGCCAAACCGGTAACAAAGAGTTTTTCAAAAACCAAGGGTTGGTCTTTCCATGGTCATGATGAAATTGGCCGGCGGATGTTGAGGAAAGTTGCCAAACGGATGAAATTATCAAACGAACTTCGAGATTATCTTATGATAATGACAAAACTTCACTTAAGACCAATTGCTCTGGCAAAAAGTGAAATAAGTGACAGTGCTGTTCGCCGGGTCATGTTTGAAGCAGGGGAATTTGTTGACGATCTAATGATCCTTTGTCGCGCTGATATCACAACGAAAAATCATCAAAAAGTTAAAAAATATATATCAAACTTTGATCTTGTTGAGAAATTGATGCAGGATGTAAAACTCAGGGATGAAATGAGATCATTTCAATCACCGGTACGGGGGGATGTCATCATGAATGATCTGAAATTAACTGAAGGACCTTTAGTAGGAAAAATAAAAAAAGCCATCGAAGAAGCCATACTGGATGGCGAAATAGATAATGATTATGAATCCGCCTACCAATTTATGATAAAGACCCATAAGAAAATGACCTCATCTTAATCTCTGTTATTTATCCATAGGTTAGAGTTTTCGTCGCTTTAATATTGGTAGTTTAACCATAAAAAGACGTTCAATTATTTAATTACCCCATTTACAATTATCAAGCATAAAGATGTCAGTATATTACGGTTGGTCATAGGTAATATAAAGGCAAAATATCATATGAGAAACCTTTCTGTTGTAGTATAATCATATCTAATTTAAGAGACTGCCAGGCTTATCCCTGAATGGCTGAATGGCAAATCCCTCTCGGTGGCTCAGCATTTGCTCAGATGACAATCCGGTTATCTTTCCGATACAGACAATGTAATTTTATGAATAATACTATTTAATATTTGAAATCTTAAATATCGCTTTTAGGAATATAGGATAAAATTATTTTTAAATCAGGATTAATTCCTTTTCTTTTAAATCCATTTTGTTTTTACTTTCCCATCTGATTCATGACCATAATTTCACTGAATTAATTGACGAATGTGCGGATGTTCTAATCTTTTCAGTCGAACGCAACCCAATATTTACGTGAATCAGCGTAAAAATACCGTAACAAAACCAACCTCATATAATGATTTTAGGAGTGTATCATGAAGATGACAAGTACCACCAATTTAATTGTCACAATCCTCGTATTTTCAATTTCGTTTAGTCAATCCCTTATCGGCACCGGTGCTGATGGACCACTATGGGTTCCAGAAGGTGAAACCTACCTCGTGGATGAAGTCCGAACGATTATCAACGGAAACAATAGTTCCGGTTTGATTCAACTTGATGTTAATTCGTCAGATGGTTTTGAACCTGGAGATGAAATCTGGACTTCCTACAAAAAACTGGACACTCAAAGAAGTCATGCTGCTTTTTTGTTTAGTTGATTTCTGTATTTCATGAG
>JABHXA010000025.1 GCA_018657495.1 Fidelibacterota bacterium
AGGAGGGGAATTTCGACCCCGGTTATCAGAACTAAAAAATATCGATATCCATAAATGGATAAAAAGTATGGGATAAGGGCACCTGCACAAAGGAATGTGGACAGCGCTATCAGGATATAAAATGATTTCACTAAGCCAAATTTCATTGGGTATGTGGATATACCTGCGGCAGTATCTCCCTCTACATCTTCCATATCCTTTACCAATTCTCTGATGAAGGTAAGGCCAAAGGCCAATAAGAAGGGAATCCACATTTTCCCCAGTGAATCTGTAAAAGCTACTTCTGAGAAAATGAATACAGACCCGAGAACCAAACCGATGATCATATTACCCATCAGGGGGATTTTTTTAAATACTGGAGTATATAATACAAGAAGGGGCAGGACTATTACCAGCGCAATCATCCTGGAAAATGAGTTTATATAAAAGGTCAGTATAATCCCAACCGTATACAGGGTAAATGCATAAAACACGGCATATGGCAATCGAATATTTCCTGAGGGAATAGGACGCCTGGGCCGGTTGATTTTATCGGTGGGGAAATCGAATATATCATTGGTGACATTGGCGGCAGCAATAAATAAAGCGACAATTAACGATGGATACATTAAAAAGATAAAATTGAATTCGATATCCAAAAGATCAAAAGTAATGAGAACAGATAATACACCGAATACCACATTCAGGGGCCTGATGATTTGTATATAGGCATATAATCTTTCAATATAGAAAATCATTTGGATGTTGTTACCTTTACAACGCGAAGATTATTTTGTAAATCCGGATAAAATTTTACCTGATAATTTCTGGCGGTGAAGATGGCTTCTATATTATCAGCTTGGTTATCCCCGCCAAATTCCAGGAGCATATAACCATCCTGATTAAGTAGGTCATGACCCTGATCGGCAAAACGGCGGTAAAATGTAAATCCATCTTTATAATCAGTCAGAGCAATTTCTGGATCATAGTCAATAACCGTTCTTTCAAGTGTGTGTCGTTCATGATCTGATATATAGGGCGGATTTGAAATGATCACATCAAAGCGCGATGTGATTGGCATATTTAAAAAATCATGACAACGAAATGATATGCCGTTAACTTTAAATTTTTCAGCATTTGATTTGGCAACTGTCAAAGCCTGCTTGGATATATCTGTAGCTATCTGCTGATGGCATATACCCTCTAGTTCTATAGTGATTGCAAGACAGCCGCTGCCAGTGCCAATTTCAAGGACACTTGTTTTTTCAATATCCTCTTTAAGGATGTCGATAATAATTTCCGTCTCTGGCCGTGGGATTAGAACATCGGGTGAAATGATAAAATCCCGTCCGTAAAATGGTGCTTTGCCAATAATATGCTGAAAGGGCTCGCCTTTTACACGGCGCAATACCATAGCCCTAAAAGTGGATAATTCTTTGCCAAATAATGGTTGTTCAAACTCAAGATAGAGATCGATCCGTTCACAATTTAAAACATGACATAATAACCACTCGACTTCCCGTCTTGCGTTGGTAATTGATTTGGAATTAAAGTAATCAGCACCCCAGTTAATAAGATCAATTACTCGCCAGGTTTTTCCGGAATTTTCATTCATATATTTTTTTAGAAGTCAGGATGAATATTTTTATTTATGAAATCAGTAGTGAAAACTACATTGATTTGGCTGGATGTTTCTTTTAAAAAGTGAAAGGAAAGAGGGGGGTGAGACTTATGCTTCTTCCATTTTTATTTTCAGATCAGCAATTTGGAGTGCTTCTATAATTTCAGCAAGATCGCCATCAATTATATTACTCAGTTTGTAAAGAGTAAGATTTATACGATGATCAGTAACTCTCCCCTGCGGGAAATTATAGGTTCGAATTTTTGCACTTCGGTCTCCAGTGGAGACCATTGATTTTCGAACTGATGCCCTTTCCTGATTTATTTTATTCTGCTCAACTTCGTATAACCTTGACCGGAGTACTTTCATAGCTTTGTCTTTGTTTTTATGCTGTGAAGTTTCATCCTGACAGGTAACAACCAAACCTGTGGGCAGATGGGTTATTCGAATGGCTGACTCTGTTTTATTTACATGCTGGCCACCAGCACCTGATGCCCGATAGGTATCAATTTTTAGATCAGAATCAACTAAGCTTACATCCACATCTTTGGCTTCAGGAAGGACAGCAACAGTTGCAGCACTTGTATGGAGTCGACCACTTGATTCTGTTGCTGGCACTCTTTGAACACGATGAACGCCACTTTCATACTTTAGATTACCAAATGCACCGGTTCCTATCATGCTGATGACAGCTTCTTTGATGCCACCACCTTCAGATTCATTAAGGGTTAACAGCTCCGTTTTCCAGCTTCGTCTTTCAGCATAACGCATATACATTCTGTAGAGATCCCCAGCAAACAAAGCGGCTTCATCACCCCCGGTTCCACTGCGGATTTCAAGAATTGTATTTTTATTGTCATCAGGATCTTTGGGAATGAGCAAAACCTTTAATTGTTCTTCCAATTTGACAATATCAGCCTTAATATCAGTCAGCTCTTCCTGTGCCAGCTCAATCAACTCTTCATCATCACCAGTAAGAATTTCTTCATTTTCATCCAACTGCTCTAAAAGATTAAGATATTCTTTACCTTTTTCAGCCACTGGGAGTAGTGAATTATGCTCTTGACTTAGACGGGTGAATTCTTTGATATCTGAAACAATATTCGGTTCACTCAGACGTTCAATCAGCGTGGAAATTTTATCCAGGATATTTTGTATTTTAGCTTTCATTAACCAATCGCGTCCGCTTTATATTGCTTTCCTTCATATTCCGGCAGAGAATCGCCAAAAGCACATTTTAATGCATGGATTGCTACTTCAAGTTGATCATCATCAGGGGTTTTTGTCGTTATATTCTGCAGCCATAATCCAGGTTGGGAGAAGGCTCTAAATATCACATTCTCACGATGTTTTGCCGTGATCTTCAAAACTTCATATCCAAGACCGGCAACAAATGGGATCAATGGTAAATGGAAAACCAATCTCATCCAGATTTTTAAATCACCCAATATCCCAATTAATATTGTATCAACAACAGCAAAAAATAAAATGGCGACTATCATGATGATAAAAATGAAACTGGTACCACATCTGGGATGCTGTGTGGGAAAGGTTTTGGCATTTTCCACAGTTAATGGTTTCCCGTTTTCAAAAGTGTATACAGTTTTATGTTCGGCACCGTGATACTGAAAAAGTCTTTTCACATCTTTCATCAGCGAGATGAGCCCGAGATAAGTTAGAAATAAAATGATACGGATGATACCTGAGAGGATGTTGAAAAGAAATGGTTCATTGTTTTTTTCAAAAAGCCAGCTGGTAATTCCAATAGGGGCGGCAAAGAAAATGCCCATCCCAACTAATAATGCAAAAATAGTAGTAATTATCTCCCAGATTTTTCCAGATGATTTATCACCGGGTTTTTTATTTGCCTTTTCTTGACTTTCTTCAGGGATAGATATATCGGCGGACCAGTTTAACGTACCGATGCCTATTTTCATAGCTTCAAATAGAGAAACAATTCCACGAATGAAGGGTAGTTTCAGAACGGCATACTTTTCAGTGAGGGACACAAATTTGTGTCGATCAACTTGCAGTTTACCTTCAGGATCTCTTACTGCAGTTGCATAGGCTCCCGGTACTCTCATCATTACGCCTTCAATGACTGCCTGTCCTCCCACCAGTATTGAGGATTTTGAGACAATTAAGGTGATAATTTTAAAAATGATTTTCATTATAAATAAATAAAAGGCGGGCTAATTTGTCAATAGCACCGCCTTTTAAAATTTAACCTGGATTCTATAAATCTTTTTCGCTGAGATTGTATTTTTTCATGTACTTTTCAATTCGACCGGCAGTGTCAATTAAATTCTGTTTACCGGTAAAAAATGGGTGACAATTGCTACATATTTCAACATTAATTTTATCAACTGTCATTTTCACTTCGAAAGTGTTACCACAAGCACAGTGGACTGTCCCCAGCTTATATTTGGGATGGATGTCTTTCTTCATATATTTACTCCGATTTTAGCCCGCTAATTTAGTGAACATAAATTTAAATTCCTGAATAAAAATATTATTACTGAAATAATCAATCTTCATGGATTGTTATGCCAATAATCTTAACGTGTTTTCAAGACGATCCATAGCTTTTTTCAAGTCATCATTGGATGCGGCATAGGAAAATCGAATATTTTTTTGAGAGCCAAAACTCTCACCCGGGACTGAAACCACCGATGTTTTATCCAGAATAAACATTGACATGTCATCGGGAGTAGTAATCTTATTGTTTTCAAATGATTTGCCAAAATATGCACTGATATCCGGGAATACATAAAAGGCACCGTAAGGCATCTCGCATTGAACTCCATCAATAGAATTAAGTCGGTCGACAATATAGTCTCGACGAACTCTGAAGGCATCTCGCATTTCAGCAACTGCCGACTGATCTCCAGTTAATGCTTCAATGGCGGCAAATTGGGCGATAGAGTTTGGACAGGAGGTACTTTGTCCCTGAAGTTTGGACATTGCTTTGATCACTTGTTTATGGCCGGCAGTATACCCAATTCTCCACCCTGTCATAGCATACGTTTTTGAACAGCTTTGGAATGTAAGGATCTTTTCATCGTTTTCTGTAAAATTGGCAAAACTTGTAAATGGATTTTCGTATGTGAGTTGCTCATAACATTCATCAGAAAAGACCCATAAGTCATTTTCATTGGCAATAGATAATACTTCTCTGATGGCATCGTCTCCCCAAACTCCGCCGGTAGGATTTGATGGAGAGTTAATGATAATACCTTTAGTTTTTGAATTTATCTTGCTGTTTAAATCAGATATTACCGGTTCAAATTGTTGTTTGGGATCCGTTTTAACTACCACCGGAGTGGCACCTGTAACTGAAATAAAATCAGGAAATGATACCCAGTATGGAGAAAATATAATTACCTCATCCCCAGTCTGAAAGAGTGCCATGCAGGCATTGTAAAGAGAATGTTTACCTCCACAGGATACAATTATTTCATCAGGCGAAAATGACAATGAATTATCCCTTTGGAGTTTTTCACAAACGGCTTCACGCAAGGGCATCATACCGGGACCAGGCGTATATCTGGTAATGCCGGTGGTGATGGCTTCCATGCCTGCATTTTGAATATTTTTTGGTGTTGGAAAGTCAGGTTCTCCGACGCTGAGATTAATAACATCCAGCCCTTTGGCCCTGAGTTCAGCTGCTTTTGCAGTCATGGCCAGAGTTGCTGAAGGTGAAATTCGATTGATTCTATCTGTTAGCATTTATACCTCTAATAGAATTATGTTGTGGTTAAATGGTTATTCTGATTCAGCGGGTTCTGATTCAGAAGATTTTTGGTCAGTATTGGTTGTTCCCGGTTTGTATTCCCATTTTATTAATGTACCCAGTCCCTTGGTGATATTATTTCCAAGGCCAATATAATTAGGGAGGCGTACGTTTGAAGTGAAGTACCCTTTAAATGAACCCATTTTACTATACGTAACAATTTTGGGTGTCAATGATCCTGCCCGAAAACGGACCTGGACAGAATCAGAAGGATCATTGCCTAAATCCTTTATCATGAATTCCAGATTCTTGGCGAGAACAGAATTTAAATATTCCCGTCGTTCGCTTGTAAAAAGAGGTTCATATTTATAAACCTGCTGATCATTCAAGGCCACCCAGGGAGTAATGAATTTATATTTATGAAATTTTTCAGGAGTGAGAGAAAACTGATCCGGATATTCAAGAATTTCTTTGTTAGTAAAGTGAACATCCTGATTATTAAGGTTCATATGCGATAATTGCTCAGCAAGGGATATGGTCGGTCCGATTCCTTCATTGACTGCAAAAAAACATAACTGATTTCGTAGAATTTTGACTTGTATGCGAGGATAGGAATATACTCCCCTGAGATCACCGTTGATAAATGAAATAAATTTCTCATTGGGGAAAAACTTCATCAAGGCACCTTTGACGATAAATGGTGTTACCGTAATGGGTATATCGCTTTCACAACGAATAAAAACCGCACCAGGATATTGAAATTTATTCAAGTCTACCATAGATAAAATTAAATATAATAATAAAAATTAGAAATTAATTATTTCATGAACTCATCGAATCCAAAAATTCTCGATTACTTTTTGTTCTGGACAATTTGTCAATTAGAAATTCCATTCCCTCAATATCAGACATTTCGTGTAGAAGTTTTCTTAATAACCAGATACGGCTTAAGTCTTTCCGGCCAATGAGTTTATCTTCTCTTCGTGTACTGGATCTGGAAATATTTATGGATGGATATACCCGTCGGTCACTGAGCTCGCGTGATAGAACCAGCTCCATATTTCCTGTACCTTTAAATTCTTCAAAAATCACATCATCCATTCTGCTTCCAGTGTCTATCAGTGCTGTGGCAATAATTGTAAGACTACCGCCATCTTCAACATTACGGGCAGCACCAAAGAAACGTTTGGGTTTATGGAGAGCATTGGCATCAACACCACCTGACAATATTTTTCCACTATGTGGGATTACAGTATTATATGCCCGGGCAAGACGGGTAATAGAATCAAGCAGAATAACCACATCATCTCCGGCTTCAATGGCACGTTTTGCTTTTTCAATAACCATCTCGGCCACATTAACATGTCTTTCAGCAGGTTCATCAAACGTTGAGGCCACAACCTCAGCATTTACACTGCGGGCCATATCGGTTACTTCTTCCGGTCTTTCATCAATCAATAGTATGATCAACTTGCATTCAGAATGGTTTTCTGAAATAGCATTGGCAATTTTTTGCAATAGAATTGTTTTGCCTGTTTTGGGCTGGGCGACGATCAAACCCCTTTGACCCTTACCAATTGGAGAAATCATATCAATTATTCTTGTGGAATAATCTTTTGTTTTCCATTCAAGCTTTAATTTGTCTTCAGGGTATAATGGGGTAAGATTATCAAAGTGAACGGTTTGTCTTGCACTCTCCGGACGTGAATCATTAACAGTTTGAACCCGCAGCAGAGCAAAAAATCTTTCATTATCTTTTGGTGGTCGTATTTGTCCTGAAACAAGGTGACCCTTTCTTAAACCGAATTTTTTTATCTGTGAATGTGATACATAAATATCATCAGGGCCAGGTAGATAACTGTAATCTGGTGATCGTAAAAAACCATAACCATCCGGTAAAATTTCTATAACTCCAGTTGAGTAAATATTTCCGTCTGATTTGGCCTGTACCTCAAGTATGAGTTTGATCAAATCAGGTTTACGCAATCCTGAAAATTCTTGTGCACCAATTTCTGTTGCGAGTTTCTGAAGTTCTTTAACAGTCAGACGTTGAAGATCATTAATCTCCATAGTAGTTCCTATATTTTAATGAGTGAAATAACATGGCATTTAATTGCAGAAATAATAATTATTCTGGGGAAACTCAGGCGTGTCCTCGTCTCAAACTTATCACAGTTTTATAATGTATCAAAAGATAATTCAAAATATTTATGGATTGCTTCTCCAATGTAATGGGTACCAAGAATCGCCAAACTATCAAAGGGTTTCAGTTGTTCCACAACAGTTTGAATTGCCGATATCGGATCTGGATTTACAACTACCTGAACCGAAAAATATTCTGCAATCCCAATTGCCTCTAATTGTCGCGAGTGACCTGTTTCCGTACAGATAATGGTATCAAAATTTTTCTCAAGTAAAGGAATGATATCCTCAATATTCTTTCTTGATTGGAGAGATATAATTAGATAGTTGCTGCCGAGGCGCTCTTTTTTTGAGAATTCATCAATGAATGAGGCAAAACCTGACGAATTATGGGCAACATCGAAAATGATATCAGGATGTGTTTTTATCATCTGAAATCTACCATGCCAAACCACTGTTTTTAATCCGGAGATAATTGCATCATGTCGCAATGGAAATGGCAAATATTTAAGTGATTCTAATGCCAGTGTGGCATTTTTTCTCTGATGCACTCCATGAAGATTGACATCAATTGATTCATCCAGTAAATGGTTCAACCAATCAATTTCAGTGGACTTTAATTTTGCTTGACGCGATAATACGATTTCTGCCTCTTCGGACTGTCTGACAGCCAAAACCGGGACTTGAGGTTTAAAAGCACCTGCTTTTTCATAGGCAATTTTTGATATGGAATCACCTAGAATTTCAGTATGATCAAGTGAGATTGAAGTTACCAATGTGACAAACGGATTACACACCGTTACACTATCCAACCGACCTCCCAGTCCAGTTTCCATGATGGCAATATCCACTTTTTCATTAACAAAATACCAGAGACCTAAAACCGTAATTATCTCAAAAAATGAAGATCCTATTTCTTCAATATCAGATTTAAATAGTTGGATAAAATTTTTAATAACAGAAACAGGTATGGGCTGGCCGTTTATCCGAAGGCGCTCGGTTATATGAAACAGATGAGGAGAGGTAGACAGTCCAACTTTATATCCTTCAGCACGAAGAATATTGGCAAGAATGGCTGAGGTAGATCCTTTTCCATTTGTACCAACTACTTGAACACATGGCAGTGACTCATGTGGGTTACCAGCGCGTTCTGAAAGAGCATAGGTATTGTCTAATCCAAGTTTTATGCCGAGGTTCTGCCGTGAATACAAATATGAAATAGTGGAATTCAAGAGATATCCACCTGGGTGACTGGTGACAGTTTCCTGCCGAGAAACCGGCTGCCGATTTCGTTGAATTGCTGAGGGTAATCTGTGACAAAGAATTCCTCGTACCTGGTGTCTGATTTAGAATGAAGATTATGTTCTTTCAAATATTCAGAAACAGTTTTAGAAACAGGATCTCCAGATGAAATTAAATTCACATGCGCTGGAATAATCTTTTTTAGTGTGGGAATAAGAATGGGGTAGTGGGTACATCCCAGAACGAGGGTATCAAGATTACTTTTTAGCATTGACTTCAGGTAAATCTCAGCCACCTGAGTTGCTGTTTCAGTTTCTGCCCATCCTTCCTCAATAATGGGGACAAATAAAGGGCAGGCTTTTTCTATGATAGAAATTTCTGGTTCAATAGAATTAAACATGAGCCTATAGGAATTTGAATTGATTGTTGCTCTTGTCCCTATGACACCTACGACTGCACTTTTTGTATTGGATACGGATTCCCGAACGACTGGCTCAACCACACCGATGATGGGTATCTTAGAATTATCCTGTAAATATTTTAAGGCAATTGAGGATGCCGTATTGCAGGCAATGACGATGAGTTTTACTTCTTTAGATATCAGAAATCTGGTTATATCGCGAGAGTACCTGATAACTGTCTCTTTGCTTTTTGTCCCATATGGGACATGAGCAGTATCGCCAAAATACAAAAATGATTCGTTGGGAAGCTGCTTTTCGAGAGATTTCAATACAGTCAAACCGCCCAAACCACTATCAAAAACACCAATTGGGCGATTGGCAATGGAGTTAATTTGAGTCAATAATGGGGCTTTCGTATTTATCTTTAAATATTACCAGAGCATTAAATATGGCCTGGGTGATTTTTCTGCGATAACTTGCTTTTCCTAGATTAGCACATTCCTGGCGATTGCTGAGAAATCCAACTTCAACTAGTACATTTGGCATCGATGCACCAACAAGTACATGAAATCCCGCCTGTTTCACCCCTCTGTCTTTTGATGGGACTAATTTTGTTAACTGTTCCTGAATAACAGAAGCGAGATATTCACTTTCCTTCATAAATGAGCTTTGAGCCATGGTGGCAAGGATCAGATTTTCATCTGAATATCCTGAAAAGTCCGGGACATTTTCTTCCAGGCTGATCACCGCATTTTCACGGGTTGCAACTTCAATGGCATCTTCAGTTCGTCCCGGTCTCAATAGATAGGTTTCATAGCCTCTTGCATTGGTTATTCTGGGAGTAGAATTGGCATGGATGCTTATGAATACCTTGCCGTTTGCTTCATTGGCGATTTTTGTTCTTTTCCACAAAGGGATAAACACGTCCTCATCACGGGTGTAAACGACCTTAACCCCCATGTCTTTTTCGATGAGTTTTCCCAATCTTTTGGCGATATCAAGGGTGACCGTTTTTTCTAACAGTTTGGTGACACCGATACAACCGCCATCTTTTCCTCCATGTCCGGCGTCAATAACAATAGTATTCATCATCCAACGATTACGCATTTCCCGAATTTTTTTAGCGTTGTCAGAAATATCCGTTCTTAAGTTTATCTGAATTTCATCCTTTGTTTGTTTTAACTCATAATCTTCAATCTGGTATCTGAGAAGAAATGAAAGTTGACAGGATACACCGGTATTCATGGTCCGAACCCGCACAACAGGATCGCTGAGATGCGATTCAATAACGCCAATTGAGTCCGGCTTTCCCCCTGGAATGGTAAGATTCAGCCAACCACCGCGTGAGAATGAAACAGCAAGTTCTTCATTCTTAAAAGTTGCACTTTTCCGAATTGAAATCTGACTCCCGTTTGATTTCTTATTTACGCGAATGTTATGGAGATTATACTTTGGTGCCGTGGAAATTACAATTGAATTTGTCGGATCCATCACTGCATCTGATATGTTTTCAATATTAAGGAGATTTGAAAAGGCTGCCGCCGCAATAAAAAATTCGGAGCCATCATATAACACTGGATATGGTAATTGAAAATTCTTTTCCTCTATTCGAACAAATGAGCAATACGCCGATACAACCGTTTTTTTGGATGGAAATCTGAGGACCATTTTATTATTGTGTTCATAAAACTCAGTTCTGACGGATTGATTCTTAGCAAATTCGGTCAGGGCGATATATTTCTTTCCATTAATTGTATGAACCTGAGACTTAACTCCATCAGACTGTTGACCATATAACAGTGTTATCAGCCAGATTAGCAAGGCTGAGATGAAATAAATAGAAAGATTTCTACGGTGATTGATTTTATACTTTGTCAAATTGATATTTAATATATTGATTCCACCTGTATTGCAAAACTGTGATCAAGGGCATTTTGATCACTTTTCCATTTGATGGAATGTCGGAAACTTACATCGATTTGATCTGATATTTCATAGCTCCATTTAGAAAATAATTCTGACCCCAAACCATAATAGGCTGGGATGAAGAACTCTCCTTTCAAACCAGGAGAATAATTATACATCCTGCTTTGCCAGCTATCCGTGTTCCAGGCATTCGCCCCGAAAACCGAAGATATCTCCAAAATGGAAAATCCTGAATAACTCACTGAAAGTAATTGACCAGACTCACCGTTATTTTTCTCAGGTCTAACTTTGACATTTTGCCATTTTGTTTTAATATTTTTCCTCGGTGACAGCCATTGAATGGTCAGATACTGTTTTGTTTCAGGACTGAATGATGAAAACTCCAGCGCATTCATTTGCCATGATTGAACCGTATTCTTATTCTTTATCCGGTACTGAATGGAATATAATCCCATTGAAATGGATTGTTTATCACATTTTAACAACCAATCTGATCCGGAATTTGGAAGATATCCGTCTTCATTAATTTGTTCTGAGAATAATTCCAGCCACGATGTAATAGTAAAATCTTCAAGTTTATATTTAATTGACATAGCGATTGCTTTTTCATTGGTTCCAGGATGCAGGATTGAAACCGGTCGACCGGAAATTGTTGTCCAGTTAAATGGGATATTCCGGTAATGGAGTGTCCATGAGAGTGGCGTGTCCCATCGTATAATATTTAATACAACGGCTTTTTTGTTTTTATGCATCGAGATTTCAC
Organism: Fidelibacterota bacterium; assembly: GCA_018657495.1. Taxonomy (GTDB): domain Bacteria; phylum Fidelibacterota; class Marinisomatia; order SCGC-AAA003-L08; family JACNLC01; genus JABHXA01. The sequence goes on from JABHXA010000025.1 coordinate 11,808, forward strand.
CGGTTACAAGGAATGGCCAACGATTGAAATCAAATGTTAATGAACCGTATTTCGATGATGATTCTGATCGATGTATTCCGGCCGCCAATAAACCAATTTGATTATTATTTTGATTAAAGATGATTCCAAATGAGGAGGTATTATGACTATCAAATTTGGCAATATGACCTTTGTACGTCCAGCGATTCTTCTCAAAAGCCAGGCTGGCTCCAAGAATATCTTTGCCTATAGAGCTACCCATGTGGTAAGAATAGCGGGAATCATTTACAGAGAAAGATTTTAAATTATTAACGGATTTAAATCTGCCGTAACTACGTCCAAAAACGAGACCCTGTCCAACGTTAATATTCAGATGTCCTGCAGTAAAATGAACATTTTTTATCTGGTATGTCATGGCAAACCGACTTAAGCTCCACGCATCATCATTATAATTTCGATCTATACGAACTCCCCCTTCTAAACTATTTTGTTTCAACCAGATCTTTTGATGCCATCGGAGATTACCTTTTTCGGGAATCATTTTTATCCTTGAGCGCAGATGATCTACAGGCAAAACATCATTGATCATATCTATCTGACCCTGTAAGGACTCAATTTCTTCCACATCAAGTTGCAGAAATTCCTCTTGGGAATATAATAAATTTGTTAAAAAGAAAATGCTTATCAGGAAAATGAGTTTAGCGGCAATGCGTGAATTATTAATCGGATATTTCATAGAGGGATTAGATAATGGAGAAAATATCAAATTGTTCCTAATCAACTACGAAATGGGCTCCGCGACTTTCTCTGGCCTCAATTGTTGAATCTGTAATAGCAATAGCCGTTTGAAGACCATTTCTCAGACCAACAATTGTATCATCAAGACGGGCATTACGATAAAATTGTTCAACGTCAAGTTGAAGGTTTCGCAATGTTGTTTTTGCCCTGTGGAGTCTATCTCTGGTTCTCACAAGACCCACATAATTCCACATGGTATTACGGATTGTCTGCCAATCCTGTGAGATCAGGGCCGTATCGACGATTTGATCACCTGATATCCATGGCTGTATATCCGGCGTCCAGTCATCTCCCTGGCGGAATTTTGCTGCATCCACTCCTGCCTTATGTCCCCAAACCAGGGCTTCAAGTAGAGATGTGCTTGCCAATCTGTTGGCACCATGAACACCAGTACAGGATACTTCTCCGACGGCGTAAAGTCTTTTTAAAGAAGTATGTCCATCAAGATTAACGGATAAACCGCCGCAGCTGTAATGAGCTGATGGTACCACAGGTATTGGCTGGCTGGTAATATCGATTCCCCTTTCAAGACAACCAGAGTAGATTTGCGGAAATCGTTCTTTGATCCAATTTTGATTTTTATATGAGATATCCAGGTAAACGCATGGATGGGCAGTTTCCAGCATAGTTTGATGAATTCCCCTGGCAACAATATCCCTCGGGGCAAGTGAACCCAATTTATGAAAACCATTCATGAACTCAGTCCCTGAATCATTGACCAGTTTTGCACCTTCGCCCCTTAATGATTCTGAAATAAGAAAGCGATCTGTTTTGGTATACAAAGAGGTTGGATGAAACTGGATATACTGGAGATTGATGCAGCGAACACCGGCTCTCCAGGCCATGGCAATTCCATCACCCCTTGCTTCAACAGGGTTGGATGTATGGAGAAAAATTCTACCGAGGCCACCTGTGGCAAGGATGGTTCTATTTGCAAAAATGGGAAAGACTTCTCCGGTATTGCTATTGAGTACAATCGATCCAAAACAGGCTGGTTTTTTATAGATATCAGTGGATATCATTGAATGATGTGAAAAGGTTAATAAGTCAACGGCTGTGTGTTGAACATATGTAGTAATATTTTTATGCGATTCAATTGCATTTGTTATTTTAGATTGTATCGATTCACCTGTTTTGTCACGAGTGTGGATGATTCGGTGTTCAGAATGAGCACCTTCTTCGGTGAAATCCAGATTACCATTCTCATGTCTGTCGAATGGGACATGAAGTTTATCGATAAGTAATTCTTTGACTAATCGGGGTCCATCCTGACATAATTGGTCGACGGCAGCATTCCAGCAATGTTCAGCTCCGGCGGATATAATATCACTTTTTAATTTTTCAGGAGAATCTGTAATTCCCTTATATACAATTCCGCCCTGCGCCTGTGCAGTATTGCCACCGAGAAGATCGGCTGTTTTGGTAATTATGGTTACCTGCCGCCCGGTATCAGCTGCCGCCAATGCCGCCATTGCACCAGCCAAACCGGTACCAATAATGAGAACTTCTGTTCTTATGTCAGTCATTTATTAGATGAATTCCAGTCGGATATCACTGTTGTGAACGCTATGAGTCAGCGCTCCCACAGATACTGCATTGATACCGGTGTTAAGATATCCAGGCAGGGTTTCCAGAGTGATCCCACCAGACGATTCGATAAAAATTTTCTCTCCGCCTGGAAAATTGTGAATGGTGTTTACGGCTTCTAATGTTTTCCCGGGATTCATATTATCCAAAAGAAACCCATCAACCCCTGCATCCAAACCTTCATGAATCTGTTCGAGAGTATCTACTTCTAATTCAATAGATAATTTGGAATTATGATGTTTACACTGATTGACAGCAGCTTTGACACTTCCAGCTGCTTTAATATGATTATCTTTTATCAGGATGCCAGTAGATAAGTTTAACCGATGATTTGTACCACCACCCACGACAACAGCATGTTTTTCAAATAATCTCAGTCCGGGTGTAGTTTTTCTAGTATCCAGAATTTTTAACCCGCAATGGGCCGACATATTCACATATCTTCTCGTCAGGGTGGCAATCCCGCAAAGTCTCTGGACCAGGTTCAGCATAATTCTTTCCCGCCCCAGAATTGTAATCATCGGTCCTTTTATCATTCCAATGATGTCGCCACCAGAAACAAAACTGCCATCCTTTATATTGATTTCAGTGGTACATTCATCACCAAAGAAATGAGAGATAATATATTCACCAACAAAAACCTGATCAGTGACTGCCTGGATTTCAGCAATCCCAGTCTTCTCGGGATCAATCAGGGAAAATTCTGATGTTTTATCCCCATCCGGAACATCCTCAGACAAAAATTCAGCAATTTTATTTTTGATATACTTTACAGGTATGTGATGGTATTGGGTGTATTCTATCAACTTAACTCCAACATTTTTATTAATGGTTTTAGTGCAGAATTTCTTAATGATTCAGACATGGTAATCTCATGAGTATTGTTTGTTAATGAATATATCATTTTATCAATTGTATTCAATCTCATATAGGGGCATTCATTGCAGGCACATCCTTCCTGGTTTGGAACAGGGATATATTTTTTATCTGGTATTTTCAATTCCATTTGATGAATGACACCGGGTTCTGTGGCTATCAGAAAAATTTCATCAACGCTTTCTGCTGCATAATTTATGATTCGGGTAGTAGAGCCGATTATATCAGCATGCTGCAGGATTGCCTCAGTACATTCAGGATGTGCCAACACTTTTGCAATTGGATATCGGATCTTTAATCGAACCAGTTCTCTTTCTGAAAATATTTCATGTACCTGGCAGGTGCCATGCCAAAGCCTGAGGTTCCTGCCCGTTTTTTTCATCAGGTAACTACCAAGTAATTGATCAGGTGCAAAAATGATTTTTTCATTAGCAGGCAGGCTATTGAGAATTTTCTCAGCATTGGATGATGTACAAATTATATCAGATAATGCTTTGACCTGTGCGGAACAATTAATATAAGATATAACCGTATGATCAGAATATTTATTGACCCATTTTTCAAATTCATCGGGAGGTGCTGAATCGGCAAGAGAGCATCCTGCCTCAACGTCCGGTATAAGAACGGTTTTTTCGGGATTAAGAATTTTGGCTGTTTCCGCCATAAAATGCACACCGCAGAACAGGATCACATCTGCATCAGTTTTCTGAGCAACTTGTGCCAATGCGAGACTGTCGCCAAGGAAATCAGCCGCATCCTGAATATCAGGGTCCTGATAATAATGGGCAAGAATTACGGCATTCCGTTTTTCTTTTAATTTGTTTAATTTTGTAAATGGGTCATACATGTCTAATTCCCGAAATGTTGTATCATTCAACAGGGTAAAAATGTCCTTCAACATTCGTCTATAATTTATACTTTTGATTCCGATGAAAAAAACGTAATTAGGTTTTGAACAAAGTCAATATTACGAGAGGAGGATTAATTATCGTATAGATGTGAAGATTCTGGAAATGAAAAATTTAAAAAAAGGGCGAAGACAAGCCTCGCCCTTTCCTAGGAGAGATCAGAAAAATTTACTGTCTGCCATCCAATAGTGAATCCACGATTGAAGGATCGGCCAGAGTAGATGTATCTCCAAGACTGGATACATCCCCTTCAGCGATTTTCCTTAGAATTCGGCGCATAATTTTGCCAGATCGGGTTTTTGGCAATGCCGGTGTGAATTGAATCTTGTCAGGAGTTGCATGTGGGCCAATTATTTGACGGACATTCAATTTAATCCCTTTCAAGATTTCGTCATTTGGTTCAATCCCTGCCATTAATGTTACATAGGCATAGATGCCTTGGCCTTTTACGTCATGGGGATAACCAACCACAGCAGCTTCTGCTGCAGCTTCACTGGCGCCGATAGCACCTTCAATTTCAGCAGTACCTAATCGGTGTCCAGAAACATTTAAAACATCATCCACGCGACCGGTAATCCAATAATATCCATCTTCATCCCGTTTAGCGCCATCACCTGTGAAAAAATAACCATCAAACATTGAGAAGTATGTATCATAGAATCTTTTATGATCGCCATAAATGGTTCTCATCTGGCCGGGCCAGGAGGATTTAATCGCAAGCAGTCCTTCAACACCATTTCCTTCAAGTTCATTTCCATCGGGATCCAGGATCACCGGTACAATTCCAAAGAATGGGAAAGTAGCTGAACCGGGTTTCAAGGGTGTGATTCCACCTATAGGAGTGATAAGGATTCCGCCAGTTTCAGTTTGCCACCAAGTATCAACGATGGGGCATCTTTCTTCACCAACTATTTTGTAATACCAGTTCCATTCAGGGTCCTTAATCGGCTCACCCACAGTCCCTAATAGTTTTATACTGCTTCGATCCCATTTGACCACATAATCGTTTCCTTCTCTCATAAGAGCTCGGAGGGCAGTAGGTGCGGTGTAAAAGATTTCCACTTTATGCTTTTCACATATCTGCCAGAATCTACCAAAATCAGGGAAGTTTGGAACGCCTTCAAACATTACAGTTGTCGCTCTATTCGCAAGGGGACCATAAACAATATATGAATGACCTGTTATCCAACCGATATCTGCTGTGCACCAGTAGATATCTCCTGGATGGTAATCAAAGATCATTTCGTGTGACATAGATGTATAGACGAGATATCCACCGGTAGTGTGTAAAACACCCTTTGGCTGACCCGTTGATCCGGAGGTATAAAGAATGAATAGAGGGTCTTCGGCATCCATATGTTCAGGTTCACATTCAGTTGAGGCTTTTGCCATATCTTCGTGCCACCAATGATCTTTACCAGATTCCATGTTTACATCAACACCCGTTCTTTTAACAACAAAAACATGCTCAATTGAGGGGGTATCAGTAAGGCCTTTATCGGCATTTGCTTTCATTGGAATATTGGTTTTAATTCCACGAACACCTGTATCCTGGGTAATAAGAGCCACACATGCTGAATCGTTTATTCTGTCACGCAGAGCACTTGGAGAAAAAGCACCAAAAACAATTGAATGAACGGCACCAATTCTGGTGCAGGCCAGCATGGCAATAGCCAATTCTGGAATCATCTGCATGTATATGCAAACTCTGTCACCTTTTTTTATGCCTTTTGATTTCATAACATTAGCAAATTTTGATACTTCGTCTAGTAGTTCATTATAAGTGAATCTTTTGTCCTCTTCAGGATCATTGCCTTCCCAGATGAGTGCAATCTGATCACCGTGACCAGCTTCAACATGACGATCAATACAATTGTATGATACATTCAGTTTTCCGCCTTCAAACCATTTAATATTTGCGTTATGAAAATCAACATCAGAAACTTTATTCCATTTTTCATACCAGGTAATTTTTTCAGCCTGTTCGGCCCAGAAAGCATCTGGGTCATTGACTGATTTATTGTACATTTCACGATACACATCCAAATTTGGGACATGTGCTTTTTTTGCATCTCTATAGAGAGGTGAAAAAGTTTTCATGCATTATCCTTTCTAATTTTTGCTTCTACCTTTTTCAATTGCGGGGCTTTTGCTGTCATCATGATGATTGCGCCCATTAAACATGCGATACCTGCGATGATGAAAGGTGTCATCCACACGGTGGGATCGTTGGAACCGATAGCAGAGTCTTTATAAAATCCTGCAATTTGAGGTCCAAGTATCCCGGCAACACCATACGCAGTGAACATCCATCCATAATTACTTCCCACATTTTTATTACCAAAGAAATCTGCGGTTACTGCTGGGAACAAGGCAAAATTACCACCAAAGTTGAATCCAATAATTGACGCACCAAGGATAAGACCAAAAGATGTTGCGAAAGTTATGAACCCGTGATAAATTGCCAGCATTATAAAGCTTTGCAGCAGGGTCATTGTCACAATGGAGTTTCGTCTTCCAATCCTGTCAGATATACTTCCCCAGAAAATTCTTCCCAAACCATTAAAAATTGCATACCAGGCCATAGCGGTTCCGGCGATTCTGCCGGCATCGTTAATATTATGATACTGTAAGGCATCCATACCAAAAAGGCGAATAGCATATATTACCATGAGTCCTGCCAAAGCAGAAAAAATAAATACAATCCATAAACGATAGAATTGAGGTGATTTGAGCATTTCCCGGTAATCATATTCAATAGTTCCCGCCGGATTACCGCCAATTTGGGTTGGGGGAGTCCATCCTTTTGGGGCATATCCTTCGGGAGGATTAACCATTACGATACTGCCAAGAAGAACTAGAATGGCAAATGCAATGCCATATATTATAAAAACGCTCTGAACTCCAGGAAGACCAAAAACATGAGTGATATTCATCAAACCACCAAACCAGGATCCTGCCAGTTTAACCCAAATGGTTGCACCAAATCCAAAACCGGCTACCGATAATCCAGTAATTAATCCTTTTTTATCTGGAAACCATTTTACACCAACTGCAATAGGAACCACATAGGCCATGCCAATACCAGAACCGCCAATAAAACCGACACAGATCAGCTGGGATAAGAATGAATTACCAAAAAATCCACCGAGGATATATCCTGTACCAAGAAGCAAACCACCCAAAATAGTGACTTTTCGCGGTCCTAATTTTGGAATTAGTTTTCCGGCAATGACCATGACAATAGCAAATGTTGCCAGTCCTGCTGAAAAAACCCACGCTGTCTGACTCGCAGTGAAGCCATAAACTCCGTCTGGATCAGTTAAAAGTTTTGTAAATACAGACCAGGCATATATTGCACCCAGCGCCAGCTGTATCATTATTGCCCCAATTACCACAAACCATCTGTTGGTAACTTTACCGTTCATCTTTCACCTTTCATTTTATTGTTTTCAGGATGATAATTCTCGAGTTCTTGAATCGTTGATAATTCAATCCCATTTGTAATTTTTTCGCGAATATCTTTCCATATAAAATGCAAAGCACAATCTGGATGAGCATGGCATGTTCCGTACCCCATAATGCATATATTATCCGACATCAGATTTTCATCCAGCGAACTAATGATATCCTCAATAGTAATAGAGGCGGCATGTTTTGATAATTTAATACCACCAGATGGTCCTCTTATCGATGATATCATTTCATTATGACGAAGTTTTTGAACAATTTTAGCTAGATATTGGATTGGTATATTGCATTCATTTGCTATATATTTTACCTTTATATAGTTGTTATTATTGTTATTATACAAATATACCATCGTGGCGATGGCATACTTAACTGTTTTTGAATAGATTGTAAACATAGTAATAAGACTCAATTATCCTTATTTAATTTACAAACTACTCTCGCCTTATACCAAAGTAATATTATAATTTTAGTGCTAAAAATAATGGTATAATCTAAATTGGCAACAAAAAAACAAACGCCGCACCAGACCTGGAATTTTCAGGATCTCATGCTTCATCGAGTCCACGAAATCTTGCTGGTTTCCAGTCCTTATGACGCATTCATACTGGAAGAAGATGGGAGGCTCACCGAAAGAGTTCTCCATGAATATATTGGTATGCATATGTCATATGCTCCACGTATTTGGGGTGCGACAACAGCCAGTCGGGCCATGACAATGCTTGGGAAGCGCAAATTCGATATTATAATTGTTATGATGAGAATTGCGGATATTGATCCAGTTACATTTGCCCGGCAAGTGAAAGATAAATTCCCGACCAAACCCGTCATCCTGCTAATTTTTGATGAATCTGAAATTTCAGATATTCCTGATTCGGTGTTTTCAACTGTTATTGATAAAGTATTTCTGTGGTCAGGAAATGCCAATGTGTTTCCTGCCATTATCAAATATATTGAAGATATCAAAAATGTCAAGCGGGATATAAAGCTAGGTGATGTAAGGGCCATCATTGTTGTTGAAGATACACCGCGGTATTATTCCATGATATTGCCTATGATGTATAAGATAATTCTTTATCATACCAGGAAACTAATAAATTCAAGTCTGGATGATTCACAACGTATGCTTCATATGCGGGCAAGACCAAAGATCCTCCTGGCCAGTTCATTTGAGGAGGCGATAAGATTCTATAAAACCAACAGGAAAAATATTCTTGGCATAATATCGGATATTCGCTTCCCCAAAGAGGGAAAACTAAACGACAGAGCCGGGGTAGATTTTGCAAAATGGGTACGGGGGATGGATTCTGATATGCCCATTATGCTCCAGTCGACTGATAAAAAGCATGAGACAGAAGCACGAAATCTGGATGCGCAATTTCTTAACAAAACCTCTGCAACCCTAATGAAGGATCTAAAAAACTTTATTGTCAGGAATTTTGGATTTGGAGATTTTGTGTTTAGGTTACCAGATGGCAATCTCGTGGGAATCTCAAAAGACATGTATGAGCTTGAGAAAAGTCTTGAAATAGTGCCTGAAGAAAGTCTGAAATATCATGCAAAGAAAAATCATTTTTCCAATTGGCTTGCAGCCCGGGGTGAATTTGAAATTGCCACCAGGATGCGACCCATTCGGGTCAGTGATTTTAGCAGCATTGAAGAATTGCGAAAATATCTTATCACATCAATATCCGAATACCGGGATGTACATAATCAAGGAAGGGTCGTTGATTTTTCATCAGATTCATTTGATCAGAAATCAAATTTTATTCGAATCGCCCGCGGCTCGTTAGGTGGTAAAGCACGGGGTCTGGCATTTGCAAATTCCATTCTTGCAAAATCCAATTTAAGCAAGAAATATAAAAATGTAAAAATCCGTATTCCTCATGTAACTGTAATAGGCACCGATGAATTTGACAATTTTATGGAAGAAAATTCTCTTTGGGAATTAGCCCTCAAAGTTAATAACAACCAGGAAGTACTTACTGCCTTTCTGGAATCATACCTCTCCCCGAAATTGGAAGAAGCACTGGCCACATTAATTGAGGGAACTGACTATCCCATTGCCATCCGTTCATCAAGTCTTCTCGAGGACTCCCAGTATCAGCCTCTGGCCGGTATGTATGAAACATATATGCTTCCCAATCTCAAAAACAATGATAATAAACTGAAGATAATCTCAGAAGTAGTCAAACGAATTTATGCTTCCACATTTTACTTAAATGCCAAAACAATTATTGACAATTCATCGCATCGGCATGAAGAAGAAAAGATGGCCATCATTATACAGGAACTGGTGGGATCACAGGTTAAAAATCGCTTTTATCCCACTTTCAGTGGAATCGCCCAAAGTTATAATTTTTATCCTGTTTCATATCAGAAGCGTGAAGAAGGAATTGCATTTGTCGCCCTTGGTTTAGGTAAAACCGTTGTCGAAGGGGGAAAGGCGTTGAGATTTTCACCATATTATCCATCAATTCTACCACAATTTTACTCTATCAAGTCTACAATTCAGAACTCTCAAAACTCCTTTTTTGCTTTGGATACTGAAAGGAAAATCGAGACAATAGGTGGGGAGAATGATAATCTAAAACAATACGATTTGAAAACCGCTGAAGAAGATGGAAATTTAAAGCATATTGCCAGTGTTGTATGTGCTCAGGATAATGTGATACGGGATTCATTATCATATGAAGGGGTTCGTATAATAACTTTCGCTTCAATCCTTAAATGGAAGACTTTTCCACTTGCTGAAATTCTTAAAGATCTTCTGCAAATGGGTGAAGAGGGATTGGGATGCCCGGTTGAAATTGAGTTCTCAGCAAATATCGGTAAGAATTCTGATTTCGATTTGGATTTTTGTCTTTTGCAGATTAAACCCATGGTAATCACATCTGGCTTGAGTCTCGGTAAAATTGGAAAATATTCGAATGAGGAAATACTTTTTAAATCAGAATCAGCCCTTGGCGATGGCATTATAGATGACATTCATCATATCATTGTGGTAAAAACTGACAATTTTGATGCATCTGCCACACTTGATATTGCCGCTGAAATTGAACAAATGAATTCAAAAATTAAGTCGCATGGTAAATATGTTCTTGTTGGTCCTGGGAGATGGGGGACTGCCGACCGTTGGCTTGGAATACCTGTAAGCTGGCATCAGATATCCGGTGCAAAAATTATTGTTGAAATGGAATTGGATGACTTTAAAGTAGACCCGTCCTTTGGAAGCCATTTTTTCCAAAATGTTACAAGTATGCGGATTGGATATTTTACCATTAAATCAGGTGCCTCGTCGTTGGACTTTATAAACTGGGAATGCCTGAACCGCCAGAATATATTAATGGAAACAAAATATCTTGCCTGTTATGAATTTAACAACCAGCTTCGCATAAAGATAGATGGACAAACAGGCAGCGGCATCATTCTAAAACCTGAGAAAACAAAGGTAGAAATGATGGATGAGGAGGAGAGCTCCGGTATATAATGGGAAGATATTAGACTCTAAAGGTTTTTAATTAAAGATTTTTTGATTTGTGAACAATATCTTTCGATTTATTTTTAACATTATATCCCCAGTATTATAATCAATAAAAAAAGGGACTGACTTAATTCGTCAGCCCCTTTAGCAATTAACTTTTCTAATTTGTAAATACGGTTTTGGGTTACCGTTTTACAGCAAAACTATTTTCAGTTATACACCCTTATTTATATCGGGCTTTAAACTCATCAGAAGCTTTTTTCCTTCTTTTCTTTTCATCTGAATTCATATTTCCATCAATCCACTTATGATTATCGCTCGCCATCACATCATCTAATAATTTTTGGAGTTCCTTGGCAGTGTTTTTATCTTTTCTACTATCTGAATGCAAACCCCGTTCAATTATTTCTTCAATTTCAGGAATAAACTCAGAATAGAAATTCTTCGCCAATTCGTAAGTGCCATGCCAATGTGTGTAATCAGGAGCCATCATGGATGCACCATGTCTGGCTCGTCTACCTTCATGATGCCAGATTTCAAACCAGACAAAATCGATTTTTTCACTAAACTTAATATGGTTTCCATCTGCATCAGATCTTAATAGTGGTAAGGCGGCTTTATATAATTTTTCACCAGGCGTGGCAAATTTTTCATCGTATAATGTGATAAGTCCTTCATATTGTAGAAAGAAATTGTCAGTAAAGTTTGAATTATGGCAGGATGTGCAAACATCAACCATATTTTCGCGTCGGATATCAGCATGTACATTGGCTGATTCAAGACCCCATTTTGCATCTGTTTCATGAGATAATTTTGAATGAACCGGACGATTATTCCATTTAATTCTTAAACCGACATTATGAGTAATATCCTGATTTGGAGTTGCAGACATATGACAGGTTGCACATGTTGGAGCAATAGAATAATCTTCACCAACTACCCACTTTGATGAACCGAGATTCATACGGTCAACATTGGCGTAGAAATTGATTCCATGTTTGGATTCGTCATAGATTTCTTTTTGCGGATGATCTGGACCCAGATGACATTTACCACAATTTTCCGGGCGTCTTGCCTGGGCAATTGAAAATTCGTGTCTTTGGTGACAGGCGGTACATGATCCCTCAGATCCATCAGGGTTTATACGACCGATACCGGTATTTGGCCAGGTAGCTGGATCAAGACTGCCGTCAGCAAGAACTTTGACCTGACTTCCATGACATTGCCAGCAACCATTCACTGCAGCAGCTGAATTGCCATGGGGAAATCCTGGTGTGACAAATGCACTATTGCCTTCAACAACTTCTGCCAGGACATTATCCAGCGAACCCATAATTCTACCAGCTTTTGAGTGGTGAGAATTGAGGAATTCATCAACTTCTGTTTCATGACATCTGGCACAATCTTTTGGTGAAACGATAACAGAGATCAGATAATCTTCATGTTCAAAGGCATCCACATCTCCCTCTTCCGCCTGGTGACATTCATAACATCCTACATTGGCACCGTAATGTTTACTGGCACCCCATTGTTGAAAAAGACTTGCATTTTCTTCTTTATGACATTGCATACATTCCTTCGTTTCATCCGATAAAACATTTGGAATGGTTCGATCTGAAAACCCAATTGAAAGGGTAAACAAAAATAGCATAACTATTTTAATGGTTTGTTTCATTTTTTATCCTATAGTATAGTAATGGTTAACAATTAAGTATTAAAAATATTAATGACGCTTGAGTCATAAATTATGAATGTCTTAATTTATGTGGCAATTAAAAAGCATAAAGATATGAATATATCTTTCCAATTAGTTTAACAAGAACGAATTTAATCAATACAGGAGTTAATATGAACAGAGCGTTAGCAATAATCATTGTCTGTTGCATGGGTTTTTCATTATTTGCAGGTGAAACAGTGAAATTATCAGGTCAATTCAGACATCGTTACGAATATTCGGCAATGGACTTTAACAGCGATACAGATGCGGATACATATCAGTATCTTCGCACTCGACTAAATATCGCCTTCAATCCATCAGAAGATTTGGAAGCCTTTTTTCAATATCAGGATGCCAGAAAGATGGGTGAAGAATCAAACACTTTAACGGATGCATCTGCTGATAATCTTGATCTTCATCAGGGTTTTGTAAAAATGAAAAATCTATTTGGTAAACCACTTGATGTGAAACTGGGTCGCTTCGAAGCAGTCTATGGACCGCAAAGATTAATCGGTGCTGTCGGCTGGCATAATTTCGGCAGAAGTTTTGACGGTATGATTTTCACTTATCATACTGCCATGATGGATGTGGATTTCATCAATTTTAAAACAGTTGAAAATAGCGATGATGATCTTGATGTATGGGTCCGTGGTGTATATGGTAATCTCAAACTTGAGAATTATAAAACACAGGCATTCTATTTATTGGATGATGAACGTGGAACCTTTGGTCTATATGCAAAAGGTCAGATTATACCTGGTCTCAGTCATGAAACTGAATTTGCCATGCAGAACGGTGAAGCAGGCGGTGAAGATCTAAATGGATTATTTTATGCTTTTAATTTTACCTATGATCTAAATGGTTTAAAGTTATCTGCTGGATATGATCATGTAAGTGGAAACGATGAAGATACTGAAGACAATGAAGCTTTCAATACCCTATTTGCCACAAATCATAAATATTATGGTTCCATGGATTATTTTCTGAATATTCCTGTCCATACCGCTGAATTGGGATTGAATGATATACATGTAAAACTATCTGGATTATCAGTTGCCGGTATTGGTGTAAATGCTGCATATCATATTTTTACATCTGAATTTGACAATTCAAATGGTGACTCTGATTTTGGCAGTGAAATTGACCTCACTTTTGTTAAAAAATATAATGAGAATGTGAAATTTGTTGGTGGATTCTCGATGTTCATGCCAGGTGACTTAATGTCTGGTGATGACAATGCTACCTGGGCATATTTGATGACGATTGTAAATCTCTAAAATACTGATCCTATAACTACTAAAAAGGGGCTGTTCAATTGAACAGCCCCTTTTTCTATGTGTAAACATAATTAAAAATTGATAATTTAAGCACATATTCAATGGTTAAATTTTCTCATGAATCATGATTAATATTGAACTTGAGATATTCATTCGAAGCGATAAAACAGTGGTATGGGCGTTCATGTCAGATATCACCAAAGCGCTATCGCTCAACAGATATCATCATCAGGTTTCAGCAGAATCCTATCGTACAATCAAAGGGCTTAAGTTCCAGATTGAGCATAAGATATTTTACACCAATACAATTATGAATGCTACCATCACTCATTGCCAACCTCCTGATATTTTATGTATTACTGAAGAACCATCATTGAATTCTAAAAAGGGTTTTTGTCATAAATGTACATACCAGTTAAAGAGTGAAGGTTATGGAACAAAACTAATATATAAACTCGATGGTTCATATAATAATGTTTTACTGGATTTACCTTTCAAACCTATCCTCCGGGTGACGATGATTGAGGAGTTATTAAGAATTAAACATACTATTGAATCATCCCAACCAAATTTGAAAATGAATGGCCAGAACCTGCATCCTGTTTAGGGCCATAACATTTGAAACCGAGCTGACTTCTAAAAATTATTAGAAAACAGCTCAATATTCTGATTTGAAAGGATATAGGATATCGTACATCTTAGCAAATAAATTACACGCTTGAATTTTTAACAAATATAGGAAATACATGAAAGCCGTTGTAAACGAAATCAATAGCTATACACGAGAATTAGATATCCATGTTGACTGGGAAGAGATGAAGGAAAACTACTCCCTCATGGTCAAAAAATATCATTCCGATTACCAAAGAAAAGGATTTAGAAAAGGCAAAGTGCCAATGCCCTATTTTAAGAAAGAGATGGGGCCTGCCGTAGAAATGGAATTTTCCGACAAAGCCCTAAACGATTATTATTATCAGGCTCTACAGGATAATGGTCTCACACCAATCAATAAGGCAAAAATTGATCATTTCCATTTTCATGAAAACTCCGATCTCCATTTTAAAGCAGAATTTGAGATTATACCATCTTTTCAACTCCCGGATTACGGAGCTAAATTAAAGTTTAAATTGACTGTCATAGAGAAAACAGAAAATGATCTTGTTACATCTATGGAAAGACTGCAGCAAAATTTTGTTAAATACGAAGCCATTCCAGGTCCTTCAAAAGAAAATGATTTTCTATTTGGTGACCTGATTGAATTAGATGAATCTGGCAATCCGAATCCGCAGAAGAAACATGCTGACCAGACAATAAAAATTGATCCAGCGATTTTTAAGGATCATGATATAAATGAGATGCTTGGTAAAAAAGCCGGGGATACCTGCAAAATTCATCCTGAAGTTAATGAAAATAAAATTTCCTATAAAATTGTCATAAAAGAAATTCGGGAAAGTATTCTTCCTGAATTAAATGATGAATTCGCAAAAAGTGTCCGGCCTGATGTTGAAAATCTTGATCAGTTAAAATCAAAGGTAAATGAGGAAATCCAGCATGAACTGGATAAAACCAATCAGAAAAGTCGTGATAATCATATCATTGAATATTTTATTAAGAATACGCCATTTGATATTCCCACTTCTATGATTGACAGATACCTGGATGGTGCTGTTGAAGAATTCAAAGAAAAAGCAGAGCCGGGAATGCCTGTAAATGAGCAACAGATCAGGGAAGATTATAAACCTCATGCCGATAACAGCCTTCGTTGGATTATGGTAAAAACTGAACTGATAAAAGTTGAAGATCTCAAAATTGAAAAAAGTCATATGGATGCCAAATTTGAAAGTCTGGCAGCCAACTTCAACATGGCGGCTGATAAAGTGGAAGCTATCTACAAAAAATCAGATAAATTTGATGAGTTTAAAGAAGATCTTTTAGAAGAACTTTTATTCAATACTCTGGCATCCAAAGCAAAGATAAAAGAAGTGATCAAAACCACAGATCAGATGAAAGAGGATAATTAAGATGACATTCCAAAACAATATGCTGGTGCCGATGGTAGTTGAGCAAACTGCTCATGGTGAACGGGCGTTTGATATTTATTCCCGTTTGTTAAAAGAGCGTATAATCTTTCTTGGTACCGGGATTAATGATTATGTCTCCAGTTTAATTATTGCCCAATTGCTGTTCCTGGAAGCAGAAGATTCAGAAAAAGATATATACATGTATGTCAATAGTCCCGGAGGCGTGATAACTGCCGGATTTGGAATTTTGGACACTATGTCATACATTAAACCTGATGTCGCTACAATTTGCATGGGACAGGCAGCTTCAATGGCAGCCGTTATTCTATGTGCAGGAGCTGAAGGCAAACGATCGGCTTTACCCAATTCGCGGGTCATGATTCACCAGCCAATGGGTGGAGTACAGGGACAGGCGACGGATATAGAGATCCATACAAAAGAGATTTTATATCTTCGGGAGAAATTGAACAAAATTCTCGCAAAAAATACTGGAAAAACAATGAGAGCCATTGAAAAAGATACAAACAGAGATCATTTCATGTCCGCCCAGCAGGCAAAGGACTATGGTCTTATTGATCAAATTGTTAAGAAACGATAATCCAGGATAATATCGATTATGCCAAGATCAGGACCAAACAAATATAAAGAGGATATTCTATGTTCCTTTTGTGGATTACCACAAAAAGATGTGGGTTTTCTTATTGAAGGTATCGAATCATATATCTGTGAATCATGTGTGGGATTTGCCCAGGAAATTATTGATGAAAGAAAAACTCCTATTGAAAACTATCCATCTGCAGATCCAAGCACTCCCAGGGAGATTAAAGAAGAACTTGATAAATATATCATTGGCCAGAGTGCTGCTAAAAAAGCAGTAGCTGTTGCCGTTTACAATCACTATAAACGGATTCAGGAGCAATCAAATGATGATGTAGAATTGGAAAAGAGTAATATTCTCCTGTTAGGTCCGTCTGGCACTGGAAAAACACTTATTGCCAAAACGCTTGCCAGGATACTTGATGTGCCTTTTGCCATTGCAGATGCCACGGTTCTGACCGAAGCAGGTTATGTCGGTGAAGATGTGGAGAATATCCTTGTCAGACTTTTCCACGCTGCCGATTATAATGTTGAAGCCACTCAAAGGGGTATTGTTTATATTGATGAGATAGATAAAATTGCCAAACGGGACAGCAATGTTTCTATAACCCGTGATGTATCAGGGGAGGGTGTACAACAATCATTGTTGAAAATCCTCGAGGGAACTGAGGCAAAGATACCACCTGAGGGTGGTCGAAAACATCCTGAACAGCCACTCATAACTATAAATACTTCAAACATTTTATTTATTTGTGGCGGTGCTTTTGTCGGCATGGAAAAACATATAGAGCGACGGGTATCCGGTACTGGTATTGGATTTGATCGTGAAATAAAAGAAAAATTAAAAGATGATCAGTTATTAAAACATGTCCGTCCTGATGATTTGATAAATTTTGGATTTATTCCAGAATTGATTGGCCGACTCCCGGTTACGACTGCTTTGGAAGAACTCACTGAAGAAGCGATGAATTCTATATTAACACAGCCGCGAAACTCACTCATCAAGCAGTATGTACGGTTGTTTGAGATGGAAGGAGTTCAGCTTGAATTCACCAAAACAGCCATTCGCGAAGTTGCCAAATTGGCAATGAAAAGAAAAACCGGCGCTCGGGCATTAAGATCAATTCTTGAATCGGTTATGCTGGATATAATGTATGAGGTCCCTTCAAAAAAAGATATAAATTCATGTGTTATCAATGCAGCAGTCATCACAAAGAACACAAAACCAGTTTACAAAAAAATTGCTAAATCTGCCTGACAGAAATAATTTATAACCTTAAAACACCTCAAATCAGTCAATTATTGCGCTGAATTATGAACTTATACAATTTTTAGTATTGTATAACATCACCCATCATGATAAATTCTGATCCATTATTCAAAAATATTGAATTAATTTGGACAACCAATATTAATACCTTTATATATAGTTTGTAACGGTATCGCTTCATAACCATTTTGGAATACAAGTGTTCATGTTCAATCACCAACGAAGACTTAAACAATAATAAGGAGATCGGATCGATGAAATCCATTAAAAGTGTGCTAACCAGTGTATTAGCTCTGGTATCAATTTGTACAATAGCATTTTCTCAGACTGCAACACTCAGTTTTGGGGAAGTGGATTTAGACGCAGGAACAGCAGAAATTATGATTGATACACCAGGTGAAGTTGCTGGTTTTCAATTTAACATGAGCGGTTTCTCATTAACAGGTGCTTCAGGTGGTGCCGGAAATCTAGGTGGCTGGCAGGTACAGACATCTGGCAGTGGTACTGTTTTGGGATTTGTATTTGGCAGTACATATATTCAACCTGGGCTTTCAACACTTACCATTTTATCCTTTTCTGACTTTGACGGAATGCAAGCCTGTATCACCGATGGTGTGGTATCTGGTCCTCCAGGTGAAGATCCATATGATGTTGCCTATGGCGCTTGCTTCTCAGAAGGTGGTATTGCCGGTTGTATGGATGATGGTGCCTGTAATTTTGACCCTGATGCTACTGAAGACGATGGCTCCTGTGTTTATCCTGAGGGCTGCAACTTTTGGTGCGAAGGTGATGCTGGTGTTCCAGAAGATGAAGATTGTGCTGGTGTCTGCGGCGGTAATGCAGTTTATGATGACTGTGACGTCTGCGACGGTGGTAACACTGATATGGACTGTGCCGGTGTTTGTAACGGTAATGCCTACTATGATGATTGCGACGTTTGTGATGATGATCCATCCAATGACTGTGGGCCAACGGGCGCGACTATTTATTATGGGGCCTTCGATGAAGTCGCTGGAACGGTTGAAATATGGCTTGATACACCAGGACCAGTTGCTGGATTTCAATTTGATGTATCAGGTCTTGCTTTGACTGGTGCTTCAGGTGGCGCTGGAAATTTAAGTGGCTGGCAGGTGCAGACATCTGGCAGTGGTACTGTTCTGGGTTTTGTATTTGGCTCTACCTATATTCCTACCGGTGATGACCTATTGACTGTTCTCTCATTTAGTGGTACTACAGGAATTGAATCATGCTTATCAAATGGCGTTGTAAGTGGTCCTCCCGGAGAAGATCCATATGATGTTAATCTTGGTGACTGTTTAAGTTTAGGCGATGGACTTCCAGGCTGTATGGACATGGGAGCGTGTAATTATAACCCTGATGTAACTGAAGATGACGGCTCATGCGTTTATCCTGAAGGTTGTAACGACTGGTGCGAAGGTGATGCCGGTGGACCTGAAGATGAAGATTGTGCCGGTGATTGTGGTGGCGATGCATATGTAGATGACTGTGGTGTGTGTGATGGTTTTAATGCTGACATGGATTGTGCTGGTGAATGTTTTGGCAATGCTATGGAAGATTGCGCTGGTGATTGTGGTGGTGATGCCTATGTAGATGACTGTGGCGTATGTGACGGATTTAATGCCGACATGGATTGTGCCGGTGATTGTTTTGGTAATGCCTACTATGATGATTGCGACGTTTGTGATGATGATCCATCCAATGATTGTGAACCAGATGGCGCTACCTTATACTTTGGTGCTGTAGATGTTAATGCTGGAACCGCCGAAGTTTGGCTTGATACACCAGGTGATGTTGCTGGCTTCCAGTTTGTTGTATCTGGAATATCTCTCACAGGTGCCCATGGCGGTGCTGGTGATTTAAATGGCTGGCAGGTAAGTACTTCCGGTAACGGAACCGTTCTTGGTTTTGTATTTGGATCCACCTATATCCCAGCCGGTGATGATTTATTAACCGTACTTGAATTTAGTGATGTAACTGATATGGAATCTTGTATAACTGATGGTGTAGTAAGTGCACCACCTGGTGAAGATCCATATGGAGTTAGTTATGGTGACTGTTACATATTTGAACCTGGACCTACCACCTGTGATGATGACTCTGCCTGTAACTATGGTGCCGAAGAAGACTGTTGGTATCCAGAAGATGAAGGCTGGTGTGATTGTGACGCCAATGTAGAAGATTGCGCTGGTGATTGTGGTGGTGATGCCTATGTAGATGACTGTGGTGTTTGTGACGGATTTAATGCCGACATGGATTGTGCCGGTGATTGTTTTGGTAATGCCTACTATGATGATTGCGACGTTTGTGATGATGATCCATCCAATGATTGTGAACCAGATGGCGCTACCTTATACTTTGGTGCTGTAGATGTTAATGCTGGAACCGCCGAAGTTTGGCTTGATAC
>JABHXA010000026.1 GCA_018657495.1 Fidelibacterota bacterium
CTCATGAAATACAGAAATCAACTAAACAAAAAAGCAGCATGACTTCTTTGAGTGTCCAGTTTTTTGTAGGAAGTCCACAATAGAATGTACATATATTTTACATATTTGAGTTGATGGGGATTACAGGAATCAATAAATAATGCAAAAAGAATAATAATTCCTATAGTTGACGTGTAAAGTCGATGTTCGTAGAATACATTATCACCAATTCCAAAAACACTCCATATAATAGTGGGTATTAGGAATAATGCCACCCAGAGTGCCCATGGTAATATATCAATAGTTATTTTTTTTCTAAAGATGATTAGGGCAATGATAAATACTAAAAACAAAGCCAAATATTTTAGATCAACATTAGTATTGTAAGGAATTATCGATTGAGAAATCGGAAAGATCATTTTACTAATAGAAATATAAAAGTGATTACTAGTAAGAAATATGGAATTCAAAAAGTTATTATTACTCCCTGGAATGGATAGCGAGCTCATAGATATTCTTATGACAATCCATAAACTGATAAGAATTAGATGCGGTATAATAAATTTAACCGCTTTCGATTTTGACTTATATACTTTGTTTATAATAATTATCACAATAAAAGGATATACAATAGAAATCTCTTTTGTAAATAATGCAACGGTAAACCATACAAAATGCTGTAAAAGTGATTGCATTTTATTTAATTTTAGATGATTTAAAAGTGAAATGGTGGATGCCAGTAAAAATATGGCAAGTAAAATATCATTTCTTCCTGGAATCCAGGCAACAGCATGGATGACTATTGGATGTACTGCGAATATTAAACAAGCAAAGATATTGATAACGTTATTTTTTAAAATATTTGAAAATAATAAATAAAGAAGAAAAGCAGTAATTATATGTAATAGAACATTTGAGATATGGTAATACAACGGATTTCCATTACCTATGAATGTATCAAGGAGAAAGGTAATAATTAATATAGGTCTATATAAACCGGGTAAAAACTCCAAAGAAAATGTTGCAGGAATGTTTTTTATAGATGACAGCCAATTTATATTATCAATAATAAGAATTTTATCATCTAAAGGAGAAAAACCAAAAAAAAATGTTTTTGAATAAAGTAAGATGATTACAAATGCTAATATCAGATATGGAATAATATTTCTTCGATATAAAATTTGGTGGAGAGAAATATTCACTGTTTTGTTTTTAATTTATTTTTTAGCTTAATTGACACAATATTAATATTATCGATAATAACCTGATTTCCAGGAAGTAATAAATTTGCTTTCTGATAATCCTGTAAGGCTGAAGAATAATCCTCTAGATATTCGAAAACAAACCCACGGTTATTGTAGTAATTAGCATTGGTAGGTGATATCGAAATTGCAGTTGTATAATCTGATAGTGACTTGAAGTATAATCCGCTATTAAAATATGCTATTCCTCTATTATAATGCGCCACGCTGTAATTGTGATTTAAATCTATTGAACGGCTAAAATCTTCAATTGCTTCTTTAGTATTTCCGGTGTTTAATTTTATCATTCCTCTACTGTTTAGAATCTGATACAAATTTGGTCTAATATTTATTGCCTGATTATAATATTCCATAGCTAATTCTTGATTACCGGACTCATGAAAATATTGTCCCCTCAAACTATATGATCTTGCCAATGAAGGAGACTCATTAATTGCTGCCTTAGAAAAATAATTAAAATCACTATAATATTTCAGTCGGTAGGAGGAAATTACTAATAGAAAACTAATGATCGAAATTAAAATGGATCTACCAATTTTGTAAACCATCTGATTTGATGATTTTAACCTGAGTTGTGAGATGCTCAATAAAATCCCAAATGATGGAACATACATGCGATGCTCATAAAACTCACCAATCCCTGTAGAAAGACTCCATATCACAGGTAAAATAAGAAAAAGTAGAAACCATAGAATACCGATATAAAATAACTTGTCATTATCCCGATTCGTAAAAAAGACACAAAACAAAATAACTACGATGGAAATTAATCCCAGGTAAATGCTCATATCAGGTAAGTGAGGTAGGACTGAGTAAGACACAGGAATAAAAAACTTACCAATATAGTTAATAATAATAAAAACTGTGTTAGAGACAAATTGAAGAACTGTGAAATCAGTAAATGATACATCAAAATTAACAATATTTAATCGCAGAATTAATGAAAGACAACAAGTTGCGGTCAAGCTTAAAACGATAATAATTTTACGAAATATATCTAGTCTATATTGATATAGAAGTAATATTAACAATGGTGTTAAAACGATTGCATTTTCCTTTATATATATAGATAAGAAAACAAGAATAATATGAATAAAAAACCAGTAATTCTTTGTACTCACAATGAATTTATGAAACGTAATCAGGGAGGTAAATACAATTATTGCTAATAAAATATCATTCCTGCCTGAAATCCAGGCAACGGCATGGATATTTATTGGGTGAACTGCAAAAATAAATGTGAGAATCCCTGCAAATTTCTTTGAATTACAGAATGTAGTCAATAGTATATTGATCAAGATAATTGACAAGAGATGATATATCAAATTTGAGAAATGAAAGATAAATTCTGATCCACCACCGACAATGGCATCTAACATAAATGAAAGATTTAGGATTGGGCGAAATAATATTAATGCTTGCTGGTCGTATAAGGGGGAGAAAAGAATATTAATAATATTGCCTGGGTTCATCAACAATATCATGCGGTCTTTTATTAGTTGTAAATCATCCAATGGTAAAAAAGGATAAAACATAACTCTACAATAAATGATTATAGTTACAATGCAGATAACATAGATGTAGTGATTATCCTTGAGTTTAAAATCCATGCATCTTAATGAATATGTAATTTATATTTTATAGAATCAAGTAAACTAATGACTACCTCACCTCCGAGGTTTTCAACTTCCAGTAAATCAAATAGAGAACCATCATAATCACCCAATGCATATTTACAAACACTCCTATTATGATAAGCTGCAGTAAAAGTTGGATCTAATAATATTGATTCTGTGAAATCAGCAGCAGCGAGATCGTATTCTTTTGTTTTCATGTATTGATTTCCACGTTCAAAAAAATACTTCGGGTCAGTATTACATAAGCTAATAGCATTAGAAATTAGTTGAATAGCCTCATATTGGTTTTCCATTATTGCAAAGATTGCACCGAGTGAAAAATATGCAGGATGGTAGGAGGGATCAATTTCTAATGCTGTATTAAAATCAATTATAGCTAACGAATCTTTACCGGTAAGTTGATTAATGGACCCCCGGTAAAAATAAACATCAGCTTGATATGGACTCATTTCCAATGAACGATTGTAATAAATTTCCGCTTCATCAAATTTCTGAAAATGATATAATACGTCTCCTCGAAATTTATGCGCAAATGGCATACTGGGCGATTCTTCCACAAGTGAAATAGAAAAATTTCGATAATTTTTATACGCCAACGATCTAAATATTGATTTTACACCGAAGGCAGTGATAAGTATTATTGTAATGAATAAAATACTCCCTGGGGATTGAGAAAACCTACCGGGTATTTTGACCTGCGATATAAAAATAATAAATCCAATAAGTGGAAGATATAATCGATGCTCATAAGAATATCCAATATTGAATAAAGTCACCCAGAGTTCAGGCAGCAAGGCAAATCCCAATGCCCAAAGACATCCAAATAAAGCAAATCGTTTATTTTTAATACCCATAATCCACAAGACTAAACCAAAAGTAATTGTGATTAGGATGTGGTATACTGGATTAATATCTAATAGATTTGGGGCGATAGCTTGATTCAATGGGAATATCAGTTTTCCTACTGATAGACAGAAAATAATCATCAAATCTAATATTATTTGACTGAAAGACTGTACATCTATCGATTGAGGATTACTTAATATGGCAGAACGGGTAATCAACCACGATATCGTGATAAAGCTCCAAATAATTAAAATCTTGATAATCTGTGATTTTGAATGCCTTGGTGAAATTAGATAATAATAGATTGTTGAAATTACCGGCAGAACGATTGCATTTTCCTTAGTTAAAAGTGCGATGAGATATAATAATAAATGCAGTAGTAAATATTTATTATCTCCCGAATTTACAAATTTAATCCATTGAAGAAAAGATGCTAATATAAAAATGGTAAGCAATGTATCATTTCTACCTGGGATCCAAGAAATCGCAGATATGTTTACAGGATGAAGAACGAAAAATAATGTACCCAATAATGATACCACACGGGACAAATTCAACTTTTTTAATACTTCAAATACCAGAAGCGACGATATCACGTGATAGCAAACATTCGAAATATGGAATGAGATTGGACTTCCGTTTCCAGTAATTGCATCAAGCATAAATGTTAAAATCAAAATTGGTCTATAATAATAATTACCAATACCGGCATAAAGGGGTTCTGTTAAAATAGAATGGATATTATTATAATTTTGTAGCCATTGCATACGTCCGAGAATTAATACAGCATCATCTAACGGAGAAAATGAAAAGAAAATGGTATGAAAGAATGGAAGTGTAGAGAGAAGTAAAATAGTTATGTATACAAAATATTGAGAATTAAAATATTTCCGAATTATTTGATACATTTAATTAACGAACTAAAATTGAATATTTATCTAATATGGCTTTTTTAAATTCTGGGTTTACTTCACCCCCAAGTGATTCGATAAGAGTAAGTTCATAATAAGCAGATTTGTAATCCTTAAGAAAAAATAATGCAACACATCGGTTATTTAGAGAAAGTATATCTTCTGGTTCTTTCAATAAAACCTTGGAAAATTCTTCCATAGCCAATTGATATTGACGTGTTTTTATATAACTTTCCCCTCTACCCTTGTAAAATTCGTGACGATTAGAATCCAAGGATATTGCATGCGAAATATTACTAATTGCTAGTTGGTAATCACCTAATTCTTTGTGAATTAGACCCTTATTATAATAGACATCAGAAAACTCTGGATCCCGTAAAATGATTATCGAGTAATCTTCAAGAGCGTGGGTAAAATCTCTTATATTTTGATATTGAGTCCCTCTCGAATAGATCAAAGTATTTGGGTTGGGGTCAGTTGTCATATCAATTGCAATCGAATATTCTTCGATCGCTTTATGATGATTTGGGGTTTTTGCATAATAGTCAGCAATAAGTGCATGTGCCTGCCATATGGAAGGTGATTCATTAACTACTGACTCAGTAAAAGATTGTTCATCTGCATAAACTGCAGATCTGGATATAGATGTTACGCTATAAATAAGGAGGAATAATACTATTGCAGTAGTAATAAAAGATCGTGATAAAATCTCCGAATATTTTATTCTGCTTAATGAAAATATAACACCGATGATGAGAATGTATATCCTGTGTTCAAAGGCATTTGCCATTCCCATTACGGTGCCCCAGAATAAAGGAATTGAAATAATTGAAAATATTATGATTAATCCGAATAATGTATAACTTTTATTTGTTTTCCATGCATATATGTATAATGCAATCAAAACAAGAGTCATAATTATGTTGGGAAGTATGGGAGTATCAATAATGTTGGGCATGATTGACTGATGAAATGGATAAATAATTTTTCCAACATACATCAACGACGTTATGGCTGTGTTTATAAGTATCTCACCAGGCTCCCGGATATTTAACGTAGAAGATATATCTATGAAGGCATATGTTCTCAATAAAAACCATAACCCAAATACAATAACCCATCCTAAAATTGGTTTTAATAATTTATCTAGATTTTTTCTTTTTATTAAAATATGATAAGATATGAGTATTATGGGGATAACAACCGCATTCTCTTTTGTTAATAATGCGATAAAAAATGTCAATAGAATAATTATATAATTCTTTTTCAAATCAAGTTTTAAATAGGTATCGTATGAAATTAATGAAAATAATAAAACGATGGCCAGAAGGGAATCATTTCTAGCGGGAATCCAGCTAATAATCGAAATATTTGTTGGATGAATGGCAAAGAACATTGAAGTTACGAATGCATATAATTTGTTTGTTCCAATCATTAACAAAACATTAAACAACAAAAACACTGTGATGATGTGATAAATCAAGTTGCTTGCGTGAAAAGACCAAGGTTTCCCTTGCCCGATAAATGCATCAATCATAAAAGATAATTCAAGAATGGGTCGATAAAAATATGTTGCAGATGCCATTTCAAGGGGTGTCGTGAAAACTTCCAATATATTTGTATAATCAGTTAAATAGCTGATCCTTTTCTCAATCAATCCGGGATCATCAATTGGAGAAAATGTAAAACTAATGGTATTGAAGTAAAATAACCAAATGACGAATGCTAATATAAAATAAGGTATTTTACCTTTTAATAATAAGGTACCAATTATATTTAAATCAATTTTAGAGTTCATAATAGAGTATTTATTGCTCATTATTTTTTAATAAAGTTTTCAATTAAATTGATATATGACATGAATATGTTGTTTTATTGGGTACAGTTTACCGGCGATTTTATAAACACTAAGAGCATGATGATATTTTTCAATATTTTCAAAACAATGAAACTAGTAAAAATACAATTGGCAGAAATATCCAGAAAAATGGTCTCCGTCCCAAAATGAAAATATTTTTTAGGTAGGAGTCAAATAGTGAAAAGGATAGAGGAGCGTTACAGATATTAATATATCTCATATTTACATTTTATTATATCAGTCGTGATCATTTTGGATGAAAATCTTACTACAACAATCATAAATATTGTCAACACCTAATCTTTTTTATTTCTTTTGACATAGTTAATAAATTTACTCTCCCAATTAGAAATAGATCAATTAAATATTGATGATTTATCATATTAGTATTATTAATTTAGTTATATATCGCAATGCTATTTAATCAGTGTATTTATTACCACAATACGAGGTTACTACTGTAAAATATTTTCCTTAAATGAATTCAATAATTGAAACATTAAAATCCAATACTACGCTCCTGGCGATTAATCTTTTCGCATCTTGTCTGTTTGCCTTTATTCTGTTTAGGTTTGATGGAGTATTGGGAGAAGATTTATTTTTTCACCTTAAAATATCTGAATTGATAACCAATAATGGATTCACTGTTATTAGTGATATGAGGTGGTTCCAATTGACAACATGGAGCCAATATCCAGCGGATTTGTCGCTTGGATTTCATTTAATGCTGATTCCAATTCTTAAAGTTTTTGACCCTATAACTGCAATAAAAGTCTTGGGCATCATATTGAACTTGATCCTCATCAATACATTCTTCTGGATTCTAAAATCTGAAAAAATAAAAAATATATTTATCTGGGAAATCCTCCTTCTTTTTGTCTCCACAATGTTTTTTTACCGATTGTGTATGATCAGACCATTTTTAATATCTATATCCATGTCGCTCATAATATTTTATAGCCTCACTAGGGGGAAACCAGTATTATTCTCCATTGCCTCATTTTTGTTTATAGTGTTCTATACCGGTTGGATTCAGATCTACATAATACTTTTCTTCCTTTTAATTACCGAGTATATAATTGATCGAAAATTTAGCAGTTTAAAATATTTTGGTCTCGCAACCGTAGCAATTGCATTGGGGCTTATCCTACGTCCGGATTTTCCCAACATATTAATACTCAACTATCAGCAAGTATTTAAACTACTATATTTAAATTTTATAGGTGTTGATTTGGCTGTAGGTACTGGTCAAAGAAATGCTGATTATTACTTTTTTCAGGATAATATAATATCCATTCTGTTGATGATTGTGTCATTCGTTTTAAACTATTATAATTTATTCCGTATCAAGAATTTAATAGAAAAAAAGTTGCTGATTTCACTAATGATGATCAGTCTGTTTTATTTTATATGGGCAGTGGAGTCAGTTCGTTTTATTGAGTACTTCATACCATTTTCTCTGCTTCTTTTCATTCTGTCTATTTCATATTATCTCAGATATCCTATCAATTCATTTACTCATTGGACTCTAAATATATTATTTCAGATACAAAATCGGCTCAAAAATGGATGGGTTTTGAAATTTATTTCTACATTGATAATTATTCTCATAATTTGGCATCCACCAGCGTATGTGCTTAAAAACATTGAATATTCTCCATCAAATGAAAAATTTAAAAATGGTGCTGAATGGTTGTTAAACAATTCACCTGAAAATAGTAATGTGTTTATCACATCCTGGGATTCTTTCTCCAGACTATTTTTTTATAATCACCATAATAATTACACGGTTGGTATGGATCCGGGTTTTTTCTATATGCGTGATCCGGAGCTATTTCGATTATGGCGAAATATTACTGAAAAATTATGTGTCAGTTCTGAGGTGGTTAAAGAATGTAATGATGGTCTTTCAGATCCATTATTAATTGCCCAGACAATCAGAAGTAAATTTGACTCATCATATATTTTTACGAATAATTACCTTGTATATTATTCCTTTGTCAAATTGATGGGCAGGAACCAGCATATTTACAGACTGGTCTCTCATTCTGAAGATTATTATTTGTTTGAGATTAATCCGGAAATCTAATTCAGGACCTGCTTTATCTCTTTGAATTTTCATTTCTGCATCTCATAAATATGATGAATCACCTTCATTATGCTGTCACAATGTTATTATAGGATAGTTTATTATTGACAAGTGGTTGGAGTTTCC
Organism: Fidelibacterota bacterium; assembly: GCA_018657495.1. Taxonomy (GTDB): domain Bacteria; phylum Fidelibacterota; class Marinisomatia; order SCGC-AAA003-L08; family JACNLC01; genus JABHXA01. Next base: position 8,709 of record JABHXA010000026.1, read on the forward strand.
GGATCATTGCTGGCAAGCTGGCGAGTTTTTCGATTGTTATAGTGAAAACACCAAAAGCCACTTCAACTTTTCCGCGTAGGATAAAAAGCTTTTCCCAGTTGAGAAGGTCTCCATATAGTTGAAATGAGCGTGGGAACATGACACATTCATAAATATCTGTTTCATCTTCAAATGTGACAAATTCCATTGCCTGATGTTTCTTTGTTGATGTTGTCTTTCGGGTGATATATACACCGGCAAGATTGATAGTTTTTCCAACATGATTCGGTATATCAATTGCCTTTTTGATTTTGCCTTCAAAATGATGAAGATAAGGTGTCAGGGGGTGCTGGGATATGGGGAAACCAAATGACTGAATTTCCAATGTTATTTTTTCCTGATGTGTCATTTGTTCTGATGTGTGATAGGGTAAATCCTGTTCTGTTTTGTCATCCTGCAGATAAAAACATGCTACTTTATAAGCAATTTCCTTATGATCCATTTTGGGCTCTAATCCGGATAGACAGCTGGTATTTGTTAGAGCAATGGCATCTGCCAAATCCATATCTACCCGCATGAGAAAATCATTTAGAGAGGTGAAGTCACCGGCTTTTCTTTCATCGAGTATAGCGTCAATCGTTTTCTTCTGGAGCTTTTTAATTGCCATAAAACCCATACGGATACGATTTATTTTACCCTTATAAGCATGCTCACTTAAGTTGATATGTGGGGGCAATATATCAATTCCGAATCGTCGGGCCTCGCTCAAATAAGCAAAACTTCCGTAAAAACCACCTTGATTGGAAATGACGGAAGCCAAAAACTCTGCTGGAAAATTTGCTTTTAGATAGGCGCATGTGAACGATAACATGGCATATGAAGCAGAGTGGGGTTTACAGAATGAATATCCGGAAAATGATTCTATCATACCCCAGAGAGTAAGTGCAAGATCCCGTGTATAACCGCGACGCTCCATTCCATTGATAAATTTACTTTTCCAAAATGAGACCATATATTTTAACGATGGTCGGGATATGACCTTTCGTATATAATCAGATTCAGCATAACCAAAACCAGCCATGACCCTGGCAGTAGTGGATACCTGTTCTTCATATACCATGATGCCATAACTTTCACTGAGAAAATCAAGGTCGGGATGAAGAAGTTCCCAGGGTTTCCCGTGGATGCGTTCCAGCATGAGATTGGTGTATCGATTGGCGGCTGGTCGGATAATAGAAGAATAAATTACCACATGTTCAAAATCAACTTTCCCGGCTTTTGCCAGGAGCTGACGGGTGGCAGGGCTTTCGATATAGAAAACTCCCATGGTTTTACCGGCTTTCATCAGTGCATTTGTCTTTTTATCTCCTTCCGGCTGGATCTGGTGATAATCCATATATCGGTTCCTGTGGAGTCCGATCTGTTTCAGGGTATCGCGAACAACAGCAAGGGATCGATTCCCAAGTATATCGATTTTCAGCAATCCGGAATCCTCTACCTGATCCTTTTCCCATTCGACGATTTGTACACCTTTGGGTGCCACCATAACGGGTACATATTTTCGCATTTCATCCGGTACAATGATGACACCGCCAGGGTGAACGGATGGATAACGAAATGCCCCAATAATCTTTTCGCTTTGTTCCAGAATCTCCAGGAGGGTTTTATCCAGATTGATATTCTTAAAACGATTATCTGTTTTAATCCACTTCACCATGTCTGTGTGATGGCGGTGATATCCAATGCGCTTTGTCACTGCCTTGATTTCTTCATTGGAGAGTCCATATACTTTTCCCACTTCCCTCACAGCTGAACGTGGCTGGATGAATACCTGACTGCAAACCATGGCAGTACGTTTCAAACTGTATTTCTTAAAGATATATTTCAGGATGTCATCCCGTTCATCCCAGGGAAAATCAATATCAATGTCTGGCATATCAACTCGTTCTGGATGGATAAAACGTTCAAACCGCAGGTTGTATTTTAGTGGATCTACCTGAGTAATGTATAGGCAGTAGCTTACAATGGATGCAGCACCGGACCCCCTGCCAATGGTGGCTCTGGTCTGCTTGACTACATCAAATACCACCAGGAAATAGGGTGCAAATCCTTTTTGGAGAATGAGAGATAACTCATATTCAATGCGGTTTGTCACCGTCGATGATAATTCGCCGTATCGTTTTTTGGCGCCATCATAAACGATGCGTTTCAGATGTGCATTGGCTCCATGTGTTTCTTTCAATGACATATGGGGAAAAATGGTATTCATATATGACCAGTCTGTTTTGCATCGGTCGGCGAGATACTGCGTATTATTGATGGCATCCATGCTGTTAGGGAAGAGGGTGATCATCTCTTTTTCCGATCTGAAAAAATGGAGTTGGTCTTTATAGTTCTCTGATGAAAGTTGTGACAATGTTAGATTGTTTTCAATAGCCCGAAGAACTTTATGTGTCCTCTGATCTTCAGGATTGAGAAAATAAACATCACCTGAGGCGACCATTTCCAGCTTGTATTTCTGGGCCAGTTGCAATGTCCGGAATTCGGTGACTCCAGGCCGCAATTCTATAAACAATTGGGTATCGGAGAATATTTTTATGAGTGATTGAATTGTATTTTCCAAATGGGTGAGTACAAATAATCCGGCTTTTCTGGATTGTACCAGTGAAGTCACACTTGCATCCGGTTCGTCATGCACCTTGGATATGATTCGGCATATATTTTCATAACCCGTCTGGTTCTCTGCCAGCAGGATCATCTCGTCAGTCCCAGTCACAATATTCACTCCTGCGATAGGTCGAATTTTTGCCTCCCGGGCATGCTGAACAAACCGAATGAAACCCCATATCCCATTGGTTTCGGTAAGGGCAAGATATCCCATATTCAATTCTTTTGCGCGCCGCACCAGTTGCCGGGGAGAGGCAGTTCCCCGCATTTGTGAAAAGACAGAATGTGTATTCAGGTGTACAAACATTTTAAAGATATTTTGTGATATTGAGTAACATCAATATCTGTCAGTATAGATAGATTATATTGATGCTTATAATTCGATTAATATTGAGTCATCTGCAAAGCTAAAAAGGAGTATTCAATATCTGAGAAATTGAATGAAATATGCTCTGGAATAATACAATTCATGACTGCTTCTATGAATAATAGAGCTAATCATTTAATAATATTTCAATACTGATTCAACTGAATCACATATTAACCAGCTAATGCTGCCAGCGGTTTGATGACATCAAAACCATATCTGCCTCGTATTTTATCCAGCGCTACAGAAAGAATTTTACTTTCTAATTGTACATCGTCAAAGAGATTCAGTTGATTTGCGGTTAATTTCAATTTTGTTGCATCAATGAGGATAGAACGAATACGATTGCGTCGGTTATGTGCCCGGGTAAAAAGTTGTGTGCAGGTTCCAATAACAGAGTGATTGTCATTATAATGAATAGAACCCTTTCGGGTACTTTTATAACCATCTGTATAATAGATATCCAGGGTCAGTGTGCCGGCAATTTTCATCCGACTTCTCAACTGCAATGCGACCTGCTCGGCCAATTCCTGCACTACTGGTCTGAGTATATTCTCATCATTGGTATCCGATGACAATACCTTTTGAACCATCACATGCTCCCGCATCCGGGGAGGCTGAACAATAGAATTATCTTCTCCCTTTGCCTCTCTTGAAATCCGTGGATAATGGCTCCCAAATAGAATACTTCCTGTTTGATAATCAGAGGTGATTTTCTGGATACTCTGTACCTTGCGAAGGAAAAGAAAATTGATAATCCGATTCACAGATATTTCCTGTGAGCTGGGCAAAATCCTTGACGGCAGCGGTGATAGAAATTGCGGTTCATCCCCCGATTTTACCTGACTGATATGCTCATGTATAACATCTGTGGAAATCTGACTTACCAGTTTATTATTACTGATACCAATACGACTATCCAGATTGCTCTTAAATTGGATCTCCTTAAAAATACGATATCCTGCCTGGGTTAAATCTTTATAAATGGACTGCATCCCTGACATATCAGCATAAAAACGGCCGAATGCTGCCGGCTCAACAATGGGAGAGAAGGATGCCAGGGTATGATATACATACTGATTCATACGGCTGTAAAGGCTGGTATTATATGGTATGAGCTGGGCACTGTGGGACATTCTGCGCGCCAGTGATACTTTCATACCCTGGTTTAATCCTTCCTGCTCTGCCTCAGGAGATAGACAGACGATGGTACCATTTGCATGGTGCGAAGATATGATTGCAACTGCTTTGGTCCGGATCGATGCGTCCAGCATACGTTCCGCCTGCAGTTCAAAATCATTAAGTTTAATATGGAAAACAGACACAATAGGGGGAAGTTGAAAGTTGAAAGTGAAAAGTTGAAAGTGGGAAGTAGATATGCCAGAGTTCACTTTATAAGCTTTATACTTTATGAACTTTCTACTTTTTACTTCCTGCTCTCCAGACTTTTTATAAAACCAGATAAAATTTTTGATATTTCTTCACTCAACACAAAGACTTTGTTAAATCCAGATTCAGAAATTATGGTTAATTCTTTTGCAAGGTAGAGCATAGAACGAACTTCCCCGGATGACCCTTTAGCAATGAAAAGAAAATATTTGAACTCTTTGTTGGATTTTCTTTCAAACCCTTCTGCAATATTATTCATTATAGACACTGATGCCCGCTGAATTTGGTTTTTAAAGCCAGGATCGTTACAGTTAGAAAATAATCGATATATTGAGATTGTTAATACTCTTGCCTTTTGCCAGGCAATGATATCTTCAAATTTTTCTATTTTCACTTTATAAACTTTCTACTTTATGAACTTTCTACTCAGCTATACTGTCTCATTAGCCCCAGAACGATACCACCAATTTTGAAATCATCATAAGGGGAGACATGAATGATGCTGTAATCGGGATTTCTGGGATGTAATTCAATGCCATTCTTTTTAGGATAATAGCGCTTTAGTGTTGCCTCATCATTTACATATGCCACAATGGTTTGTCCTGTTTCGGCCGTTTGAACCCTTTGGATAATTACATAATCGCCATCCTGAATATTATCTTCGATCATGGAATTGCCAACCACTTTTAAAACGTAGTTACCCGCGTGCATGAAGTTGGGGGGGACCTCAATGTTCTCCTTGTCTTCGTACACCTCAAGTGGATAACCTGCAGTGATGAGACCCAGGAGGGGCAGTGAATTATCCATGTGCTGTTCTAAAATAGACAATGCCCGTTTACCATTATGCCCTTTCATGCGTTTTAGGATACCTTCTTTTTCCAGTTCATTCACATACCAGTTGATAGTGCCCAGAGAACGAATTCTTAATCCATCCATAATCTCCACAAAAGTGGGTGGACGATTTTGATTATATGTGAAACTTCGTATAAAATCAACGAAACGTTGTTTTTTTGGTGAAAGAGTTTTCATGGTGGTTCCTTTCTTTGTAATCATTGACTGTTAGCCTTTAGCAATTAACCAGGAGGCAATAATTAGAAATTGATTTCCTTATTTGTTTTATTAACAATACTCGTAAGTAACTCGTAAGAAACTTATGATGTTTTGGGAATATGTCCTATGGTTTTTTTATTCCTTAAACATTATTTTGATAGGATTCGTCGTGGATGAAGTCAAATGAGCTACCCATCCGAATGAAAAAGAATAACACAATCAGGACAGTTATGATATAAAAACTGATTGAGAATATGGCTACTAACTATTTGGTAGTGAATAAATAGTGGTTTTACGTTATATCAAATGGCTGAATATTTTTCGCGTTGAATAGCTTCATCGCAGGTTTCGAATTTTTCATAATGAGCAATTTTCCATGGTTTAAACGCTTTTGTAGATCGTACTTTTCCAGAATTATGATAAGATAAGCGCAGTGAGAGATTCTGTGTATGGCCGATATAGCGGTGAGAACCATAGAGGCTGGTAAGTATATAAGTATAAAACATGGGATTAATCTAGATTGCTACTAATAGAGAGTGGTGGCATATAATTATATTTCACACATTAACTTTAACTCTCAGCTCCTTCTGTGCCCGGGACTGGAATCGAACCAGCACATCCAAAAACGAATACTAGACCCTGAACCTAGCGTGTCTACCAATTTCACCACCCGGGCAGCTATCCTGCAAAAATATGGGATTCTGCAGTCGCATGAGAGAAAAATTACTGAAATATCCATTCGTTTACCAAGGAAATAAACTTGAATCAGTAAGAGCTAATCAGGTAAATTTCTTGTTTATATTTTTCAGAAATATTTAGTACTTGAGATCAATTAATTAATTTCTCATTCGTTCTGATTTGTTCTGAAATAAGAAAATTTTTGATGATTAAATCGGATACATATTTTGAGCAATAAGTTAATAGCAACAAATAGAAAAGCATGGCATGAATATCAAATTCATGAGAAATTTGAAGCGGGGATCATACTGCAGGGCAGCGAAGTAAAATCACTTCGTGAAGGCAAAGCCAATATCAAAGAAGCCTATGTGAGATTTTTCAATAATGAATTGTTTATAATTGGAATGCATATCAGCGAATATTCCCATGCAAGTTATTCCACCCATAAACCGGTGCATGATCGAAAACTACTGCTCCATAAAAAAGAATTGGCAAAATTGTTGCGGGTGGTAGATGAAAAAGGAATGACCCTTATCCCGCTATCTATGTATTTTAAAAATAGTCGGGCGAAAGTAGAATTTGGTGTCGCCAAGGGTAAAAAGCAATGGGATAAAAGACATGATATTGCTAAACGTGATGCCAAGAGAGATACTGATAGAGAATTAAAAAAGGTAAGAACAATAGTATGAGTTTGTTTCCCTCAATTAACGAACAAATGGATCTGATCACAACTGGGATTAGCGAGATAATTCCCAAGGATGAAATGGTTCGAAAACTGGAAGTTGCCGAAAAAACCCAGAAACCACTGATTATTAAATTGGGATGTGACCCCAGCCGGCCTGATTTGCATATCGGTCATGCTGTTGTCCTCAGAAAACTCAGACATTTTCAGGATTTGGGTCATCAGGCGATTTTGCTGATAGGTGATTTTACAGCAATGATTGGCGACCCAACAGGGCGGAATAAAACCAGACCCCAACTGACAATTGAAGATGCAAGGGTAAATGCACAATCCTATATCCAACAAGCATCAATTGTACTTGATATTGAAAAATTGAAAATAGTCAATAATTCTGAATGGTTAAATGCCCTGAATTTTCAGGATGTCATAAAATTAACATCTAAATACACAGTTGCTCGGATGATTGAAAGAGACGACTTCACCAAAAGATATAAAACAGGGGTGCCCATTTCCATTCATGAATTCTTGTATCCCCTTGCACAAGGATATGATTCTGTTGCTCTGAAATCTGATGTTGAACTGGGTGGAACAGATCAGAAATTCAATTTACTGGTGGGACGAGATTTACAAAAAGAATATGGAATAGACCCACAAGTGATTATTACAACACCGTTGCTGGAAGGTACTGACGGAGTTGAAAAAATGTCTAAGTCTTATGATAATTATATTGGCATTACCGACACTCCAGATGAGATATTTGGCAGAACATTATCTATCCCTGATGAAATGATTTCAAAGTATTTCGAATTTGCAGTACATATGAAAGAGCAGGATTTGAACGAAATTAAAAATGGTCTGAAGAATGGAACAGCAAATCCGCGAGATTTAAAACGAAAACTGGCCCGTGATATTGTGTCGATTTATCATGATGAAACGGCTGCTTTTGCCGCTCAGGAGAATTTTGATCGAATCCATATTAAAAAAGATGTGCCCGACGATATACCTGAATATCAGTTATCAGGTGATGAAAAATTGATTTTGACGATGGTTAAAAATAAAATGGCATCAAGTAACGGAGAAGCCCGAAGACTCATAAAACAGGGATCAGTAAAATTGGATGGAGAGAAAATTCTTGATATTCATTTTATCCTGTCAATTGATGGAAACAAAGTTTTGAAAGTAGGAAAAAGAAAATTTTTAAAGGTATTATCAGTATGAAAAATAGTAAAACGCTAATTTCGTTAGCAGCAATCTCTCTATTTATAATGTGTTCCTATACCCCTGCAGGACTCGTCACAGGCGAGAAAAAGGTAAACAGCTTAAAAGGAATTGAAGTCCCCACAAATTATACAATTGATAAAAATGCTATTGAAATACCTGAATCCATCATATTTATTATCTCTGATGGCACCGGTATTGGTCAATACACACTGCAGTATTATACAAGTGAAGATTTTGCCCCTGCTAGATTTGATCATGTTGGTTTAGTGACAACTCATCCCAAAGATGGTCAAAAAAAGGTTACTGATTCGGCGGCTTCTGGAACAGCACTTTCAGCAGGTATAAAAACATATAATGGTGCCATTGCAGTTGATACTGAAAAAAAACCTGTGAAAACCATGCTTGAAGTAGCGGAGGATAAAGGGATGTCAACTGGTTTAGTTGCCACATCAACTATCTCACATGCAACTCCCGCTTCATTTGGTGCACATATTGACTACCGAAAAAAGGAAGATGAAATTTCACAACAACTTGCCGATTCAGAAATTGATGTATTATTTGGCGGAGGATCAAAATATTGGCAGGAAAATTTATTCGATCAGGTGAGGGAAAATGGGGGACAGGTGGTATCTGATATAAACGAACCAATGAATTCAAATAGTCGGGTAGTGGGACTATTTCATGAAGAAGGATTGACTCCTGTTTATAAAGGCCGGGAGGTCCAAACTGTAGAAATGGCTAAAAAGGCAATTGATCTGTTGGATGACAATAGTAATGGTTTTTTCCTTATGATTGAAGAGTCTCAGGTTGACTGGGGTGGTCATGCTAATAGTGCTGAGTATATACAAGGTGAAATGAGATCACTCAATCAGGTTGTGAATTATTGTCTGGATTATCAGGAAAAGCATCCAAATGTTCTTGTGGTTCTTACTTCCGATCATGAGACTGGCGGCACAATTGTTCATGATGGCGATGATGGGATTCTGGATATTGAATTTGCTATAAGTCATCATTCAGCTAGTATTGTTCCTATTTGGGCAACAGGACCGGGAGCCGAAGTTTTTGACGGGTTCATGGATAATACTGAGATTGGAAAAGCGTTGATGGGATATTTAAAAAAATAACCACCTGATAAGACGACAATATCATGATTAAGACAATAAAAACACCAGTTGCATCAATTTATGAAAAACCGTCATTTGCCTCTCAAATGATTACGCAGGCACTCATGTGGGAACCTGTTGAAATTCTTGATGAAGAAGATAATTGGCACAGAATTCGTCAATGGGATCACTATACAGGATGGGTGAATTCATTTTATTTAACTGATCAAACATTTGAAGATCGAGGTGGATTTCATATTTATGATAGATTTTGTCCAGTCTATTCAAACTCTGATGATGACTCGTTTATTATCAGCGGATTGTCAATTGGTTGCAGAATACCAGGAGCTAGTATCCTGGAAGAAAATGATAACAGATATAAAATTCTGTTACCCGATTCAGCATCGGGCTGGATTCCCAAACAACAGGTATCTAATCTTAATCTAAATGACTCCATTGTTAACATTGCAACTAAACTCATGGGGATACAGTATCTCTGGGGTGGCAAAAGCAGCTTTGGATTTGATTGTTCAGGATTTGTCCAAACCGTTTATTTACTTACCGGTATTGATTTACCACGGGATTCTAAAGACCAGGAAAGGTTTTCAAGTTTTGTGGATATCACAATTCAGAATGCCTCCGCTGGAGATTTGATTTTTTTTAGTGAGAATGATAACATCTCCCATGTTGGAATTTATTTAAATGATGGAAAATTTATTCATTGTTCTGGTGAGGTGAAAATAAACTCCTTTGACAGTGCAGATAAATTGTATTGTAATTCTCTCTATCAGAAATTTCATTCTGTTAAGTCTATTCAAAAAATTTTGAATTAAATGGAACCTGTCGCCATCAATCAGAAAGTCTTGATTCTTAACCAGAATTATCAGCCAATTATGGTCATTGGCGGTAAAAGGGCGATTATTCTGATGTACCTGGAAAAAGTAGATGTTCTAGAACATTATTCTGACTACGTCCATTCTCAAAGTTTATCTTTACAGATACCAAGCGTGATCAAATTAAAGAAATACACACGATATTTAAGGAATAATATTACATTATCGAGAAAAAGTATATTCTTGCGGGATAATCATACGTGCCAGTATTGCGGGAAAAAACATTTACCACTTACTGTGGACCATGTAGTCCCAAAAGATAAGGGTGGTAAAGACATCTGGGAGAATCTTACGACAGCATGTCTAATATGCAATAATTGGAAAGGAAATAAAACGCCGCGAGAAGGGGGTATGATGCTTTTGTCTATTCCAAAAAAACCGTCATTCGTGTTTTATTTTCAACAATTTGTCAAATCTAAACAGCATAGTTGGAGGCCATATTTATTTATGGATCCGGTAAAATATGATTAGGAGAATAATTGACCGAGACAAGTAAACCAGTATTATTATCCGGGATACAGCCCTCAGGACATTTGTGTATTGGAAACTACGTAGGGGCATTAAAGAACTGGGTGACCCTGCAGTCCAGCCATAAAAGCATTTTCCTGGTAGTCGATCTACATGCTTTAACCGTAAAGCAGGTTCCATCTGAATTAAGAAACCGATGTTTATCATTTCTGGCGCAGTATATTGCCTGCGGGATTGACCCTGAGCAGAGTTTAATGGTCATCCAATCCCATGTTTCTCAGCATGCAGAATTATCATGGGTGTTGAGTTCGCTAACCTATATGGGTGAATTGAATCGAATGACTCAGTTCAAAGAGAAATCGACGCGACATAATGAAAATATTAATGCTGCGCTGTTTAGCTACCCAATTTTGATGGCTGCTGATATTTTATTGTATCAGGCGGATCTGGTGCCGGTGGGCGCTGATCAAAAACAGCATCTCGAACTTGCCCGGGATATCGCCCAACGATTTAACCATAATTATTCTGAAACGTTCACAGTTCCGCAGCCGTATATTCCAAAACAGGGGGCGCGAATTATGAGTTTACAGGACCCCGCCTCCAAAATGTCAAAATCGGATAAAAACTTAAATAATCTAATCTCAATCCTGGATCCTCCTGATGTAATCCGTAAAAAAATTAAAAGAGCAGTAACAGATTCCGGTAAAGAAATAATCTATCAACCTGAAGACAAACCCGGTCTGGCGAATCTTTTAGTATTATTTTCAGTGTTGACCAATAAAAAGATTCAGAATATTGTTGCTGATTATCAAGGGAAAATGTATTCACATTTAAAAGAAGACCTTGGTGAAATAGCTGTAGAAGTTCTTGCTCCCATCCAGGATGAATATTCTAAGATAATAAAGGATAAAAAATATTTGAATGGAATACTAAAAAATGGTGCTGAGCAGGCATCATATATTGCCAGAAAAACTATGTCAAAAGTATATCGGAAAGTGGGTCTTGTACCCTATCCAAGATAAATTTAGAATTCAATGATGGTGAGAAAGAATTAGTTGTTAATTGGATTAGACTATTGGTAAAAAATACTTATAGAATTAAACTGGATAATTTTGAAGGTCCATTGGATCTTCTATTGTTTTTTATTCATCGGGATCAGATAAATATCTATGATATCCCAATATCTAGTATTACTCAGGAATTTCTGGACTATATTCAGTTATTAAAATCTATGAATATAGAACTTGCAGGTGATTTTATTTTGATGGCAGCCCTGTTAATGAAATTGAAGGCAAAAATGCTATTGCCAGTTGAATCCAATAATGAAGATGAATTCGATGATCCGAGGACAGACCTGGTCCAGCGGTTATTAGAATACCAGCGATTCAAGGAGGCATCAAATTCGCTATCGAATATCCATCAAGAGCATTCTTACCATCATCCAAAAGGAATCAGGCAACCGGTAGGAACAACTGCCGAAAACCCCTCTGAATTTGTTAAACACATAACATTGGTTGATCTTTTGAAAGTGTATAAAAATATTATTGACCGCCTACCGACTCATACTCCGTATAGTGTGAATCATGAAGAAATTCATCTTGAAGATCAGTTATCCTTTATTAGAAAAAAAATAAGTAAATGTAAAAAGATATTATTTAGTGAAATTATAAAAACGTTGACTTCCAGGTTACAGATTATTGTTACATTCATGGCACTTCTTGAGATGTTACGGATTGGAGAATTAAAATTATTTCAGAAAGAACCATTTAGTGATATTATGTTGGAAGGGAATATTACATGAAAAGCATTGTGGAAGTATTGCTATTTGCAACCTCTGATCCTCTTACTCAAGCCAAATTGAATGCATGCCTACAGGATGATTCTACCGACTTGGATGAAATTATCAGGGAGTTGAATGAAGAATATGAAAAATCGGAGAAGGGGATTTATATTGGTAAAATAGCTGGTGGATATCAAATTTTATCAAAACCTGAATATCATTTATACATTCAAAGATTATATAATAAAATCAAAAAATTGCATCTATCGCATGCTGCTACTGAAGCATTAACAGTGATAGCCTACCGTCAACCAGTAAGTAGGGCTGAATTGGAAAGTATAAGGGGTGTAAATTGCGATAGTGTTGTAAGAACCTTAATGGAAAAGGAACTTGTGACTATAAAAGGACGAGAAGATGGAATGGGTCGTGCCATATTATACGGAACGACTCTGACCTTTCTTGAAGCTTTCGGATTAAATTCAATTACTGATCTACCACAGTTAAAAGAAATAAAAGAGTTGGTAGAATCAGAAGAAACCCCAATAGGAAATACCGATGAGACTAAATAAATATCTGGCAAGAACCGGACTGGCATCCCGAAGAAATTGTGATGAATACATAAGACTGGGCCAAATAAAAGTGAATGGTGAAATTGTAACTGATTTTTCATTCGAAGTGGACAACAATGATATTGTGGCATTTAATAAACAAATATTAAAACCGGTTTTGGCCCCGGTAGTTTTTGCCGTACATAAACCAAAGGGGGTTGTGAGTACAAATCAGGATACGCACGGACGCCCAACAGTTATGGATCTGGTAAAATCTCCAGAACGGCTATTTTCAATTGGTCGTCTCGACAGGGATACCACTGGAATTATTCTGGTTACAAATGATGGTGATTTGGCTTATCGCCTGACGCATCCAAAATTTAATGTTGAAAAAAAATACTATGCTGTTACTGAGATTGATATCGCCAATTCAAAACTAAAAAATGCTCCGAAAGGCATTGAATTAGATACTGGTGAAATTGCCAGATGTCAAATATTCAGGTTGGATAAACAGGGTAAAAAACTACTTTGGAAAATTATCATCACCGAAGGCAAGAACCGGGAAATAAAAAGAATTTTCCAGGCGTTAGGGTCGAGGGTTGAGAGTTTGCACCGTTATGAATTTGCCGGTTTAAATGTAGAGAGAATAAAATTGGGAAAATATCGCCGGTTGAGAAAATCAGAAATTTCCATGTTAACCAGTTTAACGGACAAAAAATAATCAGTGAGAGCAACTTTGACTATTCCTGCCTGCAAAATTTACAAATCGATTAAATTCCTCATTTACTTATAAGTTATCATAATCACTCCATCAATACGGTTTGGAAATTGACAGGGATATACACTAATTTACTGAGCTTTTTTATAGGTATATTTTAATGATCATAGCAATTGACGGGCCTGCTGCATCCGGAAAAAGTACAACGGCAAAAAAAGTAGCTGAAAAACTTAGTTTTACGCATCTGGATACAGGTGCAATGTACAGGGCGGTCACATTGTTTTTTCTGGATAACAAAACGGTTCTATCTGACCCGGATCAAATCCAATACGCAGTAAATCTCATTAGACTGAAATTTCTCAAAGATCAAATTCTTCTAATGAATGATGTTGATGTGAGTGCTGAGATTAGAACCGGCAGGGTTACTGAATTTGTCAGTGAGGTAAGTGCTCTACAACAAGTGAGAGAAAAAATGGTTTACCTGCAACGAGAAATTGCCAAATTTCAGGATGTGGTTGTTGAAGGAAGAGATATTGGGACACATGTTTTCCCAGATGCAAAGTTTAAATTTTTCATCGTAGCTGATGTTGAGGAAAGAGCTCGACGGAGGTATGATGAATTGAAGAATAAATTTGGTGATATTAATTTCAATGATGTACTTCTTGATCTGAAAGGAAGAGATAAGAAAGATGCTTCAAGAAAAATATCACCACTGAAAAAAGCTGAAGATGCCATAGTTATTGATACCACATCACTGACAATTGATGAACAGGTAGATGAGATAATTGACATTATAAACAATAAAATACATAACAGGAGTTAAACTCAATACATGATAGACGAAAAAGTGTTAAACCAGGATGTTGAATCTGCTGAATCTGCAGAAGAGATATCCGCAACCCCCGCCACCGATTCTGTAGAAGAAAAATCGAACACAGAAAACGCGACGGAAAATTCAGAAAAAAAAGAAGATTCTCAAGAAAATATTTCTGAAGAAACAAACGAAGAACCACAACCAGAAGTGAAAGTCGAAGTGATCGAAGATGGTGACGAAGACGAGGAAGAGAAAGACGAAGAAATTATCGTTGATGCATCCTCTGGGAAAGTGGGAAAAGCAGCTATAAAAAATTACCTTGATGACGATATTCTTGATCTCAAGATTGTATCGGCTGAAGATCTCTATAAATACGACGAGGAAGATGTTAAAGAAGTTGCTGCAAAAGAATTGTACGAGAAATCTTTTCTTGATATTAAAGAAAGACAGGTTGTTACTGGTCGAGTTGTAAATATCAGTGATAAAGATGTATTTATTGATGTTGGTTTCAAATCAGAAGGTATTGTTTCAAAACAAGAATTTAAAGATCCACCACAGATTGGCGATGAGATTCAAGTATTTATTGTAATATTTGAAGATCGAAAAGGTCGTTTCATCCTTTCAAAAGAAAAAGCAGATTTTGCTGCAAAATGGAATGAACTTCGTAAATCCTTCGAAAGTGGCGATATTGTTACCGGCCAGATTATTAAACGTATCAAAGGTGGAATGGTTGTTGACCTTGGGGGTGTATTTGGATTCCTGCCAGGTTCACAAATTGATGTTAGACCTGTTACAGATTTTGATGAACATGTTGGACAGGAATATGAATTTAAAGTTGTTAAGTTCAATGAACTTAGAAAGAATGTTGTTGTCTCTAGAAAAGCGCTTCTTGAAGGCGACCTGAAAGAAAAGAGACAGGAAATCATCTCACAAATGGAAGTTGGGATGGTTCTTGAAGGAACTATCAAAAATATCACTGATTTTGGTGCATTTATAGATCTTGGTGGAATCGACGGTCTGCTACATGTAACAGATATCACATGGGGACGAATCAATCATCCAAAAGAGAAACTGGCGATTGGCGAGATAGTCACCGTCAAGGTTATTGATTTTGATGTTGAGAAAACTCGTGTTTCGTTAGGTATGAAACAGCTGGTTGCCGAACCATGGGATGGTGCAGCAGAGAAATATGCCGTCAGTGCCGTGATTAAAGGTAAAGTAGTCAATATGATGAATTACGGTGTCTTTATTGAATTGGACGAAGGTGTTGAAGGATTAATCCATGTTTCTGAAATGAGCTGGACACGTCATATCAAACATCCAAATGAAATTTTCAAACTTGGTGATTTGGTCGAAGCCAAAGTAATAAGTCTCGATACTGAAGCAAAAAAGATCTCTCTGGGAATCAAACAACTTTCTGCTAATCCATGGGATAGCATAGAAAGCAAATATCCTATTGGTTCAAACTTTGAAGGTATCGTTCGAAATTTAACCCAATTTGGTGCATTTGTTGAATTGGAAGAAGGGATTGATGGCTTAGTTCATATCTCTGATATGTCTTGGATCAAAAATATCCGACATCCAAAGGAAATTGTTAAAAAAGGTCAGACAGTTCAAGTCAAAATCCTTGATGTTTCCAGCGAAAACAGACGACTTGCCCTTGGAATTAAACAGGTTGAAGAAGATCCATGGCCTGAGTTAAGAACACAGTATCATTCTGGAAGAGTTGTTGAAGGAACCGTTATTCGTGCACTCGAAAAGGGAATTATTTTCCAGCTCGACAATGACCTTGAAGGGATTGTACCTCTTAAACGAATTGCAAAGCATGAACGAAAACAGTGGAAAAATAAATTTATTCCAGGTGAAAAGTTTTCGGTAACTGTTCAGGAATTGGATCAAGAATCCAGAAAGGTTATTCTCATGGCGGAAATAGAACTGGAGGGTGATGAAGGCACTGGAACATCCGATGCGATGATTAAAAATGAACCTACTACTGATAAACTGGAAATTCCACAGGAAATTCTGGATAACTTAACAGAAGAAAGTGAAGAAAAGGAATAATAATATTCTGATCTTTACATAGAATGTTTTAGAAAATGGGGTCGAGTATAAAATCAACTGACCCCATTTTTTATAGGTATTAAAGGGGAATATGATCGTTCTTGGAATTGAGACATCCTGCGATGAAACATCTGCAGCAGTAGTACAAGACGGAAGTCTGTTATGTAATATTGTATATACTCAGGATATTCATGCTGAATATGGCGGTGTTGTTCCTGAGGTTGCCTCCAGAGAGCATGATATACATATTAACACAGTTGTGAATACCGCTATGAAGAAATCACAAATTAAATTTAATGATCTGGATGCCATAGCAGTGACATATGGTCCTGGTTTGATGGGGACACTTATGGTTGGGCTCAACTATGCAAAAGGGCTTTCCATTGGTCTAGATATTCCCTTTATCGGGGTCAATCATATGGAGGGTCATTTATTTGCTAATCTCATCGATAATCCAGGTTTCACCTATCCCTTCCTCTGTCTTTTAGTATCCGGTGGTCATACCCAGATTTGGCAAGTGAACAAATTTGGTGACTATCAGAAAATATCAAATACCAGAGACGATGCAGCCGGTGAGGCTTTTGATAAAGGAGCAAGAATTCTTGGCCTAGGGTATCCAGGGGGACCACAAATTGAAAAACATGCCAGAAACGGCGATCCAAAAAAATTCCCTTTTACTATCCCGAGGATAAAAAACGCCGAATTGGATTTTTCTTTCAGCGGTTTGAAAACAGCCATTCTTTACACATGCAAACGCATGGAGGATCAAGAAATTAAAAATGAATTACCCCATCTCTGTGCCAGTTATCAGGAGGTTATCATTGATACGCTTATTGATAGGGTGAAAAAATCAATTGCCGCAACTGGGATAATGTCTATTGCCATTGCTGGCGGTGTTGCAGCCAATTCCAGATTCAGAGAGAAAATGAAAATAATGGCTGATAACAGCGGAATTAAAACTTTTTTCCCTAAAATGGAATACTGTACTGACAATGCCGCCATGATTGCCATTGCCGGATATGAACGGTTAAGAAATGGAGAGACATCATCATTGGATTTAAAACCTATCCCCAATCTTTCATTGGATGATTCGATATATGTTTGATCTTACCCTACGAGGACAGCTATTATTTCTACTGCCAATTACCGTAGTTCTTATCTTTCTACTCGTTAATTATTTCCAATTAATAAAAATAAATATCAATATTCTAAAGACTGTTACCTGGATCATTCGTCTACTAGTCATCATAATTACTATTGTTCTGCTGTCGGATCCATATTTGCAATATAAAAAAGTTTTTGAAGAAGATCCAGCCATATCAGTGATTATTGATAATAGTCAGAGCATGGCATATAATCGGGAATTATCAAGTGATGAATTTTCTCACCGCATTGAATCGCTGATTGATAGTTTAAAATTAATTTCAGACAATGTGAATTTGCTGTCCTTTGGATCAGAATTAGCATCGATTGAGAATTTAGAAGATTTGTCATACGACGAAGTGCATACCGATTTTTCACAGATACCGGCTTACCTGAATAATATCAGCAGTAAGTATAATTTTTTGATTTCAGACGGAATTGCCACCAGCGGCAGACTACCGGGTGATTTATCATTTAATATCTATTCACAATTCTATCCAATTGGCGTCGGTTCAGAATCAAGTATCCACGATTTACAAATTAGTCGCGTCGATCATCCTTTCACAATTGTCCACGGGGATACCCTTAATTCTACTATTTGGTTGAGTCATCAAATCGAAAAAAATGTTGAGACTAAAATTCTCATTACTGATTCAACAGGGAAACAGGTTTATTCATCTTCTATCCAGATTAGTGAAGGAACAGGATTAGTAGAAATTCCTGTATCAATACATGATATTGATTTGAAACCACCTCTGAAAATTACTATTTCACCAGTTGAAAATGAGTTTCAGATAGAGAACAACTCATATGATATGGATATGACAGTTTTATCTGAAAGTGAAGAAATTCTCATGATTTCCGGTGCTTTATCAAATAATACCGGGTTCATTAAATCTGTATTGAAGACCATACCTAGAGCAAAAATTAACCATCATTTCCGTATCAGCAGCCAATTATGGAATGAGACAATTATTCCCAATGATTACCAAAAATCAAAAATAATCATTCTTGATAATTATCCTATACTTAATACTGATTTAAATATTTATAATCAGATACTAAATATCGCCAGGGCGGCAAATATTCCAGTTGTATTTCTGGAAGGCCCCAATTCCAATGCTATTACAACCTCTTCGATCACTACAACGGCAAATATTACTTTTGAGGTCCCCAAAAACATAAGCCCAAATCTGATAAAAATCTCTGATAGGGGAAGTTTGTATTTTGATAAATCTGATATTGACAAATTACCGCCAGTATCATCTCTTAATCATTGGTCAGCAAAATCAGAAAATACAATATTACATTTTGATGATGGTTTTGCATCCATAATTCGCAAGACAGTTCCATTTCGATTTTTGGGAATATTTGTTCCTGATATTAGTACAATCAGTATGAAATTGAGTCATACCGAAAATAGAAATATTTTTAAGGATGGATTGAAATCCATGATACTTGCAGATTTATATTCTTCCGAGCATCTTGTAAATACCCGCGCTGGTAAATCATCTTATGATTTGGGAGAAAAAGTAGAACTGACTACCCAGTTCAATGCGGAATTTATTGAAAAACCAAGTAGGATCAGTTTTATCGTAAAAGATGAAAATGGAGTTATACTTGAAGAAATTCCTGGTGTCTTCAAAGTTGAATCACAACTGTTTTCCGGTAGTTTTGTACCTCCTGAGAATGGCTATCATAATATTGAAACAATTGCAAGCTGGAATGATAATGAAAATAATGTATTGGACTCTACGAGAATTATGGTCCAGGAGGCAGGTGTGGAGCTAAGAAATTTGAAATTAAATCGTCAGGAATTACTCAAACTGGCAGCAAATAGCAGAGGACGTTATTTTGATTTTAACGAGATCAGCAATATTCCGACGGCAATCAATCTCATAAAGGAGAAAAAATCTGAATCTATTCGAATCAGTACGATATCAACCCATAACTATTGGTGGATTTTGATTTTGTTATTAACAATCGAATGGATACTTCGAAAACGAATAGGATTACTTTAATTTTCAATTTGAAAAGGTAAATATATAAATGAAAACGCTGGTTACAGGTGGAGCAGGTTTTATCGGTGGCAATTATGTCCTTCGACAAATCCTGAAAAAAGGCAATCAGATTTGCACATTTGATAAGCTCACTTATGCAGGAAATTTAAATACACTGTCAGCCGTGATGGATCACTCTTCCCACATATTTATCCAGGGTGATATTTGTGATAGGGAACTTCTTGTGAATACCATCTCTGAGTTTAAACCGGATAACATAGTTCATTTTGCCGCCGAATCCCATGTTGACCGGTCCATTGATGGTCCGATGGAATTTGTTAATACAAATATTGTGGGTACATCCATATTACTGGATGCTGCTCTCAATTATTATCGGGATCTATCGGTAGCAGACAAAGATAAATTTCGTGTTCTCCATGTTTCTACTGATGAAGTATTTGGTTCATTGGGAGAAGAAGGTATGTTCACAGAGTCCACACCATATGATCCAAGTTCACCATATTCAGCATCAAAGGCAGCTTCAGATCATCTGGCAAGAGCCTGGAATAGAACTTTTGGATTGCCGATTCTTATAACAAATTGTTCTAATAATTATGGACCATTCCAATTCCCTGAAAAATTAATCCCACTTATGGTTTTAAATTGTCTGGCTGAAAAACCTTTACCGGTATATGGCACAGGACAGAATATTCGGGATTGGCTGTATGTGGAAGACCATTGCATTGCAATAGAGACGGTGCTGGAAAAGGGGACATCTGGTGAAACGTACAATATTGGCGGCAATACAGAAAAAACAAATTTGGAAATTGTTACCTTGATTTGCGATATTATCGATGATATTCGTCCTCCAAAATCTATAAAATCCAGACAGCAGCTGATAACCTATGTGAAAGATAGACCTGGACATGATTTCAGATATGCTATGGATATTTCCAATATTAAGAAAAAACTATCATGGGAACCAGCTGAATCATTTGAATCCGGCTTACGAAAAACTATTGAATGGTATGTTGCAAATACAAGTTGGTTA
>JABHXA010000027.1 GCA_018657495.1 Fidelibacterota bacterium
GTAGATAGATTGGTTAAGAGCAATGAACCGGCGACTACAGGCCAGGCTAAAGCTCGACCACCGGTAAAGTATTCCTCGGCGGCATTATCTGATCTTTTCATCCCTCTGACAATAAAGTAAGTCAATACCCCTACTGAAGCTGTGGCCAGTATAAATGTAATTATAGAAATCGTATTCATATTCTCCCCGTGTTGTTGATGATTAAATTATTTTTTGTAAAATCCAGTGACAGGCATGACCTGACGGTTACTAATATATTATATAATTATTTCTTGGTTTGCCGATATTGCAGACTGTCATTTGACTATTCACAGTTCAAAACAGCACAGCCAAAGAAGTCACCTTTTTCTATAAGTTCATGCCCCTGGGCAATCTTCGCCAGAGGAATATTATGAGCAACCCGATGCTGAAGATTCCCATGCTTTAAGAATTTTGATATATCCTGTGCTGCCTGTAATTTTGCCACCGCCGGCATGACATAAACCAAAACAAGTCTCAGATTAATATCCATAAACATCATTTGATAAAATGGTATTTTTGGGATAGGATTTGCCATTGACGAATACGTTGCGATGGTTCCACTAGTTTTCAAAATCGTCAATATATGATCTAAATTCCCTCCGAATTCACCTTCTACAATGAGATCAACTCCTTTTCCATTGGTAAATTCTTTCATCTCGGCGATTGTCTCGGCATTTGGATGACGGGTTACTAAATCAGCACCTGCCTCAAGGCATTGTTTTACGCTTCTTTTGCTTCCGGTAGTGGCAATAACAGTAGCACCAAAATGCTTGGCCCATTGGATGGCGTAATATCCAACTCTACCAGCACCACCTGTTACCAAAACTGTCTTGCCACTTACAGACCCATCAGCAGTTACACATCTATGGGAGGTCATGGCTGGAATCCCCAAACAGGCTCCTTCTTCAAAACTTGTCTTTTCCGGCAACCAGATGGCCTGTGATGAATGTAATGCCACATATTCAGCGGCTGTCCCTAATTGTCTACCAAATTGGGCATTATAAAGCCAAACCCGCTCGCCTATGCGTGAACCGGGTACACCCTGTCCAACTGCTTCAATAATTCCCGCACCGTCACTATGAGGTATTACTGGACCAGCTTTGAGTAATGATGGACTCGAACCGGCTCTCTTTTTTGTATCTGAAGGATTTATTCCTGATGAATAAAGTCTTACCAGCACTTCCCCATGCTTTGGTTGCGGTGTTTCAAAATCACCATACAATAATACATCTTTGGCATCTCCAAATTTTTCAAACCATGCTGCTTTCATTCTACTATCTCCTAATTCTGTTATAAAATATTTTTATTATTAAAGATTTATCGGATTTGATAATGACTCTGTGTGTCCATCCACTCCAATTGTTTGTCCTGAAATATTTTTACCGTATGGTGATGCTAGAAATAAAGCAATATTGGCAATATCATGTGCATCTATAAAAGTGTGAAGTGAAACCTGATTCAAATATGTTTGTCTGATTTTCTCAGGATCAATTCCCCGCGTTTTTGCATCATTTTTGATAACTTGTTCTATTCTTGGTCCATTGACACTACCGGGACAAATTGCATTTACCCTTATATTAAATGAACCTGCTTCCATTGCGATGGTTTTTGTCAGCCCAATCATTGCCCACTTTGTGGCTGAATATGGGCTTCGTAATGGATAACCCATCATCGCTGCACTTGAAGCAATATTAATTATAGATCCACCTTTTGCCTGTTTTAGCATTGGGAGTGCGTATTTCATACAATAGAATAATCCATTCAGATTGACTGAAATCGTTTTTTCCCAATCATTGGGATCTATATCTTCTATCAAAGCAGTTGGACCGGCAATACCGGCGTTGTTTACCAGTACATCCAATCCACCAAGGCGCTTCCTGGCCTCATCAAAAAATGTTTCCATTTGATGGACATCCGATATATCAGCAAGAACGGCTACACCTGAATTTGCTTCATTAAATTCTTTCACTGCCTGCTCAGAAATATCACAGACTAATACTTTTGATCCGGTTTTTGAAAAGGTCTCAGCAATCGTTTTACCAATACCTGAAGCACCTGCAGTTACCACAACACGTAGATTTTGTTTTAATTCTAATAGTTCAGATTGTTGCATAAACCAAAATATATCTATATGCGATAAGTGATGTCATTTGTTATTTTACACCATATTTCTTAAAGGATATCAATAAAGATGCAGCCATCATAAAATATACTAAAATAAGTGGAAGAGAGGATATTAAAGCTGCCGTTTTCAATGAATTTAAACCACCCACCATCATGAGGGCGATAGGCAGCAGTACCAATGCAAATGCCCAGAAAAGACGCTGCCACCGCGAAGGTTCATCATTGATATTCAGCTCTTTTGTAGCACAGGATGCTAATGTATATGAACTGGAATCAAAACTAGTCGCCATGAATATTATCCCAATAACACAAAATAGTGCCAAGATAATTTTGCCAAAAGGCAAAGATGATACAATAGTCACAATGGCTTCAGGAGCTTGACCATTCTGGACCATTTCGGTAATTGGAAGTACCCCACTCAATTCCTGATGAATGGCGTAATTTCCCAGAATTCCATAATAAATTGCACTGCCCATGCTGCCATAGAATAAGGATCCCAGGACAATCTGCTTAATTGTTCTACCTTTGGATATTTTGGCAACAAATATTCCCATAAAGGGACCTACAGCAACCCACCATGCCCAATAGAAAATACTCCAGTCTTCAACAAAATTGGTATCCCCCAGTGGTTCCGTCCAAAGACTCATTCTTATAAAATTATCCACCATTAGGCCAAAACTATTGGTGGTCATTTTCAATATAAATGAGGTGGGTCCGGCAATAAGTACAAATGCCAAAAATAATAAAGCCATTGTTGTGTTGATATTGCTGAGTCTCTTTATGCCTTTCTCAAGCCCAAGATAAACGGATGTTGCAAAAATGACTGTACAAAAAATAATAACCAGCACTTTGAATAAATAGGTGTTTTCAAAGCCGAAGAGAAGGACAAAACCAGCGGCTATCATAGGAGTACCAAGACCAAGTGAGGTGCCGGATGATCCAAGCAATCCAACCATAAATAACATATCCATAAATTTTCCAAATAGGCCGGTTGATTGTTTTCCAATTAGACCCTGGCAGGCGGAACTGATTCTCATTCTTGGTATTTTTCGAATATAAAATGCATAACCAATGGCAATGGTTGGGAGAACATAATATGCCCATCCGGACACCCCCCAATGGAACATTCCATAAGTAGAGGCCCATTCAATCGCTTCAACGGAACGTGGTTCAACTCCAAATGGCGGTGTAACATAATAATAGGCCCATTCGATAGTACCCCAATATAATATGCCAGTGGCGACACCAGCACAAAACAGCATGGAAGCCCAGTTGAATGTGGAAAATTGCGGTTCAGAATCTCCAAAATTAATTTGTCCGTATTTACTAAATGCCAGCCACAGTACAAATACTAAAGTGAGTATGGTAAGCCAAACATATACGAGGCCAAATTTTCCTAAAATAAAACCTTTTATAACATTCAAATAATCAAGACTTTTAACGGGCCATATAAATAGAGGGATCGTCAAAGAAAGCAAAACTATCAGCGTACCAAAAAATATGACCTTGTCATAATTATTCTTATCCGGGGATTCAATTTTTGCCATATTCTTATTCTCAGGGTTGACTACTATGATGTTATCCCTTTCAATTTTTTCTAAGACTGCCATAATCAATTTTATGGTCGGCAGTTAACATTGGAAAAGATGGAACCAAACTTGGATACGGCATATTCGTCCGCGTCGCAAATGCTGGGATTGAAGTCATTTCAAGCTCTTCAAAGAGTTTCATGTCAATTTCAATAATGTCTGAGTATTTTATCTGAAGTGAATCAATCAGCGGCTGCAAGTATTGGTTAATAATTTTTTGCAAATCTGGTTCTGATTTTTCTGATAATAATCCTGATTGTAATAAATATTTATTCCTTTGTTGACGGCTTAAAAAATGATCCTGCCATAATTCAACATACTGAGTAACAGAAAGAGATTTATCGTAACCAAGTTCATACGCTTTTTCAGTTAGAAAATAATCCCTTATCAAATCAGCGATCGCCAACTTCAGCTGTTCGGGAAACTCCGAATAACCAATTTTCTTTTTCCGGAATAGTAAGGGATGACGTAGGATATAATTTTCAAGATCAACTATTGTCCAATCTTTATCATTCAAAGTGAATAGGACATCCGACTTTAATAATTCTATATTCTCGTTATTGAGTTTTCCATTATTTTTTTTATCCAATTCCCATACACTGCTATTTAATATATCTTTTTTATCCTCTGAATCTTGAAAATAGTGATCTGCTGACATCTCGGCATATTGAATAAAAACAGGGTCATTGAGCTGCAGCTGCATTCCTTTCATAATTTCACCTGCATATGATTCATACTTCTTGATTGATCGTTGTATTTTTAATTGTTCATAGACATCATTTTGATGTTTATTAAAATCATTTGCAGATAAAATTATATTTTTCACCTTATCGATTATTTTGATGAACAGGATACTGCCAGTTGAAGTTTGGATTGGTTCCAATATATCCCCTACTTCCAATGGTTTGGAAAAAAGAGCCTGATGGAGCCTGGGATCATCTGTTGAAAACCAGCTGATCTCTTTTTGTGGTAAATCTTTCTCACCAGTTATTTCAAAATAAAAAGACTGAATACTTTTACCTTCTTTCAACTGAGAAATAAGTATATCTAGTTGAGATGAATCCTTCAAAGAAATAAATTCAACCTGGTATTTTGTAAGTGCTAATTGGGTGGCCTGATCGATTTCATTTTGATCAATTTCAATTTTTTGAACGGCCTGCTCAAAGAACAAAATCTGTCTCATCGCCTGTTCTTTTTGACCTATAAGGTACATTTGAAATATTTTATTTGTATCAAGTGCAGAGTGGCTAAACTCTTCCAGGGCCAGCAGCTTTTCAGCAATGAGACTGTTGAGAACAATCTTCTTATGAATATTTGTTGTCCCGGCACAATAATTCGGGCGAATAGAATATTCCGTGCGCCTGATAAAATCTTCGGCAGTAATTATTCTTTTACCAATTCTTGCCAATACAGTACCAGCACTGTCATTGTTTATTTTTTTTGAACAGGAAATAATAAAAATAACTGAAAAGGATATAAGAAGGAAGGCTAAACTGTATTTTGATTTTATCAAACGCAAAATCCGAAATTGGAATTGGATTTGAAAAGAAAAACAAAAATTTTATATTTCATTTGCATTGGTAAATAATTATTCAATTCTAAGAATCGTTTTAGCGCCGTGGTTTCTAATCTTTAATTTTTCAGTCGAAAAAGGACCAACAAGATCATTCATTATTAATGAAAACTCGTCAAAATCATCTTTATGAACGTATGCCTGAATTGTGCCGGCAAATCCACCGCCATGGACTCGTGAAACTCCCCTGCCTTTTTTTTCAAAAAAGAGTTGAGATAAGGCCAGAGCAAAACCGAGATTTTGATTTTTACCATCACTTTGAGGAGGGATTACATTCTGAAGAATATTCTGAGATGAATAGCCGCTTTGTGCCACCTTTTCAAGATACAATTCGAAATCTCCGCCAATCAAAGCCTCAACCATTTCATCAACCCGCCTGTTTTCAGAATAGTAATGCATGGCTCGAAGCACAGATCTATCCCCTAATTGAGAACGAATTTTTGTTAAATTTTCAATAAATATTGATTCTTCGCATGATCCAAGCGAGTCGAATCCCAACTCATTTGCAACCGCTTTCATCTCATCAGGGATAGCGGCATATGCCGCTGTAAGGCTGGCATGCCCACCCCCTGTATTTACAACTAATAATTCATAATCTGTTTTAGACATGTCGAATTGAATTTGTTGAATGTCAATTTCACCGATTGTACCAAAATCTATCTTTAATATTCCTCCAACGGCAGATGCAGTTTGATCCATTAATCCACATGGTTTTCCAAAATAAATATTTTCCGCATACTGACCGATTTGGGCAATTTCATTCAAATGGATATTTCCATCATTATATAAATCATTAACTATTGTGGCGATAAGCACTTCAAAACTGGCAGATGAAGATAAACCAGATCCAATACCAACATTGCTGGAAATTTCGGCTGTAAAGCCACCAATCTTACCGCCAAATTTTTTAGCTCCAGCCAAAACCCCCCTGATGAGTGCTTGAGTTGTTCCATATTCTGAATGATTTAGAGCAAGATCAGACGAATCAATAAAGAAACTTTCATCAAAACCATTAGAATGGATGGATATTTTGCCATTTTCAGTTTTTGATACAGCTGCCAGAGTATCAATCTGAATGGCAGCACATAGTACCTTGCCTCCATTATGATCAGTATGATTACCCCCTAATTCAGTTCGTCCAGGAGCACTGATAATATGAGTAACTTTTGTTTCAGATTTATTTATAAGATCGCATATTCTAAAGAGTTTTGAAGAATCAAAATCTATATCGCCAAATAAATCTTGTATTGAGCCCTGGGGTACCTGAGATATGATGGCATTTTTAATATCTGCCTCTATCCATTTTGTCATAATAGCTCCACGATATTCATTTCCAGATTCTGGTCAGTAAATATAATTTGTTCAGAATCTTCAAATTAGACAGTTTTTGTATTATCATTTTTCCCCTATTCATCTTGATTAAATTTAAAAACGATTCTGTGTTGGTAAACCTCATCAGGAGTAATCACAGTTGATGGAAATGAGGTCTCATTGGGGGCATTAGGGAATTGCTGAGGTTCCAGACAGACTGCCTGCATTTTTCTAAATCGAATCTCGTCTTTCCCAGAAATACTATCATCAAGATAATTTGAAGTATACAATTGCAGACCGGGAGCATTGGATTGAAGCGTAAAACTTCTACCACTATCAGGGTGATGGAGATGTGCAATAATATCATCGTCTATAGATGAGTTATCAATTACAAAACAATGATCATACCCGCTGGCAGTGTTTAATTGTTCATTAGAATTATTCAGCATTGATCCAATTGATCTCATTTTTCTAAAATCAAATGGAGTATATTCTACCTGTCGCATTTCACCAGTTGGGATCATATTTTCACCTAATGGTAGATATTTATTTGAACGGATCATTAAGTGGTGATTATTTATATTATCATGGCGATGATCTCCCAGATTGATATAAGGATGTACCGTCAGACTCACCACCGTTTTTTGATTGGTTGTTGCAGCAAGATCGATCGACAATTCATTATCGTCATTTAATTTATAGATTGCAGTAACATATAATTCACCTGGAAATCCCTGATCACCATCATGGCTGATGTGATGTAGTTTTAATCCAGAACATTCCCGGTCCTCAATAATTTCTGTATTCCACAGTACTTTATTAAATCCGTTGATACCACCATGAAGATTATTCGAGCCGTCATTTCGACTGATGGGATAATTTATTCCATCTATATTTATCGTGGCGCTGGCAATTCTGTTTGAATATCTACCGATTACAGCACCCATGTATGTTTTATCTTTTAGATAACCATCGAGATTGTTATAACCCAGAAGAATATCATCAAATTTTCCATATCGATCCGGTGTATTAATGGATTTGATAATGCCACCATAATTCAATATACTGACGGATATTCCATTTTTATTTGACAGGATGTAGTCATGAACTTCTCGGCCATCTGGTAGGTAGCCAAATGAAGTTATTGCGATAGGAGTGATAATATCCATGTCAGGCACAACCATGATTATTTGAGATTCGTTTTTATGGCTAATAGAAGTTCAGTTAGATATTTGTCGTATTCTGAACCTGCCTGTCGTCTCGTCTGGGTTATAACCAAGCCATTGTCCAGGTCAACTCTTAAAATCGCCGATGTGGCCGATCCATGACCGATTGTATTCTTGCTTAGGATAGTCATATCGGCAGGATTGCCATTTTTTCCGGCATCTGGATGGGGATTTGTCATCCAGGTAATTCCGATACCCTGATCCCAATCCATACCAGGATAAAATTGTGAGAGATTTTTTGGTAGAATCTGATCAAATACCTCAGGTGAGAAAAATTCATATTCGCCATAAGATCCTTTATTGAGAAGCATCTGACCGATATGCCCCATATCACCTGCTGTACTGTACAGACTAAAAGCCAGATCTTCATGAATTGAGGAATGTTTCATTCCAAGTGGACTTATCATGTTTTCATGTATCACTCTAAAAATACTTTTCCCAGTCACACTTTCCATTACCCGACCGGCGAGATCATAACCATCGCCATTATAGGTACTGGATTTACCAATTTGAAGATAGTCAAGCTGATTGGCGACGACATTTTCCAAACGATGGTTATGGACGCCTCCCCAACTCTCATGACCTACCATTCCTGATGTATGGGTAAAACAATGTCTTAAAGTAAGGGCCTTCTCGCCCTTTAGTGGGAAATCTGGAAAGAATTTTCCGACGGGATCATCGATTTGAATGAGGTCCTGCTGGATAAACTGGGCAAATGTGACACCGGTAATTAACTTTGTGATTGATGCCATTGGCGTCGCAGTTTCCAGCGTGAATGGTCCACTTTCATCACCACCAGTCGCTTCATGGTACACGATAATGCCATTCCGGGCAACCATAGTAATAAACGGTTCACCACTGGCATCAAACCATGCATTGCAGACTTTTCTCAAATCTGTTATGATCGAATTATTGAATCCCGCCTCATCCGGTGAACCATCTTTCAATATTGTTGCTGGTTTTCCATTTATTTTTTTCGGGGCAGTCAATCCCGGTCCATCATACAAGAACCCACCTGTTTTCTTTTGCAGATTGATATGGAATTCGTCATCGATCAGAAGTGGATTGGCAAGTGTTGAGTTTTTATACCTGCCTTGATCTGCTTCATACAGATATGACATGAGAACGGCACCTTCTTCCTGGTCCAACAAGGATAATAAAGTCATTCTCCCCACATAATATGAAATGGCATCCTGGTGCTCTGTCCAGACGTTATCCCCAAACCCTGCTGCGGCTAAAGGCTCTAATTTCGCAATGGGTTTCTCACTCCATCCCATCCAGTCGTTTGGCCAGCAATATAAAGTTCCGGCGCGACGAATGTTTTTTCCATCAACAGATAGGGCGTTGGCAATGTAACCGTATCGTCCTGGTTTTTCTGCTTTTTCGACCTCATTTAAATCGACATCAAACCAGCGGACATTTAGTGGTACATCCCCTAATTGAGATGCAGCCAGCTGAGGATTATCCCAACGTAATGTTGGAAAATCTCCCGGTGTAAAGTATTCATCCCAATAATTATACCAATCCGGGACAAGTTTGCAATTTAAAAACGCCTCTAAAGATTGTTGTTTCTCTTCACGTGCTTCCAACAATGACCAGCTGTCTTTATTTAGAAGGGATAGTGAGAAGCCCCATCCCCTGACACCATTAATCACTTTTACAAGAATTGGATTTAACCCTTTTTTTAAATAAATAGGAAAACTATCATCACCTGGAGTTGTAGCACGATAGGTATAATTTTCGTGTACAAGCTCATCATTTACCCAAACTTTTACAGCATCATCAGAACCAAGAAGACAATGAACCAATTGATCTTTTTTGGATTTGACAAATGTAAGTGCATAAGCTGTATGATTTTCAAGATTATTGTACACCCTGGAATAATCAATAATACCCAACTCATTAGCTTCTACCAAAGAAACGAGAATATCGGTTTCAAGCCCGGTATCATCTCTAAAACTAATTCGTGAGTCCAATGAAATTCGGACTCCTTTTTCACTGCCAACTGATTGGAGGTAATCATAATTATAGGCTCTATCAAAGGCGTCTGTGCCTGAAGAGTCAGGGTTGATTATATTAGGAAAGGGCCCTGCAACTAACCATTGTCTCACAGATGTTTCTTTACCCATTTTGATGATAGGCTGCTTCTGGGAAATATTGTTTTCTGCAAATGTAAATCCTGGAAAAATGATAATGAAGGTGAATATGACGGTAGCAGCCAGGGTATAAACGTTCTTATTAATGTTATTAGACATCATATTACTTCTCCTAGAAACCGTATTGGATTGAGTAAGAATGAGAAATGCCAAGAGCGCCAACATCACGATAGGAATATTCAACTTGAATGTTTCGATTCCCCATCATAAATACTTTTACACCTCCTCCAGCGGTTAAACCATATTCTGAATCTTCCATAAACAATCCTTTATAACCGGCTCTCAGGAAGAAAGTACCAAAACTGCTTTGGGTATACGAATACTCACCACCAAGGTTAATATATTCGCTATTATCGTTTGGATGAACAGCATCAATTTCAAATAACATTCGAGAATTTTGGGTGACAATTGGATTTAGAGACGCACCAATCCGAAAATAGAGCGGTAATTCCCATTCAGCTAAATCGAGTCTTCCGAGTACATTACCATAATTGCCATCTTCATCATCAAGGATATCAACTGGGGTCATCAAATCTTTGCCTTCGTATTCCATAGGAGCACCATAATTATTAATGCTCATTCCAATAGTCAAACCATCTTCCCTATCCCCGGTAGATGAGAAAAAGTCCGTTTTTACAATCACTCCCAAATCAGCGGCAATTGCATTGGCGCTTTCATGATATATTGATGAAGAGAAGTATTCCAGGTTAACACCCAGTGAAAACCAGGCTGCCAGCTTCCGGGCAAAAGACAATGCCATGACATAATCATTGGCGGTAAATAATTCACCGGTGCCATTCTGCTGGTTCATGGTAGTGACTTCCATCTCACCATAATCTGCATAGACCATGCTGAGGCCTATTTTTCCAACTTGTGGGATATCGACAATAACACCGGCAAATCCAGTATTAATATCAATCAGCCATGGTTGATTAAGAACCAAAAATTCGTGACCATCTGTCAGGGCAATCCCGGCAGGATTCCATAAGATAGACTCAATTCCCGTTGTACTCGCAACACGGGCATCCCCCATGGCGTTTCCAGCTGTACCAAATCCAATTTCAAATATCGGTACGGCAGTGGTACCCACTTTATAGGGTTTTTGACCAACCAATAATGGTAACGATGTACAGAAAAATATTACAAAAACTTTTAGAACGGATCGCTTTAATGTGTGTGTGTTTATATTCATTTTATTACCGCAAACTTTCCTTTATGGATATCACCAGTCTCCGTTTTTAAAACATATAGATATATGCCGGCAGCAATATCCAATCCTTCCTTACTTACCAGATCCCAGTGCACAATCCCATCTGCAGGCGGATTATCAACAATAATTTTATCTACTAATACAGCACTGGCGGAGAATATGGTGATTTCACATTTAGCCGGGATATTTGTGAACATCAATCTCCGGTCCTGATTCAAATTTGTATTCAGGAATGATTGCTCCATTGAATTTGTACCGATATATGGATTTGGAACCACTTTTACATCTTTTAATCCACTGGCAATAACATTGTCACTTTCCTTGCTTTCAGGGATGACATCAAAATAAAGTGAATCTGAACTAAAAAATGGTCGGCGGAAAGTAATTTTATACACATCTCCAGGTTCAGGCAGATCAGCCTCGCTTTGGGCAGCCCGGAAATCAAGTATGAAAACAGTGCCCGCCCAGAAATTATTACTTTTTAGAGGTCCAACAAATACCCTATCATACAGAGGATTATATACACCCTCACCATCTTCGCCTATATCTAAATCCTGCACCACTAAATCTAAAAGTTCATAATCACCATTTTCATCCTGAAAACTCTTATTGACGACATAAAATGGGAAGGACTGATATCTCAATAGATTGGATAATCTATTTTCACCAAATTCATCTTGAATAGGTATTGTAAATCCTACTTGACTGACATAGGCTGAATCATTATCTGTAAATACAATCTCATAATCCCATGGGAAATATTGTGTTTCTTCAGGAGTGGTCCAAATTTCCATGGGACTGTCACCTACCAGCCAACCGCTGTTATCCATATCTATCTGACTGAATCTGTCAAAGGTTTCAAGCTCCAGACGCAGGCCGTCAAATACATCTGTTGTCCATGAACGATCATCATTAAAATAATAATAATTGAGAGTGTCGTCGACCATAATATTACCTTCAACATGGTCTTCTGGCGTCTCGCTATATACTTGCACAGTATCACCACCAGTTACATCATGTACAAACAATTTACTGGTAGTATAAAGGAGGCCATTTGAATATCCGGGGACATTATAGGTGGAATTAATATCAAAGGTGACCATATAACGATGTTCTTCATTTATATCACCTCTGGCCAGGATAGATGGAGTAACTTTACCGGTTCCAAGTATATTATCACTGTCTTCAATTTCAGTAGATGGCGCCACATAACCGAGAGCGTCTTGTCGAGGCGTGACAATCTGGACATTTTTCCCGGCAAAACGAACATCTTCTACAGAATCCAATTCGATGACTATGTTATTTTCCGAAGGTGAAATCCCCAGATTTATATCGCCATAGTCATAGGCAACCAGGGCATAATAATAGGTTCGTCCATTTTGAACTTCTGTATCTATATAATGATGGACTATGCCAGTTTCAGCCCCAAGATAATAAAGTGAACCGCTTGCATGTCCGTATTCGGCATATTCCTGTCGACCATCAATAATATCACATTGAAAAATGGGATTCAAACTTGACGGAACGCCATGACCATCGGTAATCTGCAGTGCATCTGAAAAAAGCTTATCGGTTGCTTTATATAATTTGTATCCTTCAAAATCGTTTATATTGCCCATAAATGGATCCCGGGTTCTGGTATCTGCAACATCATCCCAGGTAAGTATTACCCGTCCATCTTCGGCGGTGGCTGTGAGAGTTGGCATCATTGGCGGTTGAGCGAAACGGTAATCCTTTTCATAAATGATCTGCACAATTCGTTTCTGCTCATATAATGCCGGCGCTGAATGGTCAGGACCATTTAATCCACTGAGTGGATCATAACTATGCAATTCCGCCATTGAAATTCTTTCTTCACGGCCTTTGAATAACTGGAATGGTCCTGAAGCAAATGTAAGAATCAGATTTGATAAACCACCTGACCATTCTTCAAGATTATGTTCACCGAGTAATTCCCACATGGATTCATCACCAGCCGGCCAGCGGTCATCAGAATTCTCGTTTGGGATATTGAACATTTGAAATGATGTTAGACCAACCATATCCGACTCAGATACATCGGTGGCGTTAAAATCAGGTTCACAGCCAATACCCTGTGCATAATCGGGCATATGATTACCTTCACCTTCATCTGGACCAAAGTAATTTAATTCTCCAGGACCAACACCATCTAAGCCAACATCATCACCGGGATCCTCGCCTGGATCCAAATAATAGGTGCCATCTTCTGCTAGGTCATAATAATTGCCATCACCATTGAGATCAATTCCATCATCCCAATCCTGGTCTTCGTCAGCGTCCCAATGAGAGACGAGGTCATCCTCAGAAAGATTATAGAACTCAAGAAATTTATCCAAATCGGTAATACCATCGGTTGGACCAATAAAATTGACGGCATCATTATCTCTCTGCTCATCAGTCAGTCCATCATTATCATCATCTTCAAAATTTGAGATTATGCCGGGGCTTTCCAGATAGGCAAATCCAAGGGTTCCGGGAACACGACCGCCAAGACCAACACCATCCTGATCCCAACAGTAAGCCATATCTATTTGAACATCAAAAAATCCCAAATCATCACTGTCATTCTCACCACCAATCCATGTATCCACCCAGTATCCAAATACGACTTCAGGGAGATTAT
This sequence comes from Fidelibacterota bacterium, assembly GCA_018657495.1. Classification (GTDB taxonomy): domain Bacteria; phylum Fidelibacterota; class Marinisomatia; order SCGC-AAA003-L08; family JACNLC01; genus JABHXA01. The sequence goes on from JABHXA010000027.1 coordinate 13,855, forward strand.
AATCAGATATATTGGCAATTTCATACTCCCAAAAAATAGCATTTCTGGCCTGGGGATTATTCCATTGAAATCCCCGTTGTTCAACCCTGATACCAATTCCACCCCATGGCTCTCCAGCCTGAATGGTCACATCCGGTTTTTTATCGCCAATTTCAACACCGGGCCTTGGAAAATATTGTACCGATGCTCCAAAAATTAAATTTTCTAAATCCTGGGCATCGTTTACAACGAAGTATGTTTCTAAATCGGCATAGGTGATTCCTCTTCCAAATCGGCCATCCCATTCACCAGGCCATTTTGTGGCATCACCTGTTGAGGGCCAACCTGCTGTAGGCCAGGAATTTGGTCTGTTGCTCATAGCCGGATGTTCACTAAGTTCATTAAAATATCCAAAAGCCGGATAAAAACCCCATTCGACAAAACCATCAATTGGACTGACATCCATTTTCTGCCGGTAACTGGTTTGACAATAATACAATGTATCTAATGGATACCCACCGCTATAATTAAGGGGGTCTTCAACTGGTATATTACCCTGTTCAACATAAACCCGAGCACCGACTAACAATCCTATACCGTCGAGAGTTCTGGTTCCTTCAAATGTATTTGGCCATAGTGAGGCATCTTCCAGGGGCCAGTCAGACAGTTCTGAGGTATTTCTAAAAAACAATCTTATCCTGTTTCCGGTCATGTAACCATCGCGTTCGGCTGCAATATCACCAGCTGGATCATCAGGTCCTTCATAGTCTTTTCCCTGTCCGTGAAGAATAAATCCAGGTAGCGAAATACTCACTATCATTATTATGTACATTATCTTTTTCACTAAAATTATTTCCTTTTGAACAATTAAAAATTTAAATCCAGAGTAAGCTTGACATTTCTTGGTGTTGAATACATCGAAGGATCATGATTTCTGTCATTAAAATCGTTAAAATCACTATGATGGGAGGAAAGATCAGCATCAGTAACAATTGACGTATAGGCCCGTCCGGTCTGGTTATCCACCCATGAATCGTTGAGTCTGTCAAATGTATTGTAAACCTGTAATCCTAAAGTCAGACCCATGCCATTTTCCATGGCAATGCGGTAATGAGCGCTTAAATCAACTGAAAATGTTGATGGTTGATATTCGTTATTGGGTAACAAATTCAGATCGGCAAGAGAGCTCGTTGAAATTGGTTCCCAGTTGAACGGTGTTCCTGAATCATAATAGCAGGTTGAACTTATGCCCCATTTTGCCTCGGAATAGGCTACAGTTGCATTAAACGTATGTCTCTGATCCCAACTCATGGGGATCAAATTAGTTATCGGATCGCGGGCATCGCCAAGACGATCAAAGTTTTGGGTCTCATTGTCGGCATTGCCCTTTACATATAATAATGTATAGTTAAGATAGGTGGATAGTTGATCTTTGGAATACTCCAATTGTAAATCGAGACCTTTTACATTGCTGTAATCTTTATTAGAAAACAGGCCATATTCTATCTGATTGTAAGTGGTGATCACTTTGGCACTGAGTAAATCATAAATATCCCGGTAATAAACTGCCACCTCCAACGAAAGATCTCTGGCTAATTCCAACCATATCCCAACTTCATATTGAACCGTTTTTTGTGCTTTCAACTGGGCATCGCCCATGGTGGTAGCATAATCCTGAGGTGCTACGAAGAATTTACTATTTTGATAGAGTGAGTATAATGGCGGCATCTGCATAAAATGGCCGTAACTGAAATGAAGAACGGCAGCATTACTTAATTGGTAGGCCAGTCCAAATCGAGGACTTACCTGATATTTTACATCTGCATTGATATAATCCGACATTCTTCCAGTGCTATCGTGGAAAGCGAGCTGATTGGCCGGATTTCTTCGCTGTGACGGGTACACCGTATTGGGATCAAAATAATCCAGTCTCAATCCATAATTGATAACAATTTCATTATGTTCAAGTTTGTCTTGAATATACGCTGAAAATTCAAATGGATCTACCTTGTACTCGTCATTATGAGTTGAGATAATATCTTCAAATATAAATGGCATATAATCTGAGCCGGCATCACCGGGAAGCCATTCATAGGCATTGGTTATTTCATACCATTTATTTTCTAATTGATAATCAATATACTCAATACCCGTTTTTAGCATATGGGATTTATTAATCTGCCAGGTTAGATCCCATTTTAGGGCATGACTGTCAGTCCACCTTCTCAGATGATTTTTTTCTTGACCACCCGTATTAAATCCTGTCTCTGATCCTGACAAAAAGAAGTTATGGATATAATATGCTGAGTCAACGGGATTCTCAACAATATAATCACCTTCAAAATATTCTAAGTTACTTATTTTCACATCAAAAAATAGAGACCGTGAAAGAATCACATTCAGCTGTAATGCCAGAAGACTGCTTTCTGAGTGAGAGATATCATTCCCATCTGGATTATATTTCCAGCTATGATCATAATCCTGCCACTCATCTTTATTATTTGAATACAATAATGATAGTCGGGTTATATCAGTTGGTCGAGATGATAATTTGACAAAATAGGATGTACTTTTGTTAAAATTTAATGATACAAATTTGTTATCACCGCTATGCTGCGAAAACCAGTCATTGGGGTTTGAGGAAGAAAAATCACTATAATTATCAGGTTCAAATCGTCTGATACCATTAAGATGATTACTATTATTCTGGACACGGAGATTGGCAACAAAAGTTAGATAATTGGGGATTACTGGTCCGCTTAAATAGAATTTGTAATCTTTATTTCTATCGTAATCAGAATTATCCATTCCCAAAAATATATTGTTATTCCCAGTATAATAATTACCAAATCCAATAGCGCCGCTGGCTTCAAAATTATTATTACCATCTTTTGTCACCGCATTGATAACCCCGCTCATGGCTTTACCATATTCGGCATTAAATGTCCCGGTTATCACTTCAAGATCTTCAACAACGTCAATTTCTACAGTTACGGTGGAACTGGAATTATCAAAAACTTCAGTCGTTGAAATACCATCTAGCAAATAACTCACTTCTGATGCCCGACCTCCTCTGACATGACCCTGGACAATCCCGGCCTGTAAGGAAACAACCTGATCGATATTCTCAACAGGTAATAAAGCCATCTGTTTGGAGGAGATATTCCTGATAGTGCCAGTTTTATCTTTCTCGACACTTATATTCCGGGCATGGACAACTATTTCTTTTCCCAGAATAACGGATGGAGTTAAGGCAATATTTACGCTTGCGGTACGATTAACAGAGATTACCAAATCACTGATTATGGTGGTGGTGTAGCCCATCATAGAGATATTTAAGGTATACGTACCCGGGCGCACATTGATAATATAAAAATCACCATCCTGATCGCAGGCTGCACCTAACATGGTGGAAACCACCATGACATTGGCACCGGGTAAGGATTCATGGGTTTCAGCATTATAGACCCTTCCAGAAATTTTCCCCGTAGTTTGAGCTGTCATGATCGTAATACCGATGATACTCATCATCGTAATTGAGATAACAAATCGTATAATTTTCAAGCTATTTTTCTCCTAGCTGCATGCTGTTTTTGCAGGATGTGAGGTGACCCCCCGAGGAGCCACCTCACATATTAATATTCTCCAATGGTTATATGATATCTTCCTTTTTGAAAGGAAGTATCACCATTCACAATAAACTATTTCAATAAAGTGATTTTGTGAATTGAGGAAACACCAGGAGTTTCAAGTCGAACAAAATACAGACCAGAAGGATATGCTGAGCCATCCCAGTTAACTGAGTAACTTCCTTTATTCTGTACTGCATTTACCAGGCTGGTAACTTCCTGACCGGTGAGATTATAAATAGATACATTTACTTGACCCTCTGACGGGATTGAATAATCAATTTGAGTTACAGGATTAAATGGGTTTGGATAATTTGTCAGAAGGACAAAATCCTCGGCAAGTACTACATCGATATAACCATCTGCTGATGCTGCCAGTAACTGGACAAAATCCATCTCACCTGCATAAGTGAATAGTTCGCTTTCAGGTTGCACAATAACAACATTAACTATTGAACCAATACGGTTATAATCTGCAATAAATGCGTTTGAATTCAGAGTCATTTCGAAATCATCACTGACTTTTAATTCCATTTGAATACCACCAACAAATCCATCACTTGTGATTGAAACCGTATTGTTTGAATTTTCAATATTGATCTCTGTAGCGCTGGTTTCAATCCTGGCAGGATTTAGAATCATATCAACAACCATGACCACATCCAATATATCAATTGAACCACTTTCATCCACATCACCATGGCAGACAACTTCCTCAGGTAATAATTCAGTCTGCAGGATATGAGCGACAATTCCAACCACGTCAAGAACATCCAGAGAGCCGTCACCGGAAACATCACCATCATGTTCACATGGATTAAAATCGGGCATTCCTATCCAGGCATAGGTCCATACATCAGGTCCATCACCCCATGGATTCAACGCTGCATTGTCACCCAATTGTAAACGAGCTTCATTACCGCCATCAGGAATATCTGCATCGGCGACAAATATCTCAAATGGTATTGTCATGCCTTCTGCCGGCGTAAACACAGCATCTCCCTCGTCATAAATACTTGAAAAAGGAATACGTGCTTCAACAATGTAATCTGATGATCCCAATGGGAAAAAGAGATAATCTTCCCAGCTGGGTTCCATATCCCAACCATTGCCCCATAGAATCGTATTTGGTAAAAATACCAGTCTGTAATCAGATTCCTCACCACTCATCATATAACTATGAGGAGTACCAAGTTCGTACAAACCGAAGAAAAATTCGATGGCTTCGTCATCCCACCAATCTACCGTATTTTCTTCTGACCAGGAGAAAACATCATCAAATACATCAAATGCCACATAGAGATAAGTATCATCCATGGCTACATAACAGCTTACAGATAAATCTGTAGCATCGTCGATTTCACCTGTATACAAATTGATATCCGGTGACATGGTAAATGGTTCAATACCAGCCCATTCAGAAAAATCTCCATCTGCTACAAAATTGAAATCTGTTTCATACGAAATGATGGCCCTTTCCCGTCCGATATTTGCAAATGGACCGGCCGTACCAAAATCTTCTGCCATATTACCGGCGGCATCAGTACTGATCACGGCGTAATAGTAGCTAATTTCCTGCTCATCAAGTGGGTAGTATATGTGATGAACGGCGAGCTCATTTTCAGGAATGTCAAATGCAACACCAACGACACCGTTTGCATCCAGATTGGTAATTGGACCTAAACTGGCATAAACATCATATGTCTCGCCAGATTCCCCTAAAATGTCATCCCAGGCAATAAGGTTTATATATTCGTTTGATACATCTGCCATGATCCCTGTAGTTGCCGGAGGAGGTGTCACATCAATGCTAACGGTTGGGCTGCCTACCCAAATTTCGTCGAATAGAACTCGCTCAGCAATTGTATCCCATGATGCTACTATTCCTAATTCAACAACTTCAGACGGAACAAAACCTTCGCCGACGGCAAAATCTGCGAGGGGGATTTCCACTATTTGCCATGTTCCATCCCATTCTATTCCCGTTAATTCATATCTAGCCACTTCGTAGGTATCGTAATAATAATTATCATACCATTCTATGGCAAAATCGTTGATTCCTGCCGGTGCATTAATTTTCATTTTGAGAGTATCATTAGTAAAACTGAAGGACATGTCTTGAGTATTCATTATGAATCCAATTCCCTGCCAATCCCAATTTGATGTTTCCCAGACTAAGGCTGGGGTTCCAGGTGTATATCCTTCATCTTCAGCAAGGGTTAAATCGTTATTATTGAATCCCCATGCTTCCCACCATACTTCGGAGCCAAGTGACTGACCATTAAAAAAGGTCATTGTGAGTGGTATCTCAGGATACCCGATCCAGATGTCATCCAGGTGAAGTACAGATTGGATTCCCGCTTCTGCTGTTTCAAAACTGACAGCTGTTATATCTGAAGGATCGATATCATTATTGTAATTCATAAAATCAGCTAAGGCCACACTAAACTGATGCCATTCACCATCATTCAGGTCTGTGAATCCAACTATATCCATCCAAGCAGAATATTCCCAATCGGCATTACGGGAATCGTAGAGATACACAAACATCATGTCTGATTCTTCAAGTCCATTTGGAGCTCTCATCTTGAAATATACCGAATCCGTACCCCAAATAGTTGAGAGATCGTTGCCAATATTACTGTTCAAACCAATGAAATCTCCCTGCCAGCCATCCTGAGCAGAGGTTACCCATTTTATGGCTGCTGTTCCCGGACTATACCCCAACCCCTGTTCAACTGTAGGATCTTCAAGAAATCCCCAGGTCCATTGGTACATGGAATCCGGTAATTCACCCTTGAAAAACACCATTGATGGACTTTGCGAAAAGGCAAATGACGCACAAAATGCCATAAGGGCTATTGTGATAATACTTTTTTTCATTTTCTACTCCTGTTATTGTTACATCTTAAATTGCTGCGAAAGAGACAGTAAAGATCCCTTTCATTTTTCTTTACTGTATGTATACCATCTTGCGGGTATGGATTTCGTCCCCCGCTTCAAGTGTGTATAAATACACACCACTCGATAGTCTCTTTCGTCTATTCGACAATCCATTCCAGGAATATTGTTTTATTCCTTCGGACATATTTTGCCAACTTACCGTATAGATTTCCTCACCAAGGATGGAATAAATCGATATCTCTGCAGGTCCTGAAACCGGCATATTGAAACATAGATTTGTTTGTGATTTGAATGGATTGGGATAATTTGGATATAATTGATATTTGTCAGGGTCATATCCTTCGAATTGAGGAACTGTTTCGCCCAATACTCCAGTAAGAGTCAATGCCGATAGAGATGGAATAGTAAAAGTGGAATCTACTGGAATTAATCCCAAATCCCTTAGGTCGTCACCGGTATTATCGGATGTCAAATATCCACGCAATGTTTGCGGTTTGTCTGAAGCAATAAAGTCCAGACTAATTTCCCGGCTGATTGTTGAGGCATTAATAAAAACCACTACCAGGATTTCTTCGTTCTCGGAAACAAACGCGGATCCCATGAGCCCAAACCTGTTATCAGCACCGGTTAACTCAATCCGATGGTATCCCGGTCTGATAAATCGACTATAATTCCCAAATGTCCATAAAAGCTTACTTTCGATTGCAGAATGATCCCATGGATTTGACATATAATTGGTATAGATGAGTCCGTCTTTATAATCTTCTGGTGATACAGCAGTCCACCATTGCCAGGAGCTGGCATTAAGTATTGTGAGATCATGATGAATAACTCTAGCGACATCGATTGCAGTTTGCATAGTCAGGTCACGTCCATTTCCACCATATCCATTTGGACCATCCAGAATGGTGTATTCTGTGACCCAATATCGCCAGTCATCATCAAGAAATAATTGCAATTCCGCCATCAATGCTTCCCGATCCTGGACCAATTCAGTATTAATACGATCTGACCAATATGAATGACCCCCAATGTGCGGACTTATTTTATTACTGATATCAGGGTGATTGATCAACTGTGAAAGATAATTGCCATAGGCCTCACCATATTCATTTGCCATCCCATTATTGTATTGATACCAACTCCGTAGATCGCCGCTTTCAACCAACGATATTTCCGTATTTAATCCGGCAGTCTGCAGCGAATCATAAAGGGCTTCGGTTATGCTATGGATGTCCTCATTGGAGGCTCGATTTCCTTCCTGATTTGAACCATTATTCCATTCCCATTGTGGTTCGTTAACCGGACTGATATAATCGAACTCCAAATTCCATTCATCTCTAAATTGGACGAGGATATCTTTTAGGTAACGGGCAAATTGGTTCTCCCAGCCATTTTTTAGATTTGTTGAACCAACTCCATTTGTGCAGTTTGTCAATCCATTTCGGGTCATCCTGCCGGGAGGACTATTAACAAAGGCAATAAATTGATTTACACCTCGATCTTTTGCGGCATCAAGGAACCAGCGTTCCTCTTCCTGTCGGGTCCAATCATACTCTCCAGATCCTGTCTCAAAAGTTTCTACAGTTCTCCATGGGTGATTTATAGTTTGTGTGTTAATCCCGGCACCGATGTTAAATCGCCATTGTGATAATCCTATTCCAACTTCTGTTGAGAATAACAGGTCTGCAACATGATTTTTTTGACTTTCAGACCATTCGCCTATTTTTTGAAAAGACCAACAATCGGAGGCACCGAAGCCATCCATCTCCTGAAATTGAATTTGTGTATTGATCACCACTGGAATAGCGTCAGCATGAACACAGCTAATCACCAATATCGATTGGATGATGGCCATAGTTGATAAACAAATTTTCCCGATTATATACTCATTTTACAGATTGGATCAGAAATTTTGCGCTACCGCTGGTTCCAGCATTATCATCGATACCAATTTGAGCATGGAATTCTGTATATAAACCTGACAACTCATAGATTATCCTGGAATTTGTATGGCTCCCCAGTCCCTTTTCAAATGTCTTTCCTGCTACCTGGAGGGTTAATCCTTTTACACTGACATCATGTCCCAGACTTCTCCAACCCTGGGCAGATGACACTGGTTCAATATCACTCAAGTAGACTTTTTTCCCATTAAGGTCGACTAAATATGCCTCGCACCAATTGGTATGATCTTCATGGGTCCCATCGTCAGTTCCATCCGTGATGAGGATGAGGGTTTTGACATTATCTACCGAAACCATTACAGGATCGACAGGTTCTTTAAATTTTTTGACTTTACTCATAAATAACTCGTCAAATCTTAGTAATCCAAATTCACTCACCTCACTGCTGAGATAACCTGTTTTTATTGCCTGAGCAACAAAGTGTAATGATTTGTCAGTTTTTAATGGTCCTGATAAATTGGTTGGATTGACTGTCAGATTTTCGCGACTATCTGAATAGATGAAATTTGTAGCCTTGACTTTTGATTGAATTTTAAATTCAAGTTCTCCCCGGAATGTGGATGTTTCTAAATCAAGGTAAGGTGACGGGAGGATTTTAGGTAATGGTTTATCGGCATCACCTTCCACATCTTTACTAAATCTTAATATAAATGAGTAATGTGAGATTCCTGGTTTTATCAGAAATTCCTCGTGGGTGCGGGGATTCCAGCTATCATCTCCACCAAGCCCCATAAGTTTATGATCGACATTTACCGTTATCGGACCATCATTCTCAACCATCCAGGTATGGGTTGCATCCGTAATATTCTTCAACGAGTAGTGATGGGCACTGAGATTAAAATCAGGCATACCATAAATAAGGACACCCTGATTGTTTTCATTGAATAAACTGGCCCAGCGGACGTCGATTTTGTTTCCATTTTCCTGTGGTCTTACATATGGAAAGTACTGATCCTTTACTTTACCTGAATAAATTCCGAGAGGCGCACCATGCAATCTGTCAGAATAGGATTCATGCGGTCCACGGCCATACCATTTAAGATTAGAATAATCTTCAGGTATTTTAAAGGTCATGCCAATTTTAGGCAGTACCGGCAAATGAGTATCCACTGCAGTTTCAATATCTACATGTAAATCACCATTGCCGAGAATTGTATATGATATACGAACCTTCAGATCACCTGTGTCCCCGGTGCGTCTTTCTTTTACCTTGATCCTAACAGCTTGGTCAGACAGTTCAATCACATCTACTGATGATAATTGACGGACGAGATGATCATATCCCGCTTCTTCCCAACGATGGGCAAAACTACCATCATCACCGCCCTCGTCATTATCAGTAGGTGCCCGCCAAATATTATGTAGTAATGGAGAAATCAGCAGATCATCATTGCCAATTCTGACAGATGTCAATTCCCCACTTTCCAAATTGAATTGGAAGTCCCTGTCGCTTGCAGAGACCATAAGTTGATTATTTGACGTTTCCATTTTTAGCTTTGGGAATCCTGATACAGATTCACTGTTTTGAAGGAATTGTGCTTCTGGTTGAAAAATAACTTGATCAGTGGCAAGAACATGCCCTGCATCTGACCAGGCTGTTTCCTTCTTAAGGCTAAAAATGAAATCTACTGTGTATTCGCTGTTTGGATTTAGTTTTCTGGAACCTTTAAAAATTGGTAATTCAATTGACCTTCTGCTATCAGGTTCAATATTTGCTAATGAAATGGGACCGGATGAAATTTTATAGCCGTTTTCGTGCAATTGCCAAACACCATTCAAATGATCAAGATTTTGGAAGAAATATCGATTTTCCAGATCATATTTATTTGGATTTTTTCCATCCCAAGTGACTTTCACATTCTGGAGATGATACTTTACTTCATAAAATCCAGGGTGGGGAGTTCTGTCAGGTGAGACAACACCGTTTATACAGAAATTTCCATCATGTAATACCTCACCAAAATCTCCGCCATAAACATAATATGATCCGTTTTCATCCTGTCTCAACAACCCTTGATCGGCCCAGTCCCAGATAAAAGCGCCCTGAAGCCGAGGGTATTTATAAATGGCATCCCAATATTTATATATATTACCGTTGCTGTTGCCCATGGCATGTGAATATTCACAAAGTATAACCGGTCTTTCAGGATTTTCATCATGTAAAGTTTTCATCAATTCTGTTGAAGGATACATATTTGCAATGATATCGAAATGATTTGGCAATGGTCCATAACCCGGCTCTTTTCCTTCATAATGAATTAGCCGTGATGGGTCATAATCTCGGATCCATTCGGCCATTACATCATGATTGGGACCATATCCTGCTTCGTTGCCAAGTGACCAGACAATTATCGATGGATGATTTATATCCCTCAGCACCATTCTCTGTCCTCTATCCACAAATGCTTTTTCCCAAACGGGATCAAGGGTGAATTTTGACCAAAATGCATGAGATTCAATATTGGCCTCATCGTAGAGATACAATCCATATTCATCACATAACTCATACCATCTTGGATGGTTGGGGTAATGAGAAGTTCTAACGGCATTCACATTAAATTTTTTCATTAATTGGATATCTTTAATCATGGATGCTTCATCAACTGTTCTACCGGTAACCGGATCGTGCTCATGCCGGTTGACGCCTTTTATGATGATGGCCTTCCCATTCACCAGCATTTGTCCATCTTTGAGTTCTACTGTCCTAAATCCAACCCTTGAACTCAAATATTCAATAACCTGGTTATTTTGGTTTTTCAAAGTGAGAGTTATCGTGTAAAGATTTGGGATTTCTGCTGACCATTGTCTTACATTGGGAATATCCAAAGTATGTTTGGTAATCGTTTCTCCCGAAGGATCGGCTGTCAGTTTTACTGGATTAATATTGGCTAATTCATTTAAATCGTTGTCATAAAGAACAGCTTCAAATGATACCGTTTCTCCCGAATGACCTGAATTAACCAGATGAGTGGTGAGAGTGAGTAGACCGTTCTTATAGTTATCTGTCAATGTGCCAATTGATTTAAAATGACGAATGTGGATATCTGGAATATGCATTAAATAAACATCGCGATAGATTCCACTTAATCTCCAGAAATCCTGATCTTCGATATATGAAGCATCAGACCATCTGTACACCTCAACTGAAAGGGAGTTAGATCCGGCGTGAAGATATTTGGTAATATTAAATTCCGCAGCCGTCATACTACCCTGGCTATAACCGACTTGTTTGCCATTTACCCAGACAAAAAAGGCTGATTTTACACCATCAAAATGGAGAATTATTTGTCCGCCATCCCAGTTATCTGGGAGTGCAAAGGATCGTCGATATGACCCCACTGGATTATTATCTGCCGGTGGTTTTGGCGGTTCAGGGTTTTCAAATGGATGTTGAACATTTGTGTAAATTGGCTGTCCATAACCTTGCAACTGCCATGAATTTGGAACGGTAATTTTGTCCCAATCTTTAACATCATAATTATCTTTATAAAAATCAACTGGCCGTTTATCTGGTTTGGGTGACCAGTTAAAAGACCAGGGACCATTCAAACTTTTTCTATTGCCGGATGCTTTAAGATTCACTGCAAGAGCATTGTTAAAATCATCATATGGGACAAGGGTGGCGTGGGCGGGTTCTTTATTTTCGGCGATTATTGTAGGATCCTGCCAATATTCTTGAGAATTTCTCATGGTTTTCCCCCCGCAGGTAATTAGTATTAATGCTGCTATGGATATGCATGTGTATTTAATATTATTTCTCATTTTTTCCCTATTTAATTTTTAACTGTGGAGCCTCTGATGATCAGTTCAGTTTCTACTATTCTGGTCTCAGGAGCCCAGTCAACCTGATCACTGTTAATCTCATCTAAAATTAATTCTGCTGCCATCTGCCCCATCTTATAACCATGCTGGTCGACGGTGGTGAGTTGGGGTTCAATCATCTCAGTTATGGGATTATTACTAAACCCCGTTATACTGATATCATCGGGGATGATATAACCCTGCGATTGAATCTCTTTATGGGCTCCTACAGCGACTGGATCATTTATGGCAAATATTGCATCAGGTTTGTTTTCCAGGTTGAGCAATTGTCGTACGCCTTCCATTCCATGTTTTTCATCTAATTCAACGGTTACAACCAGATTATCGTCATATCCTATGCCGGCATTTTCCAGTGCAGCTTTGTATCCTCTTAACCTTGCGTTAGATATTTTAAGATGTTTTGGACCAGATAAATGACCAATTCGAATGCAACCACAATCGATGAGATGTTTTACAGAATTGTAGGCCCCCACATAATCGTCAACAATCACTTTACTAACATCCACGTCCTCCAAAACACGATCAAATAACACTACTGGGATGCCTCTTTTTCGAATCGCCAAAAAATGCTGGCCGTCCCTGGTAGTCTGTGCCACGGAGGCGATTATACCGGCGACCCTATTAGAAGTTAAACTTCTTGTGTTGAGGACTTCCCGATTATAATCTTCATTTGATTTTGAGACAATAATTGTATAACCGGCCTGATATGCCCTGTCTTCAATGCCGTCGATCGCGGAAGAAAAAAAATCGTGGCGGATTTCAGGAACAATGACGCCAATTGTGGTTGTTGATTTTTTTTGCAGGCTTCTGGCAACAGAATCAGGTGAATAGTCCATTTTTTTGGCCATTTCACATATCCGTTTTTTTGTGTCCTGACTGATGCCGGGGTGATCCTGAAGAGCGCGGCTGACTGTTGACGCAGAGCAACCGATTATTTCGGCAATAATTTTGAGTGTGGGTGTTTTGTTTATATTGGTCATAATAGTTATGCAAACGTTTGCATGAATTGATAAAAAAATAGCTCTAATTGAGTTCTTGCCTTGCAAACGTTTGCATAACTTACAGCATTGTTTTATATCAAAAAAATAATTTTTATTCTATAAAGAATTTAATATCTTTTATTTTGCTAACTCCCTATTAGTCTCTTTTCTATATAGCCATTATTTAAACTACATTTTCCCGATATAATAATGATCGAATAGCTGAAAAAAATAACCTACGCATGAATGAGTAGGTTATTTTTTTGCCTACATTCTCTCCCCCATCGTTCATGCAATCTCGTTAACCAATCCAAAATATAATTCGTATTATTTTCTATCATTTTCCATCAATTTTCTTATGAATTTTGCTTATACGTAGACTTTCTCTCGGTATATTTTTGCGACTATACAAAAAAGTATACGTAATTGTCATGAAATGGCCGGAATTGGCCACTTTAGGATGTTTTTGAGACTTTAGAAATGCAAAGAAAAACCCCTACTATCCTTATGAATAACAGGGGTTTATAAAAGTACCCCGGACAGGATTCGAACCTGTGACCTACGGATTAGAAGTCCGTTGCTCTATCCAGCTGAGCTACCGGGGCAG
>JABHXA010000028.1 GCA_018657495.1 Fidelibacterota bacterium
AATGCCATTATGGTAATGAACGTTAAAATTCTCAGTTTGAATTGTTGTCCATTCCAATTCTGAATGGACTCTGCCTGTCCACAGCCATGTACCCTGTGAGAAACAGAAGCTGGATAACAAAAGAAAAAAGACGATGAGTTTAAAATTTTTCATATGCACCTTATTTATTAAATATTGATATTATTTTTGACGTCAAAATCATGGTAATTATTTGTCTTTCCCTTGCGGAAACCATTAAAATGGTTAATGGGCGCAAATGTTGATATTAGCCCATGACTGAAGTCATGGGTTGCTTTGGGACGGTGGTATAAAATAACCAGACCCATTAATCAAGCAAACCACTGACTATCTGGTTAATCGTTTCATCATCAAGATAGGGATGCATGGGGATACTGAAAATGCAATCGGCGGTATCTTCAGATACCGGATAATCTCCTACCCCATTGTTTAAATGATTAAAGGTTGTTTGCAAATGCAATGGTATGGGATAGTAGATCATCGTAGGGATACCGTGGTTTTTTAATTTGTTCATCATATCATCCCGATGTTTTTTTCCTTTAGTAATTAGAGAGTATTGCGCCCATGCGGATGCATAGGTTGCGGGAATTTTCTGCAATTGAAATGTTGGGGCCAACTGGTCAGAATATGCTTGTGCCCATTTTTCCCGCCGAACTATCTCATCATCAAATATGGTTAATTTTGATAAAACAATGGCCGCCTGCATGGAATCCATCCTACCATTTATGCCCACCCTGATATTATCGTATTTATCACTGCCTTTTCCATGGACACGAATAGATTCCAGTTTTTCAGCCAAATCATCATCATTAGTAAATACAGCACCACCATCACCATACCCACCTAATGGTTTTGCCGGGAAAAATGATGTAGTAGCAGCATCTCCAAAACTACAGACCTTTTGATCACCGATTTTTCCACCAAATCCCTGTGCACCATCTTCAAGAACCAGGATGTCATGGGCATCAGCAATTTTCTGAATCTCAGGGTAATTAGCCGGTAGGCCAAAAAGATCCACCGGTATAACCGCCTGCGGTTTCAGTTTGCCATCCCTTATTACCTCAAATATTTTTTCTTCAAGCTTCACCGGGTCCATATTAAATGTGTCATTATCAATATCGACAAATACTGGTGTCGCACCTAATAATTGAACCATTTCTGCTGTAGCTATAAAGGTAAATGTTGGTACAAATACGGCATCACCTGGACCAATATTCCAGGCCATTAGTGGCATGAGCAGGGCATCCGTACCTGATGAACAGGTTACACAATGTTTTACACCGACATATTCTGCTAATGTTTGTTCAAGCTCTTTAATTTCCGGACCCATTATATAGCGACCGTGATCCAATACATTGAGAATTCTTTTCTCAATATCCTGACGAATTCTTTTCTGCTGTGTTTTTAAATCGATAAATTGCATGTTAATACCTTATAATTATGTTGATTGATTTAGCTGAGAAATCCCTCTTTTTCAAGATACAAGTAGACTTGCTGGACGGCTTGTTCCTGAGTCATATTCTCTGTATCTATGTTCAATTCCGGTGATTCAGGTATTTCGTACGGGTCATCAATACCGGTAAATCCTTTTATAATGCCCTGTCGAGCTTTGGCATATAATCCTTTTACATCGCGTCTTTCACATTCATCCAATGAGGTAGAAATATGGACTTCGATATAAGCCCCATGTTGAGAAATAACCTGTCGATTCTTTTTTCGGGGTCCTGCATATGGAGCAATGGGAGCACATATTGCCACTCCGCCATTTTTGGTGATCTCGCTGGCTACATAACCGATGCGGGTAATATTCAGATCACGATGTTCTTTGGAAAAACCCAGCTCGCTTGACAAATTTGTTCTAACCACATCGCCATCCAGCAGAGTTACTGGTCGTTTACCATTTTCCATCAGTTTTACAAGCAATCCGTTGGCGATGGTGGATTTTCCGGAGCCGGATAATCCTGAGAAAAAGACGGTCAATCCCTGTTGAGATTTTGGTGGATATGTTTTTCTTAATTCGTCAGCAACATCTTTATATGTAAACCATTCAGGGATATCCAGATTCTTACCCAATCGTCGTCTTAACTCTGTACCTGAAATATTTAAAACATTTGCTTTTTCAGGTACTTCATCAATAGGCATAAACGTGGCGCGATCTTCAACATATACCATCATTTTGAAAGGCACCATTTGGATACCTATTTCGTCGGAATACCTTACTACCAAATCCTGGGCATCATAGGGTCCGTAAAAAGGATTGCCGGCAGAGTCAAGACCGGGACCGGCATGATCACGACCGACAATCAGATGGGTGCAGCCGTAATTTTTGCGGATAAGGGCATGCCAAATTGCTTCTCTGGGTCCACCCATCCTCATTGCTAATGGCAACAGACTCAACATGGATGTTCCGGCAGGATATTTTGTCAAAACTTTCTGATAGCATCGAACCCGTGTATAATGATCCACATCTCCAGGTTTTGTTAATCCAACGGCAGGATGGATGAGCAGATCGGCACCAATCTCCCGTGAAGCTCTCATAGTGAGTTCCACATGTGCCCGATGCATGGGGTTTCGAGTCTGGAATGCAACTATCTTGGTCCATCCCATTTTTTCAAATTGTGCTCTTAATTCTGCCGGTGTGTGACGGAGCAATTGATAATCATAATGTTTTGGGTATTCGAGACCATGTATTTTCCCACCAACATAAACGTCACCAGAAGTATTTAATAGATAATCTACAGCAGGATGTTTTGTATCAACGGTGCCAAATACATTTTTGGCTTCTTGAGTTTTATCCGGTTCCCAAATATCTTCAATATCCAGGACGGCTAATAAAATACCCTCTTCATCCCGCAGAGCAATATTTGCATGATCCTTTATTGATTCAAGCTGCTTCTGTGAAATATCCAATGTGATGGGCAGGGGCCAGAGAGTGCCATCTGCAAGCCGCATTTCATTTAAAACGGATTGATAATCTTTTTTGTTTAGGAAACCTTCAAGGGGAGAAAAGGCACCATTCATTAATAATTCCAAATCGCATAACTGACGATCATTTAATGTGATGCTTGGATAATTAATCGCCTGGGGTTTGATGGATAATTTCTCGCTATCAGAGGCGATGAGTTCTTTTAATCTGCCGCCATGTGCTTCGATTAAGTTTATCATAAAATTTTTCTTAAATAGTTATATATGTTTTTGCAGAAATCCATAATTAGATGGGTGTCTTTATTTTCTATTTTTATAGATAAATATATTGTGATTTACTTAGTAT
The DNA here is from genome assembly GCA_018657495.1 of Fidelibacterota bacterium. Classification (GTDB taxonomy): domain Bacteria; phylum Fidelibacterota; class Marinisomatia; order SCGC-AAA003-L08; family JACNLC01; genus JABHXA01. Next base: position 3,290 of record JABHXA010000028.1, read on the forward strand.
GCACACCGATACGTATACCTTCAAATTCACATTTTTTACATGAGAATTGTTTATAACGGGCCATGAGTAAAAAACCCAATATCTTATACTTTGGATGTCGATGGATTCTTCGCAAATCACCACCACAAGAAGGACATTCTGGTAAATAAGCATTTCTTTGGATGATGCGGAATCTGATCCGTAAGTAGACCAGAATAAATGATGCGCATATGAGTAATATCCCGACGATATCTGACGTTTCAATTTGGGTAAGATAATCTGTAACAATTTCAAAGAGGCTTGAAACAAATTTAATAATTCCATTGACAATTGTAACAAAGAATTTTGCTATATAGGATTTGATGGACATTTTCTCCATAAGAAGGAAAACACCCAGACCAAAAAGACCAACGACAATAAACTCGAAGCTGAATTCCCGAAAGAAGGATCTAATCTTACTATCTTTATGGCGATGATGACGAGGTTCACTCATTGTATATAATACTCTCTATTTATTGTGGAAGCAATAACTGCCAAATGGTACCATTTTCAAGCGTGAAAATTTATCCCATTGTAGATCAGATTGTAAATGAAAATATTTTGCAAGTGGAAATGAGAATTAGGAGAGTAATTTGTTTGAAATTATCCGACTGAAAACACAAAGCCCTGTATGAAAATTAAGTCCCAAATTGCTCAGTTATATATTTGTGCACAAATTATCCCAGCATATTAATTAAGCCCCTAATAGCCCTGCCTGCCGCAGGCAGGCCAGCCCTGAAGTGCTAGTCTGTAGAACACGTTATTTAAGATTGTAAATAATTATAATAATAGAATTTTTAGAAATCTGTCTGATAAATTTGGTTGCTGAGCGGAGTCGAAGCACTAATCACTAATTACTATTCACCAATAGTTATAACCATTAGTGAATACGTTCACCGAAATGAAGAGTTTTTATAATTAAATTAGTTGAATCTTTTGAAATATGTATGATGAAAAAGGCTGCTGAGCATTTCGGCTTCGCTCAATACAGGCACTTCGGCACAGTTTATCCTGAGCGTAGTCGAAGGAATCAGTGGAACCGAGTCGATGGCATCCTCAAATCAGTGTAATCCCTGCCTGCCGCAGGCAGGGGTGATTCAGACAAATAGAAATGCAGATACTTACCATCGTATTTGAGTCATTATGGGATTGATAATGCACATACTAATCTCCATTAATTAATGTTATATTGTTTAATCAAGAATCGAATAGACTGGATTTAATGCAGTTTAAAAAAATACCTATTAACTGAAGGTAGGTTATCTAATAAACGATTTCATAGCACTTCGGCACAGTTTATCCTGAGCGTAGTCGAAGCAATACTAACCATTAAGACATAAAGTTGATCGTTTTTTGCAGTGAGCCTACAAGTCTTTCGATATCTTGAGGGGTATTATAAATATATAAACTGGCTCTCACTGTTGAAGATATATTGTATTTTAACATTACCGGCTGTGTACAATGATGCCCGGCGCGGACAGCAATATTATCCATATCCAGAAATTGAGCCACATCATGGGGATGAATATCAGCCAAATTAAAACTAATGACGGAGGTAGAATCTGAAGATGGACCATGACCATAAATCCGGAGACCTCTAACAGATTGTAATTTTGTTATTGCCGTCTTGGTAAGGGATGTTATGAATTCATCAATTTTGTCAATGCCGGTATCTTCAATAAACTGAATAGCGGCCCCTAAACCAATGACCTGGGCGATATTTGGTGTGCCGGCCTCAAATTTATATGGTATATCATTCCATGTAGATTTTTCCATACTTACAGATAAAATCATATCACCACCACTCAAAAACGGATCCATTTCTTCTAGGAGTACCTGTTTGGCATATAAAACGCCCACGCCTGTTGGACCCATCATTTTATGACCCGAAAAGGCATAGAAATCACAATCCAATTCATCAACATTAAGAGAGGCATGGGTGATATACTGAGCCCCATCAATCAACACTTTCGCTCCTACATTATGGGCAAGATCAATGATTTTCTTTACCGGATTAATAGTCCCAAGAATATTCGATTGGTGGACTATGGCTACCAGTTTGGTTTTTGAATTGAGATATTTCTCCAAATCGGACAAATCTAACTCACCTGCTTCGGTGATAGGGATATATCTTAATGTGGCGCCAGTTTGCTGCGCTGCCAACTGCCAGGGAACCAAATTACTGTGATGTTCCATTTCTGTCACCAGAATTTCATCACCAGGGCTAAGGTTTTTCCTCGCCCAACTATAGGCTACCAGGTTTATTGATTCGGTGGTACCTTTGGTGAAAACAATATTTTTTTCAGATTTCGCATTAATAAATCCAGCGATTTTCTTACGGACAGATTCATATTCCATCGTCGCCAATTCACCAATACGATAAATACCGCGATGGACATTGGCATTATACCGACTGTAGAAATCATTGAGTTTCTCCACAACCACATCTGGTTTCTGCGTGGTTGAGGCGTTATCGAGAAACACAAGGTCAGTGTTTTCAGAATCGCTAAAAATAGGGAATCGTGATTTTATTTTATTTGGATCTAACATTAAACTTCTTGAATTTTCATTTATTCATCACATTTATTGATTAGTTGCTTTGTGATAATTCGCGTTCTTCGTGGCTATTATTCTCTTTAAAACATGCCTAATTGGAGTTGCGCTTCTTCAGTCATCATTTCTCTATTCCACATCGGTTCCCAGACCAGTTTTACCATGACATTATCTACATTGGGGACTGCATCCACTTTTGTTTCCACATCCCTGGCAATAAATGGACCCATGCCGCAACCCGGTGCCGTCAGTGTCATGCTGATAACCACATTATTCAAATCATTGTCATCTTTTTGGATATCCAAATTATAAATCAAACCCAGATCTACCACATTAACGGGGATCTCAGGATCATAACAGGTTTTCATTGCTTCCCAGACAAGAGACTCATCAACAGTACCATCACCTGTTTTTTCAGTATATTCAATTTCTAGATTATCCACTTCTTTGCCAATAGCATCAGAATCCTTACTGTCAATTTTCACCAGGCTTCCATTTACTGATAGCGTATAATCTCCTCCCAGTGATTGGGTAATTCTAACTTTTGCCCCTTTTATCAAGGTGACTTTTTCCCCGGCGGGAATCAATATCGCCTCACAATCGCGCGTGAGTGTAATCATATTGTCATTAAACATTATTTTTCCTTATTCGGTACTTGCAACAGAACCTGATTCATTGTCCAAAATATTTTTTAAAGTATGCCATGATAGGATGGCACATTTCACTCTTGAAGGAAACTTATAAACACCGGATAGAACTTCTAATTTACCCAGTTCTTCTTTGTTGACTTTACCGGTGGTGATCATATCCCTGAAATTTTCAAAAATGACCTTTGCTTCATCTACAGGTTTGCCCTTTATCTCTTCCGTCATTATAGAAGCAGATGCTTTTGATATGGCACAACCGGATCCGACAAAACTTATGTCCGCCACCACATCATCTTCAATTTTCACATATAAAGTAAGTTTGTCTCCGCACAGTGGATTATAACCCTCAGTTGATTCACATGGTTCATCCATGACATGAAAATTCCTTGGGCTCTTATTATGATCCAGAATCAATTGTTGATATAATTCTCTTAACTCGTCCACTGTTTATCCTCTTGACTCATTCAAGTCAAATAATTATCTAAAAATATATTCAGGGAATCTTTTATTGGAGTATATCCAATACCATTGACAATTTCATGGGCAAAACCACTAATCAACATTTTTCTCGCATCCTCATAAGAAATGCCCCTGGATCTGAGATAAAATATGGCCTCATCATCTAATTGTCCAGTTGTTGATCCATGTGAGCATCGCACATCATCCGCATTTATTTCTAACTGTGGATTGCTATTTACTGACGCCGTTTCGGATAACAATAAATTTTGGTTTTTCTGTCGGGCGTCTGTTTTTTGAGCATCCTCATAAACCGTAATCAATCCGCTAAATACACCATGTGATTTATGATCGAGTATATTTTTAAAAAGTTGATTACTCATACAATGTGGTTTACGGTGATTGACTAAAACCGTATTATCAATATGATCCTGACTCTGTCCCAGGGTCAATCCAAATAAATTTAATTCTGCACCTTCGCCGTTTAGATCAACTTGAATATCATTGCGAATTAATTTACCGCTAAAAGAGAGAATATTGGCATTCATGATGCTGGATTTTCCCTGATTAATAACCGTATTGGAAATGTGATATGACGTATCACTTTCATTTTGAATTTTATAATATTCCAATTTTGCATCAGAATCCAGATTTATATCTATTACCGAATTATTGAAATAAGTTTTACCGTTGCCGGAATAAGTTTCTATGATGGTAAACTGAGAATGTTTTCCCCCGGTAATGTGAATCCGGATATTTGAACTCACAGGATTCTCACTGGATTGAGAAAAAATATTCAGCAGAATGGGTTTGGATACGATGTGATTATCCGGTATATGCAGATGGATAACTTGAGAGAACAATGCCATATTCAACGCCGTAAATGCCGTTGGATTTCCGTCGCTGGAGACCAATGATGATAAAACTGTTTTTGTATCAGTTATATCTTCAGATATTATATTTAATAAAATACCCTCTGTCTCAAATGATAAATGATCAAGTGATTTCCCAGCCACCCTGCCATTTAAAATATCAATTTTCAGACATTTGTCGGCATAAGTTGGAGCCGGGATTTGATCCTTGTTTTCTTCTTGGTGATGATGATATTCAAATTTGGTTTTAAGGATGGGTGAAATATTGGTAAATCGCCATGCTTCAGTTTTTGAAGTAGGGAATCCAGATTTTGTAAAATAATCCTGTGCAGATTCCCGGAAAGATGGAAAGCTATCCTGGAAATCCCGCGACTGCAAATGAGCATTCACTATCTGAATTGGTGTAAATGTGGATAGTCCCTGATTACCCATATTAGTTAGATCCCATTGTTTCCCGCACCCAGGAGTAACCTTTGTCTTCAAGATCTTGGGCGAGACTTTTATCACCCGTTTTGACAATTTTTCCATCAATGAGTACATGGATAAAATCAGGTTCAAGGTAATCCAGCATTCTTTGATAGTGAGTGATGAGAATGAAGGATCTTTCGGAATTTCTGAAATTATTTATCCCTTGTGAAACAATTTTTAAGGCATCAATATCCAAACCTGAATCCGTTTCATCAAGAATACTCAGCGTTGGTTTCAATGTGATCATCTGGAGAATTTCATTGCGCTTTTTCTCACCACCGGAAAATCCTTCATTCACCGGTCGTTTAATAAATTTTTCATCAAGATCCACTTCCTTCAATTTTGAACGAATCATTTTTAAAAAATCAATGGCATCTATTTCCGGTTCATTACGATATTTTTGGATGGCATTCACACTGGCTTTTAAAAAATACATATTATTGACACCGGGTATAGCAATAGGGTATTGGAAGGACATGAATAATCCTTCGCATGCTCTCGCCTCTGGAGTCATATCAAGGAGATCTTTTCCTGAAAAATTTACATCGCCATCAATTATATCATATCCTGATTTTCCTGACAAGACATTTGCCAGCGTACTTTTACCGGCACCATTGGGACCCATTATAACATGAAGCTCACCAGGTTTAACCTCGAGATTTAAGCCCTTTAAAATTTCCTTATCCTCAACTCTGACTTTAAGATTTTTTATTTTTATCATTTATTTAATTTCCCGATCTGTTATAATTATAAGTTGGATTTAAATTAACCAACACTGCCCTCTAGACTGACTTCCATGAGTTTTTGCGCTTCAACGGCAAATTCCATAGGCAGCTCATTAAATACCTCTTTGCAAAATCCATTCACGATCATAGATATGGCATCTTCGGTGGAAATACCTCGCTGATTACAATAAAATAGCTGATCTTCACTGATATTGGATGTAGTTGCTTCATGTTCAATTTGGGCGGTTTTGTTTTTCACATCGATATATGGGAAGGTATGGGCACCGCATTTATCGCCGATAAGTATGGAATCGCATTGCGAAAAATTCCTGGCATTCTCGGCATTTTTCAATACCTTTACCTGTCCGCGATATGTCTGCTGCCCTTTACCGGCGGAGATTCCTTTTGATATAATTGTGCTATTGGTATTCTTGCCAATATGGATCATCTTCGTCCCGGTATCGGCCTGTTGGAAGTTATTGGTTAGAGCAACCGAATAAAATTCACCGATAGAATTATCACCCTGAAGAATGACTCCGGGATACTTCCAGGTAACTGCAGAACCGGTTTCAACCTGTGTCCATGAGATTTTTGAATTTCTCCCCCGGCAGGCTGCCCGTTTTGTGACAAAATTAAAAATCCCACCTTTACCATTTTTATCACCGGGATACCAATTTTGAACGGTGGAATATTTAATCTCAGCATGATCCAATGCTACCAATTCTACAACGGCAGCATGGAGCTGATTTTCATCCCGCATAGGCGCGGTGCATCCCTCAAGATAACTTACATAGGCCGATTCATCAGCGATGATGAGTGTTCTTTCAAATTGGCCGGTATTGGAGGCATTAATTCTAAAATAGGTGGATAATTCCATGGGGCTGCGAACACCTTTTGGAATATAACAAAAAGATCCGTCACTGAATACTGCTGAATTTAACGCCGCAAAATAATTATCAGTATACGGGACCACTGAACCCAGGTATTTGCGAATCAAGTCGGGATAGGTGCGAACTGCCTCAGAAAATGAACAAAAAATTACGCCGGCTTTTGAGAGCTCTTCTTTAAAAGTGGTGGCAACTGAAACACTGTCGAAAACCGCATCCACCGCCACACCTGAAAGCATTTTCTGCTCTTCGAGGGGAATCCCAAGCTTTGTGTACGTTTCTAATAGTTGCGGATCTACTTCATTCAGGCTTGCTAATTCTTTTTTCTTTTTGGGGGCTGAATAGTAGGAGATACTCTGATAGTCAACTTTAATGTACGAAACTTTGGCCCAGTCCGGTTCGGTCATTTTTTTCCAATGGCCAAATGCTTTCAATCGCCAATCTGTTAGCCATTGCGGTTCACCTTTTATTGAAGAAATTTTCCGGATGACATCCTCATCCAAACCCGGTGGCAGGGTATCCTGTTCGATATCCGTTACAAAACCGTATTTGTATTCTTCCTGGGTTATTCGTTCAATTATTTTTAAATCATCTGACATGGTTTTACTCTAAATTGATATTATTACGAAAATCCCTCACCACATCCGCAAGTATGACCGGCATTGGGATTAATCATACGGATTTTACCGCTTGTGCCATCATTTTCATAATCAAGGATTATTCCTTTTAAAACTTCAAAACTATTTTGGTCGCATATGATTGAAATCCCTTTATCAGAAAAAATCTTATCAGATTGGAATGCTTCATTTACATATCCCAGTAAATATTTATAATCATTGCAGCCTTCATTTCCCTTTTCCACCCCTACCCTGACGGCATAACCATAGAGGTTTTTTTTGTCAAATTCAGATGTGATGAATGCTGCCGCTGCCTCGGTAAGACTTATTTCATTGTTTTGAATGAGGGAAGTATTATTTATCATGGTGTGGTTAGTTCATCCAGGGTGATGTTGTTAAACATGGTTATCATATTTTCATTTATCTTATTCATCGGGAAACGGATATTGCAGTTATCCATCTGACAGCAGATTTCGTTAATGCTGCATTCTGAAAGCCCAATGGGACCCTCCATAGATTCAACAAACTCGGTAAGGCTGATGGAGCCAAGGGATCTTTTCAGCTTATAACCACCCTTTGGTCCCTGTACCGCTGATAAAATTTCGAGGCGGGCTAATTGCTGTAGCACTTTTGCCAGGAGCTCAGTGGGCAAAGAAAATTTCTCAGAAATCTCTTTGGTGCTGGTGGCAATGCCATTTCCATGATTTTGGATATAGCGAAGCGCAATCAAGGCATATTCTACTTTTTTGGTTAGCTTAAACATTATTTTTCATTTTCCCAATATCCAAATTTATTAATTTGCAATATTGCAATCCAAGCTTAATCCGACTTATATTGTCGGATTAATAAAAACACTGCCCAAAAACACCTTTTTATATGAAAATTGATTTGACTATTTAATTTGTTTTACAGGGAGGAATTTCTAATTTATTAATTGGTAGATCGGTATCAATTGCCGCCGCCCATGCCGAATAATCCATATGCCATTGCGAAACTGGAGCAATAAGCAATGAGGCTGGGATACTATCTTCATATCGGCGGGTGATGGCATTCCACTGATCCGTGTTTACCGACTTATGGATGGCATTGATCAAATCATACCAGTCATCAGAATTTGGATGTATAGCTATCAATAGCGAATCGATTAGAGAAATTATATCAACACCATTTATAAACGCCGCAAGTATGCCGATGAGATAGGGCCTCTCCTCTTTGCACATATTGTAGGCACCTTTCAATAAATTGATATGTTCGGGTAATTCTAATCCGGCCAGTACCGGCATAAAATGTTTTTCTTCAAATTCTAAATGTTCAATAAAGGCAGTTTTTATCGATTCGCAATCATTGGCTAATGCAATACGTTCAGGATGTCGGTTATCATCTGAAAGAGATAATACGTCATCAAATTGACCTAAGAGCGCATTCATTCGAACACATTCGTGCTCATGCTGCTTCTCTGCTTCCCTGGTTAATTCAGGGTTGACATTGGCTATTTCCATCGCTGGATATAATAATAGATTCTCAAACTTTGCATGCAAAATAATAGCCCGGAATAAAATGTAACATAAATCACGTGTTTTTTTTATAAACTCATCGCCTGGATCAACAGCTTGTGAAAATCTGTCTGTCCTCTTGATTAATTCCTGTAACATGCCCCTGAACCCGGAATGATGCAATTGCCCAATTTTCATCGGTTTGCCCAGCAGAGCTTTTTCAGCATAAAATGTTCTTAATAGATTTCTGGCGGGAGCGACTTTTCGAAATGATTCCCGGTTTGTGCAGCTATCCACCCATTTGATAATTGCTTCATCCTCTATTAACAATGCCGGGATATGATTTCTAAACTCTTTTAAAAAGGGTAATCGATAAAGAAAAGGTGTGATATGGGCATCCGCCTGGGTGAATTTTTCACCGGCGAGAAATGGACCGTCAGAGGCTTTCAAAATTTTCTGAATTTCCAGCAAAACCATATCAACTTTCTTTCGACATTCCATTTGAACACCTGGATGACCGGCCCTGATTATTTTTGAAATGCAGAGAATAAAATCATCTAACAATTTAATTAATTTGTCATCACTGTAATATTGGCTGCCATCCGCATCAGAATTATCTATTATATATTCTACAATAACTGCTGAATCTTTTAACAGACCAGCGCTGCCAGGTGGTTGGAATACTGGCCAGGTCCCATCTTTATTGGCATCGTTGATTTGAGTTGGTATATCATCCCCATAAAATACTGGAATATTAATATTATACTCATTACAGGTTATGAGAATTCTGTGGGTAAACGGGCATAATTTGTCTTTACTAAAAAGTCCGCCTGATGTCATAATTACGTTCCTTATAAACTGATTTTTGAAATTGGTGATAGCTCAATATTAATTAAAAATTGACTTATTTATTGAATCTTAATTCTATTTATATATTTGAAAATTTTGATAGATCAATCCTGTTATGTCCAGCTAATTCTATATTGCTCTTTTTGCAATAGAATGTTTATGTCAGACCATTCCGGCGCATAAGAGCTTTCGGATCTGGTTGACGTCCCCTGAATTTTTTATATAATTTTTTAGGATGGATGGTATTTCCTTTTGAGAGAATATTTTCCCTGAAAGAGCTGGCGGTTTCCTTATTGAAAATCCCCTTTTCCTTAAATAATTCATAGGCGTCAGCATCAAGTGATTCAGCCCAGCGATATGAATAATAACCTACTGCATATCCACCTGCAAAGATATGGCTGAATGAACATGAAGAATTTGTCCCATTCACTTTTGGCATTAGCCGGGTTTTGGCATCTATTTTATCCTCAAAATCTGTCACATCAGTAATATTTTTAGGATTGGTTGTATACCAGGCAAGATCAAGATATTCTCCATTTAATTGTCCAAGGGAGGATCTCCCCGCCATAAAATTCTTAGCATCCTGAACCTTTTTTAATAGATCATCCGGTATGCTTTCACCAGTTTCATAATGGACGGCAAACAGATCTAATGCTTCCTTTTCATAAACCCAATTCTCCATAATTTGTGATGGCAATTCTACAAAATCCCACAGAACCCGGGTACCCGATAAAGACGTATAGGTGCATTGTGATAATATGTGATGGAGTGCATGGCCAAATTCATGAAAAATAGTTTTTACTTCCTGCAGACTCAAAAGTGATGGCTGGTCGTTTGTACCGGGCATTAAATTGGCCCCCATGCAGGCAATTGGCCGGCGTGAACTTCCATCTATTAAACCCTGTGGCTGCAAAGTTGCCATCCAGGCACCATTTCTTTTTGTTGTCCGTGGGAATAAATCCAACATTAGAATACCGAGATGACCATATTTCGCATCTGATACTGAATACGTTTTCACAGATGGATGGAATGTCTGGATATCAAACTTCTCCTCGAATTGCAAACCATATAGTTTTTCGGCGATCTTGAATACGCCTGTTATGACGTTATCCATTTTGAAATATGGTCTGAGTTCTTCTGTATTAAATCCATATTTCTTCTGTTTCAGTTTTTCAGTATAATAACCCATATCCCATGGCTGGGGATCTTTCAGACCATCCATTTTTTGCGCCAGCAGTTTTACTTCTGCAAGATCATTTATTGCCTGTGTTTTACTTATTTTGTAAAACGAATCCAGAAAACCCTTAACCGTTGTGAGCGATTCTGCCATTCGATCCTGCAATACATAATCTGCGTAGGTATCAAATCCAAGGAGTCTGGAAAACCGATATAATAAATCTACTTTGTTGAGGATATTTTCCTGATTATCAAATTCATCGTTATAGGCAACACTGCCCAAGCTTTTGAATATAAATTCGCGCAGTTTTCTATTTTTTGCATAGGTCATCACCGGATGGGTGAAAGGCATTTGCAAAAGGATAGTCCAGCCACCATCATGGCCTTTGTCCGTTGCGGTTTGCGCCATTAATTTCATTGCAGTTTCCGGTACACCATCCAATTCTTTGGCATCGGTAATGGTATATTCAAATGTGTTACGGGAATTGAGTACATTTTGGGCAAATTTATTACTCACTTTAGAAAGTTCAATATTTATTGCCTTAAGATCATCCTGATCTTTCTGATTCAAATTGATACCATTTTTTATGAAATCATTATAATTTTCTTCTACAAGCCGAATTTGTTCACCGGTTAAACCCAAATCCATTCTTTTTTTGTGCACATGTTCCACTCGTTTAAAAAGAGGTTTGCTTGTGATGATACGATGACCAAATTCGGTGAGCGGTGGATATAATTTTGTTGCCAAATCCTTAAAATCATTATCCGATTCATGTCCATGAAGAATTCTGTATATCAACATTATGCGGTTCATTAGGGAACCAGAGCATTCCATGGCTAATATAGTATTCTCAAAAGTTGCCGGTTCCAGATTGGATTCTATCATGGCAATTTCATTTTCTGCTTCACATAGGGCAAATTTAACAGCTGGTTCAAAATGCTCTGTTTTGATCAAATCAAAAGGGACTGCATTATATTTTAGTTTTGGTGGATGAACTAAGGGGTTTGATTTCAGGTCAGACAAAAGGGTATTCCTTGCAATATTTTTTATTTCTTTCATTACTTTTACAGGGGTTTCGGATATCCTCACTCCAAACCCAGGACAAAAATTATCACATATCCGGCTGAAATACGTAGACCTGATTTTTATTTGAGCTGAAAATAGTTTCAATCTTGAGTTATCAATCAAGAGTCTCTGGCAATTGTCCAAAAATCACCTGATGATTCAATTTATTGATTGAATCTTATCGTAAATTCGGTTTGTCCTTCAGAGGTTGTTTCAAGAGAAAAATAAAACTCGTGCATGACCAGTATTTCCCTGATAAGGGTTAGGCCAATGCCCTGTCCATTTTTCTTGGTGCTATAAAATGGCAGGAAGAGATTTTTTTGGATTTCAGTAGTTATACCACAGCCATTATCCTTGATAATCAGACAGGGATCAGGTTTTAATACAGTAGTAATGGTAATTTCACCATTTTGATCAATCGCTTCAATAGCATTTTTTATGATATTCACCAATACTTGTTCAAACAGACTGATATCAAGATTGATTATCACCGGTGTTTCTGCTAAGTTTAATTTCCAGTTTATATCGCGTTTATCTGTCTCATTTTTAAAAAGGGTATTTACTGAAATGATCAAATTATTGATATTTTGTTTGACTCTGTTTGGATTTGGGAGACGGACGACATCAGCAAAGTTTGACATGAAATGATTTAGCTGCGAATTACGTTCCACAGCAACTTTCAGTGCTGAAGCATATTCATGGGCATTCTCATCTTTTAGGACTGAATAATTTAAACATGATTCCAGGATTGAATTTACCGCCCCGATTGAGTTGTTTATCTCATGGGACATCATCCGTATTACCTTTCCATAAGCCCGTTTCTCTGATGCCATTATTTCATCAGTCATTTCCTGTATGAGTATAAAATGATGCTGGAAACCTCTATCAACAAATTTTGATCTTTCACATTTATATCGCCTGGCACTATCACTTTTCACCGTAATGGATTCACCTGATTGAAGACGATTTAGTGATTCTGAAATTGGACTAGATACATCCTCTAAACTTTCCCCTTTTACCAGGGACGAATCCACACCAAGAATCTGACTGGCGGCGCGGTTCATAGAGGTTATTTTTTGATCTAAATCAAAGGTAATGATGCCGGTTGGTGATGCTTCGATCAATTTTTCCAGAAAATAATTTTTCTCCCGCAATCTCAATCTCTCCGATCGAAGTTCTTCCATCATCTGGTTATAAACTTCAATTAGTTTATCCAGTTCATATTGATTGACCTTCAAAAACTTTAGATTAAAATCCGAATCCTTCATTGATTCAACCCCGGCTGTGATCATATTTAATGGACTTATAAAACTTTGATACAGCCGCATGGATATGATGACAGAAATAATAATGCCAATTTCTGATAACATGAATAGAATTTTATGATCCTCAATCAGCTGGACCGATGTAAAAATGAGGATTAGGTGAATGAGAATGATAAATGCAGAAAATTTAATCCGCAGGTTTATTGAATTCTTACATCTGGCAATAATTTTCTTTAACGACATAAAAATTACTTTTCGAAACCATCCTGCATAAATTTCATGAAATTTCTTTTAGATCGAATTTTTCCATTCTCCGATATAATGCCGCCCTGCTGAGCCCGAGAGCGTTTGCCACTTTGCTGATATTATTTTTATGAAAGGCGAGGGATTTCCTGATTATTTCACGTTCGACCTCATCAAGAGTCATTGTTCCTTCATATGGGAAACCTGAAGCTGATTGTTTTTTCCTTGGTGCCTGGCTTTGTTTGGCAAAATCAGCTTGAGTCAGGCAAGATTTATTTGAAACTAAAACAGTCCTTTCCACTAGATTTTTTAACTCCCTGATATTGCCTGGCCAGGGCAATCCTGATAACCACACAAGGGCATCATTTGAGACGGATAAATCATTTTTATGATACGCTTTTTTCAGAGTAGTAATAAAATGGTCCACCAGTGGCGGGATATCTTCCGGTCGTTCCCTGAGAGGAGGAATGACAATAGTTATGAGATTAACCCGGTAATAGAGATCTTCGCGAAAGTCATTGGATTCGACCATATCCTCTAAAGGTCGATTGGTTGCAGAAATAATTCGCACATCCACTTTTTGAGCCTTACTGGATCCTAATTTTTCAAAACTTCGATCCTGCAAAACCCTTAACATTTTTACCTGGGAATATGGATCCAGATCACCAATTTCATCAAGAAATATACTGCCGCTATCGGCCATTTCGAATCTACCTACACGATCAGATCTAGCATCTGTAAAGGCACCTTTTTTATGTCCAAACATTTCACTTTCAAACAAAGTGGATGAAATACCGCCAAGATTGACCTTTACAAACGGCTGGTTACGTCGTCGACTGTTTTGATGGATTGCTTCGGCAATGAGTTCTTTACCTGTACCACTTTCACCGGTTATCAGGACTGGTGCATTGGTATCTGCAACTCGACTAACGGTATCCAGGATCTCAACAAATGAAGGCGATTCGCCGATGATTCGCCCAAAATCAAAATGTTTGTCTAGTTTCGTTCTTGATGAATTTTGCGGGCCTTTCTCAAACTTGGAAATTTTAAGCGCTGTAGAGACGGATTGAATGAGATGATTATTATTCCATGGTTTATTGATAAAATCTACTGCCCCCAGTTTCATTCCCTCAACCGCCAGGGGAATAGATCCCCACGCAGTAATAAGAATTACCGGAATATGGGCATGGCTTTTTTTGATTTCTTCAAGAAGCTTTAGGCCTTCCACTCCCGTTGTTTCCAGAGAATAATTCATATCCATTAATATGAGGTCAACAGGGTTAGAAAGGAGACTATTTTTTGCACTTTCCGGATCATCTGCATCAGTAGTGTGAAATCCGTTTTCCCGAAAAAGTAATTTTAGCGATGTTCTTACCGCCAGATCATCATCGATAATTAATATTGAATTCATTTCCATAATTTAGATGTAATCAAAAAATTGACGGTTACTTAAAATTGATCTTTATTCAAAATATAAGTGAAATTCTAATTATCCTTCTTCGTGCAATGCCAATGCCGGCTGAATATGAGTTGCCAATCGACTTGGATAAAGGGCACACACTACCGTCAACAATAGAATAACAGCAACGGATAAGATAAATGACATATAATACACCATATCACTAATAAATGGAATCACCTTTAAAACTGGAAACTGAATTGCAAAAAAACCGCCGATGAAAATTCCAAATAATGATAGAACAAGGGCTTCACCCATAATCTGGATATAAATAAGACTTCGATGGGCACCCATAGCCCGGCGTAAACCAATCTCTGCTTTTCGACGATGGGTATTATACCAAATCACTCCAAAAAGACCCAAGGCGACATTTATCAGGAGAAAAGCACATATCACACCAATAATCACCGGTATAATCAAAGATTGTTTCCTGGCTGAACTACGGGCATCCTCAAGACGATTTGATTTGATCGTCCATTCTTTGGCTATTGCAGAGGTATGCATAAGTATTTTTTCTTCAACTCCTGAATCAGATCCGGACCTCATCTTCATCAATATTCTAAACAACATTTTATCGCTTAATATTCTTTTTAATCCTGGTTCGCTGTTAAGGCTAAATCTCTCAAAACTGGCGCGCTTTGATCCTGTCAGTTCACCGCCATTTCTAAATTCTCCAATAAGACCAATTACTTTGTAAAATTTCTCTCCTTGACCATCAGTGAGTTTTTTTCCAATCGGATTTTCATTTAGAAAAAATTCATCAGCCAATAATTGAGTTATGACAATTGGAGTATCATGTTCGACATTATCCCTTTCATCAAACCATCTCCCCTGTAATATATCGATACCAAGGACATCTGGCAGTTGATCGCCGGCATACATCCGTTCAATTCTTGAATTATGATCACCAAGATGATAGAATGTGTTATTTGAAGCCATTGGCGTAAATAATAAAGATCGGCAATAACTGAATTCTTCTATTTCAGGATAAGTCTTCAGGGCATTTTCTATCTGGGCAAGGGTAGATTCAATCTGCAGGGAATCTGAGCTTTTCCAATCCAAAGTCAAATACCAAACATCCTCATATTCGTAACCAAGTGGTTTGAAATAATTGGTGATATTATAATTAATAATCGATGAGACAATAAAAAGGACAAAAAATGAAATTGATATCCCTAAGATCATCAGCAAATTTCTTTTCTTTCTATTCCAGATCAATTTAAACATTTGGCGGATCATGAGCTTTCTCCTCTCAAGGCATCAACTGGTTGGAGGCGAGACATTTTAAATGCCGGATACACCCCTGAAAAAAGTCCAAAAAACAAACATATAACCAAGCTGTTAAAAAATATCCGGTAATTAAGCGAAAAATTCACATAGGGGATCAATGAGCTGCTGTTGATTATCTCCAAGATGCCAATGGCAAGAATTAAGGCAATTGCACCGCCAATTAATGTTATAATAACATTTTCAACCACAAATTGTCCTACAAGGGTCAGACTGGAGGCACCAAATGCTTTGCGTACACCAATTTCAGATGATCTTTCCATTATCCTGCTCAAGTTAATATTTACCAAATTGATCGTTGGCAGCAGCATGAATAGAATCATGAGGATAAACAGTATTATCAACAAGGGTTTTGCATTTCCTTCTTCAGATAATCTTAAATTTCGCGAGAAGGCCTCAGCATAGGTGCTGGCGGCGGTTTTAATTTCTACCCATTTATCATCAGGATATTCCACCAGGGCAAGTTGGTTCTGAAATTCTTTTTTTATAGCAGGGATATCAGATTCATCAGTTGCAAGCATCATGGCAAACCATCCGGGGAATCCACCAATTAAGGTCACTTCATCCAGCGGAGTTTTTGAAAATGTCAGTGGAAGCCAGACGTCGGCATATGGCATTATTCGTAAAATTGAACAATTTTCGACAACACCAATAACTCTAAACTTTTCACCTTCCACTTCCATCGTATTTCCTATTGCTTCCTCGCCATCAAAATATTGTTCTCTGGTATTTTGATTGATCACAATCACATTCCTTCTTGATGACACATCATTCAGGCTGTATGGATTTCCTTCAAGAAAATTGAAATCTAATATCTCAAAAAATTCACTATCGGTATATTTTATATCCAACCTGAATTTTGTTCTATTTTTATAGGTGATAACGCGATTGTGGAATGAAGACATTGATACGACTTCAGGTGTTTTTAGGGATTTTACATATTTTTTTAAAAAATATGGACTCATTACGGGACCATTAGATTGTCCGCCATCTTTTGATGTTAATAAACCCATAGTAATAGAAAGAGTTCTATCCAGTTTCAATTCTGGCGGTTGAGATCCAAATGTATGATCCAATAGTGACGTAACCATTATGAGGATCAACAATGTGAGACTTATACCAAATAGGCTGATAAATGTAAAGAGCTTATGTCTTAACAGGACCTTAATGGCAATTTTCAGATAATTAATTAACATAAATTTCTCTAATTAACCTGGCTGCCATCAAAGAGACGGATAATCCGTTGAGTTTGGCTGGCGAGAATTTCATCATGGGTGACCATGACAATTGTCGTTTGCTCTTCCTGGTTCAATTTATTGAGGATATCCATGATTTCAGCGCCCATTACACTATCCAGATTTCCGGTTGGTTCATCGGCAAGAATAATTTGAGGGGACCCAACAATCGCCCTGGCAATTGCTACCCTTTGTCGTTGTCCACCGGATAATTGTGATGGGAAATGGCGTGTCCGGGCATTCAAACCAACTTTATCAAGTGCTTCCAAGGCTAATTTTCGTCTCGAGGAGCCAGACATACTTCTATAGAGCAAGGGGATTTCAACATTATCAACAACACTCAAATCATTTATCAGATGATAACTCTGAAAAACAAAACCAATCATAGCATTTCGTAAACGAGCCAATTTTCGATCACTGAATTTTGCCACATGTTCGCTATCGATTTCAACAACGCCCTGAGATGGCTGATCAAGTAAACCCATTATATTTAACATAGTACTTTTCCCACATCCTGACGGACCCATTATAGACAAAAATTCACCGCGTTTGATATGAAGATTTACATCTTTTAAGGCAATGGTTTCAATTTTTGCGGTACGGTAAACTTTCTCAATTGTTGAAAGCCTGATCATCTTTGCTCCTTTAGTGATTCAATTATCATTTTTAATTTTTAATTCTTCATGATGTTTATACTCGTCCATATCGGAGATAATAACAGCCTCCCCTACTTCTATTCCCTGGATGATCTCAAGCCAGTCCAGATTAACAGCACCGACAATAATGTCACGTCGAACAGCCATATTGTCCTCAATGACAAATGCATAGCTTCTTCCCTGTCCATTAATAAATGGTCCATTTTTCACTCGTACAACATTGTTCTTTTCTGATGTTATCACCATTATGTCAACTTTCTGATTGGACCTTAAACCACCAAAACTCTTGTCATTGAGCTCCACAGAAAATGTGATAATTCCGTTATTTATAATCGGTTCGATACTATGGATTCTTCCTGATAGATTTTTATCTGATATTTTCACAATTACTGACATATTTTTGAAAATATTTTGACTGTGGATATCTGAGATTTTTCCTTCAACTTTGAATGTTTCAAGATTGGATATTCTGGCAATTATTTCTCCGGCATTTACAGTAGATCCCACATCGTCTTTTATCCAGGATAGTACTCCATTCCAATTAGTTTTTGCAGCTGCCAGGTCGAGCAGTCTTTTTTGTTCTTTTATTTTACTTTCAATTATTTGAATTTGCAATTCGACTTCAAGTAGATCTGCCTGGTAGATTTCGGCTTGATTGTCAATTTGATGTTTCAATTGTGATAGTTCGATTTGTGATATCTCAAGCTGAAGATTTACCTGATCGACATTTGACTTTAATGCTGCCCCGATTTCATGTAAGCGCTCTACCTGTATTAATTTTGATTCTGTCGCTTTTATTGTAAGAATCTTGATTTCATAATCGGTTTCAAGATTTATCAGATTCTGATTCATTGATAGTTCAAGCTGATGTCTTTTATTTTCCAACAATTTCATTTCTTCAAGCTGTTGTTCATATTTCAGATTGAGAAGATCCTGATTCAATTTTAAAATGGTATCGCCATCATGAACCATATCACCTGGCACAAAATATATACTGTCAATTTTTGTCCGGATAGGACTGGTCAGTATATGTTCAAATTCGGGGAGGATAAATCCTGTAGCAGTTATGGCATCAGCAATGGAGCCGTTTTCAGCTATAGCAGTTCGAAGTCGTGATTGTTTCAGTTCTGTGGATAATAGATATTTCAGAGAAATGAGACCGGCAATGATGATCACTATAATAATTACAATACGCAGTGATGAGAATATTCGTTCTTTAATTATGATTGTGTTATCAAGTTCTCTGTCCATGAACATCTAATTGCAAATAATGTGCCCATACGTAACATTCATAAACACAGATATTTATCAGTTTTCATGAAAATATATTTATGTTCATTATTGAACAGTGTGTCCGGATTTAAAAAGTTAAAGCGTTTACGTTATTTATTAAAAAATGGAATTATGATTATTTGAAATAAGTCTGAGAATTTGGATAGAGAATAACTTTATTATCGTTTTTAATCTTTCTAGGTGCTTGCAATCTGCCTTCCCCCCCCGCTGCCTCCTGTCTGCCATAAATGTATTTATCCCCCGCTGGCGGGGGATAATTCTTATGGGAATTCCATATAACCATTTTGTTTTTCTCTTTATAGCTGCTTTCAATCTAACTGTCCCCCACCAACGGGGGACAAATTAGTAAGAGAATATCATATCGGATTTGGATAGAGAATTATATTTTAAATGATTTTTTTCAATTCTATAAAGAGCCAATCACAGTAAATTTCGCGTCCTGCAAAACCAGGTTTGATATCTATAAATAAACAATTAATCAGAATAATTCTGGAATATAAATGACTTCATATCGATTGACACAACTAAAACAGCTGGAGAATGAATCCATCCATATCATACGGGAAGTGGCAGCTGAATTCAAAAATCCTGTCATGTTATACAGCGTTGGCAAAGACTCTGCTGTCATGATCAGACTGGCACAAAAGGCATTTCACCCCGGTAAGTTTCCTTTCCCATTGATGCATATTGACACTGGCTATAAATTCCCTGAGATGTATGAATTCCGCGATCGGTTTGTAAAAGAGATTGGCGCTCGTCTCATCATTGAGCAAAATGATGAATGGATCAATAATAAAGCTCATCCTTTTACATTGGGACCTGATAAATGCTGCCGATATCTAAAAACCCAGGGTCTGCTGGATGCCCTAAACAAACATGGATTTGATGCTGCATTTGGTGGTGCCCGGCGAGATGAGGAAAAATCACGCGCCAAAGAACGTGTTTATTCAGTGCGGGATTCATTTGGTCAGTGGAATCCAAAAAATCAGCGCCCTGAACTGTGGAATATATATAATTCCAATATCGAAGATAATGAAAATGTCAGAGTGTTTCCTATCTCAAATTGGACTGAGTATGATGTGTGGCAGTATATTAAAAACGAAGAGATTCCTATCGTACCTTTATATTATTCCCAAAAGAGAAAAGTGGTGGAAAAGAATGGCATTCTCATTCCTTTTGAATTTCTCAAAACGGTAGATCCCGACAATGTAGCAGGATTATCTGAAGCGGATGCCTTTGAGGTGGATTGCCGATATCGAAGTCTCGGGTGTATTCCATGCACAGGGGCGATTAAATCGTCTACAACAGAAATTGACGGCATCATTACCGAAGTCCGTGACGCAAATAGATCTGAACGCGAAAATCGTATTATTGATATGACCAGTGATTCATCCATGGAGCAGAAAAAGAAAGAAGGATATTTTTAGTGGATATACGAGACTCAAATGTCGACAAGTCCCTTCTTCGATTTACCACCACTGGCAGTGTGGATGACGGAAAATCCACCCTCATTGGTCGTCTGCTTTATGAGACCAATTGTATTTTTGAAGATCAATACAGCGCTATTGCCACCACGTCAGAAAAGCGTGGAGATGAGAAAGTAGATCTTTCGCTATTACTTGATGGTCTGGCATCTGAACGTGAACAGGGCATCACCATCGATGTGGCATATCGATATTTTGAAACTGACAATCGAAAATTTATCATATCAGATACTCCGGGTCATGAGCAATATACAAGAAATATGGTCACAGGTGCCTCCAATGCTCAATTGGCCATTATTCTCATTGATGCACGAAAAGGAGTTCTCACCCAATCCAGACGGCATGGTTTTCTTGTCTCTTTGTTGCAGATCCCACATATGATTGTTGCAGTAAATAAGATGGATCTGGTAAACTATGACCAACAGGTTTATGACGATATTGTCCGTGAATATTCTGATTTTTCCAGGAAGCTCCAAATCCATGATATATCTTTTATTCCTGTCTCTGCTCTGGATGGTGATAATGTAACCACACGCAGTGAAAATATGAGCTGGTATAATGGGCACACTTTATTACACAAACTTGAAACTGTTGTAGTTTCAGGCGATAAAAATCTTATTGATTTCCGGTTTCCCGTCCAGTACGTCATTCGCCCTAATCTCAACTTTCGCGGATATGCCGGTACAGTTGTTTCCGGTACAATCACTCCGGGAGAAAAAGTCGCTGTTCTTCCTTCCGGGAAAACCAGTCGAGTCCACTCAATAGAGACTTATGATGGTCAATTATCCGAAGCATTCAACGGTCAGTCTGTGACACTAACACTTGAAGATGAAATTGATATAAGTCGTGGCGACATGATTGTACGATCGGGCAATCTACCACGAACGGCAACTGAATTTGATGCGATGATCTGCTGGATGGATGAGAAACCCATGAAGCTGAAGGGTTCATACTTCCTCAAACATACTACTCAAACGGTAAAGGCGTTTATATCTGAAATCACTTATAAAGTTGATGTAAATACTTTGCACCGTGAGCAGGTAAAGACATTATCGTTAAACGAAATTGCCAGAATAAACATTACTACTGCCAGGGCCATATTTTTTGATCCTTATAACATCAATCAGGCAACTGGCAGTTTTATTCTCATTGATGCCGTGACCAACCAGACCGTTGCAGCAGGCATGATTCGTGACCGGACTCGTCAAGTTGATGACATTTCCAATATGATCAACCTTACCCGGAAATCTACAAATGTCACCTGGCAGGGGGATATGATCTCCCATAGAAAATGGGAGGAATTCAATAGTCATAAAGCAGCCGTCATCTGGTTGACAGGATACTCCGGATCAGGAAAATCAACCATCGCACGAGCCTTGGTAGAGAAATTATTTGAAAAGAATTGCCAGGTCATGCTTTTGGATGGTGATAATGTCAGACATGGACTCTGCGGTGATTTGGGTTTTTCAGATGCAGATAGAACTGAGAATATTCGCCGGGTCAGTGAAACAGCCAAGTTATTCTTCCAGCAGGGAAATATTGTCGTCTGTACTTTTATTTCTCCATTTGATAAGGATAGACAGTTTGCCCGATCGATTTTGCCATCGCCCAGTTTTTTTGAAACCTATGTCAAATGTGATCTGGATGTTTGTAAACGACGGGATCCAAAAGGATTATACCGCAAGGCCGAAAGTGGTGAAATATCTGAATTTACAGGTGTATCATCGCCCTATGAGTCACCTGAGCATCCTGAGATTATCGTTGAAACCGATATTATGACAGTGGATCAATGTACCAATGAGATCATGGTTACACTTGAGAAAGCACAAATTATTTGACGTAGTTAGAACAGGCTTGTTGTTTAAAAGCTGTTATAATTTTCCAAGTCAGAGAATTTTGACAGGATTATTTTCGGGGATTATGCAGCAGGTCTAAACTTCGTGATCGCTATCGAAAAATAGATTGACGTTTTGGATATTCGCCAGATTATTGAATTCCTCGACAAATCGATTTCCCTTCAATTCATCCTTTAAGCCAATATAAAATGATAATTCAATCAATTTTTTTGAACCCATGGATCGGACATTAATCAACTTATGTTCTTTGCAGTATTTTTTTAGAACTGCCAAATACGGTGGATCCTCACCAGATTCTACTTTATAAGAAAATTGCAATAGATATTCTTTCCTGCGATAAGTCCCATAATTAAAGGTGTTCAGGAGCAGCATTACAAATCCGACAAATAATGTCCCCGTAATTGCTACCTTATATAATCCAACACCGGCAGCGAGTCCAACTGTAAGTGCAAAGAAAATGAAGACTATATCATGGGCATCCTTGATAGGGGTTCTAAACCTGATAATTGACATGGCGCCAACCAAACCAAAAGCCCTCGCCAGGTTATTTCCAATAACTACAATCACAATACTGGTTATCATTGACAGGATGATTAATGAATTTACAAATGATCTGGAATAATTTGGACCGCGGTATGTCCATCGATAAAACAAGGAGATTGCCAGTCCGCAAATGAGAGAAACAATAAGATTTGAAAATACCTGACCGGAGGTAATCGAAAAATTGAATACACTTTGTAAATCTTTTAAGAGCATATTATTTTTGTGTTTTCTGTTTAGTCATTTATAAAAAAATATTCGTGTTTTGAATGAGCGATAGTCTCATTTGTTGAGAAGCGCCTAATTGCTGATTTATTCATATCAATACAGATGGTAAATTTTGATAGTGCCTGTCTTTTAACTCCTAATTCAGCAATAATGGGAACCGCCCATTCTGGAAATCCATAATTTGATTTGATCTCTAAAATAAACTGGTCTCTGAAGGCATATTTTATCTTTTGATCCTGATACAAATTTTTTAATTGTGGATAAATACTGCCACGTAAATTTTTGTCAAAAGTTACTCTTCCTGAATGATCAAATTTAAACAGGTAAGCTTCTCTATCATAGATAACTTTGACT
>JABHXA010000029.1 GCA_018657495.1 Fidelibacterota bacterium
TGTAGAAAGAACAATCACTTTAACACCTGCTGCAAATCTGAATGGTAGTGCCACTTTACAGATTACAGTTTCTGATGGCGAACTGTCAGATACTGATGAGTTTGTCCTGACAGTGAACCCTGTCAATGATGCTCCGGTACTGGCTGAAATTGGTGATTTAAATTTCAATGAAGGCGGCGGTTCTTCTGTTGAGTTGAACGCTACGGATATTGAATCTGATGCTTTATCCTACAGTGTTTCAGGCGGTACAAATGTATCTGCCAGTGTATCTACAAATGGTAATACTTTCCTTGACCTGGTTTCGGGTAGTGACT
This sequence comes from Fidelibacterota bacterium, assembly GCA_018657495.1. GTDB lineage: Bacteria > Fidelibacterota > Marinisomatia > SCGC-AAA003-L08 > JACNLC01 > JABHXA01. The sequence continues at coordinate 315 of JABHXA010000029.1, forward strand.
TTAATGGCAGTGAAATGATCACCATCACAGTTTGTGATAATGATTTTGATGATGAATTATGCGAGTCAGAGGATGTAACTGTCACAGTTGACTCTGTTAATGATGCCCCAATGATTACATCAACGGCTGGCATCGTAGCACGGACATCTGAAGAATACAGTTATCAGGCAACCGTTGAGGATGCTGATGATAGTGAATTTATCTATTCACTTTCTAATAACCCAGCTCTTATGGAAGTATCTGGAACTGGCCTTGTGACCTGGTCACCAAGTACGGGTACATTTACATCCGGCGCGGTTGTACTAACGGCTACCGATGATGAAGGCGGGGCCGATTCTGAGAACTTTACGGTATCTGTTATACAGGTTGACTGTAATGGTGACGATAATGGAACTGCTTTTGTCGATGAATGTGGTAACTGCGTTGGCGGTAATACCGGTCTCGATGAAAATTATGCCATGGATTGTGCCGGTATCTGTGATGGTTCCAGCACTGAAGATGATTGCGGTGTCTGTGATGACAATGCCGAAAATGACAATGCCGACATGGATTGTGCCGGTGTCTGTAATGGTGATAATCTCGTTGACATGTGTGATACCTGTGACGATGATCCATTAAACGACTGTACACAGGATTGTAACGATGTTTGGGGCGGCGATGCTGACTTAGACGATTGTGGTGTCTGTGATAATGATTCTGGCAACGACAATGACGATATGGATTGTGCCGGCATTTGTTTTGGTGATTCTGTCACCGATGATTGCGGCGACTGTGTTGTACCTGATGACTTTAATGCTGCATTAGACTGTGCCGGTACCTGCGACGGTTCGGCATTTGTTGATGATTGCGGTGTCTGTTCTGATGGTGCCTCAGGTCATGATCCAAATAGTGATATGGATTGTGCTGGAGTCTGTGACGGATCTGCTGAGTTTGACAATTGTGATGTCTGTGATGATGATCCACTAAATGACTGTGCACAGGATTGTGCCGGTGTCTGGGGTGGTGATTCACTTGTAGATGATTGCGATGTGTGCGGCGGTACCAGTTTCACTGATTTCGACATGGATGGATTCTCTGACGAATGTGATGAATATCCATGGGGTGAAGCCACGTTAAACATTGGGAACCATGATGATACAGCTGTTGGTGAATCCGGTACATTTGATGTTCTTTATGACAGTCAGGTAGATATCCGGGCCTTCCAGTTCAATATCAGTGGAGTCACAATTGAAAATGTTACAACTGAGAATTCAGACTTTAATGTTAGTTTTAATGCAGGAAATGGTGGTGTTGTTGGATTTACGCTTTCAAATGCCAGTTATGGCTCTGGCTCAGGTACACTCTGTACAATCAGCTACCGCTATGACTCTGGTGACGTGACTACATGTATAACCGAATCAATTCTATCAGCCGAAGATTCTATGCCTATTACCGTTACAGATGGTGACTGCATAGATGTAATCGAGCCTGAAATGGGTTGTGATGATTTATACAATAGTGGTCTTGTTGTAGATGACTGTGGTGTCTGTGGTGGTAATAGTTTTGATGACTTTGATCAGGACGGCACACCAGATGATTGTGATGATACACCTGACGGTGAAGTTACCGTTGAATTTGGTGCCGTTGATGGCGTGACAGGCACATTTGATGTCGTTTATACTGGTGATGTCAGCATTTATGGATTCCAATTCCTTGTGGAAGGTGTAACCCTCATTAATGTGACTACTGATAATCCTGACTTTACAATCAGTCTAAATCCTGATAATGGTCAGGTCATTGCCTTCTCCTTATCCCAGGGTGTCTATTTACCCGGTTCAGGCACACTGGCTACAGTTGCTTTCGAAACTGGCATGGACAGAGAAATGTGTCTCAACAATGTCGTTGTTGCCGGGGCTTCAGGACATGCGCCTGAAACCAGTACAGGTGGCTGCTTAATGACAGGTGATTGTGATACTGTTGATAGCGATGGTGACCTTCTAGGTGATGCCTGTGATGATTGCCCATTAGATGCAGATAATGATATTGATGGTGATGGCGTTTGCGGTGACGTAGATAACTGCCCTGATGACGCCAATGCCGATCAGCTTGATTCTGATGATGATGGCCTTGGTGATGCCTGTGATCCTGGAGTAGCCGTTTCTATTGGTGTTGAAACCGGTTGGAACTGGTTCTCAATGAATGTCACTGATGCTGATATGTCATTGAATACAATTCTCGGTAATCTTGGTGACAATCAGGTTTACATCAAAAACCAATCACAGTTTGCTGAATATTTTGAAGGATTTGGCTGGTTTGGCGGTCTTGAAAATATTGGTGTGACTGACTTCTATATGTTGCAGTTAACCGCATCCGGTACAATTGAATTCACCGGTGAAGCTGTGGATGCTGCAAATACACCAATCGGTCTTTTCACGGGTTGGAACTTTGTTGGATATACACCACAGGATGCCCAGGCAATAAATTCTGCCCTTGGTACAGTTGACGGCAGTGGTATTTATGTCAAGAATCAATCAGCCTTTTCTGAATACTTTGATGGATTTGGCTGGTTTGGCGGTCTGGAAACAATGAGTCCATTTGATGGCTATATGTTGAATATGTCTGCCGATGCTACCCTTACCTATCCGGATGCCGGACCTGTTTTGGCACAATTGGAAGATCAGGGAACTCCCACTCAGAACCTCTCTCGTGATAATGCTGCTGAATGGCAAGTTTCCCCATACGATTTCGAGAATAGTGGATCAGTAACAGCCTCAGTTACCTTTAGTGATCAGTTTAATACTGATGAAAATGATATTCTTGCAGCCTTTGTCGGTGAAGAATGTCGCGGTATTACACAGGGTCTGTACTTCCCGCTTACAAATGAGATTGTATTCCAATTGATGATATACAGCAATGAAGTATCTGGCGAACCTATTGTATTCAAATATTATGATGCTGATATGGATATGTATTATGGATTTGATAGTGGCCTTGAATTCGAAAGCAATATGACAATTGGTAACTCAATGTTGCCTTATGAAATGAATGACAGTATTCTACTGGGACTCACTGATGTATTACCAACATCATATTCACTTGACAATGCCTATCCAAATCCGTTTAACCCGGTAACAACGATTGGTTATGTCTTACCTGAAGCGGGTAATGTCCTCATAACAGTTTATGATATGCAGGGTCGTACGGTTGCAGAATTAGTAAATAATTGGCATGTTCCTGGTGCATACAGTATTAACTGGAATGCAAATGGTCAGGCCAGTGGTATTTACTTTGTGAAGATGACCAGCGGCAGTTTTACCTCCATGCAGAAAGTCATGTTTGTAAAATAATCTAATTTTAACGACAACAAAATAAAAAAGGGGGCAGCCGTGCCCCCTTTTTTATTACTCAGCCAATTTATATTCTCACTACAATATGGAAAAGAATGTTGTGATATATGTTGGTTTGATCCGGGATTTTTATGTTGTCGAGACACGGTAATAGTTATTGTCTTTCACAATATTCTCCAAGGCAATCGATTTATAGTTGATCATCAGCATCTTGGCAATCGCTAAACATAATTCCATCAAAAAGAATAAAACAATTCTACATAACTTCAATTTGACAGCCGTAATTTTTACCCCAAGTTCATTCATGTAGTATATCATAATCCCACCCCGGATTCAGGTATATCGTGAAACTGCGACAAATCAATATGTGGGATTTCCCCTGCGAATATAAATGAGGAGACAGTCTTGAAAAAGAGACCTGTAAAATATATTTTTGTACTTGGAGGTGTGCTGTCTGGTCTTGGCAAAGGCATCGTATCTGCTTCTCTCGGTTATCTTTTTAAATCTCTCCGTTTGAAAGTAACTATTCAAAAACTTGATCCATATTTGAACATTGATCCCGGCACTATGAACCCCTATCAGCATGGTGAGGTATTTGTCCTGGACGATGGTTCAGAAACCGATCTTGATCTTGGTCATTATGAACGGTTTATCAATGAAAATTTATCAGAAAAGAATACTACATCATCCGGTCGCATTTACTGGGATGTCCTTTCAAAAGAGAGGCAAGGGGATTACCTTGGTGAAACCATCCAGGTTATTCCTCACATTACCGATGAAATCATCGATCGTATTAAATCAGTAAATCCCAGGCATAAATATGATGTGGTTATTACCGAAGTTGGAGGGACGGTAGGAGACATTGAAGGTCAGCCTTTCATGGAGGCTATTCGACAACTATGCCTAAAAGTAGGATATGAAAATTCATTGATAATCCATCTCACCCTGCTGCCGTATATCAGTGCCGCTGGTGAAATAAAAACCAAACCGACCCAGCATTCTGTTATGCTGCTCCGTGAAATTGGTCTGCAGCCTGATTTACTGGTTTGCCGGACAGAGAATAATCACCATCTCACCCAAAAATTAAAAAAGAAACTGGGCTTGTTTTGTAATATGGATGTGGATCATGTTTTTGAGTCTCCCGATGTGGAAACCATTTATGAAATCCCGTTGATTTTATACAAACAGGGAATGGATACAAAAATCCTCAAACGCCTGAAACTTTTGGAATTAACCGATACACATCATGATGTGCAATACCTGGAAAAATTTGTCCACAGGTATAAAAACCCGGAGGGTGAAGTGACAATTGCCATCTGCGGAAAATATAATAGTCTTCATGATGCCTATAAAAGTATACTTGAAGCGTTCATCCATGCCGGTGTCGAAAATAAGGTGGCGGTAAAAATTAAATGGGTGGATACTGAGGCACTTGAAAGCCAAAACACAGTGGACTTCCCAGAGGAGTTTAAGGATGTGGACGGCATCCTCATACCAGGTGGATTTGGTAATCGCGGTATAGAAGGAAAAATCAAGTCTGCAGGTATTGCCAGGAAATATAATATCCCATTTTTTGGCATCTGTCTTGGACTGCAATGCGCAATTATTGAATTTGCCCGGGCAATTTGCGATCTGCCAAAAGCTGATTCTACAGAATTTAAAAAGCGAACGAGCACCCCTGTCATTGATTTAATGCATGGACAGAAAAAGGTTAAATCCAAGGGAGCAACAATGCGACTTGGTGAATATTCCTGCGAGGTAAAACCAAAAACAAAGGTGCATTCTGCCTATAAAAAACGACTTATCAGTGAAAGACACCGACATCGATATGAAGTAAATAATGAGTATCGCCAGCTTATTGAAGACCAAGGCATGATTGTCTGTGGTATCAATAAAGATCTCGATTTGGTGGAGATGATTGAATTATCGGGTCACCCCTGGTATGTTGGCGTCCAATTTCATCCTGAGTTAAAAAGCCGGGTCATTCAGGCCCATCCCCTGTTCAGAGATTTTATTGCAGCAGCCAAAATATTTCATGATGAATAATCCAGAGCTCATAAATAAGATAAAGAGAATAAAGCTGATTATCAGTGATGTTGATGGTGTACTTACCGATGGCAGCATTTTTATTTCAGGGGATGGTACTGAAATGAAACAGTTCAGTGTTGAGGATGCTGCCGGCTGCGCCCTGGCAAAACATGCTGATCTTCCAATCGCTTTTATTTCAGGCAGATACTCAGAAGCAACCACTATCCGCTTAAAAGAAATGAAAATTCCCCATGTTTATCAGGGAGACCTCAACAAAACACCCCCTTTCGAAGAATTACTCGAAATCTATCAGGTAGATCTATTTGAAGTGGCATATATTGGTGATGGGCTTGTGGACTTACCAGTGATGGAAAGATGTGGTTTGAAAGTTGCACCGTCAAATAGTCATTTTCTTGTTTTAAAGATTGCCGACTATGTAACCCAAAAATCGGGAGGGGAGGGTGCCCTGAGAGAAATGATCGAATGGATACTGCACGGCCAGAAGCTCTATTATCCAGCTCTTGAAAAAATGAGAGATCAGGTCTATCTAAAAAACAAATCAACTTCGCAATGATAAGCCTTGGAATAATGAAGTGAATATGTTGAATTTCACAACTATATTTTTTATGAAGTTTTTAAAGTTTTACCTATTTATTTTGCTTACCGCAATACAGTTGATGTTTGTTTTTAGCTGCAGCAGAGAGAATTTAGAGGATGAAGAAGGTCTTTCCTCTGCAGATATCAGCACAAATATAATTACAAATCCGGTAATCGTTATGACCCGTGAAGACCATGTTACGGTGCGAACCCGATCGGATATGCTGGAAAAGGATAATGAAGAGGATGCCTTGCTCTCTGGTGATGTCATTGCCAATATTTTTGATGATTTTGGTAATCATACCAGTATTTTGTATTCTGATTCCGCCCGACTAAATGAGATGACCAATAATTTTGAGGCTTTTGGCAATGTAATATTTATTTCTGACTCAGGTTTAACCTTGAAAACAAATCATTTGAATTGGGATAATCGTTATCGTCTGGTAACATCCAGTGATTCAGTCATGTTTACCACTGAAGACAATGATACTTTATACGGCGTCGGATTCACCTCCGATATGGACTTATCTCATTGGAAGATTCTCGAACCAACCGGAGTCACAGGGAAAATATTTTAATAATGTCATACAGAGTTTTATGCGCCAAGAATTTAGAAAAGACCTATGGAAAAAGGACGGTGGTGAACTGTGTGTCAATTGAAGTGAACCGTGGTGAGGTCGTCGGTTTACTCGGTCCGAATGGGGCTGGGAAAACCACAACTTTTTATATGATCACCGGTATGATCAGACCAAATAGCGGAAAAATATTTTTGGACGGCACTGACATTACCCATACGCCCATGTATAAACGAGCCCGGCATGGTATCGGGTATTTATCGCAGGAGCCCTCAGTTTTCACTCAGTTATCTGTTGAAAATAACCTGAGACTGGTTTTGCAGATGACCGACCTTTCAAGGAATGAACAGAAAAAAAGGCTGGAAGAATTACTTGAGATGTTTAATATTGTTCATCTAAGAAAAAGCAAAGCGATTACATTATCAGGAGGGGAGCGCCGTCGAACCGAGATAGCCCGCTCTTTGGTGATGAATCCCGATTTTATACTACTCGACGAACCCTTTGCCGGTGTTGATCCCATCGCCGTTGAAGATATCCAAAAAATTGTCACAAGTCTTCGTGCAATGGATATTGGTGTTCTCATTACTGACCATAATGTGAGGGAAACACTTTCAATTACAGATAGTGCATATCTATTATTTGAAGGGGAAATCCTCAAATCAGGAAATACAAAAGAATTGATCGAAGACGAAGAAGCCCGACGTCTGTACCTCGGTAGTAAATTCAAAATGGATATTGATTAATGATCAAGCTTTCCCATGAATTAGGCCTCAGACAGCAGCTGACTCCCCAGCAGGTATTGCAGGCTAATATTTTTCAACTGAATATTATTTCTCTTGAACAGTCCATTCTCAATGAACTGGAAATTAACCCTGCCCTCGAACTTGTAGATGAAAAGGATGATGATGAATCTACTGAGGAGCAGGAAGAGGAAAAAGAGAAAGATGATGATGAAGCGGCTGAGCTAGATGAAAAAACCGAAGAGACAGAATTTGAATGGGAAGAATTACTCGGTGACCCTGATGAATATGAAATAAGGGCACCAATACAAAAACCTGAAGAAGAGTTAGATGCGCCTATCCGTGCCACAAGCACAATATCTGAACGATTGTTACAACAATTTTGGGATCTAAGTCCCACCGATGATGAGGTCAAGATTGCCGAAGAGCTTATTGGTAATATTGATGATGAAGGATATCTGACAATTGATCCTATTCTCATCGCCGATCGCATGATGGTTGATGAAAATCTGGTTTTATCTATACTAAAGAAAATACAGCAACTGGATCCTGTAGGTATTGGAGCAAGGAATCTCCGTGAATGTCTCATCGCCCAGGTGGAGGGTGTGGATGAGAATTCTCTGATGGTCAGAATCCTCAGAGATTATTTTGACGACTTTGCCAATAAAAGATATCCTAAAATCCTAAAAGGATTGAATTGTACAAGGGAGGAACTCCAGGAAGCGTCTGAACTCATCGCCACATTAAATCCAAAACCAGGTCTTTCTGGTGAAATTTCTGAACGGGATTATATAATTCCGGATTTGACGGCAGTTGAGAGTGATGATGGCTGGGTAGTCACGGTAAATAATTCTATGCTGCCGGAATTTGGTATCAACAAGAAATATGTCAAGATGGCTCTGGCATATAAAAATAATCAAGAAGTCAAAAAATTTGTAAAACAGAAACTGGAATCGGCAAAATGGTTTATAGATGCCATCCGTCAGAGACACAATACATTGATAAATGTAATGGTAGCGATAATTGAAAAGCAGTATTTATTTTTTGGAAAACCGCATCAGGATGATTTGATCCCGATGATCCTCAAGGACATCGCCGAGGAGGTGCGGATGGATATTTCAACTATCAGTCGAGTGACCAATGGTAAATATGTTCAACTTCCATTTGGTATATATGAGTTAAAATCATTTTTTTCGGAAGGCATAATGTCAGAAACCGGAGAGATGGTTTCCAATACAGTAGTCAAAACCCGTTTAAAGGAAATCATCGATGCTGAAGATAAGCAGCAACCTCACGGTGATGAAGAACTAGTAAAACTGCTGCAGGTGGATGGATATAATATTGCCCGGCGGACGGTAGCAAAATACCGGGACCTGCTAAAGATTCCCGTGGCAAGATTAAGAAAGGGAATATGAAAAAAGATCATTCAATCCGCTCAACGACTATCCTGGGAATCAGGATAGGCAATAAAGCGGTGATTGGCGGAGACGGACAGGTGACATTTGGTGATATACAGATGAAATCAAAAGCCATAAAAGTAAAAAGTTTTGGTGATGGCAATGTATTAGCCGGTTTTGCCGGAGCAGCGGCTGATGCTATGGCCCTGTTTGAAAAATTTGAAAATAAGCTGGACGAAATGAATGGCAATCTTCAAAAAGCAGTGGTTGACCTGGCAAAAGACTGGCGCACTGATAAAATACTGCGTGAATTGGATGCCCTTCTTGCCATAATGGATCAACGTAACTCATTCATCCTGTCAGGATCAGGCGATGTCATTGAACCTGATGGTCGTATAATTTCCATTGGCAGCGGTGCTGGTTATGCCATATCAGCCGCCAAAGCATTTTTAAAATCAGGTGAAAAAGATCCCGTGACAATCGTCAAAGAATCACTCAAGATCACCGCCGATATTTGTATCTATACAAACGATAATATTACGATTCTGGAAACGGTATGAAAAATCTGACCCCAAAAAAAATTGTTCGTGAACTTGATAAATATATTATCGGCCAGAAGGATGCCAAAAAATCTGTTGCCATCGCCTTGAGAAATCGCTGGAGACGACAGCAGGTTGAGCTGCCTTTGAGAGATGAAATCATTCCGAATAATATTATTCTTATCGGTTCTACCGGTGTGGGTAAAACAGAAATATCCAGAAGATTATCCTCACTGATGAATGCGCCTTTTGTAAAAGTGGAAGCATCAAAATTTACTGAAGTTGGATATGTGGGCCGAGATGTGGAATCCATGGTTCGCGATCTTGTAGAAGCCTCTGTCAAAACTGCAAAAAGTGAGAAAGAAGAGGAAGTCTTAAACCGTGCTGCTGAATTGACAGAAGAGCGCATTCTGGATATTCTCTTTCCAGTTGGTAAAATCGATTTCCAGGATGATGAAGCATTGCAGCGTCATGAAAGAACCCGTGGAAAAATGAAACTGCGTCTTGAAAAGGGTGATTTTGAAGATCGAATGGTTGAAGTGGAATCCAAATCTACACCAATGCCGCTCATGCAGGTAGTCGGTCCAATGGGCATGGATGAAATGACGGGCAATATCCAGGATATGATTAGTGGTTTACTTCCCAAACATCAAAAAAATCAAAAACTGGCCGTAACAGAAGCCCGCGAAGTCATTATTGAGCAGGAAGCAGAAAAACTCATTGATATGGATGAAGTGGTGAATATTGCTATCAATCGTGCCGAAGAAAACGGCATTATTTTTATTGATGAAATTGATAAAATCGCCGGTGCCAACTCAGGCTCCAGCCCTGATGTATCTCGGGAAGGTGTTCAACGTGATATTCTACCCATCATTGAAGGATGTACGGTTAGTACAAAATACGGTCAGGTCAAAACCGATCACATACTATTTATTTCCGCCGGGGCATTCCATGTAAGTAAACCGTCTGATCTCATCCCGGAGCTGCAGGGCAGATTCCCAATACGCGTCGAATTGAATAATTTGACAAAAAATGATTTTGTAAAAATTCTCACACAGCCAAAAAATGCCCTCATCAAACAGTACCAGGCTCTCTTTAATGCTGAAAATGTTAAATTGGATTTTGATAAAAAAGCCATCCATGAACTGGCGAGAATCGCTTTCGAAGCAAATGAACGCATGGAGAATATCGGGGCTCGAAGATTACATACTGTGCTTGTTGCCCTCCTTGAAGATTTGCTGTTTGAAATGCCAAATAGAAATATACACGAAGTGTTTGTGACCAGGGAAATGGTAAAAGAAAAGCTTGATGATATTATTGGTGACGAAGATTTGAGCAGATATGTTTTGTAGTTTTATGTTTAGGTCACCTCGACTTCGCTCAGTGACCTTCACCGATCTCTATTTATTGTATTATCAGAATAAGATATTGGTAACCAAATACAGAGTGCATATAATCAATTCTCATTTCTCTTGACCGGAAATTATTCAGGAAATAATCATAATTAAGTATTTCAAAACTAAGGTCACTGGGTCCTTCGGCTACGCTCAGGATAAACATCTCGAAGTGACAATTACGATTTGATACAGTTTTATGAGGAGAATCTCTTTTAATCAAAACAATAAATAGTATTATATTATCTCATAATTATCAACCCGTATCTACAGCAAATCACATTTTAGGAAATCCATGAAAAGAGATTTTTTACACATCACTGATTTTACTACCGAAGAAATCTGGGAGACTATTGAGCTGGCAAAGTGGATAAAGGATAAGTTCAGGAGAAGGGAAGACTACAGGCCATTTGCCGGTCGCTCCCTGGCAATGATATTTGCCAAACCATCAGCACGAACAAGAATCTCATTTGAAACCGGTTTTTTTAGACTCGGCGGTCACGCTCTCTTTCTTGGCCCAAATGATATCGGTATTGGTAAACGAGAATCTACAGCCGACATTGCCTGTGTAATCAGCCGCTATAATGATATGATAATGGCCCGCCTTTTTGATCATTCAGATATGCTGGAAATGGGCAAATATGCCACCGTACCTATTGTCAACGGACTCACCGACTTTAATCATCCCTGCCAGATCATGGCAGATATTCTCACCATATACGAACACCGCGGAACACTCGAAGATCTTCAGATAACCTATGTTGGCGATGGTAATAATATCGTTCACTCATGGTTGGCTTTGGCTATGCGGATTCCATTCAAATTTATTATTGCCTGTCCTGAAGGTTATGATCCTGATCAATCAATGGTAACCGATGCAAGGGATGCCGGACTATCTACTATTGAAATAAATCATGATGCCATGAATGCAGTAAAAGGATCCGATGTTATTTATACCGATGTCTGGGCCTCAATGGGTCAGAAAGATGAAGCGGATAAACGACGGCAGGAATTCAAAGCCTTCCAGGTGAATGATGCACTGATGGCGGCAACCGGCAAAGAATCCTTGTTTATGCATTGTCTCCCAGCAGAAAGAGGTGTTGAAGTCACTGATTCTGTTTGCGATGCCCATTACTCAATTATATTTGATGAAGCCGAAAATCGAATGCACATGCAGAATGCCATTATGGTGAAACTAATGAAAGATTCAGGGAAAATTTAATTATCTACAAAGAAATAATAATAAACGAAATATTAAAAAACTGATAACCACATCCTTTTTCCTGTTATTGTTGAATTATTAAGAGTATAGATGTCTTTTTATTTTGTATTACAGGGCGAGATGTGATAACTTTTCTAATTGGGATGGGTGCATTTAAACTCATCGCAGAGAGATTTATTCGTTCACGAATTCGAACACAACAAAAATTTTAACCATTATGACGGGAAACCGTAATTAGATAAATTGTTAAAAATTGAAAAATATATAATAACCCGGTAAAGGAGAAACCATGCTAAACCGTTTTTATTCATTATTCTCAGTCATCCTATTAACTGCTATTGGATTTACACAATTCAATCCGACTGTAAGTTATGAGCTGAGTAATCCACTTGAAGATCAATCTTCCGATTTGACATTCACTATATCACAAGCTCAAGGTGAGACGGATATGGCTGAATTCACGATTTCCTCAAGTAGCGGGTCATTTGATTTCAGTGGGCTTTCACAAGGTGATGTAATTGGAAGCGGTAGTGGTACATTTGATCAGGGAGCAACTGAAGTTTCTCTTTCGCTGACAGTGTCTAGTATGCCTGATGCAAACACTTTAAATGCCCTCGCAACGATTATTGCATCTAATAGTGAAGAATACCCTGTTGGCCAAGCTGCGGGTCTGATTTTGTCAAATGTCGCTGGGGGTATATCCATATATGTTATGCACCCTGGGGATGAAGGTACAACCACTCAAGGGTACACATCATCTCTGACAATTAACAACTTTATTGTACCGGATGCATTAACTCTTGAGGGATCATTTACATCTGAACTGGCTGAAAATGTAACAACATCAGATGAGATGGATCTCAATACATTTGACCCAACAATTTCTGTTGAATTGAGTAATATTGAAAATGGTCAATCTGGTAGTGGTCATGGTATTGGTGATTTTACTTTTACTGTCGTTCAAGAACCTGGCGAAATTGACCTGGTGGATATTGATATGTCCGGTACTGGTTTTTTCAATATTAATAGAAATGCAGATGCCACAATTGGCACCAGTTCGTTTACAAGCAGCTCTTTAAATTTACAGTTTAATCTACATGTTTCAGATCCGATAAATCCCGATCCAGTTCAGATGGATATTGTTGCTAAAGTCACTGAATCCGATGATTTGGATAATTTTCCAATTGGTTTCTCAGGTGCTGGAATTACAATAAAAAATATTATTTTTGATGGTTCATTCGAACTGCAGGCAATTTCTCCAACAGAACCCGGTGGCGGTACTACTACCGCTGGGTACACCTCAAGCCTTACAATAGATGGATTATTTGATAACTGGGGTTTTAATCCTTTTTCCTGGAGCGCTGACCTAACATCAGAATTGGGGAATACCGATAATATTACCGGTGAAATTGAATTAGTTGATTGTAATGGTGATCTTAGTGGTGATGCCGGGTATGATGAATGCGGAGTCTGTTCCGGCGGAAATACTGGGCTCACACCAAATGACGACCTGGATTGTGCTGGTACCTGCGGTGGTAATGCCATTGAAGATTGTCTCGGCGTCTGCAACGGCTCAGCCGAAGATCTTGGTTGTGGTTGTGGTGAAGCTGCACCAGTTGAATGGTGTGAAGATTGGGACGAGGACGGTTTCGGTGGCGGAACACCGGTATCAAGTTGTGGCCTGGAATCTTTACCACTAGACTATGTAGACAATTGTGATGATGAATATCCATTTGGTTTTGTCGGAATTGCCTTTGGGGCGGTTGACAATACACTCGAAAGTAATGGTACATTAAATATTCAATACACATCTGATGTACCAATCCATGCTTTTTCATTTGAGGTCAGTGGAGTTGAAATAGTATCTGCGTCTACAGTTGTAGAAGGCTTTACAGTTAATGTTGACAACAATATAATTAGTGGTACTGCAACTCAAGGTGATTACTCTAGTAATAGCGGAGTACTTTTAACAACATTGACTTATGTCTATGGCCCAACCTCAGAGGCCACTTTTACAGGCGTTGGATCTGTAACAACACTGGATGATCAATCTCCTAATCTGGCTTTTGGTGGTGGAATAACTCTAACCCCACCTCCAACAGATTGTGCTGGTACTTATAACGGATCTGCCATCGCTGATTGCGCTGGTGTATGCGAAGGCCCGGCTGTTAATTATGGCTGCGGCTGTGATGTTTTATCAGTCCCATATTACTATGATGTTGATGGAGATGGTTTAGGATTTGGTGAATCCGATGTGAGTTACTGCCCAGATACCCAAGCGCTAGGTATGGCGCCAAATAATGATGATACAGAACCGTTTTGTGCTACCAATGATACCGATGACTGTGGTGTATGCGGTGGTGGTAATGCTGGACAAGATAACAATGAAGACTGCTGTGAACCAAGTCAAATAGACGATTGTGGTTTATGTTATGGTACCGGAGCTACCTGTAATGGCCCTGTTGCCACAGATCAACCTGAGGGGACAGATGAGTCAACAGCGACAACCTTTAATTTGAATGCTGTTGATCCAAATGATGATGTTTTCACTGCCTTTAATATAATTACTGAGCCAAGTCATGGCGGCATAAGCGAAACATTGGGTGCATCCGTATCTATAACATATACTCCTACGGAGAATTACGATGGTGAAGATTCTTTCACCTATACTGTTTCGGATGGTACCTACACATCAAATGAGGCAACAGTAACTATTACAATTGCGGCAGTAAATGATTTCCCAGTTGCAAATGATATTTCTCGGACCACTCCTGAAGACAATGCTGTTTCATTCCAATTATCCGGTACAGATGAAGAAACCGATAATCTCACCTTTAATCTTACTTCAGATCCTTCAAATGGGTCAGTATCTGCTGACAGGGCTATATCTGGTTTTTACACCTATACACCAAATGACCATTATAATGGTTCAGACTTCTTCACCTATACTGTTTTTGATGGGGAGAATCACTCTGACAATGGTACGGTAAGCATTACGATTACACCGGAAAATGATCCACCAGAGATCACTGGTCAAAATTCAGTTACCATGAGTGAAGATGGTGAGCTTACATTAACTACTGGTGATGTCACTTTCACCGATGAAGAAACAGATACATATTCGTTATCAATATCCGGCGGCTCAAATTATCTCGTTTTCGAAGGAGTAGTACACCCTCATGTTAATTTCAATGGTTCGCTTTATGTGCCGGTACAGATTTTTGATGGCAGTGCTTATAGTAATACATTCTCCGTCCAAGTCACAGTAATACCAGTCAATGATGCGCCGGTAGCGGTAAATGATAACTACACTGTTTATGAAGATGGTGTACTTGTAATAGATGGTAGTGGTGGAAATGGCGTTCTTAGCAATGATACTGATATGGATTCAGGGAATTTATCTTCGACTGTATTGGTAGGTCCTTCAAATGGAATTGTAAACTTGGGTCTCGCTGGAACATTTAATTACACTCCAAATGCTAATTATGTTGGTAGTGATAGTTTCACCTATACTGTTAGTGATGACAATGATCCAGCCGGTACGGATGTAGGGACCGTAAATATTATTGTTAATGCGGTTAACGATATACCAGTTGTATTTAGTCTACAGTTTGATTGTTTGGGAACTAGTCCATGCCCATTTGATACTCAATACTATAATGAGGAAATTCAGCAAATAATACAACAATACTTACAATCCCCACTCTTAGGTGGAACAGTAAACCTAAATGAGGTCCGGGAAGGAGAGGAGTGGTTATATACTGGTGATGGATCATCACCATTTGATATCCTGCTTTATGGTGTCAATGATGGGGATACCGATAGTGAGCTTGCCCGTATCGATTTTATCAATCTGCCCAGCACCTCACGTAATTTTTCAAGAGCTTTGACAGCTTATGACAGTAATTCATCTTTATCTGAAGATGCTGTTTCCTCCATCTCACTGGTTGCCTCTGATTTTGATACCGACTTAACGGGTGCCACAATTGCAATTACCTATACTGGTAATGGTACAGTGGGAACTCCTGTTTTAGATGCTGAAATATCAGATGAAAATGTTCAGATATGGAATGTAGATTATACTCCTGAAGCAGATTTTGTTGGCGCTGACAGCTTTACCTTTACGGTGAATGGTGCTGCTACAGCAACAGTTGATATCATACTGAACAATGTTAATGATGCACCAATTCTGACCATTGATGATCAGAATACGAATGAAGGTTCTGAATATACATATACCGCAGTAGCTACTGATGTAGATCCTAGCGATGTAAGCACCTACACAGTTTTAAATGGTCCAGCCGGTTTGGTAATTGATGCCAATTCTGGTGTATTAAGTGGTTGGACACCTGGCAATGATGAAGTGGGTGATCATGTTATTGAAATTCAAGCTACAGATGATGGCACCGATCCAGGGTCACTATCTACAAATACCAGTTATGCTGTAACCGTTTTAAATGTTAATGATGTGCCGGTAATTGATGACCAGGTTGTCTTGACCACTGTTGAAGAAACAGATTTAATTATCAATTTAACTGATTTGTCAGTGACTGATCCGGATAATTTATATCCAGATGATTTCACCTTATCTGTTAGTGCCGGAAGTAATTATACCGTTCTTGGTGCAACGATCACACCTGATACAGATTTTAATGGTGATTTGACTGTTCCTGTAACGGTAAATGATGGAACAGACGATTCTGCCAGCTTTGATCTAACCGTAACAGTCACTGCAGTAAACGATGCCCCAACCCTGGCGGCTATTGCTGATCCAACTGCTGTTGATGAAGACGGTGATGATGTTTCTGTTTCTTTTACACCAATGGATGTGGAAGCAGGTGATTTCCTCTCAGTTTCTGTATCAGTCAGTAATGATGCGCTCTTCCCGGATGGATCATTTAGTGTAGATATTGTCGATGCATTTACCGGTGTTGCTCGTACTGTGACCTTAAATCCTGCTGATAATCTTTCAGGTAGCTCAGTGGTGATTGTTGAAGTAACGGATGGTTCTCTAACTGCCGTTCAGCAGTTTACTGCTACAGTAAATGCTGTTAATGATAATCCGGTTCTCAATGCAATTGGTGATCTTTCATTCGATGAAGATACATCTCTCGATTATACCGTAACAGCCTCAGATATTGATAATGATCAGGGTGACCTGCAGTATTCAGTCCTTGGTGGTGATGAATCTACTATTTCAGCAGAGATTAGCGGCAGTGTAGTTACATTTACGGCGGCAGCCGATTATAACGGCAGTGAGTCATTTACCATTGCTGTTGCCGATGCTGATTTTGATTTTGATTCTGAAATTATAAACGTTACTGTTGATCCAGTCAATGATGCACCGGTTATCACTTCAACTGCTGGCACAACTGCTAGAACCTCAGAAGAATATACTTATCAGGTCACTGCTACAGATGTAGATGAAGATACCTATGCCTATGCCCTCTCAAATGAACCAGATGGTATGCTGGTCTCTGAAGCAGGATTAGTAACTTGGTCTCCTTCAGCAGGTACTTTTACTTCAGGTACAGTCACATTGACTGTTAGTGATGGTGGTGATGCTTCAGATAGCGAACTGTTTGTCATTATAGTTGCCCAGGTTGATTGCGCCGGTGTGGATGATGGCGATGCTGAACTTGATGAATGTGGTATTTGCTCAGGTGGAACCACAGATCATGAAGCCAACAGTGATCAAGATTGTGCTGGTACTTGTTTTGGTTCTGCCCTTGAAGATGACTGTGGTGTATGTGCCGGTGGTTTTGTTGAGCCTGAAAGTCTATTAACACCAAATGCTGACCAGGACTGTGCTGGTATCTGTTTTGGTGAAGCCCTAGTTGATGATTGTGATGTTTGTACTGGTGGAACAACTCCAAATACATTTAATCAGGACCAGGATTGTAATGAAGATTGTTTTGGTACTGCCGTTGACGATAGCTGTGGTGAATGCTCTGGTGGAAACTCAGGACATATAGCTGACAGTGATATTGATTGTAATGGTGACTGTTTTGGCATAGCATTTTTAGATGATTGTGATGTCTGCTCAGAAGGTGACTCTGGACATACAGCTGACAGTGATGATGTTGGCTGTGGATGTTTTGAAGATGCAGCCGAAAATTATTACTCAGATATCGATGAAGATGGCCTTGGTTGTCCATCAGAAAGCATGAATGTTTGTGCTGCTGATGCACCTGCAGGTTGGACTACCGATAATTCTGACAGCTCCTGTAATGGTGGTGTTTTCTTCTCATTTGGTGATCTGGATATTTCAGGCACAGAATATGCCACTGTTCAGATTAACTATAGCAGTGACGTGGCAATTAACTCAGTGCTATTTAGTGTTGATGGATTAAGTCTTATTGGTGGATCTACTGATATACCAAATGATTCTGTCATCATCGATGTTGACAATAATACAGCAACATTCTTTACACCTTCAGGTGGTTTACTACAGGGTGGTGTTGGAACATTAGTAACTCTCGAATTTGCCTATGATTATACCGATGGCGTCGATGCCTGCATAAATATCAGTGATGTTTTAGGTGCTCTCGGAAGTGAACCTGATTTCTCAACTGGTGACTGTCTCACTGTTAACCAGCCACCATATGACTGTTTTGGTATACCAAATGGCGGTGCAGTTGAAGATGTTTGCGGCGTTTGTGCTGGATCCGGTACAAGTCCATTCTGGGAAGACACTGATGGAGATTTACTTGGAGCAGGTGTAAGTGAAGAATACTGTGCAGAAGACACACCAGGTGACAATGTCCCTCCAGGCTGGGTTGATAATAATAACGATGAATGTCCAAATGATTTTGACAATGATATTGATGAAGATGGTTTCTGCGGTGATGTTGATAATTGTCCTGATGTTTTTAATCCTCAATTAGGATTTGATCATCTGCAGTTGGATGGCGACAACGATACTATCGGTGATGCCTGTGATAACTGTGTAGATGATGCCAATACCGATCAGTCCAATGTTGATGATGATCTTTGGGGTGATGTCTGTGATAACTGTGCCGATGACGTCAATGATGACCAGGCTGATGCCGATACTGATGATGTTGGTGATGTCTGTGATAATTGTGTAGATGATGCCAATACCGATCAATCAAATGTTGATGATGATCTCTGGGGTGATGTCTGTGACAATTGTGTTGATGATGCCAATGATGATCAAGCCGATTTTGATGTAGACACTGAAGGTGATGTCTGTGATGCTGCTCCTGATGGACAGGTTACTCTTGAGTTTGGTGATGTTGATGGTATCGCTGGTACATTTGATATTACCTATGATACTGACATCCATAATAATACTATTGACCTTGCAGGTTTCCAGTTTGTCGCAACCGGTGTAACTCTTATGGATGCATCCACAACCAATCCTGATTTTACTGTAACTGTCAATCCGGCCAATGGCCAGGTTGTTGGTGTTTCATTCTCAGGTGGTTTATACGATGCAGGTACTGGTGTTCTTGCCACGGTTACTTTTGAAGTTGCTGAGGTAAGAGACATTACACTTTCTGCTGGTATTGTATCCGGTATAGTAGGCCATCAGAGCATTGAAACATTTGCTGATGATGTAGTAAGCACCGGTCTCTGTGATACAGTCGATGGAGACCTTGATGAATGGGGTGATAGTTGTGATCCTTGCCCTGCTGATGAATTTAATGATGCAGACATAGATGGATTCTGTGCCGATGTTGATAACTGCCCTGATACTTTTAACGATGATCAGGCCGATATGGATACCGACCTTATTGGTGATGTCTGTGATGATGATGTGGATGGTGATGGTGCTCTCAATGTTGATGATAATTGTCCGGAAGATTCAAACAGCGGTCAGGAAGATCAAGATACCGATCTTATTGGTGATGCCTGTGATGATGATATTGATGGTGATGGTTTCCTAAATGATAGTGATAACTGTCCAACCGATTCAAATCCAGACCAGGCTGATTATGATGCCGATGGAATTGGTGATGTTTGTGATGAAACAGGCCGTGGTTATGTACAGATCGACTTCGGCGTAAATACATCTGATACAGATCCAAACCTTGGTACTGTAGATATTATGTATACAAGTAATGTACCTATTACTTATTTCTCATTTGATGTAGATGGCATTTCTCTCACAGGTGTTGGATCAAGTGATTTGAATTTATCCGTTGATGGTGAAACAGGTCACGTCTCTGGTGTTGCCGGTATTCTACCGTTCAACGAAGATGGAGCAATACTTGCTACACTTGAATATGACTTTAGTGGAACTTTCTTAGATACAGAAGATCCTGCTGAAGTTATTACTGCCTGTTTCAGCGCTGTAATCTTTTCTGTTACCTCACGTGCAGTTCCTGATATAATAATTGGTGACTGTGGTGACTTTACCGAACCAGCTGCAGATTGTGCCGGCACCTATAATGGTGAACTGGTCGATGATGCCTGTGGTGTGTGTGACGGACCTGGTGTTATGGAATATTGTGAAGATACCGATTTAGACGGTCTTGGTTTTGGTGGAAATGCCAACTTCTGTCCTGATGGTACTCCAGGATTTGATGCGCCTGAAGGAATGGTTGGAAACTGTTCTGACGAATGTCCAAATGATTTTGACAATGATATTGATGGCGACACTATATGTGGCGACGTTGATAATTGTGTCGATGATGCCAATACCGATCAGCTTGATTATGATGGCGATGGTGAAGGTGACGTTTGTGATGCCTGTGCCGGTGGTGAAACAGATCTTGCATTTGATAATATGGACGGTTTCGATGGATATTTTGATATAACTTATAATAGTGATGCACTCATATTTGGCTTCCAGTTGGATTTAGATGGTGTAGAACTTGTTAACGCAACTAGTGACTGGCCAGATCTCATTGTAAGCACAAATCCTGACGGTGGTATCGTCGGATTTATTCTTGGCGAAACCGGTATTCCGGAGGGTCTGGGAACGCTTATTACTGTCCAGTTTATCGTTGGCATGCAGCGTGATGTAAGCTTTAATACAACTCTGGTATCCGGCCCAAGTAATTTTGAAAACCCTGATTTACAGGAACTCTGTGTATTTGCCGGTGATGATATAAGTACTGGTCTCTGTAGTCTGGGAGATGCAGATGGTGACCTCTGGGGTGATGGTTGTGATAATTGTGTAGATGACGCCAATGATGATCAATTAGATACTGATGGAGATACTCAAGGTGATGCTTGTGATGAATGCCCATTTGATGAATTTAACGACGCCGATGACGATGGTGTTTGTGGTGATGTGGATATTTGTGAAGGCGGCGATGACAATGTTAATGCTGATGGTGATGCACTGCCAGATTTCTGTGATGATTGCCCACTTGACGCCGATAATGATATCGATGAAGATGGAGTCTGTGGTGACGTGGATAATTGTCCTGTTGACTCAAACAGTAATCAAGAAAATTTTGATCTCGATTCTGAAGGTGATGTCTGCGATGCAACTCCTGATGGCGAAGCCACCATTGACTTTGGTCTAGTTGATGGAATCGCTGGAACCTTCGATATTGAATACTCAAGTGATGTATTTATCTATGGTTTCCAATTTGTGGTTGCTGATGTAACACTTATTGATGCTTCCACAACTAATCCTGATTTCGTGGTAAGTGTGAATCCTGATAATGGTGCTGTAATAGGCTTCTCATTATCCGGTGGATCGTACGCCCCTGGATCTGGCACTATGGCTACAGTTACATTTGAAGTAGGCATGGACAGAGAAATGTGCATCACAGATGGTTTACTTGCCGGTTCTGCAGGTCATGCACCTGAATTAACAACAGGAGACTGTGTGAATACAGGATTATGTGATGAACTTGATACGGATGGCGACCTCTGGGGTGATGTCTGCGATAACTGTTCTGACGTCTTTAATGATGACCAATTAGATACTGATGGAGATACTCAAGGTGATGCTTGTGATGAATGCCCATTTGATGAATTTAACGACGCCGATGA
>JABHXA010000003.1 GCA_018657495.1 Fidelibacterota bacterium
ATTTTCTGAGTTTTTGTGAAATCACCAGCTTGCATCTTTACAATGTAAAGACCGCTTGAATGCGCTTCAGCATTCCAGGTAATTTGCTTAACACCTGCAGTTTGCATATCATTTACAAGTACGGCAACCTGTCTACCAAGTGCATCATATATTGTAATCTGAACCATAGACTCGAATGGAATATCAAAGCTGATATTCGTTACCGGGTTAAATGGATTCGGATATGCAGGTTTCAGTGAATATACATCAGGTACAAATAGAAGTTCTGCATCTGAACCACCGCCAAACCAGTCAGCAACGGTACCAGATTTAACAACTACTATACCATCATAGTATATTTTCATGTCTTCTGTTAGACTTGAACCATTGGTTGTGAAGGCCAAAATAGTATTGTTATTATTATGGATTTCCCATCCAGCTGGAAGATTTGTTGAAAGTATATCAAATTCACCTTTGACGCTAATTTGTACACCGGCAACGGTTCCATCAGAACTTACATTGATAATGCCATTTCCATATGATAAATTGGCGTTTGAGATAAAGTCACCTTTAGTTAATGTATCACCAAGGATATCATCAATAATCATGACAACATCAAGTACATCAATGCCACCATCACCATTTCTATCAGCAGCCCAAAGGTTAAAATCATTATATTCTACGTTATCAAGAATGATTCCAACTAAGAATACAACATCAAGGACATCTATTTCGAAGTCACCGTTTATATCACCGGAAAATCCAGCAAATACAGAACCTGGTGTTGAATCGTCAGATTCATTTTCATTGACGTCAGTAGCGGTAATCGTATAAGCATATTCACCACCTGAAGTGATTGTTTCGTCAACGAAATAACTTTCTGTAGAATATCCAACTATTTCACCATTTCTGTAAATGGTAAAGTATTGGAAGTCAGCATCAAGAGCTTCATCCCAAACAATTTCTACAAGGCTTTCGTCGCTTAATGCCATGATACCATCTGGTACCATTGGTGCGAGATTATCAAGTGAATAACCATCGGCAGGATCAGATGTGAATACATCGCCACCTTCTGAAAGTGCAAGTACAATAAAGCTGGTAAGAGCAGGATCTACAGAGGTAGAGTCAAATAATGTTGGTACAACCAACGAGTATCGACCACTGCCGTCTGCAGGCATATTTCCAACAAATGTCCATGTATCATCATATCCATCATATCTTTTTAATGAATAAGAATCAATTGGGTCATAACCAATGCCATCAGATGCAAAGGCATCCCAGATAACTTTCACCTGACCACCCTGATCATTTGGTATATCATCAACAGCAACAATTTGGCCGTCCAGCGCACCATTCAAAAGAGCCTGGATGGAAACTTGCAATAATCCAACAGTGAAAGCAGGATTATGAATACCATGTGAATGATCATAATATACATAGTCATAGTTATAAGCAGCTTTTAGCTCTGTAACTGTCCATGTATCATCTACATCATCATGAGGATCATAGGCATCAAAACCTTCTACGGCAGGAAGCATAGCGGCTAATGTTTCCATCAAACCTTCTACTTCATGCTGTAAACCTTCTGTGTCACCATCTCCATCATGATCGCCAATACCATTTGCGAAAAATACTTTGGCATCAAAACTACCACCAATGTCTCCATGACAGCCTTCACAGGCAACCAGGTTATCAACTTCGTCATAAGCCATATTCCATGAATGGCCACCCATGAGCATAATATTGCCATCATCATCGGTTAGATCACCGGCCATATGACAGTCAACACAAGAATTTTCTACACCTGATAAATGCGGTGATGTGGGTATATTCATGCCAAATGTGATGGCATTTGTTGCTGCAAGCATATCCGCCTGTACGCCATAGTGAGGTCCATAATGACCATGAGGGCCATCAGTATATGTGTCTGCATCTCTGCGACTCATATGACAGTTCATGCATAAACGACCATATCCACCACCTTCTACTTCAAAACCATTTGAAAGTATTGTAGATTCTACAGTTCTCATCTGGTGTGGATTATCCAATGCATGTGGATCATGGCACATTGCACATGAGAACGGAGATGTTTCATGTGAATTTACCTCATTACCCTCAACGTATTCGATAAAGCCTTCAGGAGTATGGCATCTTGCACAGCTACCTGACCAGGAGTCACGTGATGGAGGTGTAGCATGTCCAGAATAGTCCCATTGTTCAGGGAACGCATGATGGGTGCCAGAATCATGACACCAGGCGCAGTTGTCCGTTTCGAGACCTGCTACCATTTTTGAATCACTTGTATTACCAAAGTGAGCATTTCCAGGTCCATGGCAACTTTCACATTGAATATTTGCTCTGGCCATGGCATCTGGATAAAAACCGACGGCAAGATCAAAAACACCTTCAAAGAGGTGACCGTCTTCTGATCCATAATTGTCGACTAGATCTGTGGAGTCAGGATATACAAATCCCCAATCATCAAAACCTCCATTATTGGCATCTGGGTCATAACCTACAGTATGACAGCCAACACAATATCCGGCATAATGTGAACTTAATGTACCGTCCAAAGCTCTAGTCAGCATATCAGAATGACCGGTCTCTGCCCATGCATCTGCTTTTTCTGAGTGGCACATCCCACACATACCAGCTTCCATGCCCATATAGGTACCTGAATTAATACTTAGTGAATATGATAATTCACCATCCATAAATTCTACCACATATGTTCCCACATGGGATGGAGTGAAAGTGACTACCTGTGTTGATTCATCCATGTTGAATGAGGTACCAAAATCAGCAGTAGAACCATCGGGAGCATCCGTGATAGTCCATACTGGTGCTGTTAAAACACCTTCATCAATTCTGGCTTGAAAATACATTTGGGTCTCAACACCAACATTGAGAAGACCGTTATACGCTCTGTCAAAGATATCTTCGGCATCTACCTCAGTATCTCTTGGCGAAACCCCATATGTACCCACATATAGTGATTGCGATGATGCAACCGCAAACATTGTTAAAATAATAAATAAACTCATAACTTTTGTTCTCATACAGTTCTCCTTTGATTCAATAGAATTGTTATATATGTATCTTTATGGAATACAACGATACATAAAAATTACTTATATAATTATTAGTTTAATAATAGTTATTTATATCTTTATGTCCTTTATTTTAAATATTGTATATCATATTATTATTATAATTGATATATCTATGTATCTACATCTCTACTTCTATATGATTTAGTCAAAATATATTTATATTACTATTAAAAGAGCATTATGTCTATAATTTAATATCTATAGAATAATATTTGATTTATGCTTTTATTTCTTAATTATTTATGTTTTAATTTCTTAAATATTGAAGTGAATTTATTCAGAAAAACTAACGAGATGCCAAATGCTGTGTCAATGAGTTAAACTGCTTCATTTTCAGGCAAATCAGAAAGTGGAAATTATTTTATAGGTTACAAATCAATAATTTTCTTGATTTATTCCGTTTTCTAATGAAATTACCGCTTCAACTGAGACCTTATATATATGGAGGTAATGCATTGACTTTATTCCCCAATTATTTAATAAACAAATACCAGCCCAATGATATTTATCTATTTATTCTCTTTTTAGAAAAGAATTTCAATTAATTATAAAAATTTCCTTATTTTTCTGTCTTTGAAACATAGATACTTCGTTTTAAATTGACGGGCTTTATTCAAAGCAGATTATATATTTTGATAATTATTTTTAATTTCTAACCATTAACTAAAGTAGAAAAAGTTATGTTAAAAAATGTTGGAACCAGATGGTTTATCATAGGAATGGTTATGTTGTTATCAGCATACAAACTATACCCGACCATTCAGTACTATAAATTAAGCGAAGAAGAAAAAGATGTCATTAAGCTTGAAGAACCCGCCGCCCTCAAGGCATTGCACAAACAGGCAATAAACCTTGGCCTCGATTTACAAGGTGGTATGCATGTTATTCTTGAAGTTGACATTCCCATTCTTGCTCAGAATCTCTCAGATGATAAAACCGGCGAACTACTCCAGGCAATTAAAGCGGCCGAGAAAGTTTCCACGACCCAGAGAACTGACTTCTTTGATGAATTAAAGGTTCTTGTCGATGTAAATAATATTAAACTGGTCAAATATTATTCCGACCTGGATGGCTTAACCGGAAAATCAAATGAAAATGTTTTCTCCGCATTGAGAGAACATGCTGAAAACGCTGTGAACAGCGCTTTGGAGATCATCAGAAATCGTGTTGATGAATTTGGCGTATCCGAGCCGACAATTCAGAAGTCCGGCCGAAACCGAATTATTGTTGAATTGGCTGGTGTAAAAGATACTGAAAGAGCAAGGAATCTCTTACAAAGAACAGCTCTACTCGAATTCAAACTTGTAAAAACAGGACAGGACCTTCAGGGCGTCATTGAAAAAATAGACGCTTTATTGGTTTCCAGTGGAGAATTTGCTTTAGAAGATAGTGCAGAGGCCCAAACACCTGATGCAGTTATTGAAGAGTCAGATTCTCTATTCGCTGAGGCCGACACTACAGAAAGTCAAGATTCCATTGAAGATATTTTTGATGAGCTCGATGATGAAGAACAAGATTTAGATATATTTACCACATCTTCCGAAATTCTGGCGACAAAGCCGTTTTCTGGATACTTGCGTGGCTTTCCAACTGGATTGGGCGTTGTATCAGACGAAATAAATAAGTTTTCTGCATTGCTTGAAAGAGAAGATGTCTTATCAGAAGTTCCAAAGGATGGGCAATTACTCTGGGGCAATAAAAATCAAATTGCTGCCCTTGAAGATGGTACTACAGTTGTATACAGAAATATTTATTATGTCAAAAAAGAAGCTGTACTCACTGGCGGTGTAGTCACCGATGCCCGGGCTTCTACCGGTCCAATTGGCTCAGATGTTTCTGGTCAACCAGTAGTAAACCTCACAATGAACTCGGAGGGATCTAAAAACTGGTCTCGTTTTACCGGCGCCAATATTGAGCGAAACGTTGCTATTGTCCTGGATAATAAAGTTTATATGGCCCCAGTTATCAGAGATAGAATCCCTGGCGGTCGAACTCAGATAAGTGGCTTGGATGATATCGACGAAGCCAAGGATATCGGAAATGTACTTCGCGCTGGTAAATTGCCTGCCCCGGTAAATATCATTGAAGAACGAACGATTGGTCCATCTTTGGGACAAGACTCAATTGATGCTGGTATAAAAGCATTATTTATTGGATTTGTTATGGTTATCATTTTTATGATCTTTTATTATCATGGTGCAGGTGTGCTTGCCAACTTAGCGTTGTTCCTGAATATTTTCCTCGTTCTGGCAGTACTGGCAATGTTGAATGCTACATTAACTCTTCCCGGTTTGGCAGGATTAATTCTTACTATCGGTATGGCCGTAGATGCAAATGTGATCATCTTTGAAAGAATTCGTGAAGAGCTGGATAAAGGGAAAACCGTTAAAGCTGCCATCGACTCAGGTTATGAAAGAGCCTTCACAACTATTTTTGATGCGAATGTAACCACTCTCATCGCTGCATTTGTTCTGGCCTGGATCGGATCCGGACCTATCAAAGGTTTTGCAGTGACATTAAGTGCCGGTATCATTTGTTCATTGTTCTCGGCCGTATTTATTACGAGATCCGTATTTATGTTATTTGGAAATAAAAAACCCATACAGAAATTGAGTATATAATTATGAGACTATTTAAAAATGTCAATATAGATTTTATCGGTAAAAGAAAAGCCGCAGCATTCCTGTCAATGCTTCTTTTGCTGATAGGACTTGTATCTGTTGTTATAAACAAAGGACTTGCATTATCAATTGATTTTACCGGTGGTACTATTGTGCAACTTAGGTTCGATGAATTAATGGAAATATCGGAAGCCCGTTCAATTTTATCTGAAAATGGATTTGAGAATGTGGATATCACAACTATTGGAGCCATTGAGGATAATGAAATTCTAATAAAAACTCAGCTCACCGGTGCCAATCTTAAGGAAAAATTGGATAATGCCTTTTCCAGCAAGAATTATGAAACGAGAAGAGTTGAACAAGTCGGCCCGAAGATTGGTAATGAACTGAGAACGGATGCTGTGCGTTCCATCGGTGTCGCATTGCTTTTGATTCTGATTTACATTGGATTCAGATTTGACTTTTATTATGCTATAGGCAGTGTTGCTGCGCTGATTCATGATATATTGATAACACTTGGTTTGTTTGCTGTTTTTCAATTTGAGGTAAACCTTACAACTGTAGCTGCTTTTCTGACAATCGTTGGATATTCCCTCAACGATACCATCGTGGTATTTGATCGAATACGCGAGAATATTAAAATTAATGCCCGCGATAAATTGGAATTCATTGTCAATAAGTCTTTGAATGCCACCCTCAGCAGGACAGTGATTACATCCTTTACAACCTTAATGGTTGTAGCAGTATTATATCTGGGAGGATTGGAAACAATAAAACTATTCGCCCTGGCCTTACTCTTTGGTATTCTAATCGGGACATTTTCATCTATCTTTGTGGCAAGTCCTGTAATGATATTTTTCGAAAATCGGGCTGGAAGAAAACTGGCGAAGAAATAGTTTTCATTAATTAAAATTATTCCAAAGAACTTTACTTAAAAAACTCCGAAATTATTCGGAGTTTTTTTTATTATTTTAATCTATAACAAAAGGCAGTATATGGCTATTACATCCATTATCGGTGGTCAATGGGGAGACGAAGGCAAAGGGAAAATTGTAGATATTCTCAGTGAAAATGTTGATATTGTTGCCCGGTTTCAAGGTGGAGCGAACGCTGGTCACACCGTTATTATAGAGGGCAATAAAATAGTCCTGCACCAGATCCCCTCCGGTATCTTGCATCCTGAATGTAAATGTATTCTTGGCAATGGAATGGTTGTGGACCCCGTCGGTTTGTTTGAAGAAATTCGTATGGTTGAGGATCAAGGAATCGAAACGGCAAATAGAATTCTTCTTTCCCTCACCACCCATATCGTAACACCAATTCATAAAGCCATAGATAAAACCTCCGAAGATGCAACGAATCAAAAAATTGGTACAACCTGCAAGGGAATTGGACCAGCCTACATGGATAAAATTACGCGAAAAGGTATTCGCGCCCATGATCTGCTTGATTTGCCATCATTAAAACAAACAATTGATCACCGACTCTCTGAAGCAATAAAAAATAACGAGGTCTCTAAGTCAGCAGTCAATCAGATAAACGCCGATCTGAAACAATTTTATGAATGTGTACCTGCAATTGCTGAACTAGTATCCGATACTTTCCAGTATTTGCATTCTATCATTCATCAAGGAAAAAATGTCATTATTGAAGGAGCTCAGGGCACCTTATTAGATATTGATCACGGAACATACCCATTTGTTACTTCCTCCTCGCCAAATAATGGCGGAATAACTACAGGGCTTGGTATTCCTCAATCACATTTAGATCGAAAAATTGGTATTTTTAAGGCCTATACTACCCGGGTAGGGAAAGGACCATTTCCCACTGAACTATTTGATGGTGATGGTGATAAACTTGGAAAATTAGGTCATGAATTTGGTGCAACAACAGGACGACCACGAAGATGCGGCTGGTTTGATGGAGTTGCAGCCAGGTATAGTTGCCTGGTGAATGGTTTCACCGAAATTGCCCTTACTAAACTTGATATTCTTGATAATTTTGATGAAATAAAGGTATGTACTGCATATGAACTCGATGGAAAATTAATTAAAAACTTCTCTGAGGTAATTTATAAACTTGATCAAGTGACACCTATTTATGAATCCCTCACCGGATGGAGTAATCCTGTCGAAAATATTGATCATATTGATAATCTTTCAAACCGGGCAGGACAATATATCCATTTTCTTGAGGAGTTGGTAGACACACCAATAAAGCTTGTTTCCAGCGGTCCGGAAAGGCATCAAATTTTTACCAGAGAAATTTCCTGATCATTAGACACAAATCAGATATTACCATTAATGATTGACTGCTGCCAATGTAAAGGAATCGAATCGCAGTTTGATTATAAGGGTGCGAAAAAAGAACAGAATAAATATTTCCGAAAAGGACCTCGTAAAACGACACTGGAACTGATCAATCGTATTTCTAATAAAAATATAAATGGTAATACCCTCCTGGATGTTGGTGGTGGTGTGGGCATTATTCAGTATGAACTTTTAAAAAACGGCATCTCAAAAGCCGTCAGTATCGATGCCTCATCGGGATATCATAAAATAGCCGTCGAAACAGCTGAAAAACTTAATCTCAATGACGCAATTACAAATATTCACGGTGATTTTGCCGATGATAATATTAATCCGGATCCGGTGGATATTGTTACTTTGGACAGGGTAATCTGCTGTTATCCTGACATGAAACATCTTGTCGAAAAATCAGCAAATGCCTGTAAGCATATTTACGGTCTCGTTTTTCCCCGGGAAACATTTTTGTTTAAGCTTGGCATTCCGATTATAAACTTCATTATGAAAATTCGCAAGATTCCTTTTCGGGTATTTCTACACAAAACAGATGAAGTGCATTCAATCATGAGTGATAACAGATTTTCTCTAAAGGATGAGTACCATTCACTCCTCTGGCAGGTGAAAATATATGAAAAATGAAAATTCTGATTCCGCCTTTGAATTCAACCAATTGTATAAAACCAACAATGCAATATTCGGGACCTCTGCTGAACCTCTTTTAAAAAAATATTATACAATAATTGACAAAAAACTGCCTGTGCTCGATATTGGCTGTGGACAGGGCCGTAATAGTTTTTTTCTTCATGATATGGGAATTACAGTAATTCCCATCGATCCAAGTATTTCTGCCATTGAATCTTTTCAATCTCATGTATCAAAAAAGGGGATTGCTCTTCAATCAATACCGGTTTCTTTTAGCGATTTTTCCCCATCCCATAACCATTATTCGGCAATTATGGTTTTTGGTCTTATACCTGTATTATCAATTGATGAAATACAATTGTTGGTGAAAAAATTAAGGGATTGGACCAAATCCAAAAGTATCATTTTCATCAGCGCTTTTACTACCCATGATGATTCGTATGATTATTGGTCCAATTCTGGTCATCGCATCGGCCATCATTCCTATCAATTAAAAAATAAACAGATTAGGACATTTCTTAAAATAAATGAACTTATATCCTATTTTCCAGAATATGAGAAAATCTTTCAATATGAAGGATTTGGTCCCCGACATCACCATGGTAACGGCATTAAAGAGCGTCACTCTATATCTGAGTTAGTTTTGAGAAGGATATAATGTCAATATTTACAAAAGGACAAATATGAATGAAAAAATAATCAATGGGAATGTCATTTGTGATGGGTCAATCGAGGATGTATGGCAGGCCTGGACCACCGAGGAAGGAGCTATGACCTTTTTTGCACCGGCATGTAAAATCAACCTTCAGATTGGCGGTGCCTATGAAATGTATTTTAATCCTGATGGAGAATCTGGACAGAGAGGTGGTGAAGGATTGACAATATTAGCATTTCAACATCTAAAAATGTTATCATTCACCTGGAATGCCCCTCCCAATATACCTTTGGTTAGACGTCAATTTACATCCGTAGTTATTCGTTTTGAAAAGCTCAATTTGAAGCAAACTCGATGTAGTCTGTTTCATTCTGGATGGGGTGAGGGTGGTGAATGGGATGAAGCATTTGAATATTTTTCATCTGCCTGGTTGAAAGTTGTTTTACCGAGACTGGTATATCGCTTTAAAAATGGTCCAATTGACTGGAATAATCTACCCGATCTTAATAATGCCAGTTAGTCTCTACCATCAGGAAATAATTATTGATGTTCATATTTACATCCCGCCTTTTGGAAACTGTAAATAAATTAATTTTTCGTTAACTAAGCTCTCGAGATTATTATAAATTTTCACCCGCCATTTTTAAATGAATTGGGATCATTGGTCATTTTTTATATTTGGTGAAATCGAAAATAAATAAATAGGACAAAAATTTGAAGAAAATATTTATCATCTTGTTATTATGCACCATGCCGCTGTCAGCTCAGAAACTGCTCATCCCCATGGATCTATCTCAGACTGACCATTTGAAAGCATATGGAATTGCATTTTGGACACTGGAAAAAAATATTAATATAGAGTGGCTATTGAATTACAGGGGCGGTGCATTTATGATGGACTACTATGGTGACATTGAAAGGGAATGCATATTCCGAGGTGTCACTTTTGAGGTCACTGATGCAGGTGGTTTGGCTGGAATTTATGGTCAAATAGATGAACAAAATATGGACTCTGTTCTTCTTGAAAAGGCCCCTGATGTCGCCGTTTATTCGCCTCCAGACAAACAGCCGTGGGATGATGCAGTTACCCTGGCATTAGAATATGCTGAAATTGAATATGATGTTGTATTCGATCATGAAGTACTCACTGGTAAATTAAAGGATTATGATTGGCTTCATCTCCATCACGAAGATTTTACCGGTCAGTATGGAAAATTCTATCGGAATTATCATAATGCTCAATGGTATAAACAACTTGAAGCAGAATTCAAATTAACAGCCAGACAGCACGGGTTTGCATCCGTACATGAATTAAAAAAAGCTGTCGCTCGTGAGATAAAAGGATTTGTTACAGGCGGTGGATTTATATTTGCCATGTGCTCCGCCACCGATTCTTTTGATATTGCTCTCGCCGCAGAGAATACCGATATTGCCGCGTCAGTTTACGACGGAACTCCAATAGACCCTTCCTATCCATCCAAAATGGATTTCAGTAAATCTTTTGCATTTGAGAATTATGATTTATATACTGATCCCCTGATATACGAATATTCTACCATCGATATACCGCCAAGTCATCGACCCGTCACCAAAAGTGCTGAAGCGGATTATTTCACCTTGTTTGAGTTTTCGGCAAAATGGGATCCTGTTCCCACCATGCTGACACAAAATCATGTTGGAATTGTGAAGGGATTTATGGGTCAAACAACTGGGTATAGGCGAGGTAACTTGAAAAAGAGCGCCATCATACTGGGCGAAGTAGAAAATGATGAATTGGTAAAGTATATCCATGGAAATATGGGGAAAGGAACCTACACTTTCCTCGGTGGTCACGATCCTGAAGATTATCGACATTATGTAGGTGATCCACCAACAGAATTAGCTCTTCACCGTAATTCTCCGGGATACCGACTTATCCTGAATAATGTATTGTTTCCGGCAGCCAGGAAAAAAGATAAAAAAACATAACTAAAACTGCTACTTGAAAAGGCAAAGGATTAACTTGAGGCACTTTCGTATAAAGTTAATCCTTTAAGCCAGACAACCCTCGCGGCTATAAGAAAGGATCCAGCAACAATTATCTGAACAGCAAGATATGTCCAGTTCGGTCCAAAAATCAACATTCTTGTTGGCACCGATGACACCAGAGCCATTGGAATAAATGAGAATAATGTTTTCCTCAACCATCCCATATAAATTGTATCCGGTCGCGAAGAAAACTTCAAAACTTCATGAGTCAGCCATCCACCTACACTGAAATTCTTAAACCAGAATGCCAGCGAGGCTATAATGAAATCAATGGAGAAGAATATCCCAAGTCCCAAACCAAATGAAAAAATGAATAGTAAAATATTCAGCAAGTCAATCTCCCGCCCCGTATTACCAGCAGTCAGCCATAATAATACCGTAAGAATTACAAGCGATACTATTGCATAGGTATTGAAATAGCGGAAAGATATAAAAAACTGAGAATTAACTGGTTTTAGCAGAACAAAATCTAAATCCCCTTTGACAATCATCCTGTTCAGCTTACCCAAATTACCAGCCAGGGCAAACATATAGATCGTATCCATTAGAAATGTAACAACCAGAAATGCCATCACATCCGCTTTGGTGAATTCGCCAAGTGATTCCACATAGCCAAATATGATTGTAAAAAAGAGCAAATGTGACCCATAGTAGACCAGATCCACCAACATTAGACCAATGAAATTAGCTTTGAACTCCATGTCACGTGTGAGGCTGTTGGAGAAAAAGGCGCCCAGTAGTTTTAGATATCTAACCACCAAATCCCTCATATCTACGGATACCGAATCTGTATAAAACTTTGCCGACAAGTGTCATTATCACTGCCCATATCAAACCAATAACTATGACCTGTGTCCATTGATCAGATGGTAAATACCCGGTTGCAATCGAAACAGGTCGATCCACCAGGTAAGGCAATGGTGTGTATTGGAGAATATTTTGTAACTTCTCAGGAAATAATCTCATCGGGACCATTTGACCTGACAATACCAAATTTGCAAGATTATAAGCGATGATTAGCGCCCTGACTTCGCCAAACCAGAAGGCACAGCAAACCATTAGAAAATAAATGGAATATGACAAATAGATGGATATGATAAGCGAGATGAGGAATGCACAAATGTGGCCAAAGGAAGGAAACAACCAGGATGGGAAGAATATTGTGATCCCTACAACCAGAAAAAAATAAGTGATATAATATAGCGAGTTCTGACCAATAAATAACATTAGATGATAGACATAATAGGAAATGGGTCTGATCAGGTATTTGTTCAGTTCCCCTTCCCTTATGCCATCGATCATTTCTATAGATGTAACCCATGAAGATTTTAACTGCCCGACAACCAGGCATAAAAAGATGTAAATGATTAATCCATTAAATGTAAAACCGCCAAGTTCAGAAATTCCCCTTGTTAGAAATATCTGCTTCCATAACAAGTATTCGATAAGTACACCGGATAAAATTGCAAAAGTCCCTACGACGGTATTTGCTTTGTACTCCAATGCCTGGATCCAGGTCATCCGTATTACAGAAAAATATTTACTAAAAACGGTATTCAATTTCACACAAATTTATCAGGATTAGCAAAAAATGATTTCATTGTCTGCTCTACAGGTAATTCTTCCAGCGAAAAGGTTTTGGGGGTGTCCATAACAAACAGACTGGCAAGCAGTCGATTCATTTCATCATCTTTCAGCTGAGCGGACAGATGATGTAAATCCAGGCTGAATTCATATTCTTTTCTCAGTTTTTCCAGCTTTTCACTTTCGGGTAATTTTGTAAATTCAAAATGGAGTTTTCTCCTGGGATTGATTCGATTTACCAATGTATCAAAATTCCCATCATACAGTCTTTTGCCCTTATGGATAACAATCACCCGTTTGCACATCTCCTGGATATCATTCATATAGTGACTGGTGAGAAGGAAAGTCGCTCCAAACTGCTGGTTATAGTATTTGACAAAGTCTCTGATTTTGGATTGGGCGATTACGTCTAATCCAATGGTCGGTTCATCCAGAAGTACAATCCCAGGTCTATGAAGGAGAGCAGCGATGATTTCCATTTTCATCCGTTCGCCGAGAGATAACCTTCTCACTTGGACATTTAATTTTTCTCTAACATCCAGTAGATCAACCAGTTCATCCAGGGTTCTTTTGAATTTGGATTCCTCTAAACCATAAATTTTCTGATTCAATAGAAATGATTCGGATGCAGGTATATCCCACCATAATTGATTCTTTTGACCCATTACAATGGAAATATTCTTTAGAAATTCATTTTTTCTTTCCCAGGGAGTGAACCCGTTGATTTCAACATGGCCTGATGTGGGATGGAGCAAACCTACCATAAGTTTTATTAATGTGGTTTTCCCAGCACCGTTTTCACCGAGGATACCGACAATTTCATTATAATCAATTTCAAGATTTACATCATTTAAGGCATAAAAATCCTCATAATTTCTTTTAAAAAATGACTTGGCAGCACCTTTGAGTCCTGCCTCGCGTTTAAAAATTCTGAATTTTTTTGTAAGTCCTTTTACCTGTATTGCCATTTATTTTTCCTTTGCATACAGTAATTTAACTCTGGTTATGGTTCTCGATAAATTTATAATAGTGGATTTCTATCAGTTCCCATATACCCAGTCTGGGATGTCAGGGTAATTAACCATCTTGCCCTGAGTTGCTTCTAATAAAAAAGCCGCCCAAAGGCGGCTTTTTAGAGTAATCAATTAGTAGGGATCATATTAAAACAAATATTTAATCCCGATCTGCATGCTCCATCTGGAGAATGGACCTGGGTCATCAATATATGTTTTTTCAACACCGTTAAATTCTAATACTGGTTCACCGTTATCCCAATCGGAAACGGACAATGGTGAAAGTGCCATCGGATCTGCTGACTGACGGACACCCCAATCAGAACTTATGAAATTGGCAAAATTCAGAATATCCAGACTAAACTGCATTCTATGATCTCTTCCCATTGCAGATACAGTATAGTTATGTAATACCTTCAAGTCGATATTGCTAAACCATGGGTTGATAGCACCATTTCTTTCGGCTATTTTGCCACGATTTTCGCTGAGATAATCATCCTGTTCAATAAACGCATCTAAAGCACTCCACTGAGTTGGGTCTGCTAAAAGAATATCATTTGCATCTTCTGGAATATAGATTAAATCATTTCCACCCTGTCCATCACCATTTACATCACCGGAGTAGATGAATGAATACCGGTTGCCACCATTATAGGTATATCTGTTGCCCTGAGCATATTCAAAGAATAAACCAAAACTGGTAGAATTCATTTCATTCCAGCTGTGGGTATAACTACCGGTAGCAATAAAACGATGCGGGTTACCAAACTCAGACCATGATAATTTTGGTTTATTTGGATCGCCCTGAACCGGTTGACTCTGCCATAAAACACTGGCAATTTCAGTTGAGCGTAGATTGTTTTTTGCTTCGAGATAGGTATAAGCCGCCATCACGTCAAAGCCATTTGAAAAACTTTTCTTCAATTGAGTCGTCAGGGTCATATTGTATCCATCATCGGTATTGTCTATAACATATACACCGTCGCCGCCATTCGGATTCAATTCACTATTGTCTGCACCACCAAAGTATGGTCTGCCATCATCAAGTGTACTTGCAGGGGCGACTAAGTCGGCATTCCTCACATATACTGCGTTAATATCTTTTCCATATGTGAATTCAAATGTACCAATCAAATCCATTGGCAGCAAGGCATCTACTGCCAAATTGGTATTCCACACTTGTGGCCATTCAAAATCAGGATCCATGGCATTTAAGTCAAATGAGGTTTGCAGTGTAGACTGACCATCATAAGTACGGCCTTCACCGCTATCTGTAATATGACTGCCTGGAATTGCATCAGGATCACCTGTAAGTAAAGGATAGAGATTTGGGTTCTGTCCTGGATTTGATATGACATTTCCGACCCAAACAAAGGGTACGCGTCCAGTAAATAAACCGGTTCCACCTCTTACCTGCAGAGAGTTATTGCCAAATACATCCCAGTTTACACCAACGCGAGGTGAGTACATAGCTGATTCACCAGGAAGATCACTCTGATCAACAGTTTCAGGATTATCATTTTCATCCAATAATGTCAATCCACGGGAGTAGGGATTGTCCACAGGGGTAGTTCCATATTTTGGAATATCAATTCTTAAACCATATATGAGATTAATATTTTCAGCATAGGCCCATTCATCCTGGGCGTATAATGAAAACTGTGATACTTCAATATCCTCACCTTTAAATGGTCCACTTCCAACCATTGAACGGAAGTCTACAAAATCATCCACATTATTGGGATCTGTTCTTATGAAAAAATTATCCAGTGATGAAAATGTCGTGGCACCAAGAAAATCAAGATAACCAGCCCCGGGAAATAGTAAATCTAAATCTCCTGTTACCATAAATAGACCATGTCTGAAAATATTAAATGAATTAAAAAATTCAAATTTTTCATAATTGAAACCTGCCGTGATGGCATGGTCATTTATATAATAACTGAAATTATCTGTTATTTGCAAAACATCCTGATCCAGAATATTGTGGATTGAGAATGGTTCGTGACCTAATGTGGTGTAAGTCACCCCGTTTTCACCAATTTCAATTGTGGGAAAATCTTCGCTGAATGGTACACGGAAATCACGAAATTTATTATAACTGAAGAAGAAGCGATTGGCTGCTTTTCCTTTAAATAGGCTATTGAGTTCCAATGCATAGGAGTCTAATTCGTTGTTGATTGCATATCCTGAATTTTTGAATGGCAATGAACTTGAATTTGGACCCCGGCCGGTATTATTAAAACTTAAAACAAAACCATGTGGTGGCAAATCTCTTACCGCATCAAGCATATTATATCTAAAAGTAAGATTATGGCTGTCATTGATATTCCAATCCAGCTTCAACAATAATTTGTCATTTTCAGTTTTATGAAGGTAGTCCTGGTAAGGTCCGGTATCATAATCATAAACATCCATCATTCTCTCGCGAATACTATCCATGACATCTGCATCTACCCTGGATTCACCAAATTTCACATCATTTCCGTCTACAGCCGCTGTGAAATTGGTACCCGGGTCTTCTCTTCTTTCCATCTCAGCATTTACAAAGAAAAATAATTTATTCTTGATGATAGGGCCGCTGAAAGTCACACCATTTTGACTAAAGGATAGGTCAGGATTGGCAATGACTTCATTACCTGACACTTCGTTACCGATGAGTGTTTCGTTACGGTTATAGGTGTAAAAGGAGCCCTTAAATGTGTTTGTCCCAGACTTGGTAACCGTATTTATACCAGCGCCAGTGAATCCACCTTCGCGGACATCAAAAGGCATAACCGATATCTGAACCTGTTCAACGGCATCAAATGGAACCGGTTCAGCGTTTGCCTGACCACCTGGGGCAGGATCGTCTAATCCAAATGGATTCCCAAAATATGATCCGTCAAGAGATATACTATTGTACAGCCAGTTACGACCTGAGAAACTGAAGTTACCATCACTCCGTGGATCAAATCTGGTAAAGTCTCTTGTACTTCGTTTTACCGATGGCATTGACTCCATCTGATCCTCTCCAACATTTGTTGAAGCACCAGTTCGATCGCTACTGAAAGTATCATCCAAAGCAGCTGAAACTATCACTTCAGATCCTTCTATAGCGGAAGTTTTTAAAGTGAAATCCAGTTTCTGTTTTTCATTCAGCTTTACATAAATTCCTTCAGCGGAATTGGTTTCGTATCCGATATAAAAAACTTTTATGGTATACGGTCCACCGACTTTAATATTTGGAATATAATATCGTCCATCGCCGCCTGTAGCACT
The DNA here is from genome assembly GCA_018657495.1 of Fidelibacterota bacterium. Lineage (GTDB taxonomy): Bacteria > Fidelibacterota > Marinisomatia > SCGC-AAA003-L08 > JACNLC01 > JABHXA01. The sequence continues at coordinate 17,203 of JABHXA010000003.1, forward strand.
TCCATATTGAACTCCTGTGTCAATATGATTTGCCACAACATTGGCTCCAACGAGTGGTGTACCATCTGATGAATTTGTCACCATTCCGCGGATATTACCGGTTGTAACACCTTGAGCAGGTAATAGCTGAATCATAAAGATCAGCATCACAAAAACCATTTTTACTCCCCGAATGTAAAAGCGCATTGTTTCTCCTTTATTATTAATTTGATAGAATCTTCTTGGAATTTACCAGATTTGTGACCGATTGTAATAGGGATTATATCATTAATCATCAAAAATATGAAATTTATTCTGCCGTCAAAATTATCATAAATGCATTCACAGCAGAGTTAATATATATCCTTATATTTCATGTTTGAATATAAGAGGATATCATGTCATTTACCATTAAATATGATGCGAACATTCAATGTCTGAAAAGTCATTTTACCGGCACGATGGATGTTAAACAGACAAAGGAATTTGCTGGGGAACTTGCAAAACATGCCCTTGAATATAATTGTCATTTCCTATTAAACGACCTCCGAGATGCCGTGATTGATATGACTACATTCGAATTGTACAGCATGCCAATGGTTGTTGCCAACGAAGGGATGGACCGCAAATGGAAAAGAGCCATCTTATGTAAACATGATCAGCTAGCAACCCTGGGGTTTTACGAAAATGTCGCAAAAGATAAGGGCTGGAACGTAAAAATCTTTACTGATGTCGAAGAAGCACTGTCATGGTTGAATTTATAAGATTGGTTTGACAATAAACTGTAAAGCGAATCCTTTTATTGCCCCCTTCTTCTATTCATTTGTATAAATCTTAAAGAATGTTTTCAAAATTCAATTGCTTTATTATTATAACTGATCATAACTAATCCAAAGGGATTCGAAATAACTTTAAGTCCCGTTATTTAGTTTTATCAAAACAAATCAATAAAATACTTTATAATTAATATGATCGATACAAACATAAAATTAATCCACCCCTGTATTGAATATAAAAATAGTTATATTGGTCTTGTTACAGAATTTGTTATCAATAACGAACCTTTCATTCCATTTCCATTGAAAATGGATTTTAAAGATTTCGCCCAAATGATCAAGAAACTCAAGGGATATGCAAGAGGTGAAAATCTAATGCCTGGATTTGTCCCGCATAGTACCTACTGGCTTGTAGACAATAAGGAAGTAGTGGCAGTAGCCAATCTCAGGCATAGACTCAATGAGCATTTACTAAAGGAAGGTGGTCACATCGGATATGGGGTCAAACCATCCTCAAGAAAAAAAGGATATGCTACCATCTTACTGGCCGGAACTATCAAAAAAGCCAAAGAAAAGGGTATTAACCCAATCCTCGTTACCTGCGAAAAAGATAATATTGCCTCGGCAAAAGTAATTCAAAAAAATAACGGGATTCTTGATGATGAAATTTTCTCACCTGCCCATAATGAAATTATCCAGAGATACTGGATTCATACTGGATAAATAGTTACATAAAGGAATTCTTTACATGGTTGGATTAATAAAAAGCTGGGAAAATATTAGGTGAGTTAATCATTACAAAAGAACTTTATTAATTGGTCAAAATTATGAAAAAATATTCCCTCGCATTAATCACCCTATCACTCATCTTTAGTACAAATATGACTCAGGCACAGGATCCACCGTACTGGTGGAATAACACTATTTTTTATGAAATATTTGTCCGCAGTTTTTATGACTCTGATGATGATGGCACCGGTGATATAGGTGGTCTGATAGAAAAACTGGATTATCTGAATGACGGCGATCCGGCGACTACCACCGATCTTGGCATTACCGGTATCTGGCTCATGCCCATTTCACCTTCACCATCTTCCCATGGATATGATGTTACCGATTATCGTGGTATTAATCCGGATTATGGTAATCTTGAACTTTTTTCCGCTTTTATCGATAGTGCCCATGCCCGAGGTATTAAAGTCATCATCGATTATGTCATGAATCACAGTTCCGATCAGCATCCCAACTTTATTTCATCTGAGCAGGTAAATAATTCTCCCTATCGCGACTGGTATATCTGGGAAGAAGAAAATCCCGGTTTCCAAGGACCCTGGGGACAATACGTCTGGCATTATTCATTTGGTGATTATTATTATGGACTTTTCTGGGGAGGGATGCCGGATAATAATTACGCAAATGCCGATGTAAAAGATGAAATGTTTGATGTTGCCAGATTTTGGCTGGATTCCCTGAATGTAGATGGATTCAGGCTTGATGCAATTAAATACCTGGTTGAGGATGGTCAGCAGTTGGAAAACACACCTGAGACCTTTCAGGTCCTCAACGAATTCCGCAACTTTTATAAGGATGTGAATCCACTGGCATTAACCGTTGGTGAAGTTTGGGACAATACCGGTATTGTCTCGCAATATTCCGATGGCAATGGTATGGATATGTGTTTTGAGTTTGATCTTGCTTCCAGTATAATTAATGGGATTCGTGATAACCAACCTTCATACATCAGAAATCAAATGGAATTGGTTATTGACAGTTATCCAGCCCTTCAGTATGCACCGTTTCTGTCAAATCATGATCAGGAACGAGTATATGGCGATCTTTTCACCTATGACCTGAAAATGAAAATGGCGGTGTCAATCTTGATGACTTTACCCGGTGTTCCGTTTCTCTATTATGGAGAGGAAGTGGGCATGACCGGTTCAAATGATGATGGCACCAATCGCACACCTATGCAATGGTCACCGGGTCCAAACGCTGGCTTTTCATCAGTAAACCCGTGGTTTCCAATAAATGATGGCTATGTTGATTTTAATGTGGCCACTTTGCAGGATGACCCAGAATCGATTTGGAACCATTATCGTAATATGATCCATTTTAGAAATGAAAATCTGACATTGCAAATTGGCGAATATGATGATCTCAGTACAGATAATCTTCATCTACTGGCCTATGCGAGAAGCTCAAACGAGGGAATGATTATGTCCTTTCATAACTTTTTTCTTCATGTCATTAATGATCCAGCTGTTTCATTGTCTTCATCAATATTTTCAGCCGGTGATTATGTCGTAGTAGATCCACTTAGCGGTGAAGAACTTGGTAGTATTACACTGGATGAAAATGGTGGTTTTTCTGATTGGAATGCACCAGTATCACTTTCTAGTTTTTCTTCTGCCTTTTTAAAAATCGAACCGGATTTATCAATAGATGATGATAGTAGTATTCCCCTGGAGTTTGAGCTGTATCAAAACTATCCAAATCCGTTTAATCCTGAGACAATTATCAATTATAAAATTCCATATCAAGAGCATATCATAATTAGTATTTTCAATGTCAATGGTCAACAGATAGAAGTCATTCTTGATGAAAATAAATTACCGGGAAGACATTCAGTTCGTTGGGATGCCTCAGATCAGCCGGCAGGATTCTATTTTGCCCGTCTCCAGTTTGATGATGAAGTATTGTCATCCAAAATGATATCAATTAAATAATTTTTTTAACCAATCAATGACGGTTATTTAAAGAATTGATACTGGAACATCCCAACATTTCCAAATCGAATCTGCCGAAATTGGTAGAAAAGCTTATCATAATTGATCCTGACTTAAAATGTATCGTGACAAAATATGGCTATCCCCCGCTATGGAGTCGTCAACCGGGTTTTGCTACACTCGTCCATATTATACTGGAGCAGCAGGTTTCACTTGCCTCTGCAGCTGCCGCATTTAATAAACTGAAAACTGCATCCAATGAAGTTACACCTTCATCTTTTCTATTGTATAATGATGAAGAATTGAAAAAATTTGGATTCAGTCGACAAAAAACTTTGTACTGTCGGATACTTGCAGAATCCATCTTGAATGGGAAGCTAAATCTTGAAAGTCTTCAGAAAATGAGCGACAGCGAAATAGGGACGACATTGACAGAAATAAAAGGAATCGGCCGCTGGACATCGGATATTTATTTATTGATGGTTCTGTTGAGACCGGATATATGGCCAAAAGGAGATATTGCCCTGGCAGCATCATACGGCATGCTCAAGCAAATTCCAAAAAGGCCAAATCAGAACGATCTTGAATTGATCGCTGAGAAGTGGAAACCATGGCGTTCTCTGGCTGCCCGGCTTCTGTGGCATTATTATTTGTCAGAAAAGGCAGGATGATTTTAAAAATTAGTTATGATTTAACCAAAATGAAATATCATTTATCAATATTATTTAATAGTATTATAATTATTGCTCCAGGATATACATAATCTCCGAAGTGAAAATAATATAAAAATCCCCTTTCTTTAATCCTATGAATCTCTTGTAAACTAAGGTACTTTTTTTGGGGTTACAATCCCAGTTTATTCTACCAAACAGGTTATCGTTCAGGAGAGATATGCCGGATAATAATTTAGACAAAATTTACGATCCTTCACATGTTGAAGATAAATGGTACCAGCAATGGGATGAGGCAGGTACTTTTCAACCCGACAAGGACCAAGATAAACTCCCATTCACAATTACAATTCCCCCACCAAATGTGACAGGTATTCTTACCATCGGCCATGTGCTTAATAATACTGTCCAGGATGTACTTGTCCGGCGGGCCCGGATGCAGAACAGAAATACGCTCTGGCTGCCTGGTACCGATCATGCCTCTATAGCCACAGAGGCAAAGGTTACAAAATCCTTAAAAGATCAAAAAATCAATAAACGGGAAATTGGTCGGGATGCATTTCTTGGTCATGCCTGGGATTGGACCGAAAACTATGGCGGCATCATCATAAAACAGTTGAAAAAACTTGGATGCTCCTGTGATTGGACTCGCGAAAAATTCACCATGGATGATGATTACAGTAAATCGGTCCTTGAATCATTCGTTCGTCTTTATGATGATGGATTGATTTATCGAGGCGAGCGGATCATAAATTGGGATCCCGTAGGATTGACTGCACTTTCTGATGAAGAAGTGATATATGAAGAATCCAATAGTTCACTGTGGTATTTCAAATATCCAATCAAAGATTCAGATTCATCTGTTATCGTCGCCACAACCAGACCTGAAACAATGCTCGGTGATACTGGGATCGCTGTGAACCCTGAAGATATACGCTATAAGCATCTTATTGGTAAATCGGTAATCCTTCCTCTCGTAAATAGAGAAATCCCAATTTTTGCAGATTCATATGTAGATAAGGATTTTGGTACCGGCTGCGTAAAGGTTACTCCTGCTCATGATCCAAATGACTATGATATGGGTCAGAGGCATGGTCTTGAGATAATTAATATTATGAATCCCGATGCCACCCTAAACGAAAAGGTACCTGAGCCATATCGCGATTTAGATCGGTACAAAGCACGAGAAGCTGTTATCAATGATTTGAAGGATCTGGAATTACTTGTTAAAATAGAAGATTATGTCAATAATGTTGGTCACTCTGAGCGTACACATGCTGTTGTCGAGCCTTATTTATCCAAGCAATGGTTTGTAAAGATGGAGCCCCTGGCAAAACCAGCCCTGCAGGTTGTAAATGAAGGAAAAGTAAAATTTCATCCACAGCGATGGGAAAAAACGTATAATCATTGGTTAGAAAATATCCGTGACTGGTGCATATCAAGGCAATTATGGTGGGGACATCGTATTCCTGTCTGGTATCGGGGGGATGAAATTTATTGTGGTCTAAATGATCCTGAAGGTGATGGCTGGGTCCAGGATGAGGATGTATTGGACACATGGTTTAGTTCATGGTTATGGCCATTGGCAACATTGGGCTGGCCGGACGAAACTGATGATCTTAAAAACTTTTATCCCACATCTGACCTGGTTACCGGTCCCGATATCATTTTCTTCTGGGTGGCTCGAATGATCATGGCTGGTCTGTATTTCAAACAGGATATTCCTTTTGAAAATGTTTATTTCACCGGGATCATTCGTGATCAAAAGGGAAGGAAAATGAGTAAATCCCTTGGTAACTCTCCTGATCCCCTTGATCTTATAGCCGAATTTGGAGCAGATGCATTAAGAGTCGGCCTTCTTATTATCGCCCCGCAGGGAAATGATATTCTCTTCAATGAAGAGCAAATTGAACATGGTAGAAATTTCATGAACAAATTATGGAATTCAGCCAGATTTGTCTTTATGAACCTGGATGATGATCTGCCAGGGGAACTCTCAAGTATTTCAAATGAAGATCTTGATCTGACAGATCGCTGGATCCTCTCCAAACTGAATCATACTATTCAGCAGGTAGATCAGGCCTATGATAAATACCGGATGAATGAAGCTGTTAAAAATGTCTATGATTTTACCCGGAAAGATTTTTGTGATTGGTATATCGAATTTTCAAAAGTCAGACTATTTGGCGATGATCAAAAATCGCGCAATACGGCACAGGTAGTTACCCTCCATGTGTTAAAAACCATTTTAAAACTTCTTCATCCATACGCACCATTCATTACAGAAGAGATTTGGTCTCATCTCAGAAAAGATAATCAGCCATTGCTTATTTCATCATCCTGGCCACAGGTTGATACTTCTTATTTCTTTGATGAAATTGAAAATCACATGAAAATTATTATGGATCTGATTTCATCTGTGCGAAATGTCAGAACCCATTTAAATGTACCCCCTGGGAAAATGGCCTCTTTGTTCATACGATGCAGCAAAGAACAGAGTCTAATTCTGGATCGACACCGGGAGTATATCGGTAGATTAGCAAAAATCGACAAACAGACAACTGGGACAGACCTGGATAAACCCCATCATTCTGCGACTGCAGTTGTACACCAGATGGAAGTCTTTATTCCATTAGAGGGATTGATCGATCTTGATAAAGAAGTCCAGCGTTTGAAATCACAAATAGAATCTCTTGAAGGGCGAATAAAAGCAGTTAATAATAAACTGAATAACAAGAATTTTGTATTACGCGCTCCACCACATGTAGTTGAACATGAGCAGGTAAAACAGAGTAATTATCTCGAGAATCTCAATAAATTGAAAGATAATCTTAATTCCCTTATGGAATAGTCTGCTAATAGATTTCGCTCAGTTTTATCGATTATGTAAATGCAGATGTATATATTCACTCATTATTGCCGCTGATCACAATGGATAATCAGAACTCTTATTTTAAAACGACATACCTGTCAGATCTTACCTATATCAAGGGTGTAGGACCACATCGGGCTGCTGTTTTGAAAAAACATGGTCTGCAAACCATCCAGGACATTCTCTATTATATTCCCAGGAAATTTCTGGATAGAACCCATATAATGAAAATCAATTCTGTCCGTGCCGGAGATGAGGCTGTCATCATCGGCAAGGTCATCGCCAAGGGTATAAAAAAGAATCGAAAACGAAATTCATTCCAGGTAACCATTTCTGATGGCACCGGAATCATGACTTGCGTTTGGTTTCATAGTATTTCCTGGATCACAGAAAAATTTATCGAAGGTGATTTGGTCGCTTTTTTTGGTAAGGTTGATTTTTATAATGGATTAAAACTGGTACATCCAGATTTTGACCTTTTGGACAGCGGCGAGGATCCCATCAATACCAATCAGATCATCGCCCAATATCCATCTACTGCAGAATTAAAATCCATGGGTTTTGACAGTCGGGGATTTCGCCGGCTGTTGCGCTCGATATTTCTCAAGCTTGAAGAATTTCCTATTGATCCATTTGTTGGTCTCAATACAGGCGATGTTCGGCTTATCTCTCTTCCTGACGCAATCCAATCAATCCATTCACCTGAATCTCTGGAAAAAATAAAAACAGCCATGTTCAGATTGAAATTTGAGGAACACTTTTTTTTCCAAATTCTTATGGCCCTACGGCGCTGTGTGCTTCGGGAGGCCACAGGCAGGATTTTTGACAAAAAAGGTGAATATGTCAAGAGAATTTATGACCGCCTGCCCTTCACTTTGACAAAGGCTCAAATCAAAGTACTTCGTGAAATTCATCACGACTTAAAATCTCCTATTCAGATGAACCGCTTACTTCAAGGTGATGTAGGTTCAGGAAAAACGATTGTCGCAATGTTGACTGCCGCCATCATTATTGGCCATAATAGCCAGGCAGCTGTAATGGCACCTACCGAAATCCTTGCCGAACAGCATTTTACCGGATTGAAGAAATACTGTGATTTAGTGAACATCAATATCGTACTTCTAAAGGGCGGCATAACCGGTGATGATAGATTATCTCTACTTTCAGATATAAAAAAAGGAACAGCCCAATTAATTATCGGAACCCACGCCTTAATCCAGTCAGACGTCATTTTCAAGGATCTCGCCTTGATTATTGTTGATGAACAGCATCGGTTTGGTGTGGACCAACGTAAGATCCTAATTGACAAAGGTTACCATCCTGAGGTTTTGGCGATGACAGCCACACCTATTCCAAGAACCCTTGCCATTACGTATCATGGAGATATGGATGTCTCTGTGATAGATGAACTGCCTAAAGGAAGAATACCCATAATAACAAAAGTGGTGACTCCCGGTCGGCTTCCAAAAGTTTATGATTTTATTAGAAAAGAGGTTGAAAAGGGAAGACAGTGTTTTGTGGTTTACCCGCTAATTGATGAATCAGAGAAAATGGATTTGGAGGCAGCTTCATCGGGATTTAAGAAATTACAAAAGGATATTTTTCCAAAATTGAAAGTTGGCTATATTCATGGAAAAATGAAAAGTGATGACCGTGATATCGAGATGCAGGATTTTATTAAAAACAAATCTAATATACTGGTCTCAACAACAGTTATCGAAGTTGGGATCGATATCCCAAATGCTGCGATTATGGTGATAGAAAATGCTGAACGATTTGGTTTAGCCCAACTACATCAGCTCAGAGGCAGGATTGGCAGAGGGACTGAACAGAGTTATTGTATCCTGGTTCAGAGGAAAAAAACGGAGGCAGGATTGCATCGACTGGGCATAATGGAAAAAACCAATGATGGTTTCGAAATCGCTGAAGAAGATCTAAAAATGAGAGGTCCTGGCGAATTTTTTGGAACTCAGCAATCTGGATATGGAAAATCACTTATAGTGAATTTTCAGGAGGATGGTGCTATTATTCGCAAGGCACGTCAGTTGGCATTTAATATTGTCGAAAAAGATCCCCATCTCACTGGATCACCCCATCAAAATATTAGAAAAAAATTCATGCAGAAATATAAATCGATGCTAGATTTTGTTAATATCGGCTAAGAGAGAATTAAAAAACGACTACTCTGTTTCTACCTTCTGATTTGGCATGGTATAAGGCATTATCCGCCACTTTAATCAAATCAACATATTCATTTGCCATGCTGGCGACTCCAATGCTTGCAGTTACTTTTCCAGCTATATCAAATACATGTTTTTCAAATTCAACGCGTAATTTTTCTGCAAGTCTGAAAGCACCTTCTTTATTGGTTTCAGGCAAGAGAACAACAAATTCCTCCCCGCCCCAACGTACCGGATAATCACTTTGTCGACACATTTTATTGATAATTGATGCCGCTTCACTTAACACTGAATCTCCTACATCATGGCCATAGGTATCATTTACTCTTTTAAATAAATCAAGATCAATTATTAATATGGATAAATGACGGTTGTATCTGAGGGTTCGATTCATTTCCTGAATTATGCATGCATCAAAGAAATGACGATTGTACAATTGAGTGAGTTTATCGATGATTGCATCCCGCTTGGCTTTCACAGTCCTTAAACCAACTCGGATTCTTGCCAGCATTTCATTTACATCAAAAGGTTTCTCCAGATAATCGTCAGCACCGCTATCCAGACCTCTTACTTTTTCTTCACCGCCTTTAACTGCTGTAATCATGATGATATACAGAGACGCATTTCTGGGATTACTCCTTAATATCTGGCACACATCCAGACCACTCATTTCCGGCATCATAATGTCCAAAAGAATCACATCGTACTGATTGTGCTCAATCAGCTCAATAGCAGTTTTCCCATTTTCAGCTTCTGTGATTTCATATCCCTCCCGAAGTAAATGTCTTTGAATCATTTTTCGAGTTTTTGGATTGTCCTCAACAATAAGTATGTTTCCTTTGACTTTTTCAACTTTCATTTATAGATATTTCTCATATTTTGAATCTTTGAATAAACGGTGTTAATTTGGCACATTTAGGTTTAATTAATCCTCAGGATATTTCATTTTCCTGAAATTCAGTTGGAATCATGAACCTAAATTTACTTCCTTTATCAAGTTCACTTTCCAAAGATATTTTTCCACCATGAAGTTCAACAAGTTTTTTTGTGATAACCAAACCCAAACCTGTACCCTCTACCTGTCTTGTAGAAGAACTATCAACCTGTCTGAATTTTTCAAAAATAAGTTCCTGGTCAATTTTTGGGATTCCACGTCCCGAATCCAAAATTTCGAAGAAAACCATGTCCTCCTCTTGATAAACATTGACAGTAATTTTTCCCTTTTCAGTAAACTTTATTGCATTGCTCAATAAATTATAAAGGATTTGTTTTAGATGGGTAGGATCTGCATACATCCTAATATTTTCAACATTGGATTCGATTTCGAGTTTTTTATCGTCTGTTATAACCTTCAACTCGGATAGGATATTTTGGATCAGTATTTGTGTTGAAATAAACTGCGGGAAAAAACGCATCTCCCCGGCTTCGATCTTTGCAATATCCAATAAATCGTCAATGATATTTAGCAAATGCCTTCCTGAACTTTCAATATCTCTGGCAATCTCATTTATTTCTTCCGGTTCCGGCATATCATTCGGGTCAGACAATAATGGAACATTCCCCAGGATTATAGTAAGCGGGGTCCTGAATTCATGACTGAAAATATTCTGGGATTCCTTTATGAGTCCTCTTGCTTCTTCAGCTTTTTTAGTCTGAGTTTTTTCATGTTCACTCGCGTATACATAATCTGTGAGTAATCCAAATAGTGGAATCAAATAGGCAATAATCTTCAAGAAATGAGCAATATTATGATGAGCGTCATACAATTGGGTTGAACCAAAGGCCATATGGATCTGGGCAATAACATATGGTATAATACTGACAAGAATGGCTGTTGAAAAATAACTGGGAATATTATGAGAATTGTATCTATATACAAAACCACCTACTATAAGATACACTATGATTGGTGCAATATCAAATGGCCGGGATATGAAAAGATCCGTAAAAATCATTTTCGATAAATATGGACTGGCGGCGCTAAAATGAATTATCAAATATGCCAGAAATCCAAAGAAAACACTGGCGATGATGACAAGCTTAAGACTTTTAATCTTATGGGAAAAGCTGCTCATAATGAGAAATCCAATCCCCATTATCATCGCAGAAATCAGGCGTCCTATTGTCCATGTTAATGGCAAAAATATCTGGTTATCAACCACACCTGCAATTATCTTTTCAGCAACAAGAATATGAAAAATATCTAAAAATCCAGAAAATAATAAAACAATACTAATTACTGGAATAAAGATATTTTTTGTTATGCGAAAATAAATGAGGGCAAGGATAGCTGTAAAAATTGCCGTACAGAAAGCAATCAATTCCAATGTAGTATGGATAAATTCCCATTTTGTATATTCGGTATGAATATCCCCGGGATGATTTGAAATATACGTTTGGATTTCCTGTAATCCATTTAAATTGCCCGTATATCCCAAATTGATACCAAACATATACAAGATTGAAGGCAGGATACAGATAAAGATTATCCATCCCGTAATCATCTTTGGAATTTTATATTTATTTGAATTTAAATCGAGTTTATAAATAATGGGGCTTTCTATTTAACCGTACCATTTTAATCTTAAAATATTTTATGACTTTGCTGGTAAATATTAATTCATTGTTTGCAAAATTAACTAATCTCATAATTGCAATAAAAGGTATTTTGCTCTGATTTTATACTGCAGATTCAGTCTTTCGTCAAATAAACACATGTAACTGGAGACTCAAACACATGGAGAATCAATACATCCTTGCTATCGATGCAGGAACCACTGGAATTACAATAGTCGTAATTGATCATCAAGGACAAATTTGTCATCGTGAATATTCTGAATTCACCCAATATTATCCACACTCCGGCTGGGTAGAGCATGATGCTGACGAAATCTGGCAAACTACATTGAAACTTATCAGGCTTGTCTTTGCCAGATATCCTGCCAGGAAAATTGCCGGTTTGGGTATCACAAACCAGCGTGAAACCACTATCTTATGGGATAAACAATCAGGAAAGCCCATTCACAAGGCTATCGTCTGGCAATGCCGTCGTACTATGGAATACTGTAACCAACTCACATCCCTCGGTTACTCCAATATTGTAAAAAATAAAACAGGTTTGGTAATTGACAGTTATTTCTCAGGACCCAAAATCCATTGGCTTTTAAATAATGTCAATGGCATTAACAATAATTCAACTCATGAAAATCTGATTTTTGGTACGGTTGATACCTGGCTTATTTGGAATCTCACCGGTGGCAAGGTTCATGCTACTGATCACACCAATGCTTCCCGAACGATGATATATAATATTCATGAACTAAAATGGGACAAGGAATTACTTGGAATTATGGACATCCCCTCTGAAATTCTTCCTGAGGTCCGAAATTCCACTGATAATTTTGGCCAGACAAGGGCAGGATTATTTGATGTCTCAATTCCCATAAACGGTGTCGCAGGTGATCAGCAGGCAGCGCTTTTTGGTCAATTAGGTACTGAGCCCGGTGATCTAAAAACCACTTATGGAACCGGATGCTTTCTACTTGTTAATTGCGGAAATTCGTTTGTCTCATCTTCGTCAGGTTTGCTCTCAACAATTGCCTGTGATGCCCAGGGGCATCCAGTTTATGCTTTGGAGGGTTCAGTTTTTATCGGCGGGGCGGTGATTCAATGGATTCGCGATGAATTACATCTAATCAATAATGCTGATGAAACCGCCTCAATTGCAAGATCTGTTGATGATTGCGGCGATGTCGTTATCATACCCTCTTTTACGGGTATTGGCGCTCCGTACTGGAGATCAGATATAAAGGGGGCAATCTTTGGATTGCATCGAGGAACAAATAAGAATCACCTTATAAGAGCAGCCTTGGAAAGTATTGCCTTTCAAGTTAATGATTTGGTGACAGCAGTGAATGATGATCTTTCCTCTCCTGTTAGCTCATTGCTTGTGGATGGCGGAGCAGTAAAGAATGATTTTCTTATGCAGTTTCAATCTGATATTCTTAATATTTCTGTTAAGCGCCCAAAACAGATTGAATCCACTGCCTTAGGAGCAGGTTATCTTGCCGGATTAGGTTTGGGATTTTGGTCATCAGTCAATGAATTGAAGAAAAATAAAAAAATTGAAACCGTATTCAAATCTGAAATGAGTTCGCTCACCAGAAAATTGAATCTTCAGAAATGGAAAAATGCTATTGATACATTGCTGAGATGATTGTAATTATGATTCCTGGGATTCTGCCCATAAATCATAGGTTACGTTCAGTTCGTATCTTAACTCAGACATTTCTTTCATTAATACTTGAAGTTTAGTAGGGTTACTGTTGATTTCAGGTATTTCCATTTTTTTTCTGATCTCTTCAATTTTGTCTTCAAATTGGGCAATTTGATTTTCATATTTTTCAATAAGGCGTTTTCGTTTTCTTTCTGCCCGTTTTTGGGATTTACGCTCTTCGTATGATATTTGTCCAGCTGGGATTTCTGCAGGATTTCTCTGAATTTCAACTGCTCTGAGTTGTCTTTCCACTTCCTCCTTTTTCCATAGAAAATAATCATAATTACCGTGGTATTCCTTAACATTTCCATCGATAACTTCCGTCACTTTATTGCAGACTGCATTTAAGAAACGTCGATCGTGACTGATACAAACCATAGTACCTGAATATTGCTGCATGGCATCAATCAGTACATCTTGAGATGGAATATCCAAATGGTTTGTAGGTTCATCCATCAGCATTAAATTGGCCGGTTTTAATAATAGTTTTGCCAGAACCAGCCTTGATTTTTCACCACCGCTTAGCACCTTAACTTTCTTATCAACATTTTCTCCCGTAAAAAGAAATGTGCCAAGATATGAGCGCAACTGCGTATGGGTAAGTCCTTCACTAATAGATTCCACGGTTTTCAGAACTGTACTATTGGGATCCAATACATCCAACTGATGCTGGGCATAATAATTCATATCGACATTATGACCTTTTGTAATTGTACCAGATTTATGAGGAATCACATCAGCAAGCAATTTCATTAGAGTGGATTTACCTGCGCCATTTGGACCGACCAGGGCGATTTTATCTCCCCGTTCCAGTTGGAAATTTAGATTCTCATAAACTATGAGATCGCCATATGCTTGGTGAATATTTTTCAATTCCATCACTTTTAAACCGCTGCGGGATGGTGCCGGAAACGAAAACTTCATTTTTTTCCTGGTATCGCTTGGCACGTCGACGCGCTTCATTTTATCCAATTCTTTTATTTTGCTCTGAACCCGAGATGCCAGTTTTTTCTTATAACGAAAACGCTCAATAAATCTTTTTGTCTGCTCAATCTCTCTGCCCTGGGTTTTTGCCTGCTGAATTAGAATGTCGTGCTTTTTCACTTTATCCAGTTCATAAGCTGTGTAATTACCATGAAAGATTGCCATTTTCTGGAATTCTATCTCAGCTAAATGAGTTACCAATCGATCAAGAAAAAATCTGTCATGACTGATGATCAGTACTGATCCCTCATAATCCATAAGAAATTTTTCCAGCCATATTAGAGATTCAAGATCAAGGTGATTGGTCGGTTCATCAAGTAATAATACATCGGGTGAAAGAAGGAGAACTTTCGCCAGGGCAACTCTCATTTTCCAACCACCGCTGAGTTTTTCAAGATGAACTGAGAATTTTTCAGGATGGAATCCTAACCCGGATAAAATTACCTTACCGCGATTCTCAAGTGAATAGCCGTCGTTTTTTTCATACTCATCCTGCAGTATGCTCAATCGATCAAGTAATCTGGAATCGTTTGGTGATTCAGATAATTCAGCGGTGGCGATTTCAATTTCATGTTCCATTTTGGAAATCCGGGGAAATATCGATAGTGTTTCTTCCAGTACGGATTTGCCTTCCATCGTTTCCACTTCCTGCGCCACATAACCAATGGATACATCCTTGCGGAGAGTAATCTTACCATCATCCACCGCTTCTTCACCTCGAATAATATTGAATAAGGTTGTCTTGCCAGATCCATTGGGTCCAATGATTCCTAAACGCACCCTGGATTTGATGTGAAGCGACAGACCATCGAAAATTACCTGGTCCCTGAATGATTTTTTAATAGAATCTAATCGTATCATAGGCGGAAATTTACCCCCTGGAAATAATGAGTATTATGAACTTTTTACAGATAAATATTAAGTTAAAACATATTATCCCGCGGGCACATGGAGCATGGGCTATGTGGATCACACCATTAGTCATGGGAATGATGTTTAGTGGATTTACTCCAGGGGGAATACTTTTATTTTTTACTGCCCTTACCCTTTTTGTCACCCATCATCCTGTGACCATGACACTGCAAAAAAGGAAAACCCGGCAATTCAATAATTATCTCGCCGCCTCGATTGTATCAAGTTTAACATTTATTATTTTTGGCGGATTTCTTGTTAACCAGCATTTCTCTATTGAACTACTCTATATCGGTTGTGCTACCGTTTTTATTTTAGGAATCCATCTTCTGCTAGTGAAACTAAAAATGGGAATGACTGCAATGGGCCAAATGACTGGCATTGCCGGTCTAACCCTTACCGCGCCTGCCGTATTTCTAATAAATACAGGGACAATAAGCGATTTTTCTCTAATGTTGTGGTTTATCAATTTTCTTTATTTTAGTACTGCCATCCCCTATATACGTTTAAAGATTCGGGTTCAATCAAAAATCCATGAACCGGTCTCCATCCTGACTAAACTAAAAATGGGAATGCCTGCAATTGCAATATCACTTATTCCTATCGTCATTATGGTTTTAGTGGGACTGAAATTGATGATAATTCCGTTTATCCCTGGATTGTTAAAATCCTTCTGGGGTACATTCGTATGGCTGCCGGGTAAAAAAGTGCATGCCTCTCAACTGGGCATTATTGAGTTCATATTTACAGTGGTATTTATTCTACTGACCTGGTGGGTTTTAACAGGTACTAATTGGTAATTTTATCAAATTGATTATATTCATTCTCATACAAGGCGTGAGTCCCGTTTAGCTTTGCCAGGATTTTGTAAGGGAATATTATTTTTTTATGGGGCGATTTCGATTGATAGATACATAATTCTGAACGGTCTCCCAGGCAATATTTTGTAAATACAATCTCTCTTCAATTGTCATATCCGGGTTGATATTATACTCAATACCTACAGGACTCTCATCCCATAAGACTGAATAAAATACACAGGCGGCAAGATACGTCCCAAGAGGATTGGGGTGACTACCATCGCCACTATACAGATTAAAATTGGGATTCGTATTTAATGAGAGTTCAAATGCAAGTCCTACAGGTGAAACTGCCGCATCCAGTAGATTTCCAATATACGTATAAGCTTCAGATAAAGGGATAATCATTCCTGGGTCATATTCACGTGCCCATGTCATGAAAAACATTGTTTCAGCACCCGACAAAGTGATGATGGAATCCAATAATGTAGCATACTGATACATAAGTTCAGGATTATCAACCGGTCTAGTGCTTTGCTCCTGCAGTACCACTACATCCCAGTTTCCATCCAGTATTGCCTGACGCGTATTATCATTATTCCAATGGCCCTGCAGTGACATTCCACCAGGTGCAATCATTTCCGTATAAATATCCCATGCGCTATCTTCTACTTCATACAAATTTTCAATATGAGTTGGTAATGCCCCGTTGTAGAATGTATAACTGTTACCAAGGAATAGTATCCTTCCGGGGTTCCCTGGAATTTCCTCAAGGCCAAAAATAACATTCACAAGAATTATCACATCCAGAACATCCAAAGATTGATCGCTATTTAAATCACCAGCCCAGATTTGATCCTCCGTTGGATTTGAATTCTCACCTGTAATAATGCTGACAACAATAATTATATCAAGAATATTGATCTGGTTATCATCGTTTAGATCCCCTAATCCATTTCTATTATTTGGGGAAACAGTGCTGAATATTAGCAGGGTCAACAAAAGTTTAGAGATGTATTTTAGAATCGTGGTACCTCGCTTTTAATATTATTAATTAAAAAATAGTCGTAAAATTTAGTGCTAAACCGTTCC
Organism: Fidelibacterota bacterium; assembly: GCA_018657495.1. GTDB lineage: Bacteria > Fidelibacterota > Marinisomatia > SCGC-AAA003-L08 > JACNLC01 > JABHXA01. The sequence goes on from JABHXA010000003.1 coordinate 34,471, forward strand.
AAAGAATCCAAATTACTTTCAAGCTGAACTCGTTTAAAATTAATATTGCCCAACATAAATCAAATTGCTCTGTTAATTCCTTTGAAGGCAATTTATTTTCCACAAAAAAAGGCACCTTTCGGTGCCTTTTTGAAATATCGTATAATCAATACAAATTATTTAATATCTAATAGTTCTACTTCAAACACAAGTGTTGAATTTGCCGGGATCGGACCCATTTCACGATCGCCATATGCTAAACCTGGTGGTATTACCAATGTTCTTTTAGAGCCCTTATTCATGGTAAGTAATGCTTCATCCCAACCTGCGATAACTCTTCCGGTACCAACAGGAAATGAAATGGGTTCACCTCTGTCATGTGAACTGTCAAATTTGACACCACTTTCCAGCATTCCAGTATAATGAACAAAAACGGTTTGACCAGATGTTGGAGTATCTCCGCTACCTTTTACATGTTCAATCATGAGTAAACCGGATTCTGTTTTTATCTCTGTTCCAGGTAATTCAAAATCATGATCAACAAATGGTTTTTTTATGTCTAATAGTTCAACCTCAAATACCAGGGTTGAGTTGGCGGGAATCTTATCACCCATAGCACGGGAACCATATCCCAGTTCAGATGGAATAACAAGTTTCCGTTTTCCACCAACTTTCATAGTAGAAAATCCCTCATCCCAGCCTTTTATTACGCGTCCCATTCCTAATGGGAATTCAAATGGTTTTCCTCTATCCACTGAACTGTCAAATTTTGAACCATCCAACAAAGTGCCTGTATAATGTGCGACAACAACATCACCCTGTCCAGGGATATCGCCTGTTCCGACTACATGATCAAAATACTGTAGACCTGTAGCTGTTGTTATTAAATCTCCCATTGGTATATCCATCTCCTTATTTTCCACTGAAGTTTCTGAAACGGTTTCAGACTCAACATTTATTTCAGGTTCTTGAGCCACTGCCATGGCAGATTCAGTCTCGGCAGTCTCACTTTTTACCTGATCGTCCTGCTTATTACACGCTGTCACCAACAATAAACTGATGACAATTAACATAATCTTTTTCATTTTTTCTCCAAATATTGGGGTCAAACTTATCCCCCTAAAACGGAATGGAGATATGATTATTTTAAAAATATTTACGATATAATAAAATATTTATCATTTTTCGATTGGTTTGGTGACAAAACCTGGGGTTTTTGTTATTGTCCTTATGACAAGTCTCATATTAAAATTCATCTCTATGAAAATCATTAATTAAATAGTTTAGTGGATAACAACTTTTCAGATTCAACTTTAGAAGTAATTAATCCTGGCACTGGCAAAATTGTTGGAAAGGTAAAACTTACTACAACAGCGCAATTGGATGAAATGCTTGGCAGGTCCAGTAAAATATTTTCTTACTGGAAACAGGAGTCCATATCCTCCCGATCATTATTAATTACAAAATTTAGAAAAAAATTAATTTCACGCGTTGATGATCTTGTTAATACCATTTGCGATGAAACGGGTAAAAAATCTTTCGAGGCTCTCCTGGAAATTTTCACATCCATGGATCATATGAATCATACCATTCGCCTGAGCAAAAAAGTTTTAAAGATACAATCCCGTAATTCTGGTTTTCTTAAGTATAAACGAGCTCGGGTAACATATGAGCCTTTTGGCATTGCCGGCATTATATCCCCATGGAATTATCCTCTCATTTTATCACTTTCACCGGTTGTTGAAGCACTCCTTGCCGGTAATTGTGTGATTTTGAAACCTTCTGAGCATACCCCATTAACTACTGCCATATTAAAAAAAGCATGGGATTCTCTTGGTAATTATAACGACGTATTCCAGGTTATTTATGGTGAGGGTGATTTGGGTCAGCATTTGGTTTCCTCAGAGAAAACAGACGTTATTTGTTTTACCGGCAGTACAAATATCGGCCGAATAATTGCCCGGGAATGTGCTGCAAAGCTCAAACCGGCTATTCTTGAGTTGGGGGGGAAAGATCCCATGATTGTGCTTGGGGATGCCCATCTGAACAGGGCGGTAAAAGCTGCTGTCTGGGGGGGTATGAGCAATGCAGGACAAACCTGTATTTCAGTGGAAAATATCTTTGTTCAGCAAAGTATTTATTCTGATTTCTGTAATCAAATTTCGAAACAAGTTAAATCCATGTCTGCAGGTCCGCAGAAAAAAAACCATATTGGTCCCATCACTATTTCAGCAGGATTAAAAAAGATAAATAGGCAGTTGGATGAATTACCGGCATCCATAAAAAAGGTCGAGGGTGTATCTGAAGATATTTCACGGTTTGTTGCTCCAACTGTTGTATTCGATCCACCTGATGATTCTCTTATATGCAATGAAGAAACCTTTGGCCCAATTATAACGGTTACCCCATTTGATACTATTGAGGATGCCGTTAAAAAAGCAAACTCAACTGGTTATGGTTTGTCTGCATCAGTATTCACCCGGAATAAAAAAACCGCCCGTGAAGTCGCCGCTTCACTAAATTCAGGATCTGTTGTTATCAATGATGTTCTCACAGGATTTGGGATGGCGGATCTTCCATTTGGTGGAAAAGGTATTAGTGGTTTGGGCCGCGTTCACGGCAAAGAAGGATTACTTGCTTTTAGTCATGTGAAGGCAATCACCGAAAACCGTATCACCTTTTCAGGGGAACCATGGTGGTATGAAACCAGCGGAAAAATTGAAATTTTGTTAAAAAAGTTTATTCGTCTATGGTACGGTTGATCATCAATCTAGCAGAATAAACTCTCCTCGAATAAATTCCTTGCCGTTGATAATTATTGATATCCCGTGCAATCCACTATAATACTTCCGGGTCGTAATCTTCTTGAATGAATATTTCCGGGTTATCTTTTTGACACTATCTTGATAATTTCCTTCAGAAATTTTAAAAACTTTTGCCGATTGTTTGCCGTTTGATTTCATAAAATCAATAGCATACTCTATCCGCAATCTTCCCAATTGTCCTTCCTCTGATGATATGGAAAATCCAAATTGAATTTTATCACCCATCTTTACATTTTGATCAACATTGAAATCTAATAATTTGATTTTTTCTGGATTCCCAAAGCCAAATAATTCGAGCACTTCCGTTACACCATTTTTTAACATTGTACGGCAAGCATGTTTGATCAACTGATCAGTTTCAGGCGATTGACCTTTCCATTTTTTTGCTAACTTTAATATAAGATCAGGATGATCCTTGGAAATATCATTCAGGTTATTGGCAACAGATCGCCTGACGTATTCACTTTCATCATTTTTAAGTTTTTCCAGTAGTTTAATGACTGTAGTTGGATCCTTTTTAAATTCGTGTAGAGCCATTGCCCATGGTAATCTCGGTCGGCATCCTTCACTGGAAAGTCGTCGAATATGATGATTCTCAGATTTTGACCATATCATCATCTGCTTCATCATTTTGCCAGGATATTTTATGATAAATGGTCTAACGGCGAATTCTGAGCTGGATGATGTGGTAAAAAACTCCAATGCTTCAACAGATTTTTCGAAGTAATCTAATCCATACATCTCAACGAAATCTGGAAAAAACATGAATTGAAATCCGCTTGAATTAGATGAAACTTTTAATAGGATATCCACTGCTTTGATATAATCTTCTGGAAGGTATTTTCTTAAACAAACAGAAATGTGATGCATTCTGTCCTTCAACTCACGGTTATCCCAATCTTCATCAAAAACTGAAACTTTGAATCCATGTGAATCAAACGATGGATCTACTTTGATTATTTCATTAGAAAGATTTTCTATCAGCGTAAGATTAAATAAGTTTTTGAATGGTTCAGCCATTTTAGCTCTTCAATTATTTAGTCACCTTGATTATAACTATGTTAATAATTCTTAGAATAATGTAAACATCCGCAAATTATTATCTTGCAGAAATTTCTTAAATACAGATATCTCTGAATTGAATTGCATAATTAATTTTTCTGATTTTTCTACAATATGATCAGGACAATCCACGCCATTATGTTTCGAACACCAATCCAAAATGATTTTGCAATCATGAATCTGCCCAAGCAATTCCTGCCAATATTTTAAACCAGGGTCTTTATCGCCATCCAATAACCTCGCCGATTGAAAAAGCTCAATAGGATATCTCACTTTTTTATATTTGACTCGCAATTTATGAAGCGATTTAAAATTGCTGGATTCTGGACTTTCAAGATGCGTAACCAGTCTTTTATATTTTTCTGACCAGTAATATCGCATTCTTAAAAAGAAAACAGAAGGATCAGATTCAACCATCATGAGAATATTTTCAATTGCACTATTAAAATCGACTTTGAACCCAATATCCAGAAGATTTTCTCTTTTGCTAATTATGATTTCAGTTTCCTCATTGGTGGATGTATCGCAGATTTCTTTCAGGATTTTATTTTCACTAATCATCGAACTGATTACATGTACATCTCTCAAGGGGCCAAATTTCTTTTGCCAATATTTGATCTGATCCAATACTTGGGGTACCTGTCCCTCTGCTCGGAATAGTTCCAGGATCACCATTAATTTTCTTGAGGCTTTTCTGAATTCATGTACTGCCTCTGGGTAGATTTCTGACCTGAGAACATTCCCCCATTTGAGGTAATTGTCCACGTGAGAATTAATAGTCCACACAATTGGTATTGAATTGTTATCTGCTAAAATCAATTTTTCTTCTTTCTTTTAATGTGGTCAATTTCTTTGGATATCTTCACACCGCGTGTTCTGATCGAAAACCAGATCAGTCTTTTCTTATCCATATTAAAAAATCTTTTACCATATTTTTTGAGGATTTTCCTGTTGATATTGAATCCCAATCCAGGAAGAGTTGGTAATTGCAGGGTTCCTTTATCATGAGTAAATGGTGTTTCAAGAATGGCATCTCTGCTCGGCACGGTCCATCCCGGTGGACTGACTGGATATTCTAATTCCATGGTTGAAGAAAAACCGCTGGCTGCCATGAGTTGGAGGTTGACAGCAAATCCAATCCCATTTGTCCAGGTATGGGGGGTGTATGACACTCCTTTTTTCAGACATTTTTTAGCAATCTCAAAGGTTTGAGATATGCCGCCGGTAAAAATGGCATCAGGCTGATAAATATCATAACATCCCTTTTCTAACATGGTATCAAATTCTACCTGTCCGGATGAATGCAACTCACCACCGGCAATGGGGACGCGGCTATAGGATCTCAATTCAGAGAGACTTTCATAATCATCCATTGGTAGCGGTTCTTCCAGCCAGGCAATATTATGATCGGCACAAACATCAGCAAATCTTTTGGCCCGTGGCAAATCCCAAAGTGGTGCATCACCTATGATGGTTACTCGCCAACCCTGATTGGCATCCACACCGATTTTCATCTTCCCACCAATCGCTTTTGCAATTGTAGTGAGTCGATCAATATCATCGGTCTCATTCATATCATGGACACGAATTTTTATGGTTCGAAATCCCGCTTTGTAATGCGCTTCTGCATCATTAATGATTCCATCTGGGGTTTTCAACTCACCGGTGGAGGCATAAAGATTTATTCTCCCTGCCTTACCGCCTAATAATTCATAAACCGGTAAATTTTTTGATTTCCCAAGGATGTCCCAGAAAGCCGGCTCAATCCAGAATTGACGCCAGCCAAGATAGGATATTTCTCTCAATCTTTGTTGAATTAGCGGTATGTCAGTGGCATCCTCACCAATGAGATATGGACCGATTAAATCACCCAAACCCCGTCTCTCATGATACATTGCCGGTCCAGCGCTATAACCGGTTATCCCATCTTCAGTGGTAATTTTGATCAGATCAAAGCGGTTCTCCATTTGTGGTAACCCCGGTATCCAACTGGGATAAAATGGTGCCGCAAGTGGAATTGCTACGTGAAATAGTTCGATCCGGGAGATTTTACTCATCTATTCTGAATAATTTGCCACGTAGAGCACTAATAAACACAAAGTTGTGGGTATTTAGAAGATGTCTGTATATGGAATGAGTGTGATTAATATTCATCTTGGCGGGTAATTTATTTAATTCTCTTTGTGAGATTTCGCGTTCTTGGTGGTTGATGAATCAATGAGGTGATGTGTCATATTTCGAATTGATCATTTCTTTTTTGGCCAGAATTTCTCAGGATTCTCTTCACCAGTGATATAAGGCACTGCTTTACCCCGGGGATAAACCTTTTTAACATTTCTAACCAATATCTTATCTGAATCGGGATATTCGCAGACATCCAGGGCATTTTTTGAGGACAAAGCAAAAAATTTGAAATCATCATCAGTGTGATTGTAAAACTGATGACAGAATTCAAGACCGGTTTTAAAAAATATCAGATCGCCTTTTTTGACAACGCGAAATTCTTCATTTTGCCTTAATGTTGCCTCACCTTCCAGAACCAGAAACAATTCTTCCTCGGCATGATGAAAATGATAGGGACAGGAGTATTTACCGGCAGGAAGAATCTCAACATGAAAACCCATCTCCTCTGCACCCATGTCTTCAGAATATAAACCGGCTGAACCGGCATAATTTTCACCAAGGGACCAGACCTTTAATTTTGCATCATTGATATTTTTGATATTATCCCAGCTCATAATTCTCCTGCTTATTAACGTATTTAGATTTTTGAATTCGATTTATTCATCACAGTGTGATATTTCAATGGACCATTCACTACCAGACTCAATGCCATATTTGTTAGCGAAATCATCCCAGTTTAAAGCCAGGGATATATTGAGTAAGCTATTATAATACAACAACGGAGCCCCCTTCTCTACATCACCAAAAGTTTTGACAAATGGTGCTTTTCCTTCCCAAACGTTCACATTATTTTGCAGTATTATAATGCAAAATCGATCGCCATATTCTGGAGTCATCTTATCGAATAATTCTCTATTAATATTTGTCCACACATTACCATAATTCGTATCAAGTATGGGGATATTCCCAAGGAGTTTGCCGGCGTTCAGTTTTGCCTTTTGATATGGAATTAACTCAACCTGATTTTCTAGCTTTGGACCCACCTCAGCAAAGAAAATTTTCCCGGATGCTAACCTGGCACCAGTATAGGCATACACATCCCGGCCATGGAAGGTGTGTGATAGTTCAGAACCTTGCAGTCGATTCACATTCTCATCAATCTCATGCACTGCAGCGACACCAAGAAGATGAGCTACCATGGTGAGCGTGCCATTATCCGGTGTGACAAAATAATGTCCTGACCGTGATTTCATCACAACCGATTTTCGATCTGATCCCACACCGGGGTCAACTACACTGACAAATACGGTCCCCTGTGGCCAGTAGGGTGCGGCCTGGGCTAAGCGGTATGATGCTTCCCAGATATTGAATGGTGGGATATCATGGGTGATATCGAAAATGGGTAATTGTGCATCCACTGCAAATGCTACTCCCTTCATGGCAGAAACAGCGCCATCTTTCAAACCAAAATCACTCTGGAAAACCAAAGCATTTTGACACAAGGCAGAATGAAGACTTATAAAGAAGAGAAGGAAGAAATATGTGCATCCCTTTAAATAGCTCTTCAAGGTATTAGACCTTTTGTGTGTTTGTGTTGACATTTTCTCCAATTATCGGGTGGTTTTAATGTTGTGTGCTGACAATTCATGTCATTTTTTATAAATCAAATTTATGCATTGATAACCTTGTTATCAACATGATGATTTTGGAGGTGTCGCAGTGGTAAGAATTATCCTACGAAAACCGATTGAACTCATTTATTTGTTTACAGCTTTATGCTAATAAAATCTAACCGTTATAAATCGACACTTTCGATTTATTCCAAAAGAAAATTCAACAGAATGAATATCATTATAAATGAAAGGGAATAAAGGGGGGGGGGTTACTGTCGAGTACCTATGCAAACTACAGCTCGAAAATTGCCGCTATAACCAGCAGTTACAATTGTATTATTCTTGAAACTAATTGACTTTGTGTAAATATTTCCAAGACCGTAATAGTCAATAATAGTATTATCAACTAACCAGGTTTCACCATTATAATGTACTATCTCTCCAACTATAGTCATGATGCTAATATCATTAATCTGTCTTGCATCGATCCTGCGAGTAGCCCCTAAGGTTTCAAAAATATCTTCTCTTTGAATTACATCTGATTCCTCAGTTAAATAATTGTATTTCCATAATGTGTTGTGTGATGCATAGTATGCAGTATCATTTAATACGCTAACACCCTTTAAATAACCATGTGGCTCAGAGAAAATACCATCGCCTTCGTATAATGTTGAAACCTGATTGTCATGAATCATCAAAGCGATACTTTCTCCGGAGTCATTTCTTCCCACTATAAATACATATTCTCCATCAGGAGTGCCATCAATGTCCCTAAGGTTAATATTCGTTCCGCTTGCTATCTTTATGAAATTTGAACCATTGTAATAGACGATATCTCCTTCAACACCAATAAAATAAATGTCAGAAGAAGATATGCCCCAAATATCATTACCCACACATGCGTCAAGGCCCATATTCTGAATATGGTACTGAGTCCATAAATTTCCATCCCAATGATATGGCAGGCAGAATGAAGTTATCCAAATATCATTCTCGGAGAAATAGTTAATACTCTGAAAATCCAAAGTGTTGCTATAAAATCCTAGAAATTCCCATTCCTCGCCATCCCACTTGGCAGCATTAAATTCTTCATCACCAATTTCAAAGTTTCCAACAGCCCAGATATTATTCTTATCAATTATCGTCATATCCCTTACAGTTGAGCCATAGTCACCTAAGGTGAATATTTCCCAATTGAAGTCGTGGCTGGTAGTGTCCAAGCAACATTCTGTAAGGAAATCACCACAGTTATGAAAAGTCTCAGGGCAAGTAACCTCACAACAATCTTCTATGTCTTCTTCGCAGGGAAGGTGTCCAACATCGCAATCTGCTGGTTGAGGTCTTGTCGATTCCTTGCAAGATGATCCAATAAATATGAGAAGATAACCAAGTATGAAATATTTTGTGATTATATTCATTAATTATATATTTAATTATCCTTCATTAATAGTCAATAATTTAATCACCATGTCTCACGATATCTAAATCCTTTGTCAAAAGATCTATGTAAATTTGACGCACTGATAATTATAAAATTAATAGCATTACCAATTTAACCATAATGAGTACAAAAATAATATATCTCGATAATCAAGCCACTACAGCCGTTGATCCCCGAGTGGTTGAAAAAATGCTCCCCATATTTACCGAGCATTATGGCAATGCTGCCAGTCGCAATCATTCCTTTGGCTGGGCTGCAGAAGAATTAGTGGATATCGCCAGGGAACATATTGGCGATCTTATTCAAGCTGATTCATCAGAGATCATTTTTACCAGCGGTGCCACAGAAGCCAATAATCTCGCCATCATCGGAGCAGCCAGACAAAATCGTCAAAATGGCAACCACATCATAACCCTTAAAACCGAACATAAGGCAGTGCTGGATACCTGTGAATCACTGGAGAAAGAAGGGTTTTCCATCTCCTATCTGGATGTCCAAAATGATGGGATAGTTGATTTAGATAAGCTTGAGTCATCCATAAAAAGTGAAACCATTCTGATTTCAATAATACACGGGAATAATGAGATTGGTGTCATCCAGCCGGTTGCTGACATCGGTAAGTTGTGCAAATCAAAAGGAATACTTTTTCATGTGGATGCGGCTCAATCCGTGGGAAAGATTTCGATCAATGTGGATGAAATGGGCATTGACCTCTTATCCATCTCAGCCCACAAAATGTATGGACCAAAGGGTATTGGCTGTTTATATGTTAGACGAAAAAATCCACGAGTGCAACTTAAAGCCATCATCTTTGGCGGTGGTCATGAGAGAGGTTTACGGTCCGGGACATTACCTGTCCCCCTCATAGTCGGTTTTGGTGAGGCCTGTCGGATATGTCAAGAATCAATGATCGAAGAATCAGCGAAAATCACAGAGTTACGTAATCGTTTTTTAAATGGTTTAAATGATCGATTAGATAATATCAGTGTCAATGGCTCAATGGAACATCGTCTCCCTGGTAATCTAAATTTAACTTTTAACTCCACAAATGGAGAATCTATGATCATGGGTTTAACAGATATTGCTTTCTCAACAGGATCTGCATGTACATCTGCTACCATCGCACCAAGTTATGTCCTAAAAGCCATCGGATTATCAGATAAACAAGCCTACTCCAGTGTACGATTCGGGATAGGAAGATTCAACACTGGAGAGGAAATTGATTATACGGTCAAAAGGATTTCTGAAACAGTGAAGAGGCTCCGGGGGGTTGCTAAGAGCTGAATCACTGATTTATAATGATTACCGGATTTCACTGATTTCAGTCATTGAACTTCATTATTTTTTAAAGCACCAATCTTTTAAATGTCAAGCTCTTACTGCCAAAATTAATAAGTAATCCTACTTTTAATTGGTATACTTTCAAATAGTTTAATACCTGTGCAAGGTGAACATCATCCAATTGTATTATCGCTTTCAGCTCAACTAATACTTTTCCTTCAACAATGAAATCAGCTCTGCGGGTACCAATGGGTTCTGGTAAATTTTTATAGTAAATATCCATTTCTATTTCCCTCTGAACAGACAGATTATTCTCACTCATCTCCCACTCGAGGGCTCTTTGATAAATAACTTCCTGGAATCCATTACCCAAAAACGAGTGAACCTCAAAGGAAGCACCGATAATTTTTTTTGTAATATTCTTGTGATATAATTCTACCATTTGAAAACCCTCCGATTAATAATTACCCATTGTTATTTAGAATATTTAAGCCTCATTCTCAAATCCGAGCCATCCTTGAATCTATATTATCCGTGATTCAGAATTTTCTTATATTTATCTATTAATCTGAGCTCACTGAGCGGAGCCAAAGTGACCGCTCTTTATTTATCAGAAACTGAAATTATAATTTCAAATCCGTGCCATCCTTAAATCCGTATTATCTGTGATTCAGAACCTCATTTGTCAAAGCGACGATTATCCCCACTCAAATCCCACATTTAAAATATTCCCAAGGATGGGGTTGAATAAATACCCCACAATGAGAGACATCTTTTTGTATCTCAATTTTGAGCTTCCAATATAGGATTGAGGGTTGGAGGTGATTCCACCTTTGATAGTGATATTATTGGTGATTTCGGATTGCCAGAAAAAACGATGATCAATTGGATATGGGTAATCCTGTATCATCGAATAAATGACTGATTGCCCCGGTAGGAATGTACTTATCAACGATATCTTACCTCGTTTGGGGATATCATCATTGATTGGTTTTTGAGAAAGAAACCCGATATTATCCATCAATACAGTTAATTTCAAATCATTGCGTAATAAATACGTGGTAGATAAACCCATTGATGTTGTCAAAACTGATCCATGATTCAGGATAGATACTTTGTACCCTGATAACAAAATCGTCGCTTCAAAATTTCTGGACAGATGATATCCGACAGAAACATTAACCATCATTTCATTATAGAGTTTATCTCCCGTCATATACAGCGAAAAACCCAAGGGGATATTTCTGATCATTTTTCGAATTCCAAATCCATAAGAATTCAGAAATGGAAAACTCATATAGTTTTGAGAGTTTAGATAGACATAATCATAGACATGTGAGTTTTGCGCTATTGAGAATACTGAAGATCCAATATGACTATTTTCAAATGCGGCATTTAGACTGCTATTTGGTAAATAAATAATACTTATAACCAGAATGGTTATCAGGTGAGTTTTCATGATGTTATCCTTCTATTTTATCCAGCATTACCGTTATGCTGGTTTTACTTTTTGGTATCCTCCACTGTTCTGTTATCCCGAACGCGAAACACTTTTTCCCCTGGTTTCACCATTCGGAATTTCTCACGTGCCAACTGTTCAATATACTCCAGATCATTTTCTAATCTGTCCTTATCGGTTTTTAGCTGGATACGCTGCTCTTTCATGAGCTTTATTTCTGTAATCAGTTTATTATGTTCTTTATTTAGATGGAACCAACGAATCAGCCCCAGATCACTAAATAACAATATCAATAATGCCACAAAAGCAGCACCTATTATAAATGGTAAAGCACTCTTGCTTTGACGTTTATTTCGTCTTACCGGCAACCGAGATATCCTATATTTGCAAATTTGGCTTTGCTGCCAAGTTCTTCTTCAATACGCAAAAGCTGATTATATTTGGCAATTCTATCTGTTCTGCTTGCCGAACCCGTTTTTATCTGGCCCACACCAGTTGCAACAGAAAAATCAGCAATTGTTGTATCTTCTGTTTCTCCTGATCGATGCGAAATAACTGAGGCATATCCAGCACTTTTTGCCAGGGATATTGTTTCAAGAGTTTCACTTACTGAGCCAATTTGGTTTAATTTGATTAAAATGGCATTCATTGATGATTCGTCAATGGCTCTTTGAAGTCTTTTCGGATTTGTTACAGTTAAATCATCACCAACCAGCTGAATTTTATTACCCAGTTCCTGATGTTGTAAACTCCAACCATTCCAATCATCTTCATCAAGACCATCTTCGATAGAAACTATTGGATATTTATTCACAAGATTACTGTAAAATGAGATAAGCTCTTCGGAGCTTAACTTCCGGTTTTCTGATGCTAAATTATATAAACCGGTTTTGGAATCATATATTTCACTTGAAGCCACATCGAGGGCGATATATAATTGTTTACCAATTTTGTAGCCAGTTTTTTCTGCCGCCTCAAGTATAACCTCTACTGCCTCTTCATTTGATCTTAGATCTGGAGCAAATCCTCCTTCATCCCCAACAGCAGTATTTAATCCTTTTTTCTTCAAAACAGATTTCAACTGATGAAAGGTTTCCACGCCCATTTGCAGAGCCTGTGAAAATGAATCTGCCCCAAGTGGGAAAATCATAAATTCCTGTATATCCACATTATTGTCGGCATGACTTCCGCCATTGAGGATATTCATCATAGGTACCGGCAGGATATAATCACCACCGGGATGCAAGTATTCAAACAGTGATTTTCCAGCTGATTTAGCGGAGGCATGAACAGTAGCTAAGGATACACCCAAAATGGCATTGGCACCTAAACGGCCTTTATTTTCAGTACCATCAAGGTCAATCATTTTTTTGTCAACTTGCTTGAAATCATCTGCATCCATACCGATTACCTTTGAAGCAATTTCGGTATTGACATTGTTGACGGCATTTCTCACAGCTTTGCCAAGATAGTCGTTTCCGCCATCCCGTAATTCAACTGCTTCATGCACACCAGTTGAGGCCCCACTGGGAACTGCTGCCCTACCAAAACTGCCATCAGCCAATTCCATATCCACTTCTAAAGTGGGATTGCCTCTCGAGTCTAATATCTGTCTCGCATGTACTTTTTGTATGTCACTCATTTAAAATTCCTTCGAAAATTTACCTGATTTTTAAATATTATCAGAAATAGATTTTATGTTTTTTACACCATTATTATCACTTTTGGGGATAAGTCCCATAGAAAAGGTAGTGTAAATTTACCTGTTTTTAATAAAGCTATTGCGGGAAAAATATTAGGCTATTGAAGATATCCGTCAAACAATATACACAAAATGACAAGACCATTTGGGATGAATTCGTTACGCAGTCTCTGAATGGTACCATATTTAATTACCGGGATTTCCTCAACTATCATATTGATAGAGAATTTCAGGATAACTCCTTAATTTTTTATAAAAACAATTCTATCTCTGCAATTCTACCAGCGGCAAGGATTGAACAAGACAATCAAAAAATTCTATTCTCCCATCCCGGGGCCAGTTTTGGCGGATTTACCATAAAACAAAATTCATATTCAATGTGTGATGACATACTTGATGCTTTTGAGAATTATTGCAAAACCAATGACTTTGATGAGACCTTTATTATCCCGGCACCGGCATTTTATTTTAAGATTCCCGACGAAACATTTGAATATGCCTTATCGTGGCGAAAGTACACTGTAAAAGAACATTACATCACCAGCGTCATCGACTTGCGAGAGGAGAACTCTCAACTACTTGCAAATATTTATCGAAATAAAAATCGATCCATTAATTATTTTCAAAACCTCATCTCTGAAAATCATATCCGATTTGAATGGTGCAAGCATTTTGAACAATTCTATCCTATACTTGAAGAGAATAAAAATAGACATAAATCTAAACCAACTCATTCACTGGATGAATTGATTAAACTGGATAAGCTTTTTCCTGGAAAAATTAATCTACTGATGATGTATTCTGGTGATGATCCCATTGGTGGAACATTATTATTTACGGCTAATCCAAAGGTCGCTATTATTTTTTATAATATGATAAATTATGATTTCAGCCATCTCCAGCCTGCAACCCTTCAAGTTATTGAAGCAATCAATTGGGCAAAGGCACAACAATTTGAAATGTTGGATTTTGGTGTTTCTCAAGATCCCAATGCTGAAGACCCGTTGACCCCCAGTAGAAAATTGATTCGCTTCAAGGAAGAATTGACCTCTCGGGGAATTGTCAGAAAAGCCTATTCAAAAATATTTTGAGTTTGATCTCACAAAAATCAAATTCATTTCGTCTAATCGGGCAAATATAAAGTTATATGAGTTCACTGCGTAAATTCGGAAAAGATACCTTCATTTATAGCTTCGGAAATCTGTTCATCAGATTTATCTCGTTTATGCTGGTTCCAGTATATACAAATATTTTTAGCCGTCATGAATTTGGCACCTACTCACTGATCTTCACCTTCATCGGATTCATTCAGATCATTTATAACTATGGAATGGCATCTGTACTGATGAAATTCTATTCAAATGACCCCGATAAAAAATCTACTGTCATTACAACTGCATTTATTTCATTATTTGTCACATCTATTATCTTCTCACTTTTCTTAATTATTTTCGCTACCCCCTTGAGCAGCATACTTTTTTCTGAGAGCAGACCGGATTGGTTCTGGTATATTGCCGGCATACTATTTCTGGATACCATCTCTGTTCGCGCCCTGATAATTATCAGATTTGAAAACCGACCGGTATTGTTTACATCCATCGCCCTGGCCAATGTTTTTGTCAGTCTTGGTGCCAATATAGTTTTGGTGTATCAATACCAAATGGGCATCACCGGCGCTATTATTGCAACATTGATGGCTTCAATTGCATCGTTTTTACTTACCCTCCACGTGGTCATCAAAAACCTGGATTTCTCAAAATATTCTTTTGTGCTCTTTAAAAAAATGATGTCATTCGGCCTACCATTTCTACCGGCGGCGATTTTTCAGATCATTATGGATTTGGCTGATCGATATCTAATAGATTGGATTCTGGGGAGGGAAATGGTTGGTCTCTATAATGCCGGTTATAAAATCGGTAGTCTCATGCTAATTTTAACAACTGGATTTAATCTGGGATGGCAGCCATATTTCATGACCAAGGAAAAGGATCGGGATGCTCCTGAACTTTTTGCACGAATTGCCCTTTATGTACTTACCATGTTTATAACAATGTGGATAGTTTTCATTTTGTTTGGTGAGTACTTTATCAAGTTTTCCGTAAGCGGCTTTTCGTTGATTGGTCCAGAATTCCAGGCATCGGCTCCAATTATACCTATTGTCATGTCAGGATACATTTTTTTATTATTTTATGACCTGTTCATGCCGGGAATATTTTTTAAAAATCAGACCCGTCTTCTGCCACTTTATCGAGGCATTGGTGCCATATCAAATATCGCCTTAAACCTAATTTTTATTCCAAAGTGGGGTATCGCCGGTGCCGCCTGGGCCACATGCCTTTCTTTTGGATTTATGACAATCCCACTATATTTCAAATCCCAATCCCTTTTCCATATTCCATACCATGGAAAAAAAATGATAACTGTCATCGGCGCAGGCATCTCCATTTTTGCAATTCAATCTTATTATCACTTTGACTATCTAAAAGGATTAATCCTTTTTGTCATTTTTATTGGATTACTTGGAGTGTTATTCTTTTCCGAACTAAAAAATAAATCTAAATTGTAACGACGGCGTTATTGTGAAAATTTTATACATAGCTCCTGAAAATGTCGTCGGTAATTTGAATACATGGAAAGCCATTCATGAATCCAGGGGCAATGAATGCCGCTTTATCACCTTCTTTCCCTCGCAATTTGGATTTCCTGATGATATCTGCTTGAATTTGCCCTTTGTAGCTCCAGCGCCAATTTTCATCTGGATGAGGAAGTTAATTTATTCCATGTTCGGAGGTCCAGATCAACAGATAGAACTTGATGGATATCCGCCAGTTTGGAAACCGGCAAACCCATTAATAAAATCATTTTTTAGCGTTCGAGACCAACTTTGGCGAAAAACCATCGAACCGATAATAGAGAAATATGACTTTTTAGAATATGATGTATTACATCTGGAAACAGGTCTTGGGTTATATCGTGATGGAAATTTCGTCAAGCGATTCAAAGAAAAAAACGGTACAGTAATAAATACTTTTCACGGTGTGGAATTACGACATCGTGGAGTGATCCCGGCTATCGATAAAATGACGGATTTGAATCTGACAAGTGAATTAGATTTACTGCCAAAACATCCAAACTTAAAATATCTTCATCTTGTATTTGATATTGATCAATACCAGCCAGATTATTCTATTCGCCAACCCATCACCATGTGTCATGCCACGAGAAACCGTTATTTTAAGGGTTCAGATAAAATTATCGAGGTATGCAGAAAACTTGAAAGTTCACATAATATCCGATTCCTGCTTGCTGAGAATGTTCAACATTCAAAAGCACTTGAGATGAAACAGGAAGCCAATATTTATATCGATCAAATAGCCAATATCGCCCCCGGTTACGGAATGAACTCAATCGAAGCTATGGCCATGGGTTCTACCTGCCTCACCTTGATGGATAAAGATTATGAAAAATTTATGCCGGATCATCCATTTGTAAATGTGAATCCTGAAAATTTAAAAGTGAAACTAATTCAATTGATTGAAAATCCAGAGAAAATTACTGAAATTGCCCAAAATAGTCATGAATGGCTAAAAAGGACGCATAGCATACAAGCCGTCGGAGACCAATTATATAATTACTATCAGAAGCTGGGGTTAAACGGGGTGTGATGTAGCAATTATGCGTATGCTCTTTTCACATGAATATTTCAATTTACAACCAATAACCAGTCCATTGAATATGGCCGCAAAATACTATTCATGATTCTGATGTATCACAATATTGGTGAGCGATCTGCTTTCAACACGATTGCAACTGCTGAATTTCAAAAACAGATGGATTACATTAAAAACAGTGGGAAGTATAGTATCCTCAGTATCGACGAATATGTAAACAATTTGAAAAATTATGATATCGATAATCCCTTGACTGTGACAATCGATGATGGCTATAAAAGTTTAAATACTGTTGTACTTCCAATTATTAAAAAATATGAAATTCCTGTTTCCATCTATATTCCTGCCGGATATACTGGATCACATAATGTTTGGGATACTGAAATTGGTTATCCCTTAATTGATATCCTCAACTGGAGTGAACTTCGAGAGATGTCCAATGAACAACTTGTTACCGTTGGATCTCATGGCATTAATCATATTTCACATGGACATTTAGAAAATGATGATGATTATAATGAAATTTATAAATCAAAACAGCTTATTGAGGAAAACCTTGAAAGCGAGGTGAGATACTATTCCTATCCATATGGACAGCTCAGAGATATTGGTCAGCATACCGTCAGGAACCTCAAGAAAGCAGGTTATAAAGCTGCTTTGTCAACTATATGGTCAAAACGAAATTCTCAAAATAATATTTATCGGTTAAATAGATTAGAGATACTTGGGACCGATACTTTGGACCAGTTTATCAGTAAATTGGATAGTGGATATCCACTAAAATATTTCAGGCAATTAATAAAAAACATTCTTTTTAATTTGAAAATTCGCAAATGATCAAATCAAAAGTCAAAGCATATTACGAAGACGAAGCAAATCACTATTATGAAGAGTTTTATGAGAGGAAAAGTGATTATCCAACCCTAATATATCGGCAAAATTATATTCTTGATATGATCAAGGAGCTTCAACTGCCCAAAGAGTCAAAAATTCTCGATGTGGGATGTGGTCCAGGTGAATTATTATTTGCCATCAGTGATGATTTTGAATTTTTAACCGGTATTGACATTGCCCAGGAAATGATTGATATAGCTAATAAAAATCTTGAACATAAATCATCAAATAAAAATTTAATTTTTGAATTGGGTGATATTGAGAATCTCAAATTCGATGATAAGTCATTTGATCTTATTATCTGTTCTGGTGTTATTGAATATCTCGCAAATGATGAGGAGTGGATAAGTGAGATTAAAAGAGTTTTGAGATCTGATGGGTACTTGATTATCAATGTGACAAATAAGTATTCAATAAGAAAGTGGACATCTGGCCTGGTCGATAAAATGAAATCCTCTAAAATATTGCTAAACATGATGAATATTCTGAAAGACCGGATCATGGGGAAAGGGAAGATTCATTTGTTTCCATTCAAACCAAGATTGCATTCACCTCGGGAATTTGATGGTTATTTACACCAAAATGGATTTACAAAGATCAATCATAATTATTTTGATTTTGCCGTTTTACCTGCACCGTTTGATACATTATTTGATTTTATTACAATACCGATAAAAAAGTTTTTAGAAAGATATACCAGAAAAAACATGGTGTTTAATGGTACAGGTTATATTGTTAAAGCAGAAATGAATCGGAAGTAGAATGAATCTCGAGACACAGCCAAAAGTATCGATGATTGTACCGGTATTTAACGGTGGAAAAACATTCCAACGATGTCTAAAATCATTGTTGAAACAAGATTTTCCCTGCGAAAGACTCTCAATAATTATCGTCGATGATTGCTCAAACGACGGCACTCTGGAATGGCTGACCGCTCAACATTTGCCGGCTCATTTTATTATCATCCGACATCAGGAAAACAAAGGTCGCGCCGCTGCAAGAAACTCGGGCTTGTCTGATGCCGATGGAGAAATCATCATTTTTTTGGATGGCGATATGGAGGTTCAGCAAGATTTTGTCAATGCTCATGTTGAAGCTATAAACCAGCCATCTGTGATCGCTGTCACTGGGAAGATGCTTGGTGATCCTGGATATCCCAACACGCGTCTTCGGAAATATCTCTTTCAATATAAGTATCGTGGGGCGAGGCAATTTGGAGAGAACCATCCAATCCCGTACCAATATCTACTTACCGGAAATATGTCCGTAAAGCGAGAGGTTCTACAAGATTATGGGAATTTTGATGAATCATTCTCCGGATATGGTGGTGAAGACACCCTATTTGCCTATACAATCTGGAAACAGCACTCAAAAGGTCTGCGGTATTCTGAAAAACCAGTATCAACAGATCTGCAGGAATATTCATTAGATGGACTTCTGGAAAAGATGTATCAATATGGAAAAAACAATCTTCCAATTCTAATTCAAAAATATCCTGAAATGATACCAGCCCTACGTGCTGATTTTCTGGTTGGTAGTTCTTTTAAAAAAAGAATATCTGATATATTTTTAAATCCATTGTTTCACACCATTGCCAGATGGAAATATCATATCATCCCATGGCCCTTGAGTAATTTTTTCATACCCATCTTGCTTATGGGCTCTTTACGGGCAGGATATAAACATCGACGCATATCTTCAGAATAATCATCGTATTTAATACCAGATGAAATTGAAAAAATCATATTATCTCATTTTAGCAGTATTGATAATTATTGTATTTATCCTTTATGTCAATTTGAATCGCGATCCTATGCAAAACCTGGATGATGTCACACTTTACGGCAGTAAAAACAGGAGTGATTTAAATAGGGATGCCAGTGGGTATAATGGTGTTGCCGTCTCCGGTCATCCTCTTGCTTCTGAAATCGGTATCGAAATTCTAAAATCCGGAGGAAATGCAATCGATGCTGCAGTGGCTATTTCGTTTGCAATTTGTCTTTTAGAACCACATGCCTCAGGATTAGGCGGCGGGGGTTTTATCATTCTCCACTCAGCAAAAACTGATGAAGATATTGTCATTGATTTTCGGGAAACTGCTCCAGCCGCTTCCACTTACGAATTTTATGAACAATTTTTAAAAAATGATGGGAAGGACTTGACTGAAGAATTTGCTACTGGTGGTGAAGGCGTTGCAATCCCCGGTGAGGTTGCCGGTTTGCTCACTGCTTTAGAAAAATATGGGACTATGAGCAGGGCACAAGTCATCCAGCCGTCATTGGATCTTGAAAAATTGGGGATTATCGTCACAGCATCTTTTGCAAATCTCTTAAAAAAACACAAGTATCGTCTTGAGCAATTCCCGGCCTCCAGGGATACTTGGTTCAATGATCAAGGCGATCTATATCAAAAAGGGGATAAATGGCATAATTCCGGTTTTGCAAAAACATTGAGATTAATAGCCGAAAAAGGGATGGAGGGATTTTATACTGGTGAATTGGCCAACGCCATTGTCCAGGCTACTGTTAATGCTGGTGGGATTTTATCTTTAGAAGATCTTTCCGGTTATTCTGTAAAAATTCGAAAACCCATACGTGGGAATTATCGTGGATATGATATTATCGCAACCCCTCCATCAGCAGCAGGTGCGACAGTCGTTGAAGTATTGCAAATCCTGGATAACTTTGATCTGCCTGAGTTGGATTTTCAGTCAGCAGAGCGCTGGCATTTGTGGGCGGAGTCAATGAAGTTGGCGTATGCTGATAAAAAGGCGTTCCTTGGTGACACCGATTTTACTGATGTGCCTCTTGATCAGCTATGCTCATCAATTTATGCAGATGACCGAGCAAATTTGATTAAGGCAGATGACGTTATTACGGTTGCATCTGCAGGCTCCCCCAAAAGAGATTCAGATGGGAATACCACTGCCATTGTGGTATCAGATAAAGAAGGAAATATGATTGCGATTACTAAATCATTAAACTGGTATTTTGGCAGTGCTGTAACTGTCCCTGATTATGGTTTTGTGCTCAATAATCATATGCGGAGTTTTAGTTATGAGAAGCAATCACCAAATTTGATGAGTGCCTCGAAGCGACCAATCAGCTCAATGAGCCCTGTTTTGGTATTTCATAATGACCACCCGTTTATGGCGATATCTTCACCGGGTGCATCAAAAATAATAGCTGCCGTTTCACAGGTTATCAGTAATGTTATTGATTATGAATTTGATATTAAAACTGCAGTGAATCTTCCAAGGGCAGTGAATTACCAGGGCAGTAAACTTTATGCAGAAAGACGGATTCCTGAATCTGTACAAGATGATTTGACCGCATTGGGACATAAAGTCTCTATCAGCAGTATGGAGTTTAACAGTTCATACGGAGGTGTTCAAGCCATTGTTATCGATAAAAACGGTTTGATGCATGGCACTTCAGACCCCCGAAGAGGAGGTCAGGCCATTGCTTATTAATGAAAAAATGATGATGAATCTATGAGTAGTCCTGATTGCTGTCTCCGAATTCTTCATCGTAAATTTTACTATTATGATTAACACAAATTCTGTAAAAATTGGGGTCATTGGAGTTGGCCATTTGGGAAATTTTCATGTCCAGCAAATTCAGGAAATCCCACAAGCTGAACTCATTGGTATATTTGATGAGAATCCTGAACGTGCCATTGAGATCAGTAAATCTTACAAAATACCACGATTCGAGGTGATGGAAGATTTATTTGCCGAATGTGATGCTGTATCCATTGTCACGCCCACATCTTTTCATCATCAGGTTGCTTTGGCAGCAATGGCGCAGAACTGTCATGTCTTTATCGAGAAACCCATTACCAAAACGATACCTGAAGCACGAGATATTTTGAAAAAAGCGGAAAATGAAAATCTCATCGTCCAGGTCGGACATATTGAACAATTTAATCCAGCATTTTTGGCCATCTCAGATTTGAATATCAAACCCAGATTTATAGAATGTCACCGCTTATCTCCTTTTAATCCGCGCGGTACCGATGTGCCAGTAGTCCTTGATTTGATGATCCATGATATTGGTATCATTTTGTCACTGGTGCCGGCAGGGATAAAAAATATTCATGCAAGTGGTGTAAATGTAGTCTCTAATACTGCTGATATTGCCAATGTGAGAATTGAGTTTACTGATGGATGTGTTGCCAATCTGACCTCCAGCCGTATCTCACAAAAGCAAATGCGAAAACTCAGAATATTTCAGCATAATAATTATATTACAATTGATTTCCTCCTTGGATCTGTAGAGTCTTATCGGGTGGAGGATGCACTGCCGGTTCTCGAAGAAAACCAAAAAAGTTTCAAGCTTGAAGGTCATAAGGAAAAATATGTGATTTACAATAAACCAGATGTAAAACCCAGTAATGCTTTGAGATTAGAGCTGGCACATTTTCTGGATTCTATTATTCACCAACGAAAGCCTTTGGTAGATGGACATAGTGCCACAAAAGCCCTGGAATTAGCCATCCAAATTCAGAATATCATCGACGAATTAAACTGATCAATGTCTAAAAACATCTTTATCATTGCCGGTGAACCTTCCGGGGATCACCATGGTGCACGTCTCATGTTTCAGCTCAAGAAACAAAATCCAAATATTACCTTTTCCGGTATCGGTGGAGATAACATGGAGGCTGAAGGATTAAAATCCCTATTTGCCCTTGATCAATTATCTGTGATGGGGTTTATCGAAGTAATAAAACATCTAAAATTCTTCAGAACGGTGGAAGCGACAGTGCTTACAAATATTCAGCAGAATCCGCCAGACCGCATTATTCTAATTGATTACCCTGGATTTAATCTCAGAATTACAAAAAAAATCAAAAAAATCTGTGACATTCCAATTACGTATTATATCAGTCCACAATTGTGGGCCTGGAAATCCGGCAGAATTGAGATTATCCGGCAATATATAGACCAATTGTTGGTGATTTTCCCATTTGAAAAAGACTGGTATGAAAACCGAGGTATCGAAGTTGAGTTCGTGGGACATCCCATGCTGGATGTGTGGAAAAAAGGGAATCACCAGGAATTGTGCGAGTCGTTGAAACTGGATTCAAAAAAACCCATTCTCACCTTGTACCCGGGAAGTCGGAAAATGGAAATCCACAATCATCTGGGTTTATTTATCAAGACTGCAATTCGATTACGAGACAAAATTCCTGATCTCCAGGTTATTATCGGGGCTGTACCCGGGTTTGATGCTTTGATTCCGGAAAATTTGCAAATACCGGATTATATTCTGATAGAAAAAGAACATTCCAAGCGTACACTTGAGGTGGCGAGTACGGCACTTGTTGCCTCCGGTACATCAACGGTGGAAGCGGCAATTTTCGGAACACCAATGGTGGTAGTCTATAAACTAAATCCTGTTTCATGGTTATTAACCCGACTATTTGTAAAAGTGAAATTTGCCGGCATGGTCAATATTCTTGCCGGGAAAGCAATCGTTCCAGAACTGCTACAATCTGATGCAACAGTTTCTAAATTGTTTTCCTTTGCACATCGATTTTTTACCGATCAGCCATACCTGGAAGAGATCAAAAATAATCTTCATGCAGTGAGAGACTCTCTAGGTGGATCCGGAGCTTCAATTCGTGCCGCCAAAGCAATTATCAGCCGGATGAATTGAGGCATGTATTGATGGCATACTTTAGGGGATCACGAAGATATATCTTATCCATTTTCGGTCAAATGCTTTTCTTTTGCGTATTCAAAACAAGCCGGTGGGTAATCCATGGTGAAGAACATCTGCTTATACCTCTGAGAGAAAATTATCCCATACTAATATGCGCCTGGCATGGTCGGCTTGCTTATGTGGTCAATTATATGAAACATATAAATATGAAACCATGGGCAGTAGCCAGTTTGCATGATGACGGCGATATCATCTCCCGCATTCTCGCAAGATGGGGATTCAGGATGATAAGGGGATCCAGTAATAGAGGGGGCCGGGAAGTTATTAAGCAGATGATTCAGGCTTTTAATTCTAATAATAGGGTGATTGCACTTACAAATGATGGGCCCAAAGGTCCGGCAAAAATTGCCAAACCGGGATCCATAAATTTGGCAAAGCAGTTCAATGCATCGATAATTGCTATTTCAGGAAATTCTATAGGGTATTGGCAATTTAAGTCCTGGGATAAATTTCGTATTCCAAAGCCATTCAGTACAATACATATTCACATATCTCCCCCCATGGTTTTCCCCGAATCAAATGATGATAAAACTGATGATTCGAATTCTGTTACCCAGTTCATCAATGATAATCAGATATTATGTGATACAAAGGTCCGGAACGATGAAAAGTAATCTATTATTATACATTATTCTGCAGCCGTTGAGTCTCATGTATGGTGCATTGATATATCTTCGCAACTTACTATTTGATAACAACCTGTTGAAAATTTATCAATTTAATCTTCCGATAGTGTCCATTGGCAATATTACTGCTGGGGGTACGGGTAAAACTCCATTTACCTGCTATATGGTAGAGTTGCTCAAAAAACTTGGATATAAACCCGGTATTGTCAGCCGTGGATATGGAAGACAATCAAAAGGGGTTGTAATTGTTCATAATGGAATCAGCCTATGTTCAAATGTTTCAGAAAGCGGAGATGAACCGTATATGATGGGGAAAGTGCTTCGTGATACACCCATAATAGTTTCTGATCAGAGATATCACGGTATTGAGAAAATGGTCAAAAAATTTGACGTAAATATTGTGGTACTTGATGATGCTTTTCAGCATCGAAAGGTGAATAGGGATATGGATATTGTCCTGATGAATTCACAGGAACCGAAATCTCATTATCGTCTTTTACCCCTTGGTCGATTACGTGAGTCATTATCAAATCTCAGGCGGGCAGATATTATCATCCACACAAAACACAACGATGAAACCCAACCCCATATGATGGCTACTATGCAAAAATACTCATCAGCACCCCAACTGGTTAGCAAGAATCAATATAAAATTCTGCAGTATAAAAATAATGTGTATGAATCGGTGACTATACCTGAAATGAACGCCGCTGTGGCGTTTTGCGGGATTGCCCATCCAGAGTCATTCACAAATATTTTGGATGCTCTTGGCGTTGAGATTTCAGATTTACATTCATTTAATGATCATCAGGAATATAATGCAAAAATATTGGAACGCCTGCAAACCAGTCTGGCGATGAGCAAATCTAAATCCATCATCACAACTGAAAAAGATCTGGTAAAACTCCCTGATTCGTTTATAAAAAATTTGGATGTTTATATTCTGAGGATATCCATGGAATTGTCACCAAAAAGCAGGGAGAATTTAATCCAACAATTATCAATTATTAAAACAAGGAAGACATCATGAAATATTTATTTTCAGGGATTCTCTCATTATTAGTATTAATTAGACCAGCAATTTTACCTGCTGGAGAATTAATTATTTACTCCCAGAACAAAGGGTTTTATACCGAACATATTAATAAAAACTTTGAATCAAAAGGCGATATCTCGTTTCAGATTGATGATCTAACAGATCAGATTATCCAATCATCACTGCTTTTTGATTCGGATTGTCTTGAGGTTTATTCATTTAATTTTATTGATAACCCAGCCAGTAATTTCAATATTCTGTCATCATATCTAAACGACACAATTAGATTAGTGAAATACGGTGACGATGGTATGATCACTTATTCCACTGAAGGAAAGTTACTGATGTTAAATCCAACTCCTGTATTTGAGATTGATGGACATATTGCCGTTAACCCGCCCTACGATTATATATTTCCAAATATTCCTGCAAACATTACTAAAACTCCAGTTATACAAATCGAGGGTAATACTAAAAATAAAAATTGTCAATTGAGTGTCAGTTATTTATCAGGTGGTTTTGACTGGTCTACCTCATACTCACTCACAATGCTTGATAAAGAGTCAGCAAATCTGGAGGCATGGTTTCAAGTCCAAAACCACACCCGGAAATCATTTGAAGATATAAATCTCACATTGGTATCAGGCGATATTAAATTCGCAAATTCAGGTCAATCGCATATGCCATTAAAAAGAAATATGGCCATGGCATCGTTCTCAGGTGAAGAGATGGATAGGTCATACTCACCTGAGGTATTAAAAAATGAAGATTATATTCGTTTCAGGATTCCAGGTGAGGTGTTATTACCGGCAAAAGGGGGAAAACACTTCTTATATAAAGCTGAAGAGAATGTCCCGGTTATTCACTCATATCATTTAGCTCACAATGTTAATTACCGGGGACGAGGTGATACTAATGTTGAGGACCTGCCAGTCACCACTCGATATACCATCTCTGGAAATGGTCTTGGTGAACACAATCATCCAGGAGGCGTATTTCGTATTTATGAAAAAGTTAAAAACGATAATTCGGCTGTTTTTGTCGGTTCTGATACATCCCCCATTGTACGAAAGGGCGGAGACTTCAAGCTTGACACTGGGAAAACCCACGACATTACTGCTATATATACCGTAAAAAACATTGATTCTTACCAGCATATGACCAATTATGAGGTAACCGTAATTTTTACAAACACAAAAAATGAAACTGTTTCTGTAGAGTTTTCTGAGATTATGAATCGTCCGGATTGGGGTATCCGAGATAAAAGCCATGATTATTCCAAAAAAGATTCCAGAACTGCTGTATTTCTTGTTGATATTGACGCTGACTCTAAGACTGAATTGACCTATTCATTTTATACTGAGAATAAATAAGGATTGCTAATGGGTCATAAAATTGACGACATACAGGTATTTCCAGCTGGAATGGCCATTAAATGGGATGATAATAAAGAAAGTTTTATCGATTACAAAACATTACGGAATAAATGCCCATGTGCACATTGTGCCGGTGAAAAGGATGTTCTTGGCAATGTCTATATTGGTCCTGATATCAAAAAATCGGAATCAGCCTGGGATATAGTAAATGTAAAAAAAGTGGGGCATTATGCCATCCAAATTACCTGGGGTGATAATCATGATTCTGGAATTTACACATTAAAATTTCTGAGGAGTCTGGATCTTTCAGAATGAAATATAAACATATTATCTGGGACTGGAACGGTACTTTGTTTGATGATGCATGGTTATGTGTGGAAGTGATGAATAATGTTCTCTCACGTCGAAATATGCCTTTACTCACTAGGGATAGGTACATGGAAACTTTTGATTTCCCAGTAAAGGATTATTACAGAAAATTGGGCTTTAATTTCAAGTCAGAACCTTTTGAAATAAGCGGCACAGAATTTATTGTTGGATATAATAAACGGTATAACGAACCAAATCTTCACTCGCAAGCCATTCCTACACTTGATGCTGTAAAAAAATTGGGGCTTAGTCAATCCATACTTTCTGCTCAAGAACAAAATACTCTAAATGAACTCATCGAAATTCACCAACTCAGTTCATACTTTATTAACATCCTCGGGCTTGACAATCACTATGCCCATAGCAAAACAGAAAACGGATTGAAGTGGATGAAGGAATTACATTTTGGACCCCATGAAGTATTGTTCATTGGAGATACAGTCCATGATTATGAAGTGGCTGAAGTCATTGGTGCCGATAGTCTGCTTATTCCATCTGGTCATCATTCAAAAGCAAAACTTACCTCGTCAGGAGCGAAAGTAGTCGATTCATTATCTCAGGTTATTGAGTATATTTGAGATGTTGGGCTAACCCAGGCATTCATGCTGGAGGGAAGGCAATTCGATTCAAGGGCTTTAGCCAGCAATAGAGTCGTTTTAAGGTATCCCCATTGACTGAGTCTAAACGTCTCTTTTACTTGCCTTCATATATATTGGCATGCTGATTTTTCTCTTTTTATCTTTTGATCCCCACACTCTAATCAGACCTTCGAACAATAGATCCATTCCTTTTTCGCCATGCTTTTCGCCATATGATTTCATTGGTGACCAGGAATGGAGATAGGATATAATTTGAGTCAAATCCCAATGAACAACAATTTCAAAAGACGGAACAACAATTTGCTTATATGGCAGGACCAGATCCTTAAAACCATCCTGTAGTAATTTTGTTTGCGGTGCCCAATAATCTTTTAGAGAAGTGATGAGAGTTTTTTCTACAATTTCATCAATATCATCAGAGATTTTGAACCAGGTATATCCCCAAACACAGAGTAATCCACCCGGTTTTAATACCCGATTGACTTCATTATAGAATTTTTTTAGATCAAACCAATGAATCGCTTGAGCCACTGTCACACAATCAAAAGAAGAATCATGAAAATTGGTGTTTTCTGATGGCTGTACAGAGTAGGAAACATTTTTATGTATTATTGCATGTTCAATTTGTTTTGCACTGGCATCAGTTGCAAAAACCTTATTGAAAATTTCAGCTAGGTTTACTGCTGCCTGTCCATTACCTGATCCGCAATCCCAGGCGATCTCTGTATGATTCACATTAGCAGTGATAAATTCAAATATTTCTATTGGATATCCTGGCCGGACCTCCTAATACAGTTTTGCATGACCTGAAAAAAGATCGTGGAATTTTGCTAGTTCTTTCATAGCTCCAGAATGGACATGTCTAATTAGTACCAATTATGACGTTAATTATGGCAATCACATCTAACACATTTAAATTGCCATCGGCATTGAAATCACCAGCCCAGAGTTCATATCCAGTTGGTTCAGGTAAATTTCCCACAATAATATTTACAATTCTAACAATATCCAATACATCAACTGAGCCGTCATTATTAACATCTCCAATAATTCCAGAGGGGCCTAAAGCCTGACGGAATATTGTGCCAAATTCTCCAGCTGTAAGAATGACAGATTCTCCTACTACTGCAATAGTATTCAATGTGAGACTTTCAGCCATATACTCTTCACTCCAGCTTTCTCCACCATCTATTGTAGATAAAACTAAACCGTTGGCTCCAGATGCAAACCCTTCATTTTCATTCATGAAATCAATGTCATTTAATGTATCAAAAAAGTGTAGCGTAGACCAGTTTGAATAATCCTCTGTTGTGGATATAGCGCCGTGATTATCAAAGCGATGTCCGATAATCTGACCATGATTTGCATCAAAAAAATATCCATCCAGTAGATATCCTTCATAACTCACATCATTTTCCACCAGGTAAAAGGAATCGAATTGCCAGGATGCCCCACCATTTGTGGTTCTTGCAACCAATGGGCCAAAAATAGAATTTTCTCCAAAAACAAATCCAATATTGTCATCAATCATATGGGCACCGGAGAATTTTCCTCCAAACATATCGGTTTGATAGGTTGACCAGGAAGCACCATAATCATCTGTGATAATAATCGTTTGTCCAAATCCACCGGCAATTCCATTTCCTGAACTATCAATATCCACTGATAATAGACCGTATGATATTCCTGAGGGAATAATTGACCAATCTACACCGCCATTCACAGATCGAATGATTATCGGACCATCACCAACAGCAACGATAATGTCTTCGTTGATATATGAAATATCATTTAAAGTTGATGTGGCTGGTGATTGAATAGTTGACCATGTCAACCCTGAGTCTACCGTTTTTAGTATAACTCCGTTTGAACATGATGCTGCCCCATGACTGTCATTGGCAAACGATAATGAGGTGATACTCCCGGCAAATCCAGATTCAATGGGTATCCATTCCTGAGACAATCCCACGCCAATGGAAATTATTGTTATAATTAATTTTGAAAATATTTTTTTACTTAACATTGATACCTCCGGGTTTAATTGTATATAATTAAAATGGAAATGTTTATGGATTGAGTAATTTCGCTACCGACCGAACCATCCTTTTTTAAACTTCTCTGGTGTGTATCCAGTATTTATGATGATTTCTTTTGCATCAGTTTCCGTAATATTTCCTGTTACACTGACCTTTTTTTTATCGATATCTATATTCACCTTTAAGGAAACATCTGACTCCTCAATTGCCTTTTGTATCTTACCGGCACATCCGCCACAGGTCATATCATTTACTTTGAAAACTACTTCCTTCATTTATTTTATTCTCCCTGAGATATATTCTGCTTGGGGCACTCATCACAAATCTACTATTTATTTTTAGAATTTTGAAGAGTACCCCAGTTTAATGATCTAGCCTGTTTTGACCAGTTACATCAACACCTCTATTTCAAAAGTGCAAGACATAACGACAAATTTATTAGACTCAAACTTTTATGATTTTACCAATCTCATTGGCATGAGCTTCATACCACAATCTTCACAGGTTCCCTCTGAATCCTGGCGGACGCTACTATGAATTAACATTGGACATCCGTAATAATCCATTTTATCTTTGGTTGTAATTACACCTGCCACCAAATCCATGTTGCATTCTTCACATTTTCCTGGATCAACATGGCTGATATGTTTATGTGAATCCATTGGACATGTAAAGTAGATTAGTCGCTCGTCATCAGCAATTTCTGGTTCACTATGCATGGCCATATCATCGCCTTCGTGTTCATGAGATTCTGCCATTGATGCACCTTGTTTCACTTCAGAATCATGTTCCGTTTTTCCACAGGCTACAATAAGCAGCAGCATAAGTATTATTAAAATATTTTTCATTTTATTCCTTTTCTTTACTCTTTTATGTTTGTTTTTTTACAGATATAATAAATTGTTTATTCATTCTTGGTCAAGAAAATTGATCTAATTCCTGTAAGCATTATAGTGTGGGTTAATTTACTTTACAGCATCCAGGTAATTGTTCATAGGCACTTTTATTTGCCGGTGATTTATTGGCCTGATACCCAATTTCAGAAATTGCCGATTCAATATCCGACAGACTAATTTTGGAGGTATCATAAACAAAATGTCCCTGATTATTATCAACATCAACGTTTACATTGATAATACCATCCATTTTTGACATACTCTTTTCAATTCGATTTTTACACATACCGCATTGTATCGTCGGTAAAGCAATCATGATCATTTTTGTATTGGCACTATGCTCATCCCTTATCATGCTGACATGATCCTTTTTATCCATATCACGCTGTTCATGTGAGATTTTTTTTGATTCTTTTATCAGCTGGATATACTCCGTTTCAGACATCTGACAGCAACCATCTAATTTTGCATAGGCTTTTTTATCCGCAGGTGTATTGTTTGCCCAATATCCTAATCCGGCAATAGATTTTTCGATTTCTTTTTCGCTTATCTTTTTAGGATCAAAGGTGACTTCCCCTACCTTAGTATCAATGTCCACATTTACAGTGTTAACCCCTTTTACTTTGTATAATCCTTTTTTGATATTGTTTTCGCACATCCCACATTGAATTGATGGTAAATGCACATTAATAGTAGCCTGTTGCTTTTCATTATTTGATTTTTGTGATTGATCATCATTATGACTATTAAATGCAAATGCCGTCAGCAACCACATTATTGTTATCATTTTTATTATTTTCATTACATTTTCCTTTTCTGATTTATTTTTCAATTATCAAATTATTTAGTATTTTCTTTTTTGTGAATTAAATTGTCGCTCAGCAACTGCAGCATACAGTATGGGAACAACGAATGTTGTTAGGATAACGAATACCATCCCACCAAACGAGGGAATTGCCATTGGTACCATTACATCCGATCCTCTCCCGGTGGAGGTTAAAACAGGAATTAGGGCTAAAATTGTTGTACTGGCTGTCATCATAGCCGGACGAATTCTCCTACTACCAGCAAATACCGTTGCTTCTCTGATCTCTTTGATTGATGTTGGTTTTCGTTCAGAAAAGCTTTGCTTCAGATACGTACTGATAATCACACCATCATCTGTGGCAATACCGAATAAGGCCAAAAATCCTACCCATACTGCCACACTGAGATTTATAGGATGCATCTGGAACAGATCCCGCATATTTACATCAAATATTGAGAAATTCATAAACCATCCCTGTCCATATAACCAGATCATAAGAAAACCACCTGACCAGGCAACAAAGATCCCAGAGAATACGATGAGGGAAGTTGAGACCGTTTTGAATTGAAAATACAATATCATAAATATAAGAAATAGAGCAAGAGGCAGAATAATTCTCAACTTTTTCACCGCACGAATCTGATTTTCGTATGAACCAGCAAATGTATAACTGACACCAGCAGGAATGATCAATTCGCCTATTTCTATTTTATGATTAAGATATTGCTGGGCATTTTCAACAACGTCCACCTCGGCAAATCCATCCTGTTTATCAAATAATACATATCCCAACAAAAAGGTATCCTCACTCTTGATGACCTGGGGTCCCCGAACATAGTTGATGGTGGCAAGTTGACTTAATGGAATCTGCGCCCCATTGGCTGCAGGTACAAGAATATGATCAAGTGACTCGATATTATCCCGGAGTTCCCTGAGGTAGCGGACTCTAATTGGATATCTTTCCCGTCCTTCAATGGTATTGGTAATGGGCTTACCGCCAATAGCCACCTCGATGACATCCTGCATTTTACGCATTTGAATCCCGTATCTGGCAATGGCCTTTCGATCTATATCTATTTCCAGATAAGGTTTACCGACAATGCGATCAGCAAAAACCATTGCCGGTGCAACACCGGGAACTTCTTTCAATAGTTTTTCCAGTTTGAGTCCTACCTCATCGATAATTTCCAAATTTGGACCTTTTACCTTAATCCCCATAGGCGCCCGCATACCACTTTGAAGCATTACCAGTCGAGTGGCAATGGGCTGTAATTTTGGTGCCGAAGTTGTCCCGGGGATTTGTGCTGCTTTTACCAGTTCATCCCATATATCATCGGGAGTCCGAATGTTATCACGCCACTGTCGATAGGGTTTACCTTTCGGATCTGGAATAAGTTCATCACTGTTGTCTCGAAGGAATTCCCCTTCTTTGTTTACCTTGAATCGAAGATGTTTTCCATTTTCATCAGTTTTATATTCGGATTTATATCCAACTATTGTTTCAACCATAGAAATTGGTGCCGGGTCAAGGGGGGTTTCCGCCCGTCCCAGTTTTCCAACCACTACTTCCACTTCGGGTACTGAATAAAGAGCCATATCCAATTTCTGCAGGACATCCACAGATTCTTCCATACCGGCATGAGGCATCGTTGTTGGCATATAAAGATAGGAGCCTTCATCCAGAGGCGGCATGAACTCTTTACCAAGTCCGGGGAAGGTGTGGGCAATACCACTATAGATTCTATTGCTTTTCAAATAATCAGGGAGAAATCCAAAAATATTTCCGAAACCAATCCAAACAAATAAACCCATTAAAACAAGTAAACCGGGACCGGAAAGCGTTAGGAGTTTATGGTCCAGGGACCATTTTAATGCTTTTGGATATACTTTTGTGAAAAACAATAATGCGGATAAAACCACCGTCAAAATCAAAATCACAAAAATGATATTTAAAAGACTGCCATTTCCAACACCAAGGGGCATCCAGGTATATGAAAGAACAATTGCGATGATAGTCACGACTATCCAGTTTCCTGCTGACGGAAGCCAGTTTAATACTTTTGCTATTCCACCGCCTTTTTCTAAGTTTTTTTCTTTCAATTTGGAATTTCGCGCAAAATATGAAAAAGCTCCCACAAGAATAATCAGCAATCCTGCCCACCACTTCATGGTGAACATAACAATCAGTCCAATAACTACAGTGAATGCATTGACAAGAGTTTTTGAATTATTAGTGCCAGTTCTCTTAGAATACAAAATATGAGCAAAAACAGGCAAAACGGTAAGTGCTACAATCAATGATGAAATGAGGGCAAATGTTTTGGTATAAGCAAGAGGTTTGAATAGTTTACCCTCAGACCCTGTCATGACAAATACTGGCAGGAAGCTAACAACCGTCGTTGCTACTGCAGTCATTACCGCACCTCCCACTTCAGAAGCAGCCTTAAAAAGCACCTCCAATCTGTTCTCTGACTCGTCCGCTTCATCCAGGTGTTTTAGCATATTCTCCGAAACGACAATTCCCATATCTACAATGGTCCCAATAGCAATAGCAATCCCAGAAAGTGCGACGATATTGGCATCGACACCAAAAAGCTTCATGCCAACAAATACAATAAGCACCGTTATCGGTAGCAGTCCGCCAATGAGGATAGATGTTTTTAGATGCATTACCATAATGATGACGACAATGAGGGTGATAAGAATTTCATCCCTGAGGGCATGATTTAGGGTACCCAGTGTTTCATTTATCAATCCAGTGCGATCATAAAATGGCACAATCGTCACCTGAGACCTGCTACCATCAGCAAGGAGTTTATCTGGTAAACCGGGAGAGATCTCACGGATTTTTTCTTTCACATTTTTGATAACTGCCAATGGATTTTCACCAAATCGAGCAACCACAACACCACCGACAACTTCTACTCCTTCCTTATCCAACGCTCCTCGTCTCAACCCTGGTCCCAGTGCGACATTTGCTACATCTTTTATATAGATGGGGATATTATCAGTGGTTTTGATCACAGTATAATTGATATCATCTAAATTTTTGATGAATCCTAATCCACGTACAACATACTCCACTCGGTTTACTTCAATTGTTCGAGCCCCAACATCCAAATTTGAATTTCGTACCGCGTTGAAAACTTCAGACAAGGTTACATTATGTTCCCGCATTGCGGCAGGGTCCACA
This sequence comes from Fidelibacterota bacterium, assembly GCA_018657495.1. GTDB lineage: Bacteria > Fidelibacterota > Marinisomatia > SCGC-AAA003-L08 > JACNLC01 > JABHXA01. Next base: position 69,190 of record JABHXA010000003.1, read on the forward strand.
TCAATTTGGTATTCCTTTACATATCCACCAATAGAAGCCACTTCGGCGACACCATCAGCAGATTGAAGTCCATAGCGGACATACCAATCCTGGATAGATCTCAACTCCTGCAAATCCCATCCACCCGCAGGTTCGCCATCATCATTCCGACCCTCTAGTGAGTACCAGAAGACCTGCCCCAATGCCGTGGCATCTGGTCCTAACGCCGGTTGCACTTTGTCTGGAAGTGTTCCTGTTGGCAGGGAATTCAATTTTTCTAGTATCCTGCTGCGCGTCCAGTAAAATTCAGCATTTTCTTTGAAAATCACATATATGGTGGAAAATCCAAACATCGAATACGAGCGGATTGTTTTTACTTCCGGGACACCAAGAAGCGCTACTGTCAAAGGATAGGTGATCTGATCTTCTACATCCTGGGGAGACCGGCCCATCCATTTTGTAAAAACTATTTGCTGGTTTTCACCAATGTCGGGGATTGCATCCACAGGTACCGGGTTCCGTGGAACGCCTGGGAATTCCCAGTCAAAGGGAGAGACAATAATACCCCAGCCCAACATTGCCATGAGTACCATGATGACAATTAGTCTATTTTCAAGACAGTATCGAATTAGCTTATCAATCATTGAAGCTGGTTGATTCTCACTCATGATCGTGATTCTCCCCAGGCGTTGCATTATCACCAGACCAACGATTTTTTATTTCACCACAGCGAAGCATTTGGGAGCCAAAATAAGGATTATTGATTTTTTCATCTTTCTGTAACCAGTATGCCCCGCGAAAATCAAATGCCATGGGGCAATATGCCTCATTTAATCCGATACTTACCTTGCCATTTGCGGCGGCATGACGAAGTACAATAGAAATTTCTTCAAATACCTGTCTCAGTTTTTCGATATCCCCTGCCGGTTTTATAGATGGATTCATGAGTGCCTCTGCCCCCTTTACACCCATAGTCATGTTATGGATCCCCATCAATGCTTCATATGCATGTTGATATTCATCTTTTGCCAGCATATCCTGTAATATTAAATATTCATCTACTACTTTATTTAATAGATCTGATGAAATATCTATCGCTACATCCATCGTCGTTAATTTTTTATCACTTGAGTTTTGTGATGTGTTTGTACCTTTACCGTGGTGTTCATGACCAGTGGTGCTTATTCCGCCTGCCGGGTTCATCATACTTGGTTTGGCGGCAATTTGCATTGCACTATCAATTTTGAAATTACCTCGACTGACTACACTTTCTCCTTCGTCCAACCCGGATAGAACAATGTAATTATCCCCGGCGCGGGATCCAATGGAGATTTCTCTTCCCTCAAATCTCGGTCCGTCATCACTTGGTTTGTAAATATATACTACACTGCGTTTTCCGGTTCTTAATACAGCAGTAACAGGTATCAATAGCGGCAACTGGCCTGAATTGGATAGGGAAACAATCCCCATATCCTCGGCAGTGATCAGCGGCATTCCACAAATTCGACAATCCCCACTTTCATCTTCAACCACTTCAGGATGCATGGGACAAACCCATTTACCTACCATCCCAGGGTTGACAGCATCACCATTAGAATCTAATACCGCTTTCACACTAGCCCGAATAAACATACCAGGCTTCAATGCACCGTTTTCGTTTGAAATATTCAGCCTGATTTTCACCGTGCGGGTCCGGTCATCCATGACAGGATCAATAAATGCAATATTGCCTGTAAATGTTTGCCCTGGGAGTGCTTCAACTGTTAAAGTCACCTCCTGACCATGTTTTAAAAGAGAAATATCACTTTCGTAGGCATCAAGAATAATCCAAACCTGTTTTAGATCTGCTATTGTGTAAATGGCAGTACCAGTATTCACATACATTCCCTCCCTGGCATTTTTATGGATAACTACACCGGAAAGCGGACTGTAAATAGTGAGTTTATCGGTTGGATCTGTTTGCTGCTCTATATTCCTGACCTGCTCATCTGTGAGACCCAATAGACGGAATTTTTCCCGGGCTGCAGCCAATATGGATTCAGCAGTACGAAAGGCTGAACTTTGTTTATCAGAAATACTCTTAAGGCGCTGGCTTGATTGAATTAGTTCCTCCTGCGCAGTGTACAGTTCCGGACTATAGAGGTCCACCATGTGGTCCCCCTTATTCACATAGATTCCGGTATAATCAACAAACAACCGTTCCAATCTTCCTGGGAACCAGGCTGTGATAGTGCCAATGAGAGTTTCGTCATATTCTACTTTGCCGGATAAATGAACCAATGCAGTCGCTGTGTCACGCCGAACCAAAACCGTTTCTACTTCTGCCAGTTTCATTGCCGATTCTGACATTGACAATTGGGAAGGTCCATCACCTTTACTTTCAACTTCTAATGGAATAAGATCCATGAAACAGATAGGGCATTGTCCCGCTTCAGGAAGTTTGAATTGCGGATGCATTGAACAGGTCCAAACCTCAGCGGATTTCTCTTCTGTGGTGATTGAGACATTTCCAGCATGACCCTCAGAGCCTGAGAATAATCCTTTGGTATTCCACCCAAGTAGAAATGTTATTATTCCGATGATTAAACCGGTTATGACGGGATGGTTTTTTAATGTTAATTTCATATTATCTCCTAATATTCCATAGCGCTGATTTCAAGATAATCTGCAATGGCAATGTAATAATTGTAGCGAAGTCTGGCCGTTTTCAGTTTCAGATCCAGCAGATCTTCTTCCACATTCAAATAAGTAGTGAAATCTAATTCATCTGCAAGATACCCTGTTTCGGTGATTTGGTAATTCTGTTCTGCCAGGGGTAGTAATTCTTCAATATGAAGCAAATATTGACGCTGATAATCTACCAGCCTATAATTGATCTCTTCTATCTTTACAGCAAGTAATTCCTGGGCGTTGGTTAAATTCAATTCTTCGGAGTCAAGTCCTGCTTTTGCAGATTCCTGAATGGCCTTGTTTCTACCAAACCAGATTGGCAGAGAAATACCTGCTTTAACCATAATTGGGTTATCTGCTGATTCTGCGTCAAGCATGATATAATCGACACCCAATAGAAAGTCAGGTTTTGACGCTAATTTCGCTAATGTCACTTTATTTTCCTGAGTGTGTGTTTTGAGTTTTGAAATTCGAATTACAGGATTATTTGCAATTCCTACTGGTGAAGAAGTGGGTAGATCCGTTTCAAATTCTGCCGTATCAAAATCGAAGGAAAAATCAGCCAGACCGACACCGGTGAGTTGTTCCAGTTTACTAATGATTACCGGTCTTTTATTTTTTAATGATGTGAGTTTATCTTCCATGCGGATCATCTTCATCTGGATCTGAACCAGGTAAGAATGACTGGCTGAAGCGGTGCTGTATTTTGTACGGACAACCGATTCAAATTGCTTCAGTAGTGAGAGGTTTTCTTCAGTTATATTTTCCTCAGTGGCTAGGAGCCTCAGTTGATGGTATTTCCGCCTGATATCATTTACGACTTTTAGGATAGATTGGCGGGATTTTTCAATGGAGATGTCTGCATCAGCCTGAGAAATCAACTTCTGAGTATTCAGTTTTCCAGGCCAGGGAAGATTCTGGGCCAGACCCAATTTAAATTCCTGTGGTCCTTCCTTGGTGACAACCGGTTCGACGAAATAACCCCCGGATAGCACAGGATTTGGAAGGCTGCCAGCAGCAATCGATGCTTGCTTTTTTGAATGAACAATACTTTGCCAGGCAAGAATTTCCGGATTATGGTCAAGCGCTTTGCTGATTAAATTATTTAGTTGATGATCCTTATCATTCGATTGAGGTATGATAATCGCTAATGATAGAACGGATACGAGCACCATAAATGGGGTGCGTTGCATACTGGACTCCTGTTTTAATGTTGAAAACTACAATAAAAAGATATTAGGAGCTATATGTCTAAATTAATAAGGGTTTATATGTACTATTAAGAATTAAGCTGGGTGGGGGATCTGGATTTGAAGAAATGGTGGCAGCAAATAAATTATTGCTGAAATCTATAGGAATTTTGTGCACATACAGAATCACTGAATTTTGGAATATCGGTTCCGCATCTGAGATAAGGGAGCCATCCAAATTGCTGGTTTCACATTTCACCTCAGTTTTGCAACACGAATCAGAGTGATTTGGAACCGTTGAACAGGAACAGGATGCAGTACTGCTCATAGCACATTTGGGTGCCTCACATAATAATTTTACATGAGTCCCCATGTTGAACAATATTGCCATTGATAGTATATATATATCGATTCGCATGCGGTGAAATATATGTTAAATGATATATCCTCATAAACAAAAATTTGCTTATTGTCTTTTGGCTTACAGATATAGGAGAGAATACCGTCTACAGAAACCAATCTTTGAGACATTATAAAATAATGCAGATACAGAAAAATCCAAACTTGGATTTGTGAGCTATCGATTTATGATTGACTGATATTTTTAAAAGAGTCATGATATCAAATCTTGATTTATTAATAAATTTCAATCACAAATCAATTCAATAATTATCCAGAATCATGAATCATAAAATGAAACAATGGTTTATTTATCAAAGCATAAACCACCCTAAGCGGACAATCTTTTTTTCTGTATTGCTAACCCTTCTCATCGCATCTGGTATCAGATTTGTTGAAATGGAAGATGACATGCTTAAACTCCTGCCCGACGATATCGAATCCACTATCACCTGGGATGCCGTGCAGGAGGAATTTGGTAACACAAATTTGATGTTTGTTGCCTACGGTCGGCGGGATCAGTCCGTTTATAACGCCGATATGCTATCAACATTATTTGATTTCTCACATGCGCTGGAAGATCTGCCCCAAGTAGATGAGGTGATTAGTATTGCAACGTTGAATCGTATGGATAGCGATGATGGCTTTATGGAAATCAGTGATCTGCAGCCATATCGTGATTTATCTCCTGAAGAAATCAATGATATCAAACTATATCTTTTAAAAACACCGGATATGGAGCGCCGGATCGTGGGCACGCAAGGTGATTTTCTTAATGTTGTTATCAGACCCGTAGTAGATGTGGCAACAGATAAATTTCGCAACAATGTAGTCGATATCTCTCAAAAGTATTTAAGTGATTATGAATTTCATTTTGGAGGTGAAACATATCTGACCGGGACAATTCCCGCCATGATGAGAGCAGATGTTTCATTGCTGATGAGGGTGGGATTGATCATAATGGTTTTGATTCTCTTGTCAAGTTTACGCAGTATACCTGCCGTTCTTATGGTGATGTCAGTAATTGCGTTGAGCCTTGCTGCCATGATGGGGTTCATGGGCTGGATTTTGCATTTAACAGGGTCGGATATTTTCTATTTCTCTTTGCTGAATACTTCCATGCCGATAATTCTATTGACTATTGCAAATTCTGACAGTGTGCATATGATCACCAAATTTTTTAAAAAATTGAGACAAACGGGAAATGTAGAAAATTCAGTTCGCGATACTATGAATTCATTGATGTTACCTATTTTTCTAACTAGCATCACAACTATTGTGGCATTTCTGTCTTTGGTTCTTGCTCCCCTTTCTGCTCTGACTGGGTATGGCTTGACGATAGGATTTGGCATCGCCTGGGCCTGGTTATTATCTACCACTTTTTTACCATCAATGATGTTTTTGAAAAAATGGAATCTCAATTCAAAAGGTATATCCACACCAAACTTTCTTGAGAATATGGTGGACTATTTTGGGAAATTAATTACTATCCATCCCAAGAGAGTCCTCTCTGCCGGGATAGGAATTGTAGTAATTGGCATCATTGGACTCTTCCTGCTAAAAATTGAGGTGAATGTCATCACTTTTTTTGAAAGGGGAACGGAAATCCGAGAAAGTCTGGAATTCATGGATAATGAGATGACCGGCACCATGGATCTGCAGTTTAGAATAAAAGCCGATATGAAATCACCTGAAAACTTAAATAATATATTAGATCTTCAGAGTTTTATTGAAACCAATCCAGCAGTCAGCACCACTATCTCGATTGCAGATATTATCAAACAGATGCACAGAACGGTAATGGATGATGATCCGGTATTTGAGACTATTCCTGAGTCACGGGATAAAGTGAATAATTTATTTACGCTGTACTCCATGTCCGGTGATCCAGATGATTTTTCCGGCTTGATTGATTATAATTATGAAACGGGTCTTACAACCGCTTTGATGAAGAATATTTCCACTACAAAAATTATTGATTTTGTTGAAAAGATAAGGGAGTATGTAAATGATAACTTTGGTTCAGATATTACTGTAACCATTACCGGTATGCTTGTCGTCCTCAACGATATTATTTATCTACTTATTCAGTCCTCATTTATCAGTATCTTTGTCTCTATTTCCCTCATTACAATCATGGCATCCCTATTTTTCAAACGGTTCTTATGGGGCATTCTTGCAGTTGTGCCTTTATCCAGCGCTGTCATTTTGACTTTTGGATTTATGGGTATATTCGGGATTCACCTAAGTCATGTGACGGCAATCCTATCCTCAATAATTATTGGTGTCGGTGTTGATTTTGCCATTCATTACATAAGTCAGTTCAAAAATATTATCAATCGGCAGGATGTAAATACTAACATTAGCCAGTTGGTTGTGAATGAGGTGGGGTATCCCATTGTGTTAGATGCTGGATCAAATATGGCATTCGGGGCACTGTTATTTTCAACATTTTTACCGGTAACCCATATAGGCGGACTCATGGTTTTTGCCATGATATCCACAGCCGCTGGCACACTCACATTACTGGCTGCTTCAACAGAATTATTAAAGAATAAACTAAAGAAAATTGGTTAAGGATTAGCCTATGTTGAATATTAATTACACAACAAAACTCGTATTATCTCTCGTTATTATAATTACTTTTTTGTCTCAAAAAATATCCGCACAAACTGGAATGGATATTGCCAAATTATCATATGACCGACCCGAACCCAATGATATGACTTCCGATCTCTCCATGGTGCTGACAGATTCAAAGGGCAGAACTAGAGAATCTACTCTTCATGTAATGACTCAGTCAGGTGGTGAGAAACAAATTATCTGGTTTCTGGCACCTGCAGATGACCGCGGCGTATCCTTTTTAAAAATTGAATATGATGACAAAGATGATGAAATGCGCTTATGGCTGCCGGCATTTAAAAAAATCAGAAGGATATCCAGCAAAAAGAAATCTGAAGCTTTCATGGGATCAGATATGAGTTATGAAGACATGACCAATCGTGATCTTGAGGATAATGAATATACTTTATTAGAGACCAATGAAATTGTCAACGAGATCAACTGTTATGTGATTAAAACAAAACCTAAAAAAGAGCTGAGGTCAGAATACAGCCATCATATTTCCTGGATTGCAACAGACGGATTATATCCAGTTAAGGAAGAATCTTATGATCGATCTGGAAAATTATTAAAGAAAAAAATGTTTTTTTCAACCAGGATAGATGATTATTTTATCCTCACAGAGTTATATGTAGAAAATGCCCAGAGGAATCATAATACCAGGCTCACATTCCAAAATGTAATTCTGAATACCAGTCTTGGAGATTCTGAATTTCAGGAAAAAAATCTGAAACGAATCCCAAGAGATTAGTTGAAATCAGTTTAATTCAAGAAGGAAGAATTATGATCAGATATTTTTTATTATTTATTATCCCAATTTCCATTACTTTTTCCCAACTACATTTTTCAGGATTTGTAAATCCATCACAAATGTATGGTCTGAAAAACGGCGACACATTTAATCTGCCTTTTAGATTTGGAGAGCTTGAAGCAGGCTACTCATTTACCAATTCTGAATTCAAAATTATTGGTGCGGCTGAGCATCGGTGGACAAATATGACTACAGATTTTGAAATCAGGGAAGCTTACTGGATTTGGTATCCATCGTTTGGGGATATATCCATCGGTAAACAAATTCACGCCTGGGGATATGCTGATGCCAGTAATCCCACAGACAATATTAATGCATACGATTATTACTATTTATTTTTAACCGGCATTGATCGAAAGATTGGATCCTATTCGGCATCGATACGCTATTATGGAGAAAATTGGCAGGTTCAGGGTATAATACAAACTGAACACCAACCCAACAGATTGGTTTTTGAAGATGATTTCCCAATCCAACCACCTATAAATCCACCTTCTTCTGCAATAGATGATATTGATGACGAACTTGAATTTGGATTCAGAACCCAGTTTTCGTTTGACAACAGTGATTTATCGATATCGTATTTTCATGGGCATGAACGAATGTTATCTGCTTATACATTTAATAATTCACTACCATATCTAACACCTATTCAGTTCGAATATCGCAAATCTGATATTCTGGGAATTGATATGGTGAATCTGTTTGGTGATTTTATTTTTAGAAATGAGATTGCATTTTTTACTACTAAATCAGACAAATATCACTCCTCGGCTGATATTAGCATACTCATGTTTAATTGGACAGGAAAGTATATACAGTATGTTAGCCAGGTTGAATATACTGGTTTTAGTGACATCCTAATTGCAGCCCAATTTCTCGGTAATCACACAATCGAAGTAAAACCGACATTTATGGAGGATTTTTTTCAAGGTGGGATGGGGACACCATTTGCCAATATTTTTGAAAATGCTTTTCTGATATCAGCAGCCATTGATTTATTTAACAACATGCTTGAGATAAAACCACTCATTTTAGTGAACCTTGAAGATAAGGGTTATATGACAGGTTGTGAGTTGAATTACTCACCAATTGATAACTGGATACTTGAAACCACCTTGAATAATTTTGTTGGTGATGATGAATTAGGCGATAATTATATTTTCAATCAGCTTGAAGATTTTTCTCATATCAAAATCGGTATAAAATATAGTTTTTAGCAAGAATTCTGACATGACGTTCTGGTATAGTTAATACTAGAATATTTTCTGAACGAACTCAGCGGAATATGTTTTTTAATTTCTTTTCCAGATCTTTTTTCTGTTTATTAGTGATTGACTTTTCAGCTTCTTTTTTGAGTTTATCCAGTTGTTTGAGTTTGTCTTTGTATTCTGCTTCACTGATACCCAGCTTGTCCAGTGCCTGTTTTTCCAATTGAGATACTTCCGAAGTTATTTCATCTTGATACTTTTGAGTATCATCCGCTTTTCTTTTAGCAATTTGCGTATTGGTTCCAGATTTATTTGCTTTAATAGAATCATCTATTCTAGATTTAAAAATGTCATCCAAGTTGCTGGAAATATGCGTCTTAAATGACCCAGCTGATTTTTCGATTTCAGCCTGCATATCAATATTATCAATACTTTGGGCAATCTCACGGATAATCATAGAGCTTTGTTTTTTATTTTCCGCATCCAAATTGAATTCAAGCTGATTGGCATTAAAATGGACAGAACCCAGTAAATTATCACCAAGAAAATGTAGAGAGGACTGTATCTCACCAGTTCCATTTTCGAGGGGAAAAGGGAGACCTTTAAATTCATATCCTTTTAATGGTATGTTGCTGATACTCACCTCGAGATCTTCTCTTGGATCGGATCCGGCATAATAAATTTCTCCGTTTCCTTTGTAGGAACCCAATCCTTCAGCTTCACCTAAAACATCAATTACTATCGGTAAATTTGTAATTTGCTGATGTGTTGAAATATCCTTAACCGAGCCAATTATATATGACTTTTTTGCCTTAGAACTTGATGACAACTGAACATTTTTTATCCATGCAACAGGATAATACTGCATGTCTTCAAAATAAATGTCTTCCCCATCACCTCTCTGACCATCTTCACTTTTTTCATTGGAATTAAATTTAGTATAATATTTTCTCCCTTTAGAAAGATATGATTGATATTCCTCAATTTGAGATATTATTTCATCACCAAAAATCATTCTAGCCAAATTTTCTGTTGAAAAACCGCCTGAGGATAAATGCTCTGAAGCAGAATCATAATCGTTTTCTACCCACACTTTTACTAAATCGGGATGTCTTTTGAAATCTTTGGTCTGGTGAGAAACCATATCTTTAATTTCTTTATTCGAATCTATTATCCCTCTTATCTCTTTCTTTATATCGGATACCTCAGAGAGGATTTTTTTTAAGTCATCAGCTGATTTTATCTGCTTATAATCAATATTATTTATTCTATCCTCTAACAAATCCAATTGTTGGTCATCTGGAAGCTGGTCTAATTCTTTGTGCCATTGTTCAGAGGCATTTGCGTACACAGATTTTAGAGAATCTATTTTGGCGGGGGCTTTCATTTCCATTTTATCTATTAGACTATCCACATTGACATTTTCAAAATTTACTTGAATCTCACTATTCTTTTGATTGTCTTCAGGATTTTCAGCATCTGGCGAGTGGACAGGTTTCTCGGTTTTCTTTTTTGTCTTTTTTTTGATTGCACCACTTTTTTCTCTTCCAGTCTGAAATTGCAAATCAAGAATTTCAATATTGGGGACAAGTAATTTCCTGGAAAAAAGCAGTGGAATATCAATATCCATTACGGTAAATCCAGTTTCAAAAAGATTCAGCATTGGATTTTCGGAATCAGCGACAATTAATTGATCCCATTCAATTTTTGAATGAATAAAGGAAATTGTGAGTCCTTCAATCTCCACAAGGGCCCCGGCCTGCTCACTGCCATAATCCTCAAGGTAATTCTCAATTATGGAATCCAAAAACAATGTTGGTAAAATCAATAGGAATGCAACTACAGTCAACAAAAGAATTATACCATTTCGTCTAAACACAGCTATCCTACCAGAGTGATTTTTTGATATATTGAATACAGTTTGGATCCTTTTATGATTTTTGTGATTTTTAATTTATTTACTTTTTCACCAAAACGAGTTCGATATTTTTTAACCAGAAAGATGGTGGCAAAATATACTGGGATCGAAAAAGTGAAGGATGTGACTATACTTCCAAGGTTTGTTGTATTATTAAATCTCAAGAGAGAGAGGAGGGGTGTATTGGTACAGATGATCCATAACGATTCTAACGCCGGCACATCAATCAATAAAAAGTAGCCAAAATGATGAAATAACGGATCAATAATATATCCTATTATTCCAAATATCAATGAACCCAGTATAAACATACTGATATTCACATTAAGAATAATGGTAATAATTATGATAATAAATGAAAACAGAGATAGGAATGGTGTCATTCCCAGAAACATACCCAGAACGAATCCTGCCGATAGTTGCTTTGGGGAGTTCCCGGATTGCAATGCCTTAAGCAGTTTACTAAAGAATTTCAGCCAGATCATGAATATATTTTAGAACATTTACGCACAATTTTAATATTCTCAATTACACTATTATTTTGATACTCATTATAGATTGTCATCGTTCTTTAGATTATTTTTTTTTCAAAGAAACTTTTAAATATGTTTCAAGTTGGGTAACTTTCAAACCTTGAAAAACAAGTAATTACCAACATAAAAGTTAGTACAGGAGATAAAAATGAAAAAAATAATGATATTGGCCGTTGTTGTTGTATCTGCATCCGTTATGTATGCCGGTGGTCAGCAATGTGCAAAAAAATGTGGTACGTCTAGTTCTTGCAACAAATCTGCCACACAGACTACTACAGTAACCGATCCTGCAACAGGTCAGGAGATCGTTTGCAATCATGTTGCTGGAGAAGATTGTGCTGCTGGCAGTTGCCCACGAGCAACAGCAATGGCAAAAACAGTTGTTCCTTCACAAGAGAATATAGCCAGCGCCGATATGGCCTCTCATGATCATAAAAAATCATGGTGGAAAATCTGGAAGAAGAACGATGCTGACTGTTGTGCAACTGAAAAACCTTAACTAAATATTAATTATTTATAAAAAGGGCAGGTTTCCTGCCCTTTTTTTTGGTGATTTTTTATTTACAATTTCAAATAATTTTACACAGATATAATGCATAGGCAATATATTCTTTCCCTGATATCGGTTTTATTGATATCATCTATAATCTCACAGTCCAGTATTCCACCTGGTTCATTTTCGATTACCAGAATTCATTACAATGGCGGTGGTGACTGGTATGCCGATCCCAGTTCACTTCCAAACTTATTAGAATATCTTTCAAGCCAAACTTCTCTTGTTGTTGATCCAATAGAAAAGCGAGCTAAAATTGGTGATGACATCTTTTATGAAAGCAGTTATCTATATTTAACCGGTCATGGAAATATCAGTTTTAGTGATATTGAATCGCAAATTTTACGTGAACATTTATTAAACGGCGCCTTCCTACATGCTGATGATAATTTTGGAATGGATAAATCTTTTAGAAGGGAAATGGCAAAAGTCTTTCCCGAAAAGGATTGGGTCGAAATCCCCCCTGACCATGATCTATTTACAATCTACAAACAATTTCCAAATGGATTGCCCAAAGTCCATGAACATGATAATAACAGACCACAGGCATTAGGCTTATTTGAAGACGACAGATTACTTGTCCTCTATACTTTTGAAAGTGATTTAGGAGATGGCTGGGAAGATACTGGTGTACATAATGATCCTTATGAAATCAGACTGGCTGCTTTAGAAATGGGGACAAATATTGTTTTATTCACACTATCCAGATAAATGTAAGTCAGCATTAAATCTACTCTCACAAATGAAAATCTAAATGCAAAGCAGTCTTCAATCATTTCTTCAATCGGTAAGGCATAATCATGCCGTAATCTCCCTGATAAAGGGGGCATTGCGATTGCTGGTAGTGCTATTCCTGATGATTACTACAGCCGCATTGCTTGAGTGGCTTTTTTATTTTGAGATGGGTTCGCGAAAAAAAATCTTTTCTTTTTTCCTCACCTTTTCGGGCTCGGCAATTTTATTTCTATTATTGAAATACATCATACATTACAAAAGCTGGTTTGGAAACAGTTCAAATGAATATATTGCATCATGGGTTGGCCGTCATGATGAAAGAGTAAAAGACCGGTTGCTGAACGCATATCAGCTGGAATCTAAAATGAAAGAATCCAGGCGTAAAAATGACTTAATTGTGGCAGCGATATCAAATACTGTTTCACAGATTGAATCTAAAGCGCGATATACATATAATAAAAAAATCGAAATGCGTTTTTTTCGCAAATCGTTTACGGTAGCCGCATTCATTACAATTTTATTTCTTATTTTCTCCGGTTCGATGTTTCCCGCCCTTAATCGTATCGCACATTATAATACAGAATTCCCCGTTCCTTTACCATTTGCTTTGGTTTCTCTTTCCGGTAATCAGGATATTCTTGGTGGAGACAGTATTACGGTTGCATTTACAGGGGTAGGAGAACTTCCAGATTCAGTCACTTTAAATTGGTTCAATCGAAATCGAGATCAATCCATAACAATCGGTAAAAAATCTGATATCTATTCATATCAATTTATGAATGTAAACTCAGATATCACTTTTAATATAGACGCAAAATCAAATGGCTGGTTTTCTCATTGGGATGTCATCATGTCAGAAGTAGATACTATTTTCGTCACTGACCGTCCGGTTATTGAAGATGTCCGATTTACCATCGTTCCACCAGAATATACCGGAGAAACACCACGGGAACATCCTGGAAATATTACCGATGTAACTGCCCTTGCCGGTAGTAATATCATAATCGATGCAAAATCTACAAAATCGCTTTCAATTGCCTGGATCCTCCTTGAGGACAGTAGACAAAATCTGGCAGTTAGAGAAAAAGATATCTCCGGTACTATCAGTCTGACCAGAAATCATTCAATAAAAATATACTGTCTTGATCAAAATGATGTTTCTAACTTGAATCCTACTCGATATAGAATTTCCATGATTCCTGATTTCCCACCAGATTTATTGATTCCCAGCCCGACAAATGAAATTGAACTAGATGAGAATATGGAGATTCATTTTAATATTCAAACCAGTGACGATTATGGATTTTCAAGTGCTTGGATTGAGTATAATATCATTCACCCTGAATATATTCAACCTGATACAAATACATATACTCATGGCATTCCTGAGTTGGTGAAAGATACCCGCTCTCAACAGGTTTTTCACTCTTGGGATATTTCCTTTTTAAATCTGGCCCCGGAGGATGAAATACACTTCACTGTATCTGTCGCAGATAATAATTCGCTTACGGGTCCTTCCGTTACCCAATCCTCATTATTCATCGGAAGATATCCCTCATTAGTAGATATGTTTATGGCCCTTGAATCTGAAGAGGAAGCTGCTGAAGAAGAAATTGAAGATATGATGCTCACACTTGAAGACGTTCAGGAAATGGTTGAGGAGCTTGAATTGGATCTGCTCAAATCTGAGGAAGTGAATTGGGAACATACTCAAAAGGCTGAAGAGATGCTGAATAAAATGGAAGATGTCGTTCAGCAAGTTGAGCAGCTGCAAGAAAATATGCAGAAGATTAATGAGCAGATTGAGAAAAATAATCTTACCAGTGAACCGCTGATGGAGAAATTTTCGAAGCTTCAAGAGTTACTTGATTCCATTATGACTCCTGAACTTATGGAAGCGATGGAAAAACTCCAGCAGGCCATGACTGAAATGGATCCTGAGCAAATGTTGGAGGCATTAGAAAATTTAGATTTCAATGTGGAGGATTTGGAAGAACAGTTAAATCGATTTATTGAAATGTTCCAACAGGCCTTAGCCGAACAAAAACTGGACGAAGTAATAAAAAGTCTGGAAAAAATGGTTGAAGAACAAACCAAGATTACCGAAGAAATGGATAATGCCGATTCTGAAAAAGCAATGAATGAAATGGCATCAAAGGAACGCCGGCAGGAAGAGCGATTCAAAGGAGTTCAGGAACAGATGGAAGAAGCGTCTGACGCAATGGAGGAGTTTGCTGAGGATCCTGCATCTGAAATGGATGAACTCCGCAACAGTGATCTTACCGAAGAAACTGAGAAGAGCCTTAATGACGCCAGAACCTCTATGCAGGAAAATCAAAAATCCCAAGCACAGCAAAAATCAGGTGAATCTCAGGAGAATCTTGAAGAAATGCTCAGCCAGGCACAACAAATTCAAGAGGAATTTCAACAGGAAACAGTTGCGGAAATGATGGCTGACTTCCAGAGAGTTATGCAAAATACTTTAGCCATTTCACAACGACAAGAACAGCTTCGAATTTCCTCCGTAGGTCTGCGCTCAAATAACCCACGACTTCCTGAAACCGCATATTTACAAGATAAAATTCGACGTCAGACAAATCAATTGTTTGTTCAACTGACTGAATTATCCAAAAAAACATTCCATATTTCTCCAAAAATTGGCAAAGCTTTGGGGACTGCCAGATTATCAATGGATCGATCTATTGGCAGAATTGAGCAAAAACATATGAGTGCCGCATTAAAAGATCAGAAATCAGCGATGGAAGGATTAAATGAAGCAGCCAAGTTGATGCTCGGTGCCATGAATGAAATGCAGGAGAGTGGTTCTGCTTCTGGGTTTGAATCCTTCCTCGAGCAAATGGAACAAATGAGCCAACAACAGCAAGGTATCAATCAGGGTACTATGCAGTTGGGTCAGATGGGAATGATGGCACAACAGCAGATGATGCAGAAGCTACAAGCCCAGCAGCAACAACTTCAGAAATCACTGGGAGAATTGTTAGATGAAATGTCTGATGGTGGTCCTGATGGTCTGGGAAAAGCCTCTCAAGATATGGAGGAAGTTGTAAAGGATTTCAAGCGAAGACAAGTAGATCGTCGAACAATGGAACGCCAGGAAAGAATCCTCTCACGCATGTTGGATAGCCAAAAATCTTTGAGCCAGCGCGATTATTCTGAAAAACGGAAAAGTGAAACTGCTGAGGAGATTATCTATACCGGTCCTTCAGGATTACCTGACAATATGGGTGAACGTGAAATGCTATTAATTCAGGCAATGGAGGACGCCCTTAACGAAGGTCATTCCCGGGAATATCAATCAATGATGAAAACATATTTCAGAAAACTGCAGAAAGAAAGTGATGCTCTTGACAATCCACCAGAAAACCAAAGCAATGAATAATAGAAACCTATTTATTGGAATTGCCCTGGTTTGCGGTATCTTTACTCAAATTGCTATCGGGCAGAAAAACAAAGCTATGGATCAACTGATTCAGAATGCCATTTCAGCGCAATCTATGATGAACCCAACACCTCAGAAATTTAATCAGGCACAATCTTTAGAAAAAGCCGGCTTAGTTGATCAGGCCTTGAATTTGTATATTGACTTGAATGAGGAAAATCCAGGGAAAAGCAAATATTTCAAACCACTTCGATCAATTCTGGTACAAAAAGGGGATTGGCTCTTAATAGAAAAATACTCTCTCTCATACCTTGAGGCAAATCCAGCAGATGTGTATGGGAAAGTGGATTTGGGTGAAATCTATTTGCTATGGGACAAACCTGAAAAATGGAAAACAATTTTTAACGATATTCTGCAGACAAAACCGGTAAATGAGAATTCTATAAAAATGACGGTCAATAGACTTATTTCTAATGGATACAATGAAGAAGGATACCAATATCTTACGGATTTTAGAAGTATGACCAATGATCCATATTTTTATTCGCTTGAAATAGCCTCCTACCACAGCATTCGTTTTGCCTATAAGGATGCTATGAAGGAATATTTGAACTATATTGAGGGCCATCCCAAAAAATATACTACCGTTAGTGAGAGAATCTTATCTTTTCCGAATGATGAATCTATTCGTGATATTATTTTGGAATCATTGATTGAATCTGAACTTCCCGAAGCAAAATATATTCTAGCCGATGTAAATCTCATGAGTAGAAATTACCGTGATTCATACAGATTGCTTATCGATTACAATGCAAATGAAAAAATGCTTTTAGATTTCGGAACTGATTTACTGCTAGTAGGCGAATTTGATCTTGCTGATTCCGTTTTGAACAATATAATGCTTACAAGTAATGATGAGGGGATTCTTGAGGAGACAATTTTCACAATTGCCCAGGTTTATGAAACCCGGACAGTTCAATCACTATACCTTTTACCTATTTCAGGTTTTTTTCGTGGCAATCCCATTTTTTCATCGCCTTATCTTCGAGTCGACGAAGCTCAGGCACTTGCCATGCATCGCGCTGTTACAATCTATGATTCTCTCAAAACTGCCACAAACTCATTGGAAGCAACCTTTCGCCTGGGTGAGATTAAATTTCGCGCCTTGAATGATTTGGATGGGGCATTCCTGCATTACAGTGAACTATTAGATTTTAAAGGCAGTCACCCTTATCGCCTGGATAGTTTTTTGCGAAAAATGGATATTTATATTTCCAGGGGAAACCTGCATCAGGCAGAGGTGGAAATAAGGAATATTCTACATGATTCCAAAAAATTAAAAACACCTGACAAGAATGAAACCACAGAATTAAAAATGAAACTGGCACAGGTATATTTCTACTCAGACAGTCCGGCAGATCTTGACAGCCTTATTTCTGATCTCCTCGCCAACGTCAAACCTGATGATGATAAATTAAACGATATACTTGAACTGGCTAGTATTACAACTACTTTAAAAAATTCACCTGAGCTGCTTCATGAATTATCTGAAATCCAATTAAAAATACAACAGGGTAAAAGAACCGAAGCCATCAAATCATTAGAGAGACTATCTGCTGATGAAAGCATAGTTATTATTGGCATGGTTCGTTATCAGCTCGCCCATTTGCTGCTTCTACAGGATGAAGTAGCAAGCGCTCAGGAAATGGTTCTCACCATCCCTGAAGAATCTCCATATGCTGTTCTTGGATTAATAATGTGGTCTGAAATTGAAGATCGCATTAACCAGAATATTTCGAATGCCATCGACGGGTATCTTAAATTCCTTGAGAATTATCCAAATAGTATTTATTATGACGATATCCGGCTCAGACTTCGTAAACTTGCCAGTTAGAATATATACCCATACTTAATATATTTCTTTTTTATTTTCACTACTTCAATAGTTTAATACTATTAAATTATCCGGCGTTTATCCACAATATTCCATGTGAGTAAACATTTACCAAATATTCTAATCACAAATAAATATTGAGGTAACTTTATGACAAAAGAAGATTCCACATATAAATCATCCAGCAAACAATTCAAATTTCCCTGGTCAGGTATAATCCTTATCACAATTGGTGCTATTTTTCTTATGGAAACAATGGATATCCTAAATATTGGTAATGTCATTTCAAAGTGGTGGCCTCTGGTTGTGATTGCAGTGGGATTTTTCAAGATTAAAGGAGATAATAAATCCGGTGGGGCTATCATTTTCATTGTTGGTGTTGCACTGCTAACTGCCACATTAGGAATTATTAATTGGGGTGCAATCTTTCAATTCTGGCCAGTCGTATTAATACTTATTGGTATATCTATGATCAGCCGACCGAAAGATAAACATAGATGGAATTTTATGAGATCCACAAAATCTACTGAGAATTTTGTAAAAATCAGCACAATCTTCGGAGGAGTTGAACAGCGGATTTACTCTGAATCACTTGAAGGTGGAGACGTTCAGGCTATTTTCGGCGGTGTCGAGCTGGATATGAGAAATGCAGTAATTGCCGAGGGAGGAGCAGAATTTAATTTGACAGCTTTATTTGGTGGCCTCGAGGTAACTGTACCGCCAAACACACAGGTCGTTATGACTGGATCGCCCATCCTTGGAGGACTTGAGAATAAAGTGCATCTATCAGAAACTGATAAACCTCTTAATACTATCCGCTGTCATTGCACTGTTGCTTTTGGCGGTATTGAAATCAGAAATTAAAAGAAGGTGATTAAAAATGATTGACCATTGCGGTGTAAATGTGAGCGATTATATAGACAGTCGCGATTTTTATAAAAATGCACTCAGCGCAATTGGCTATGAGATTATCATGGAATTTGATGGTCAGGTTGCCGGGTTTGGAAAAGATAATGTTCCAGATTTCTGGATTAAATGCGAGGATCCGGTAACGACAAAGGCACATGTTGCATTTCAGTCAGAAACTCGAAAACATGTTGATGATTTTCATAAAGCCGGTCTTGGCGCAGGTGGAACGGATAACGGTCCCCCTGGATTGAGAAAGCATTATCATCCCAATTATTACGGGGCATTTATACTTGATCCAGATGGTAATAATATTGAGGTGGTTTGCCATAAACCAGAATAATTAATTGTCGAATAAAATTGGTTTTTGAAAAAATAAAATGAATGAATTACAGTAGGGACTTGTTGTCAAGTCTCCCTAGTTTTTCTGGTTGATCATTTAATCCTCTTCAAAATATCTATTCGACGGTGACGCTTTTTGCAAGATTCCTTGGCTGATCAACATTGCATCCCCTTTCAACCGCAATGTAATAAGCAAGTAGCTGTGTTGGGATTGTGGTTAATATCGGGGATATACAATGATGTATTGCCGGTATTTTTATTACATGATCAGAATACTCATCACATCTCTTTGTATCCACACTGGTAATAATAATAATACGTCCCCCCCTGGCATTTACTTCTTGAATATTTGACATAATTTTATCAAATCCTCTTTGAGTCACAATAAATAATACCGGCATATTCTCGTCAATTAATGCTATGGGACCATGTTTCATTTCAGCAGCGGGATAACCTTCGGCATGTATATATGATATTTCCTTTAATTTTAGAGCTCCTTCCAATGCCACTGGAAATTGATAACCGCGGCCGAGATATAGAAAATTATTAGACGTTGCAAAATCTTTAGCTATGTTTTTTATTTTATCCGCTTGTTTAAATACTTTTTCAATTTTCTCAGTAATTGTCGAAAAATCCCTAATTATATCTTTTACCATCTTACAATTCAATTTTTTCTTTTGGGCAAGAAGAAGAGCTATCTCGGTAAGCACAGTTACCTGTGATGTAAATGCCTTTGTTGATGCCACACCAATTTCAGGTCCGGCATGTATATAAACACCACAATCCGTTTCCCTGGCGATACTGCTTCCTACTACATTTACAATCCCAACCGATAGGGCTCCCATGGTTCTGGCTTTCCGAATAGCTGCAAGAGTATCAGCTGTTTCACCACTTTGGCTAATTGCAAAAACCACCGTATTATTATCAATTGGCGTCTCACGGTATCTGAATTCAGAAGCATACTCTACTTTTACAGTTATGTTAACTAATTCTTCAATAATATAGCTGCCAATTTGAGCTGCATGCCATGAGGTTCCACATGCTGTAATGACAATCTGATTTGCATCTAAAATTCTTGTAAGCCAGTTTTCTATCCCTCCCAGCTTTACCGTCATCTTTTTTAAATCTATTCTGCCTCTTGTAGATTCATAAACTGATGTAGGTTGCTCATATATCTCCTTCAGCATAAAATGTTCGTAACCACCCTTTTCAATCTGCTCAAGATCGTAATCAATATTCTGGATCTCCTTCGAGATGACTTTATACTCTTCTATATTTCTTACTTCATAAGAGTCTGACTTTATTATGGTCATTTCATTTTCATCAAGATAAACGATTTTTCGGGTATATTCAATGATGGGCGATGTATCTGAGGCGAGAAAATATTCACCTTCCCCAATACCAAGCACTAATGGACTACCATGACGGGCTGCGATTAATTTATCCGGTTCATCTTTGCATAAAACAACAATGCCATAGGCGCCCACAACTTTTTGCAATGCTGATCTAACCGCCTCGGCAAATGACAAATTATTTTTGAGATATAGATACTCTATAAATTGGACCAAAACTTCTGTATCTGTATCAGACACAAACTCAATTCCCTTACCGGTTAAAAATTTTCTAATCGAGTAATAATTTTCAATAATCCCATTATGAATAAGAGTGAATAAACCGGAGGATGACATATGCGGGTGAGCGTTTGCATCATTGGGCTCACCGTGGGTTGCCCAGCGAGTATGACCCATACCAATATTGCCATTAACAGGGGAGGAATTAAGTAAATTCTTCAATTCTTTCACCTTACCCTTGCATTTCACAAGTGAAAGATTTTCACCATCAAAAACAGAAATTCCAGCAGAATCATAACCACGGTATTCGAGCCGTTGCAGTCCCTTGATAATAATTTCAGTCGTATTTCTGCTACCGATATATCCAACGATTCCACACATATAGTTATTCTTTCTGTTTTATTGAATAGAAATATTTGTTTTGTTTAGACCTATAAATTACAAAGCATCTGCAGTAAAAATGTATGACGGAATATTCGAATATTTTCTCGCACCAAATTATTTATCATTGATCAGCTCAATACTCAATAATTGTAAATTAAATATGCTGATTAAACAAAAAATATAGCTGTTGGAACAGTCAATATATTATTTATCAATTCCCGACCTGTTATGGATATTCATCCCGGTTATTGTCGTTATTTTCATTTTTCATTTATGGAACCTGAAAATTTCTACACCTATTTATGCCATGTTCCGCATGTTCTTCCAATTAATCCTCATCGGTTATGCTTTAGATTTCATTTTCGACACCGAGCATCCTGCCGTTGTAATTGGGATTCTTTTCATCATGCTAGCTGCAGCAGGTCTGATTGCATTACGTCCGTTAAAAGTAAAGACCAATACTGATTATTTTATTTCATTTTTGTCAGTGGCTTCAGGTAGCATTCCTACTCTTATAATAGTCATTTTTGCTGTCGTAAATTTGGATCCTTGGTATAACCCCCAATATCTCATTCCCCTTTCCGGAATGATATTCGCTAACTCAATGAATGCAGTAAGTATTGCTTCAGAGAGATTGTTTGTTGAGTCACAGAGGCAAAATGATTTGAAGGCTATACGGGCCACGGTTTTGCAGGCGGCATTGATACCAATCACGAACTCACTATTCGCTGTTGGGATTGTCTCTCTACCTGGAATGATGACAGGTCAGATTCTATCAGGCACATCACCCTTAATTGCGGTAAGATATCAGATCATGGTTATGTGTATGGTTTTTGGTTCATCAGGTATTTCAACAGCTGTATATCTGTCCATACAATTAAAGAGAAACAGTCGTGCAAATTGATTTGGCTGTGTCTTGATATTAATATTTCAATAATATTGACCTTGCTGGATTTGATACACAATATTTTTTATAAAATCCATTTAACAAATGCTATATTGTATTTTCCAGCTTGACAGCTCAAAAACCCAACCCCTCAAAATTATCAATCAGCAGGACTAATGATTTCTTGCAAAATCAATCATTATTTTAATTCAAAATCTGTTCGGAATATCTGTAAACTTAGCTGTTCATCAACACAAAATTATCTTAAATTGAAATTCATAATATCAACAAGTAATATACTGCTTGACTGCCAGCAATATTAACTTTATCTATACATGTTAGTTGTATCTTCGCGCATTCTTAATATTCTCGCTGCCATTGTATGGTATACCGGCGGTATTATACTGCTTCTCAAGGGTTATCGGATTTTTATGGAAGCAAATATGCTGAAACCAGAGCATAATTTTCCATGGCTTGCTGTTGCCACCGGCTTAGGTATCGGTGGTATGAAAGCAAAATTTCTGTTTGTAAAAAACTGTCAAAAAAATCTTGATAGAATTGCTGCACTAAAGCGACCAAAACTCTGGCAATTTTATAGACCTGAGTTTTTTGTTGTATTGACGATAATGATCCTTCTTAGCGCTAACTTATATAAATTGGCATCCAATAATTATCAATTCCTCATCGGTATCGCTATTTTGGATTTAAGCATTGCCATCGCCCTCCTCGGCAGCAGTTTTGTTTTTTGGAAGCAGAAAGCCTTCCATTCTTCCAATATTTAAATATAATCTATAAGAAACTGACCATAACCAAATGAAAGTGAAAATATTTGAGTTATGTCAAAAAATATTCCCCGAATGGGCATCTCTCTCAATAAAAGACTTTAACTTTGATGATCCAAAAGGATTCTCATCCTTTACTATGGGAATCAGAGCAAAAAAGAATGTCCAACCAGACGCTGTTTTATATCGACATCTTGAAGGAAAAAAGAATGCCATATTAGACTTCCAGCAGGAAAAAGAAATATTCCTGACTCTTGGTGCCCATAAAATAGCCGCGCCATGTCTTTATTATGATGATTCTTGTCGGATCGAATATTTTTATCATGGGTCCACGTTAAACGCCAGGGATTTATTCGATCCTGACAACTTGCGAAAAATTGCCAATGAGCTTTATCGATTTCACCAGATATCTCCTCCCTCAATACCGCAAAAAATATTTTTTAATCTATTGCACGACAAATGGGGGGATATTGCAAAATATGTCATTGAAGACCAATTTGAAGTATTCCCTGCTAATGAACAGAAAATGTGTAAAGAGCTACGTGAGATATATAATCCCTGCACATTTGAAAAAGTTAAAAGTATACTGCCCGATAGTGAATTATCCTTCTGCCATAATGATACTTATCATGGTAATATCATGAAATTGGATAGTGGAGAAATAAAATTACTCGATTTTGAATTTTCCTGTCTTAATTACAAAACATATGATTTTGCTAATTTATTTGCCGAAACCGTGATGCAGCATCAATTACCTGAATACCCCTATTTCAAAATTGTTGAGCCTGAATTTGGTGATCATGAGATTGCAACGTTAATTAATTTTTATTTGGACAATGCCCAATTTAAAAATCAGAAACAAAGGGATGTCGAATTTAAAAAATTATTTTTTGAAACCAAAATTATGCTGATTTTGTCTGATTATAAATATGCTATGGCAGCAATAACACTTGCCGTCAATCCAATCCAGAAAATCCGGTTTATACCGTATGCCTATCAGCGATACTCAAAGTTTCTCAAGTCATATGAATTGATACTTTAAAATAGATATTTTTGGCAGTTAGATTCTCTTGCCCTTACTTTCCATTTTTTCTGCAATTCGAAGTTCAAAATGTTCACTTAGTTGTAATGCAACTAAACTCTATCGGGTTTTCATTACATGATTTATTAATATAATAAAGTATATATTATTATTTTACATTGTTAATATATTTACAGTTATACTAATTGTATATTTATATATTGTAAATAAATATTATTTAACATATTTAAATGACCTTGTTTTAATTTATTAATTATTGCTGCCATTTAAGAAAAATATGTTTCTTATTTTTATTATTCAATCCAATAATTGTCTTGATCATAATTAAATAAAATTGGAAGAAAATATGAATAATATTGTTTGTCCTATCTCAATTGAAAAAGTTGATAGTAATGTGAGCAGGTTTACTACTTTTATAATAGTATTATTAATATCACTTTTTTTAGTAACACAAAACTCAATATTTATAGCATTTGCAGCAATCGATTATTTTATAAGAGCTGCATTTAATAATAAGTTTAGTCCAGTCCGCTTTGTCGCGATTAAAATTATTGATCTTACCTTACTAGATAAGAAGCCAATTAATCTAGCACCAAAAATATTTGCCTCAAGACTGGGATTTATATGTGCTATTGCCTCTTTAATTTTGTTCTCGACGCATTATATTACTGGATCAATTATTATTGCAGGATTATTACTCGGTCTGTCAATAATGGATTCTGTGTTTAATTTTTGTGTTGGTTGTATGATATATAATTACCTTGTGCTTCCATTTAATAAGATGAATTTAAAATGATCTCAATTTAGGTAATATCATAATTTCCAAATTATGTGAATAAAACTAATTTCAGAAATATAATAGAATTTGTAAAATAATGATCAAAATTTGAATATTCGTTTATTTAATTTGAAGGAAATAATATCAAATCTTATTTTGACATGCCAGACGAATTGACTCATTAGTATTCTGTATTCAATAAACAATTATTTATATTTTATTACATTATTAATAAATCACCAGTTATATTAACTGTATATTTATATATTAATAATAAAATTTATTTAACATATTTAAATGATCAATTCATTATGCCGACTCATTCTCTATTTTTAGATAAAAGTATCCATTTTTTGACTGTTAATCGTTTATTTTATTTCCAATTATCACTTCAATCAAAAATATAAATTCATCAACAAAGGAGTTTTAAATGAGCCAATATATCGATGCAGTAGAAGCTGCTGCTAACAATTACAAATTACTTTCAGAAGAAGGAAAAATCAGAGTTATTGAGATGAGTCTCAAATCCGGCGAAATAGATAACCAACATTCGCATCATAGCGAAACCGTTTATTTTCTACAAGGTGGAAAAGTTAGAATTCACTTGCCAAACGGTGAATCAGTTGAAGCGGATATACCCGATGGACATGTTATGCATCATGGTCCATGGACACATCAAGTTGAAAATATCGGTGATACAGATGTTAAAGCCATTATTTTTGAAATAATGCCCTAGAATATAAAACTGTTCACATCCTGTATTTGAAAAAAAGTATTTTATATATTTCAATGCTCACCTAGGCATGCTTTGGTGATGCAAATGTATATATAGTTTTTTTTGGATAGATAATCTTACCAGAATAATTATGTAACACTTGCATACAGGTTAATAATTAAATGTATAAATCAATTAATGTACTTGGCGGACCCTTAAGTCCTTGCGGTGACAGACCTGTTACCGGTTTTTTTCGAGACAACTTATGTAATACATGTAGTGAAGATGTTGGATCCCATACAGTGTGCATAAAGGCAAGTAAAGAGTTTCTCGAATTTTCCAAATTAATAGGAAACGACTTATCAACACCCATTCCTGAGTTCAATTTTCCCGGGTTACGTGCTGGAGATAGATGGTGCCTGTGTGCAGCCAGATGGAAAGAAGCATACGAACACGACATGGCTCCTAGGATTTATTTAGAAAATACTCACCAAAAATCACTGGAAGTAATACCTTTCAAAACATTGATCAAATTTGCAGCAGATTTGAACTAGAATAATAATTGTCTCAATTTTGCTTTGCTTTTCCATAAAAGCACCAAACTATAAATCTTTCTTATATTGATTGATTATCGTTTTAGGGAAATGACTTTAGAAATAAATTCAATACTAACATAGGAAATTAAAATGTCTGATAAAAAAGTAATTGTTGTTATCGGTGCAACTGGAGCACAGGGTGGCGGATTGGTTCGAGCTATTCTAAATGACAAAAATGGAGATTTCAGCGTTAGGGCTGTCACAAGAAATGTTAATTCTGATAAAGCAAAACATCTCGCCGATTTGGGTGCTGAGGTAGTTGCAGCAGATGTTGATGATCTTGAGAGTATAAAAAGGGCTTTTGCAGGTGCGTATGGTGCATATTGTGTTACTTTCTTTTGGGAACACTTCTCACCACAAAAGGAACAGGATAATGTGAAACATATGGCTGAAGCTGCAAAAACGGCTGGATTAAAGCATGTTATTTGGTCTACCCTTGAGGATACTCGAAATTGGATCCCATTAAGCGATAATAGAATGCCCACTCTTATGGAGAAATATAAGGTACCCCATTTCGATGCCAAAGGTGAATCCAACACCTTCTTTGACGAAGCGGGTATTCCCACTACTTTTCTTCTCACTTCATTTTACTGGGAAAATTTCATCTACTTTGGCATGGGACCCAAAAAAGGACCCGATGGTAAACTTGCAATTTCATTGCCCATGGGTGAGAAAAAACTCCCTGGTATTGCCACTGAGGATATTGGCAAATGTGCATTTGCAATTTTTCAAAATGGCAATGATTTTATAGGTAAAACGGTTGGTATTTCAGGAGAACATCTTACTGGCCAACAAATGGCAGATTCTTTCAGCAAGGCATTTGCAGAAGATATTGCTTATAATGCTTTACCTCATGATGTCTATCGTGGGTTTGATTTTCCAGGAGCTGAAGATTTGGGAAATATGTTTCAATTTAAACATGATTTTGAAAATTATTTCTGTGGGGCCAGAGATCTTGATTTCTCAAAATCCCTCAATCCATCTATGCAAAGTTTTGATGAATGGCTGAGTCATAATAAAAATTCTATCCCGCTAGATTAACTACTGGTAATAAATAGTTACTGAATGTGTATTGTTAGATATATACAATTTTATTGTGCAACGTATTATTAAAATAAAAATAGGCAGCAATCATAATGGCAAAAAATAAAAAACATACTTTCCATGGCAATATTGTTGATGTTGATTGGCATGGAAAACTTTGTATTCATATTGGTGAATGTGGAAAATCAGAAGGTGATCTTTTTGTTAGAGGTCGAAAACCATGGTGTCAACCAGATCTATCAACAACCGATAATGTGAAGGATGTAATCACTCGCTGTCCCACTGGTGCATTGAGTTATACTGTAAAGGATGGAAGTCGAAAAGAAAGGTGTGCTCCGAAAAATACGATAACTGTTTCGCCAAATGGACCATTATATGTTCAGGGAGATTTATCCATAAATGGGGCTGCTGAAGATATGACTGGAGTTCAATTCAGGGCAGCGTTATGTCGATGCGGAAAATCAGACAATAAACCATTTTGTGATAATAACCATGTAAAAGATGGATTCAAAGATCCTGGAGCAGTTGGTTCGAAAGGAGATCTCAATTCAGATGAGGGAGGGAGACTCGAAGTTAATCCGATTGAAAATGGTCCAATCCTTGTAACAGGAAATCTGGATATCCATGCCGGTAGCGGCCGCAAGGCATGGCAAGGAAATAAGACGGCATTATGTCGCTGTGGAGCTTCAAAGTCAAAACCGTTCTGTGATGGATCCCATAAAAATATTGAATTCGTGACAGATTGACGATTTACCATCATTTAAAGATGAAGCATATCTTGATGCTGAATTAATTTTGGTTATTGGACTATTACCCGAAATTATACCATAACACAATATATGGTAATACTCTATCTCCCTTTTGTGAGGTCTGCAACCAATCTACCCATTGCAGTTTGAAATCCTTTTGAAAACCAGATATTCTGAAGCTGATCTAATTCAGTTTTCATATTCAATTTCATTCTTTCAATTATCGGTTTTCTGAATTCCATTTTGGTCATCATCTGTTGCTGCGTCGGTAAATCAAGCCAGGATGTCATTTTCTCGACTGATCTATCTATGAGCTGATTCTGAGGACATATCTCATCAATGAGATGCAATTTCAACGCTTGATCTGGTGATATTAAACTTCCATTGAGCGCCATCAGCTCAGCATTGCGTCGGCCAATCAACGAACTAAAGATTTCAGCAATGCTGTTGGGAATCACCAATCCAACACTCACCTCATTAAGTCCTATTGAAAAATCACCTGATGCCATTAGGCGGTAATCTGTCATTATAGCCATCACGGTTCCGCCTGCAGGGCTATGTCCTGAAAGAGCTGAAAAAAGTGGTTTGGGAAATGTGTATATCAGCTGAAGTAATTTGTAAAATTCGTTCCAGAATGTTCGAATTTCATCTTTCATTAATGGAAATAATTCAATTACATCTAGTCCTGCTGAAAAATATCCTTCTAATCCAGTTAATATCACACCGGATACCTGCTTGTCTTTTTTTGCATCAGACAAACATTTCAGGAGATCACTTACAATCTGAATGTTAATTGCGTTCACCGGCGGGCGATTGATAGACAAAATTCTTATTTCATTTCTATTTTCTATTTTTATAAACATCTACTTCCTTTTGTTTCTCATAATTGAATCGATCACAATTTAAATGTTTTAACATAGTCAGAATCCTGACGATACAAAATATCCAGAATTTCGCAAATATGTTTCACCTCTAGATTGGGGAGATATTTATCTATCCCTTTTTGTATTTGAATTTGACAACCTGGGTTTGAAGTAACAACTGTTTCGGCACCCGTTCTTTCAATATCATTCATTTTCATTTTGAGGATGGCCTCGGATGATTCTGATTGGGTAATGGCATAACTACCAGCAGCACCACAGCAAATATGGCTTTGCGGAAATTCCATTAGCTGAACACCAAACTTTCGCAATATATCTGTTGGCTCTT
Organism: Fidelibacterota bacterium; assembly: GCA_018657495.1. Lineage (GTDB taxonomy): Bacteria > Fidelibacterota > Marinisomatia > SCGC-AAA003-L08 > JACNLC01 > JABHXA01. Next base: position 98,109 of record JABHXA010000003.1, read on the forward strand.
TTGATATGGCCTGCCCATGGATTAAATGACAGGGGGAATCCCAGATCATGGAATGACTTGGTTTTGAAATATTGTCAGGGACTTTCAATTCCATCACAGTTAGAAATTCTGAGATATCCTTCACCTTAACAGCAAAATCCTCCTGTGGATAATCTTTTAACTCAGCTCCACATCCAGCCGAATTAATCAGTATCGTGTCAAAGCTTTTAAATGCATTCACGTTATCATATTGCAAAGATGGTAAAAATTCTCTGCCGCTACTGTGATGATGCAAAGCGCCACAACATGTTTGCTTTTTAGGGACATGAACTTCAAATCCATTCCAATTTAATATTCTAATGGTTGCTCTGTGTATATCTGGATAAAGATTTTCCATGACACAACCAGCAAAAAAAGCAACATCACCTTGTTTTTCTCCAATTGCAGGATAAACCCTTTGGGCTGTTTTCATAAATGGTTGGAATGGCAACTCCGGTACACCCGCCATAACAGGAATCACTCTTTTTAACAATTTGAATAAACCAGCTTTTGTGGCAATCCAGCCGAAAAATTGCAAAATAGAAAGAATTGATCTATTGGTCACAAGCGATAGAATAAGTTTTCTTATGTAATGATTGTTTGTGCTTTTTCTTTCCTGGACTTCACGGGTCATTTCCAGCAGAGATGCATATTCTACTCCTGAAGGACAGGCAGTAAGACAGGCACGGCAATCCAGGCAGGTATCCAAATGGGAATAAATGAAATCATCTTTTTGTGAATCCTGATTCTGAAGGTGATCATGCCCAGATAAGTCCATCATCAGCATGATTCTTCCCCTGGGATTTTCAGACTCCAACCCAGTGACTAAATATGTCGGGCATGCAGACAGGCATAAACCGCAATGTATGCAGTCATCGATTATATTTGTCTGATTCTTGGTCAATTTCTCATTTTTTGTTATTCATTAAAATCGTCGAGATTTGCTCAATGAGATGACTGTTTTCCATATATTCTATCCATGGAATTCCTTCATGAATGGTAATCATTTTGATTTCATTGCCTTCTAAATTATTAGCTAACTTTAATTTTATGTTGTCAAAATTCCCTTCAATATCAATAACTCCAAGGTTTGCATAGGTTATTGAATTCATTGATAAATTCCCAATTATTGTGGAGTGTTTTGAAATTAACGAGGGCATCATGATCAGCCGGCAGCCATTTCGTATCGGTAACTTTGTATCAAATAAATATTTTAGAGGCATCAGTTTGAATGTAGATTCAAGAACTTCTCCGAATTTACCTTTACTTCCAATCATCATGCGGGTAAGATCATAACCACTGACATTTTTCATTATATTGGCACCGGTATGAAAGTCTTCATTCGCATTACCGATTTTTAAATTAAGAAGCCATTTCTTTATGGTTCCAAAGTGATCTGATAATTCTCCGATCAAATTGTGATTCACAACCTGAGCGATGGTTGTTTCATCGTGGAATGATCCTATTGGAATAAATTGATCAAATTTGCTCAGGTAATTTTGTACATCCACTACCCTGGCATTGCCGGATATAACTGCAGTAAGATTTGCTGCCTGATGATTTATAATCATACTGGCTCAGGCTTTCTAGACAATTGTCTTAATTCGCCGCAACCACTGCTCCCAGGGAAAATCTTGCCCGGATTGGCAAGATTATTTGGATCAAATATTTCTTTGATACCTCTCATAATATCCAATTGATATTCCGAAAACATATCTGAGAGTAAATGATTTTTCTCGGCCCCAATGCCATGTTCCCCTGTGAGAGATCCACCATAATCAAGACAGGTTTTTAAAATATCACTTGAACACTCCACAGATCGATTTACTTCGTCATTTTGTTTTGGATCATAGAGAATTAGCGGATGAATATTACCATCACCGGCATGACAGAGATTGGCCACTCGCAATTGATAATAATTACCAATACGGTAGATTTCATTCAGAATATCAGTTAACCTATGTCTGGGCACCACACCATCGTTGGTATAAAATGCTGGTGATAATTGGCCCATTGACCCGGCAGCATGTTTACGCCCCTTCCACAGCAGCATTCTTTCTTCAGCAGTTGCAGCTTCCTGAATTGGTTCTGAAACCAGTGACCCAACAATATTTTTTAATAATTCTGCATCTTTCTGCACCAGGCTTTTGGACCCATCCAACTCCACAAGCAGAACAGCCTGGGCATTTTTGGGAAATCCTGCTTTCAACTTTGCTTCAACTGCCTGAATACATAAACTGTCAATCATCTCTAAGGCAGCAGGGACAATTCCCTTTTCCAATATAGCAGAAACAGTATCTGTTGCTTTTGCTACTTGATCAAAAATGAGTAAAAATGTTCTGGTCGTCTCAGGAATTTTCTCAAGATTAACAATGATTTCTGTAACCACCCCCAATGTTCCCTCAGAGCCAGTCATTAGGCAAGTGAGATCTACACCAGGTGCGTATCGTTCTTTGCCACCAAATTGAATAATATCTCCACTTGGCATTACTGCTGTCATGCCCAGGATGTGATCAGTTGTGACTCCGTATTTAAGCGTATGCGGTCCACCGGCATTTTCGGCAACATTTCCACCAATTGTACAGGCAATCTGACTGGATGGGTCGGGGGCAAAGTGATATCCTTCAGGCCGGGTTATCATTGACAAATAGGAGTTTACCACTCCTGGCTGGACCGTGGCACATCTGTTGGCATAATCTGTTTCATGAATCTGATTCATGCGGCTCAACTGTATGATGACGCCAGCATCTGAAGTAGCTCCTCCGCTGAGACCAGTCCCCGCTCCTCGAGCCGTGAACGGGACAGAAAATTCGTTACAGGTTTTAATTATTATCTGGATATCATCAGTTGACTCAGGAATCACCACACAGCCCGGCTGAGAGGTATGAAGCCTTAATCCATCACATGAATATAAATTGAGCTCAACAGGATTAGTAATAATAGAACTATGCTCAAAATGCCTATTGATTTTTTTGATAACATTGTCTAAACCTGAATTTACTGTCATGGCTCCTATTCCAGTTACATTGTCTTGAATCAGATAATTCTAAAGGCATATTCTGCCTGAATGAACTTCATTATAACCAGACTAAAATTAGATAGGAAATACCCGTTAGAACATGCTGTTATTTTATCATTCCCATTACTGTTATGGTTGATTTAAAAGTTTTGTGTTCGCTTATTAAATATTTAAATTCAGTATGGCAGGATTTCATTTTTGTTGATTTTTGATATTTAAGAAAATCCATAAATATAGAAAATTTTAAATATCATCGTAGCTTTTATCTGATCAAATTGATTATCCAACAACTATATGCATATAGCTGTTGGATACAAAAGGCAGATAATTATTAAATATTGGAATTATTAAATATGGCAAATACACATACAAATTTTAAAATCACACCCTTGGAGAAAAATAGATTTATTAATTTATTTAAATTAAAGAAATCAGAGTTGGAAAAAATTGGAGCACTAAAAATGATCGTTGACTCATATCCGGGAGTTCCCTGTAGGGTAAGTTTAGAAGATGCGAAAATTGGAGAGGAAGTTATTTTAGTTCCATATCAACATCACAAAACAAAATCGCCCTATCAATCAAAAGGACCAATATTTATCAGAAAAGAAGCGGAAACAGCAAAATTAGAAATAAATGAAATACCAAAAATGTTAAATCATCGATTATTATCACTACGTGGATTCGATAATAGTGGGATATTAAAAAAAGCTATAGTGACAGAAGGAAATATATTAAGAGAAAAGATCTTAGCATTTTTTGAATATCTTGAGATACAGTATATCCATGTACATAATGCTGGTCCAGGTTGTTACAATTGTACAATAGAAAGAGCCTAGATGGCACTAAACTTTTGAAAAGATTGACATCCTGCTATATAATAAAAACAATAGTTCGATTACTTGTGGGATGAGAGCTTACAACCGATTTTATCATTATTGTACCTTGATGGTAATACTACTTCCCTGTTGTCCAACATCATTATACAAATCTCATATGGAAATCAATAATTAGAATCCTTTCACCCATGATTCTAAATTCGATATGAATTGTAAACATTCTAAAATTTACAACAGTAATTGTCATTTTACTTTTATTTTAACATTATCGATTCTTTTTATCATGAGTTCACAGAAAGATTATAAAATTGATTCATTTTGACCTCAAAAATATTAAATATCCTCTACTAATAGATGGCGGTCTTTCCAATGTTTTGGAAAAGCAAGGATGCAATTTAAATCATAAGTTATGGTCTGCAAAAATACTTGAAACAAATCCTGAAGCAATCATCCAGGCACATCATACTTATCTTCAGTCCGGTGCTCAATGTATTACGACGGCCAGTTATCAAGCCTCTATCCCGGGTTCATGGCAAATGGCCATGATAGAGATGCCGCTGAATCTTTTATTTTAGAATCGATTCTATTGGCTGAGACTGCAATTAAACGATTTATGGCATCAAATAGCGATAATGGATTAATACCCCGTATCGCTGCCAGTATCGGTCCCTATGGTGCTTATTTAGCAGATGGATCTGAATATCATGGTTGCTATGGTGTATCAAGCGAAGCGCTTAAGGAATATCACCTGAACCGAATTAGAATACTTGACCATTCAAATGCAGATTTTTTTGCGTTTGAAACCATCCCAAGCTTTCAGGAGGCGAAAGTTTTAGCAGAATTGTTAGAAGAAACGGAAAAAACAGCGTGGATTTCTTTTTCATGTAAAGATGGAAATCATTTAAATGACGGAACAGACATAACAGAATGTGTCTCATTTTTTGCAAATAATCCAAAAATCTTTGCCATTGGTGTCAATTGCACTGCCCCAAAATATATTTCTGGATTAATCAAATCAATAAAGGCGAAATCTGGATCCAAGAAAATAATCGTATACCCAAATTCGGGAGAAGCATATAATGCTGAAAGCAAAACATGGGTCGGTTTATCAGATCCAGTTTTATTTGTCACGATGGTGAAAGAGTGGATAGAATTAGGTGCTGATATTCTTGGGGGCTGTTGTAGAATCGGACCTGATCACATAAAAAGTATTCGCGACATATTGCCTAATAACTAATCTGTTGACTGTCAATAGGTACTCTTCAGATGGGTATACTGGCTTCACCCTATGCACTATACAAAATATTAAGTTTCAATATACAAGATGAAATCAAACAAAATGAAAGCTGCCGTTTACACAAATTACGGATCACCTGATGTTCTTCAGTTGAGAGATATAAAAACACCGGCTCCCAATGATAATGAATTGTTGATAAGAGTTTTTGCTACAACTGTGAATCGAACCGATTGTGCAATGCTTAGGGCAAAGCCGTTTATCATGCGATTTTTTACTGGTTTGCTAAAACCAAAAAGTCCAATTCTGGGAACCGATTTTGCCGGTCAAGTTGAAGGTGTTGGTAAAAACATCACATCCTTTAAAGTTGGTGATAAAGTCTTTGGATTTGATGACCAAGGCTTGGAATCGCATGCCCAATACATGACAATCTCTAAAGAAAAAGCTATTGCTGTGATGCCGCAAAATATATCATATGAGCAGGCTGCAGCTAGCACTGAAGGTGTACATTATGCCTATAATTTTATTAATAAAGTGACAATCAAAAGGGGTCAAAATATTCTCGTTAATGGCGCAACAGGAGCAATTGGCTCAGCTCTGATACAACTCCTGAAAAACCTCGATTTAAATGTGACGGCTGTGGCTAATACAGAAAATATTGAACTGGTCAAATCCATGGGCGTCGAGAAAGTAATTGATTATACACAAAGGGACTTTACAAAGGATGACACAAAATTTGATTTTATTTTTGATGCTGTCGGCAAGAGTTCATTTATAAAATGCAAACCATTATTAGTGCCTGGTGGTATATATATTTCATCAGAGCTGGGCTGGATGGCTCAAAATATTTTCCTGGCGATTATTACTCCTATAATTACCAAAATATTTAGACAGAAAGGTGGCCGAAAGGTCATAATCCCTATTCCATCTGATTGTAGAAGAACAGTGTTATATATCAAGAAGTTGTGTGAAGAAGGAAAATTCAAGGCAGTTATAGATAGAGATTATCCATTGGAGAAAATAGCTGAGGCATTTCGATATGTTGAAACAGGACAAAAAACAGGTAATGTGATAGTTACTATGGAGAATAACAATACCTTTGAAAATTAATATTCCAATTGAAGTAGATACTGCCAATCAAATTATTACAAATTTACTTTTTTACTAATCAGAATTAAAAAAAGCTATTCCTGAGGTGAATTGGATATTCTTCAAACCCGACATATTTGAATAATGAGATTGATATTAACTTTTGTAGCTTTTATTAAAATAAAATACTGAAGTCTATCAAAGTCAATGATCTTATTTGTGAGTAACGTGAAAGACTTATTATATAAAATCGTAATCTAAAATTCGACTTTATACCTGTTTTTTTCGAAATAACACCTGGATAAAATTTGCTCCTGGTGAAGGAGTATAAATTTGTATAATCTCCCAAGTATTATCATATCCTTCAATTGAGGATTTTAATTTTTCAATCCGTTTGGTGGTGAAATCAAGTTGAGAATCTAAAGAAGCTTTTTCGTCACGTAACCATTTGAATGATTCCACTCTGAAATTATACTTTTCTTTTTTATCTCCGATGGTTACTTCCAGTTCTGCTACCTGATTTTCCTCAAGTACTGGCAATGGCACACATAATTCATTCATAATTTTTCTTTCCTTTTATTTATAATATCATTTGTTTGTTGTGGTGTTTTGATAAATTATTCCTCCCTATCAATCCAACCATCTTTTAAATGAATAATTCTGCTGCCATATGCAGCCTTTTCTTCATCGTGGGTTACCTGGATAATGGTTGTACCCTCCTCGTTAAGGGTTTTGAGCATTTTCATTATATCTTCACCCTGAGCTGAATTAAGATTACCGGTGGGCTCATCGGCAAGAATCACTTTGGGTTTAATGATCATGGCTCTCGCGATTCCAACAAGTTGTTGTTGCCCACCGGATAATTGATTTGGAAACAGATTTTTTTTGGCAACAATATTGAATCTATCCAATGCATCAGCAACAAGACTCTTTCGTTCTGATGATTTAACCTTTTTGTATAAAAGTGGAGTTTCAATATTTTCATACACTGTCATTTCATCAATAAGATGATAGGCCTGGAAAATAAAGCCAATGTTATTCTGATATAATTTAGTACGATTTTTTTCTTTTAGTGAAAAAACAGATTCACCTTTAAAAAAGTACTCACCACCTGTTGCATTATCCAGCATACCGATAATATGCATTAAAGTAGATTTTCCTGCACCGGATGGACCCATAATTGTAATGAACTCACCTTCTGAAACTTCAAGATTGATTTGCCTCAGCACCCACGTTTTTACAAAGTTATTAGAGTAATATTTCTCTATGTCTACCAGCTTAATCATTTGATATCTCTTTTATTTTTATTATCAGATATTTGATCTTAATTTTTCCAAAGCTGCCAGTGAGCTGGGATATTCCGGATCGATTTCCAGTGCTTTCTTAAAATACTTAATCGCTTTTTTCTTATCACCCCTATTCATATATGCTTCTCCGATACTGTCATATGGATTTACAGACTCAGGATACTCTGATATATTTAGTTTAAATATTTTTATAGCATCATCCCATTTATCACGATAGCTAAGATGGTAGCCAAGCATATTCAATTCAAACTCATTAAATTGATATTCCCCGGAATTTTCTAATTTTAGTTTCTTATATTCCTTAATTGCAGTTTTTAAACCATCTTCCATGTAAACATTTGTCATTCGTTCTGCAATGGATTTCAGGCCACTTGGTTCAACAGGATTGAGACCCCTGTCAATCACAGTAGTCCATGATCTTGTACTGGTAATGGGCCCATCTCCCCATTCATGAAAATCTTTTAGTAAATCCTTATCGACAACATTATCAACACTTTCGCCTGATGACAATGCTGTATTCACCAATTGATACGATTTAGTTATCATTTTATGATAATCTTTGAATTCCGATTTTGACAATACTGGTCCATGACCGGCTATAATTGTTACATCCTTTGGCCAGGAATCGAGCAATGATTTGTGGATTTGAATAAACTTCTCGGCATTCCCACCGCCACCTGTGATGACTGCAGGGAATTGGTCTGAATAAAGCAAACCGCCCATGCATGCTATTTTTGAATCTTTGAAATAAACCAGCAAATCATTATGCGTATGTCCACCGGCAATAGGTCGTATTTGAACAATCTGGTTATTAAATTCCAAATTAAGATTCATTCCATCGGTAAGGGCAATCTGCGGGATATCGTCTGGATCGGACAGGGGAGTCAATCCATAATATGCCCCGCTGATCGCGCCTAAAGCTTTTTCATGTATTATAATTGTGGCTTCACCAGACCACATAGTGTTACCGCCATAATGATCAGGATGATTATGGGTGTTAATTATATATTTCACCTTCCCGGATCCAATCTTACTAATCTTCTCTTTAAATTCTTTGCTTGTCTGTTGAAATCCTGAGTCAACGATGAGTAATCCATCCTCTCCGCTGAAGACCAGGGAATTGACAGGGAAAGCGCCTGTTGATTCTACCAGGTAAAAGGAATCGTTCATTTTGGTAACTTTTACCTGTGATTTATTTTCCTCAGATTGTCCAATTATAAATGAGGAAAGTAACGCCACTGCTAATATGTTTAATCGTTTATTCATGGGTTTATTCTCCTTTATTTTGAGATCTTAGTATTTCTATGAAATTTGTATTTAACCAAAAAATATCGTTGGTTCCATAACGGTTGCTGGTAAAGAAAAAATATTTTCCATCGCGAGAAAACGAAGGACAGAACTCATGATATTCAGAATTTATTGTTTCTCCCAGATTTTGAGAATCTGACCATGTATCTTTATTTGTTTTGAAACTGATATATAAATCCCCATTCCCATAAGTTTCTTTTTTACCGAATGAGGTATAGATGAGATATGAACCATCGGGAGAAACAAATGAATTATATTCAGCTTCTGCAGTATTAATATGGTCACCGGCACTGTGGGCTTTTAAATATTCTTCATTCTCTAATTTTGAGTAATAGATATCGTCATCTTTGGATGTGAAATAAATGGTGCCATCATCGGTCATAGTTGGATAAAATACTCCCGAAAATGGATCACCCAATATTGATGGCAAACTCTGGTTTCCCTTTTCATCAAAAGTTGTAAACCACATATCCCATTCGGTGTTTTCTATTTTCATATTTGAGGGACGTTTGGAAATAAAATACAATTTTGATCCACTTTGATCTATAAAGGTTTCGGCATCCTCGTACTCACCGGAGAACGGCGCTATTTTTGGTCTTGACCATCCAGAATTATCCTGTGAAGTTGTAAAAATGGTCATCTTCATTCCTGCTTTTCTCGAGTAGCGGGTAAAATATACTTGTGTTTGATCAGGGGAAAAACAAATGTCTCTTTCATCATGATCACTTTGAGAGATAATCCCGGGGGCAAATAACTCAGCGATTTCTCCCGGCGTAGTCTGTCCAAGATAATTTCCTTTTGGAATTTGTAATGTTGGTCTGTCTGGTTCAATTCCATAATCACGATATATCGCAGTCAATAAATCAAAATCATTTTGAAATGCCACATCTGCCGGTGTTTTTCCAAAATAATCTGTCCGGGCGATTTCAACACCTTTGCCTTCAAGCATTTTTGTTAACTCAATCAAATTTCCTTCAGCAGCACTATGCAATAATGTACCGCCATCCTGTCTTTTTGAGTGGATAGAACAGCCGCTTTGTATTAGCAGATTTGCCAATCTCTCATGTGATATTGAACAGGCCTCATGCAGCAATTTTTCTCTAATTTTTGGAGCATCACTAATTTTGATTTCATGATCGAGAAGGATGTCGACAATCTCATGATGTTTATTAAAAACGGCATAATACAGGGCGGTTTGTCCGTTATTATTTTTATGATTTATGTCAATTTCATATTGGATTAACAATTTAACTATCTTGAGATAACCGGCAAATGCAGCCCAATGAAGCGGGCTATCACCATCTAAATCAAATGTATTTGGAACCGCGCCGTTTTTTAGCAAATATTCTGCTATCTCGAAATGACCTCCATCTGCAGAAAAATGAAGTGGAGTTGAGCTTCGGTAATCAGGTAAGTTGATAAATTCTGGATTTGCTTTTAATATCGTTTTTAGATTTTCAAAATCACCATTCCATGCAGACTCGTGTATCTCGGCGGTTAGGCAAATTCCAATAGCCAGGATGACAATTATTTTATTTAAAATTTGTCTCAATGTAGATCCGCCTTTATTCATACCGAAGCGCATTACTAGGATTCATGCTTGCAGCTCGCCATGTTAATATTAATACGGTAAAGACGGCGATAATCATCGCTAAAATACTGGCAATAAGAAAAGGGAGGATGTCAACATTGATTCGATAAGCAAAACTTTCCAGCCATTGATTTGAAAAATACCAGGCAAGAGGCCAGGCAATTATATTCGAGATTGCCACCCATTTTATAAAATCATAGACTAATAGCACAATAATATTCATGGTGGATGCACCCACCACTTTACGCACACCAATCTCTTTTATTCTCTGTGTGGTTGAATGACTGGCCAAACCAAATAATCCAAGACAAGCAATAAATATCGCTATGGCAGAAAATACATTCACAATCTTTGTCGTCGTCAGATCTCTTCGATACATAGCATCAAACTCTTCATCCATAAAACCATATACAAATGGATGCTCTGGAAATACTTCATGCCATTTCTCTTCCACATATATAAGTGCATCCTGTGTATTGCCTTGTTTAATGCGGGCGGTGAGAATTCCTCCCTGATCTTCAGGGATTAGATATAGAACTACCGGTTCGATATTCTGGTGTAAACCCAAATAATGAAAATCTTTTACAATTCCAACAATCTCTGATCCAGTTGAATCATTATCACCAAAGAAAATTTTCTTATCAAGGGGATTGTCCCATCCTAGTTGATTTACCGCCGTTTCGTTAATCATAACAACATTGCTGCTATCTGTATCCCTATCTGATTGAAAATTTCGACCCTCAACGATTTCCATTCCCAATGTCGGCAATGTGCCGTAGCCCACACCTAATATACTCCAAATCCATATATCTTCTTCTGTTGACCCTTCTGGCTGAAGTCCTGTTCTGCCAAAGGTTCTTCCCGGAACATTCCCTGAAACCGCCGCAGACATAATGGAGCTGTGTTTTTCGAGTTCATCCCGCAAATGAGGTAACCCTTCAGACATGCTATTATCAAAAGTATCCAGGAGAAGGACTTGTTCTCTATCATATCCCAGGTCCTTATTCTGAATGAAGCTCATCTGCTTTTGGACAAATAATGTCAGGCATACAAGGGCGATTGATAATGAAAACTGGCTGACTACCAATATTTTTCTCAGATTATTACCTCTTCTGCCATATTTATATTCGCCTTTTAAAACTTCAGAGGGACTGAATTTTGACAGCACAAATGCTGGATACAAACCTGACATAACTCCTACAACAATCAGCATGATAATCATTGACATCAATAGTGTTGGATTGTCAATTATATTTAAACTCAATACGCCTTCCCGGATGCTGTTTACCCATATAAGAGCGCCTTCTATTAATAAACCGGCAAAGATAAGGGATATAAATGTTATTAAAATGGATTCGCTTAAAAACTGGAATACAAGTTGTTTTCTAGAGGAACCAACAACTTTTCTCAATCCTACTTCTTTTGCCCGTTTGACACTTCTTGCAGTTGAGAGATTCATGTAATTCACAGATGCAATCAGGAGAATAAGGAATGCAATTGCTGAAAATATATAAATATTTTTAATGTCGCCCTTATTCTGCACAGAGTCAAATATGATATCTGTTGAATATAAATGGACATTATTCAAAGGCTGAAGAGTAATTTCAAAATTTTCTCCAACACCCTGTTCATACGTAAATGCCGTGAATTTTTCATCAAATCCCGTTACATCGACATTCTGGTTAAAACGAACATATGTTGGCATGGCAATCATGCGCCAGGTTTCTAACCAGATAGGCCGCATAGAATCTTCAGGCTGATTTGAAATGGCAATTGATCGTACAGTTTCAATTGATCCCAAAGCGTCAAAACTTAGATGGGTATTATGGGGCAAGTCTTCAATAATACCAGTTACAATCATATCCTGATCACCGCCTGTTGACAGTGTTTTGCCCATGGCGTTTTCTTCACCAAATATATTTTTTGCCAATGATTCTGTCAAAATTAGGGAATAGGGGGTTAAAAGAGCTGTTTCCTTATTTCCTTCAATTAATTTATAATTAAATAATTCAAAGAAATTTGTATCTGCATTTCTGAGGTTTTCAGCGAATATACCGGTATTATCTCCATACTTTAGTAAAGTCTGTCTACCGCCGGTTAATCTTACTGCCCCTTTTACTTCAGGAAAGTTTTCGGGAAGTGCTGGACCAAGCGGCGGCATGGTAATGCCAACTCGCTGGGCATTCGTGCCAAGTGCCTTATCAATTGTGAGTACTCGATAGATAGAACTGGGATCGTTGTGCATTTCTTCAAATGATATTTCGTCCTGTATAAAGAGAAATATGACGGTGCACGCAGTCATTCCAATGGCAAGACCAATTATATTAATAAGTGAAAAGCTAAAATTTCTGGTTAGATTTCTGTAGGCAATTTTAATATAATTTTTTATCATTCTTATTTACTCCACAAATTAATTTTTTGATTACTCATATCTTAATGATCTAATTGGATTTGCGATCGCTGCTTTAATGGACTGATAACTGACTGTAATCATCGAAATAATTAATGCCAGAACACCTGCGAAGAGAAAAACCCATATACTCATTTCAATTCGGTAGGCAAAATTCTGTAACCATTTATTCATAATAAACCAGGCAACCGGCCATGCTGCCACATTGGCCAAAATAACCCAACGGGTGAACTCCATTGAAAGTAATCCCACAATATGACCAACAGATGCCCCCAATGTTTTTCTGATACCGATTTCCTTTATTCTTCTTTCCGTAGAAAAGGAAGCCAATCCAAAAAGACCTAAACAGGCTATAATGATGGCAAGGCTGGTAAAGTAAATAAAGATCTTTCCAAGATTCTGGTCGTTTTGATGAATCTGATCAAATCTGTCATCTAAAAAATGGTAATCAAATGGGAGGGCAGGAGCTAAATCTGACCATTTATCTTTAATTCGATCAATAGTTGCATATACACCCCCTGACTCAAGTCGAATTGATAAAAACTGTTCACCTTCATCTAAAAGAAAAATAGCAAAGGGTTCAATAGCATCTCTGAGTGAATTCACATGAAAATCATCAACAACACCAATGACGGTATATGCAACATTCTCATCAGAGCCATGGCTTGGTCTATTCAAAGTTTTTCCGATTGATTCATCCCAACCTAAATCCCGTCTGGCTGTTTCATTTATGATAACCGCTTGTGAATCAGTTGATCGTTCTTTTTCAAAATTCCTGCCATCAGTGATTTTCATTTTATATGTATCTAGGAATTTATTGTCGATTCTCATTGTTTTAAAAAGCCATGGTTTTTCCTGGCTATAACCTTCCGGGAACATTCCAAATCCTTCGCTGGAACCTGCAGAGGGGTAATTTGATGAGTTACTCACACTTAAAACACCAGGGATTTTTTCAATTACCTGCATTATAGCAGCAGATGATTCAACCACCTCTTCGTTATTTAATGGTAAGATGAGCATGTGTTCCTTATCAAAACCAAGATTTTTATTCTGGAAATACTGTAGTTGCTGATAAATCACCGCAGTTGATGCAATGAGGGTAATTGAGATGAAAAATTGCAATAGTACAAGGGCATTTCTGATCCCTGATTTGCTTTTCCCCTGGTTTAATGTGCCTTTCATTATTGGGATTGGGTCAAATGATGATAAATAAAAGGCTGGATAACTGCCTGCAAAAACACCCGTCAATAGGATAAATAGGAAAACAATTATTCCATAGTTTGCATTGTTAACAAATTCAAGGGATAATTCCTTTCCAAGGATAGAGTTGAAAACGGGTAAAAATAACTCTATAAGGCCCAAAGCAATAAATGAAGCTATTAATGTTAGAATGAGCGATTCTCCAAGAAACTGGATCATCACCTTTCCCCTATCTGCCCCCATTACCTTTCTCATGCCAATTTCAAGAGCCCGGTTCATCGATCTGGATGTGGTCAAATTCATAAAGTTGATGCATGCAATAAGTAGTAGAAAAAGAGCGATTGCCGTAAATGTATAAATGTAAAAAATGCTGCTTTTGGAACCAATATCATAATCCAGGTCTGAATACAGGTGGATATCTTTAACCGGCTGCAATCTGAGAAGAAGCTCAATACCATGCTCTTCAAGATTTAAACCTGTTTTTTCCTGAACCAACAGGGATAATTTTTCATTCAGTTCATCGATATTGCTATTATTTTCGAGTTTTACATATGTATAAATTCCAATGGAGGTCCATTCGGAAAATTCCTCTGTAGGTAAAGATGATAATGAGCATAAAGCATCAAACTCGAGATGTGAATTTGTTGGTGGATTATCGACAATTCCTGTTACCGTGTAATCGTCTTGACCGTTAAATGTTAAAATTTTTCCAATAGGATCGTTCTCGCCAAAATATTTTTTAGCAAGTTTATCGGTTAATACAATTGTATTTGGGGCAACAAGCATGGAATTAACATCGCCCATAAGCACATTGTGAGAAAATATATTAAAAAATTCCTCACCAGCAAAATATACATTTTCTTCAAAGAACTGCATATTTTCAAAGCTTAGAATTGTTCTATCTTGCGATGGTCTTATTCTCACACTATTCAAAACTTCGGGAAATTTTTCTTTTGCTGCAGGACCTAAGGGTTTCATTGAAACGGCATAGTTCACATCCTGACCATTTATTTCACCAATGACATAAACCCGATACAGATTTTCTGAATCCTTATGAAAATCATCATAACTCAATTCATGAATTACATAAATTGAAATTAGTATACAGCAGGCGATTCCAACAGCAAGTCCAAATACATTTATAAAGGTATATCCTTTACTTGTCCAAATATTTCTTATCGCAATTTTTAAATAATTTTTAAACATGTAGCTCCAGTTTGTTATTCATATCTTAATGCAGTAATCGGATTTGTTATGGCAACTTTTATTGTTTGAAGGCCAACAGTGGCAATTGCAATGATTAAAGCCAGTAGTCCTGATAATATAAAAACCCACCAGCCGAGCGTCACCCGATAAGCAAAATTATCTAACCACATATCCATCAACCAGTATGCAAGTGGCCAGGCGATGATATTCGAAATGATTATCCATTTTGTGAAATCTTGTGAAAGCATGAAAACTATTGTTGATACATTGGCACCCAATACTTTTCGGATGCCAATTTCCTTTGTCCGCCTCTCTGAAATAAAGGCGGAAAGTCCAAATAAACCAAGACAGGAAATAATTACAGCCATGATGGTGAAAATACTTATGAGTTTACTTAGATAGCGTTCTGAAGTGTAAAGATTGTTAAAGTCTTGGTCTAGAAAATTATACTCGAAGGGGTAAGATGGATTTAGTTCTTGGAATACGGTTTTTGCATTGTCGATTGCTGTGGAGACGTCGCCGGGATTTACTTTTATGATCATATATTGATGCCATCCGCTATCAAAAATCATAACCAGGGGTTCAATCTTTGTTTTTACCGGTTTAAAATGGAAGTCTTTTACGATACCAATTATTTCATAATTGGTATCTCCGTATGATAATCTCTTTCCAATAGGATCATCTATCCCCATGATCGCCAGGGCTTTTTCATTGATAACTACAGCCGTGGTGGAATCTGATCCATATTCCGGCATATAAAATCGACCCTGAGACAATGACATTCCAAATGATTCAAGATAATCGTAATCAGCCGTTGTCATGTGAAATAGTATTGTTTCTTCCGGATCTCGATTATCCCAATCAAATCCTGATGATGAGTTACCCATATATGTCGGTAGAGAACTGGTTGCAGTAACTGCACTTATTGAAGGAAATTGAACAAGTTTGTCTTTCATAGCCGGATAGTGCTCTTTTATATCGCGATTCATGTTTATATACATCACATGATCTTTATCAAACCCCAACTTCTTTTCCTGGATAAACAGAATCTGTCTGGCAACAAAAATAGAGGATATGATCAGAATTATAGATAGCGAAAACTGAACAATTACCAGTGTTTTTCTTAATAATGAACCCTTGCCAGCAGAAAACAAGTTGAATTTCAATACTTCAGATGGATTGAAAGAAGAAAGAAATATCGCCGGATATAGACCTGCAGCAATTCCGACAAAAACACCAAAAGAGAGAATTCCAATAAAATTGATTGGATTGATCTGAGAGAGAAGTGAAAATTCTTTTTCCAGGAGGTCGTTGTAATATGGCAAGGCCATTTCAACCAATAAGAAGGCTAATAATAATGAAAAAGCCGTCATTAAAAAGGATTCACCAATGAATTGTCTAAACAATCGTTGCTTGCTTGATCCCAGAACTTTTCGAATACCAATTTCTTTTGTTCTGAGACCTGATCTTGCAGTACTTAGGTTCATGAAATTGATACATGCAATTGCAAGAACAAATAAGGCAATTACTGAGAATATATTTACATAAAGAATATCACCATGCCCGCCGATATCGGCCACATAATCAGACTTAAGATGGATATTGCCTAAAGGCTGTAAATATATGTCTGTGACTGAACCTTCGTTATTATCCTTTATTACATGAGAAATCTTCGGGTTCAGGATTTCATCAGTTATTCCATTCTGCAACTGAACATAGGTGTAAAATGAATTCGATCCCCATTCGTCAAGTTTTCGACCCATAGATTCTAAATTCAGAAAGGGGGCGATAAATTTGAATTTCAAGTGCGAACTCTGAGGTAAATCTTCAAAAACGCCCTGGACCAAAAATTCCATTTTGCTATTTATGGTAAGCATTTTGCCTATTGGATCTACAGAATTAAAATATTTATTTGATATGGATTCTGAAATAATTATTGAATTTAGATCATCTAAGGCGCTTTCAGAGTCACCCTGGAGAAATGTCAATGAAAACATATCCAGGAATGATGGATCGGCCAACATTACTCCTGTCTCATAAAACCTTAAATCTTCATGCTGAGCCATTATCCTGCCTTGAAACGTTAATCGACATGAATTGATTATTTCAGGATAATCATTTTTTAACGTTTCTGCGAGAGGCCCGGGGGTAACCGCAACTGGAAAGACATCCTGCCCGGCATAATATTGATTTTCAACAACTCTATATATGTCATCAAAATTTTTGTTAAACTTGTCATAACTCAGCTCATCCTTAACCCAGAATAATATCAGCATGCAGCAAGCCATGCCTATTGCCAATCCTGAAATATTTATAATAGAATAAACTTTATGCCTAACGATATTCCTGAATGCAATGGTAAGATAATTCCGGATCATAAATGTCTCCATTTGTTCAAATTATTGAAGTTTATTAAATCCCGAATATTCATATGCCTAAATCGATGATGAGAAGAAAATTAAATGAATAATGATTATTCATACTGCAGTGCCTTTACTGGATTGGAATTCACTGCCCTGGAAGATGTTAAGAATATAATAATCATTGTAAGAACAATTACAATAATTGCTATGAGCAAAAAAGGGACGATAGTCAGGTTTATTTGAAATGCAAATTCTTTCAGCCATTTATTTAAAAAGTAATATGCTGGAAACCAGGCAACAATATTTGCAATCACCACAAGATAAATAAATTCTTTCGACAAATTATTAATGATACTCATAAAGGAGGCTCCAAGTACCTTCCGGATAGCAATTTCTTTTTTTCTTTGCTCGGTAATAAAAGATGTCAGACCCAATAAGCCCAATGCAGCAACAAAAACAGAAAGAAAAGTAAAATAGGATACAATCTTTCTCAAGTTAATTTCAGCTTTATAGAGTTCATCATATCTCGTGTTGAGAAAATAGAAATCGAAGGGGACATCAGGGGCTCTATCTTTCCATACCTTTTCAATAGCACTTATCGCTGTTGGCATATCATCTGTTGAAATTTTTACCATGAGGTTACGATTGTATAACGGAAAGATATGGATCATTAAAGGCTCTACTTCAAAATGCAGTGAGGCGTAGTGAAAATCCTTTACTATCCCGATAATTTTTCCAGTTTTTGGAGTTTCCATATTATATGTATACTCGAAATCCATCCCCACTGGATTTTCCAAGCCGTATTTTTCAACAGCTGCCTGATTTAGAATAAATGCTGCTGAGGAGTCCGTCCCAAATTCATGAGAAAACCCTCTGCCATCGACTATTTGAAGACCAAGCGTTTCAACGACATCCATACCCGTACACAATACCCTGATAGCCTCAGAACCGTCATTATCCTCCTCTCCGCTACCATCTTCTGCTAACGCTGGTATCCTTACAGATAAAAATGGAATTCTTTCACCGGGAACCGAAGAAATTGCTGAACTGGATTTTACAAAACTTTGATTTTCCAGGCCTTTATTCATTAAATCAAACTTACCATCAGGGCTGGGTAATATGGCAATTTGATCTTTATCAAAACCCAGGTCTTTATTTAAAATAAATGTTAGTTGTTTAAAGATAAATATGCTGCAAATCAGCAGAATTACGGAAACAGCATATTGAAAAATGACCAATCCCCTTCTAAGATAAAGTGATGTTTTTTCACTTTTACCCGTGAAATTTCCTGATTTGAAGACATGGATTGGATTAAATCCGGATAATATTATGCCCGGATAAAATCCTGACGAAATTCCTGTAAAAATAAAAGCAACAGCAATCATGCCGACTAATTGTGGATTATTCAAATAGCGCAGTGTAAGTGCCTTGCCGGTCAATTCATTAAAATATGGCAGGGACAGTTCCACCATAAAAACCGCCATCACTAAGGCGATGAACGTGAGTATCATGGATTCGGTAAGGAACTGAAAGAAAATATTTGCTTTCCCCGCTCCCACTACTTTTCGCACACCAACTTCTCGGGCTCTTTTAAATGATCTCGCCGTCGTAAGATTCATATAGTTAATGCAGGCAATTAGCAGGACAAGAATCGCTATGGTGATAAATATCAAAACCGTTGAATAACTGCCGTTGGGTTCCAATTCTTTTTCACGGTGACTATATAGATGAATGTCAGTGAGCGGAGTATAAGTCATCATTATAGAATAGTCTTCTGGAAGCGTTTCATCAGTCTCATCTGATTCCATTGCCAGTTGGATTATGTCTTTCTGAACCTTTGGTTTCAGTTCGGCAAGGGAATGAGGGTTATCATTGAGTTTTATATATGAATGGAATGCCGATGGACCTGGTTCATCCATTGCAGGCCATCTGGTTCGAAGAGTCTCCAGGGAAAGTAATATATCAAAATGGAAATGGGCATTATTCGCTGGGTCTTTACAGACCGAACTAATAGTGTATTCTGCTTCTCCCTGTATTAATATTTTACCAACCGGGTCATCGTAACCAAAATATTTCTTTGCTGTTGATTCTGTTATGACCGCTTGGCCCGGTTTGTTAAGGAGCTTTTTACCATCTCCGGATAACTGTCGGAAATTAAAAACATCCATAAAAGTTGAATCGACAAAAAACACTCTTTTTTCTGTGAAGTTTTTATCCTCATATGTAAATACCCGTGGAAAATAACTGAATAATAAGCGGGTGCCCGTTTCAATCTCAGGGTATCGCTCAATCATTCGTGGGATCCATTGTCCGGTGGTGGCAGCCCAGTGACTTTCTTCACCCTGATAAATTATTTCTGATTCTAAGCGATATATATTTTCGGCGTCGGCGAATTGTCGATCATATGATAACTCGTCCAATACATATATTGAAATCAAGATGAAAGTTGCAAGACCAACTGTCAACCCCAATAGATTAATTATGGAATGACTCTTATAGCGAAATAAACTTCTCCGACCAATTTTGATATAGTTTAAAATCAATACTGACTCTGTTTTTTTATTCGTATCTCAGTGATTTAATCGGATTACGGATGGCTGCATTTATTGCCTGATAGCTTAAAGTTATCGCTGCTATTGCCAAGACAATTATACCTGCAAAGATAAATGGTGCAATGGTGAATGGAACTTTATATTCAAACCCTGCCAGCCATTGATTCATTGCGTAATAACAGATGGGCCAGGCAACCAGATTGGCAATTGCCACCCATTTGAGAAAATCAACTGCCAGAATTATGACAATTCTTTTAATACTGCAACCAAGAACTTTTCTAACGGCAATTTCTTGTCGGCGCTGTGTGACCATGAAGGAAACAAGACCTAATAAACCAAGGCATGCTATAAAAATAGCAATCCCAGAAAACACACTCATATTCGTTGCAAAGTTACGATCCGCATTAAACTGATTGTCAAAAGCATCATTCAAAAAAAATGAATTGAATTGCTGTTCTGGTAATACCTCCTCGAATCTTTCCTGTATCAGCGAAATAGTTTCATTCATTCGCCCCCCTGAAATTCGAGCAAAAATGAGATTGCTTTGAGCAGGATCCAGTTGAAACATCATTGGCTCCATAGATTGTCGGGTGGGGGAGAAATGAACATCACTCATAACACCAATAACTCGTTTGGGAACCAGATTCCCATCTATTTCAATAACTTCCAGCCGTTTACCAACAGGATTTTCCCAGCCCATCATATCGGCTGCTGTCTGATTGATGATCAAGGCACCGACACTGTCGGTAGCGAATTGTCTTGAAAAATCTCGCCCGGAAATCATGGCTATCTGCATAGTTTCCACGAAATCTTCATCCACTAATAATCTTTGAAACATACGGCTATGCTCGCGATCAACTCCTTCAGGTACAACTTCTATTCTTAGGAATCCCCCTCCTGGCGGATTACTCGCCCTGGCTGTAGACAATACAAATGGCATGTTATTCAATTCTGACGTGAAAATATCATTTCCATTCTGTATTGGATTTGGTATGACCACAACATGATCCCGATTGTATCCCAAATCAAGTGTTTTCAAATATTCTATTTGATGATTAACTATCATTACACCGGCAATGAGCGAAATGGTGGCAGTAAATTGCATGACAACCAGAATGCGTCTAAGGGCGATTCCCGTTTTGCTGGTTTTAAATTTTCCACGGAGAACAGTTATCGGATTGAAATTTGATAATATCAGGGCAGGATAGATTCCCGATGCCAAGCCAATGAAGATAGAAACAGTTATCAGGTAAACCAACAGTACTGGGTTTTGGGATATGCTGATATTAAGGGGTTTACCTAAAAAGTCAATGATATATTCCTGTGAAATTTCAAGTATCAATAATGATATGAGCATGGCAATCATGGTAATTACGGTTGACTCACCGAGAAACTGGATAATCAGTTTTCGACGGTTTGATCCAACCACTTTCCGCAGTCCAACTTCCCTGGCACGCTGTGCAGCTCGCGCCGTTGAAAGGTTTATAAAATTGATACTGGCAATTAATATTACAAGAATGCCAATTATCGTTAGGGCATAAACAACAGAACGATCTGTTTTTCCTCGGTTGAATCCATCATATCGATATTCTGATGACCCGAGATGTACATCAGACAAAGGTTGCAGCTTGGGTACATTTATATCTGCAAAACCATTGGTTTGTCCATATTCAGTTATTTTTCTTTCCAATTCAACAATATCCGTATTTTCTCTGACTTTTAAATACCCGGATAACATTAAATTTTCCCATGTATCCCACCATAATGGATTTTGGCTGGTGATTAGAGCCGAAATTAAATTGAATTTAATATGTGAATTTTCAGGAGGTGCTGTAATCAATCCGACGATCCGTAATGGAACGGCTTGTCGAGGAACTGACAAAATCTGGTTGATAGGGTCTTCATCACCAAATATTGCCTGTGCTAATTCAGGTGTAATAAAGGTATTTCCTTCAACTAGTAACGCCTCAGGACCCTCACCCTGAAGAATAGGAAAGGTGAATATCTTAAAAAAATCAGGATCCGTAATTATCCCATTTGCCTGAATTCCGTTTTGAAAATCAGGTGTAACCCCCTCCACTGCACGAACAACAGGAAATTGTCCAAATCCAAATGTACGAGTGCTAGCAACAACCTCCGGTATTGCATCCTTTAAGCCGACAATTAAAGGTCCAGATGTAATAGAGTAAGTAATAGCAGTATCATCGCCTGAGTTTTCGATGGTGAGCATTCGATAAATGGAGTCAGTATCGTCGTGGAATCGATCATAAGTGAGGTCATCCATCACATAAAATGATATTACAAGACTTACTGCAAGCCCGATGGAAAGACCGGAAATATTTATAATTGAGAACCCTTTATTCCGGTACAAATTACGAAAAGCAATTTTGAGATAGTTTTTAAACATTATTCTTGGCTATTCAAATCTTAGTGATTTAATAGGATTGGAATTTGCTGCTTTGAATGCCTGAAAACCCACAGTAGCCATGGCAATAATCAACGCGGCAAATCCTGCTGAAAGGAAGGTTAGTAAACTTAAATCTACCCTGTAAGCAAAAATTTCAAGCCACTTTCTCAGCATAAACCATGCAAGCGGAAAGGCAATTAGATTTGATATTATAATCCATTTTGTAAATTCAAGAGACAATCTCGCAGTAATACCGCGAACACTTGCTCCCAGTACTTTTCGGATACCGATTTCTTTTGTTCTTCTCTCTGCTGAATAAGAGGCCAGACCGAAAAGACCAAGACAGGCAATAAACATCGCTAGAACCGTGAATCTGGTTACAAGTTTTTTTGTCATCACTTCAGCTTGATACTGTGCTGCAAAATGATCATCAAAAAGCTCGTATTCAAATGCCTGGTCCAGGGCAAATTCTTTCCAGGTTTTTTCAATAAATTTTAGGGTTGATGAAATATTCTCAGATTTTAATTTCAATGAGACAAATTTTCCAAATCTCATATTCTGATTGAATGAGTATATAACCAATGGACCAATATCTTTTGACAGGGATTCAAAATGAAAATCTTTCATGACTCCGATGACATTAAATTTCACATCCTGATTTGGACCAAATGAATTGTCAAATTGCTCTGACAATGGATCATCAAAATTATATATTCGCACCGCAGATTCATTCAAAACTACTGCGAGCGAATCAGTTGCATATTTATTTGAGAAAAACCTTCCCTCAGCCATTTCGATTTCATAAGTTTCAGAAAAATCCTGATCCACCAGGAAATTATTCACCAACTGCATGTTTTCCTCTTCCTGATTTGATACCCTCATTACATTGCCCATCATGCTTTGTATGTCTCCAGGAATTGAAGTGGAATTAGAGACAGTTAAAATATTAGGATTTTGTCTTAATGCCTCTTTGAAAGAATCTATATGAGCACCAATATCATCAGTTTTTTTAATAACCAAAACCTGGTCGGGATTTAACCCAAGATCTTTATTCATCATGAATTCTAATTGATCACTAACGACCATTGCTGCAATAAACAAAATGATAGAAACCGTAAATTGGAAAATGACCAGACCATTTCTAAGCCATGAGCCTTTTCCATTTACACTGGCACCAGATCTGAATACTTTCGTAGGATCATAAGAGGAAAGAACAAATGCAGGATAGCTCCCGGCGAATATTCCCACTACAAGGGCAGCAAAAAATGCTATGGTAATTAAAGTTGAAGAAAGATTCAACGATAGACCGGTAAGGGAATTAAATCCTGGTATTAGCAGTTCTACTAATAGCACAGCAAAAACCACAGCAAAAATTGAAAGTAAAATCGATTCGGTAAGGAACTGACTGATTAATTGTTTTCGGCTGGATCCAAGTGTTTTCCTAATCCCCACCTCTTTTGTTCTGTTGGTATATTTTGCAGTTGCAAGATTCATATAATTGATACAGGCAATGACTAATATGAATATAGCAATCATCATAAACACATAAATGGTTGCCGGATTTCCATTGGTCCTATGTTCATTATCTAAATGGGAATAGAGATGAATATCCCGTAGTGGTTGAACTTTATACTGATAATTTGCCCCTTGTTCTTGGAGTTGATCAAATGAAACCCCCATCATCTGTTCTACATTTGGACCCACAAATTTTGTCACCAGCCCCGCCAGTTTGTCTTCAAATTCAGTTAGATTTGTCCCCTTTTTTAATCTGGCATAAGTATAAAAATTATTGCTTACCCACATTTCATTATTTGACATCTCCGGATAGGACAACAGGGAGGAGAGCATATCGTACTTGAAATGGGTATTGGGGGGGAAATCTTCAATGACTGCACTGACTTCCCAGTCTTTGCGATTATCCATATTCAGCAATTTGCCAATTGGGTTTTCAGTGCCGAAATATCGCTTAGCTGTAGTTTCAGTGAGAATAATTACATCGGGACGATTCAGGGCTGTGGATGCATCTCCACGGACAAAATTAACATTAAATATATCAAAGAATGTTGAATCTGCAGCCGACCAGTGTTCTTCACTAAACACGGCATTTTTATATCTGAAAACAGGAAATCCAAAATTTCCTCTCATCCTTGTTGCTTGTTCAACTTCAGGATATTCAGCGAGCAATGTTTTTGCAAGAGGTGCCGTGGATAATGCCATTTGAAATTCATTACCGCCAAGAGCACCCTTTACCGTTACCCTTACAATCCTGTCAGAATTCTGAAAATGAGAATCAAAATTGGTTTCATAAAGAATATACATCAATATGAACAGGCAGCTCATTATACCTATGGCTAATCCAAAGATATTGATAAAACTATATCCCTTCTGTTTTCGCATATTTCTCAGGCTGATAACCAAATAATTCTTTAACATATCTTTTCCTTGTTGTGGTGACTATCTATTTGCATATAATTCCGGAATGCATTTAAACCATTATATCGTCTATTCTGATTATACCGCAGGAATATTATGTCTTATACTCCAGTAAGACATTTATCCACGGCCAGAATTCAATCGTTAAAACAGTTTGTTAAACGCGATGCTCTTCGTTGATATTTTCGGTGACAATATGTCCGTCAAACAAATGTATCGTTCGCTGGCTGAATTCGGCATATGCTGGAGAGTGTGTGACCTGGATAATCGTCGTCCCATTTTCATTGAGCTCAGTTAACATTTTCATAACTTCTTCGCCATGAGAAGAATCCAAATTTCCCGTTGGTTCATCAGCAAGAATGAGTTTTGGTTTGGATACTACAGCCCGTGCTACAGCGACTCGCTGCTGCTGTCCACCGGATAATTGCTGAGGAAAGTGATTTACCCTATGCATAATACCCACGGTTTCTAAAACTTCATTCACTCGTGTTTTTCTGTCTGCCGAAGATACCCCAAGATATAACAAAGGCAGTTCAACGTTTTCAAAAACAGTTAATTCATCGATGAGATTAAAACTCTGAAATACAAAACCTATGTTTTCTTTTCTTAGGTTGGCCCGTTGTCTTTCGGTGTACTTTGAGACCTCGTGATCAAGAAAAAATAATTGACCGTCTGTTGGGTTATCTAACAAACCAATCAGGTTCAATAATGTGGATTTTCCACAACCTGATGGTCCCATAATGGCGACAAATTCGCCCTGTTTTATCTCAAAATTCACTTTATTTAATGCCGTTGTTTCAATCTCTTCTGTTGTAAAGACCTTGTTAAGATTATTTGTTTTTATCATTTTTCTACTCCTGTATGTTGTAATTAAATGTTTAGTTGTTTAAAATCAGTTTATCAATATCACCATAGCTGTCATATGATGACGTTATGACCTGCTCGCCAGGCGAAAGCCCTTCCAGCACTTCAAATACGTCTGGATTTTGTCTTCCAAGCCGAATTTCTCTTTTGGAGGCAATCTCACCGGTATTATCTACTACATAAATCCATTGTCCTCCGGTCTTTTGGAAAAATCCTCCTCTTGGAATAAGGATAGCTTTTTCAAGATCACCCAATTCGAGTCTTACATGGACCGTTTGCCCACGTCTGATTCCCTCAGGTTCGTCTCCCGTGAACATCATATCTACTTCAAACCGACCGTTTGATACTTCTGGATATATTTTTTTGATTTCAGCAAAATAAGTGATTCCGCCTAAAGTGAATTCACCACTTTGATTTATGTTTATACGGGAAATATGGTATTCATCTATGCTTACACGGATCTTGAAGCCATCTAAAATATCAATTTGTCCAAGGCGTTGGCCCCTGGATTTTGATTCTCCAATCTCAGCATATAATGAGGTAAGTTGTCCTGAAACCGGTGCTGTCAGGACGAGGTTTTCAAGATTTTTTTTGACAAAATTGAGATTTTCTTCCATTCGTGTAAGAGAAGATTCCAATTGTTCTATCTGGACCAGTCTAAAAATAGAGTCCTGGCGATTTGATTCCATCGTAATGTCAAGAAGATTTAGGTAATATTCGTATTCATCTTTTGTTCGCTCAAACGCCTGACCGGCAATAAGATTTGGGTTTTTATCAAGCAGCTTTTTATCAGTATCGTAGTTTAGCTTTCTCTGTTTAATCTGATAGTTCAAATCCAGTAATGAAGCTTTCAAATTCAACCGATTCTGCTCCATTGCCAACCTGGTATTTCGTAAGTTATTACTTTGCTGAAATAATTCGGCTTCACGATACATAATATCCATCATTAAATTGGTATTGGCCAGCTTAAGTATCGGCTCACCCCTTTTTACAATGTTTCCTGCTTCCAGATATACAGTATCAATCCTTCCTCCTTCAATAGCATCAAGATAAATTGTTTTTATAGGAATTACAGTCCCGGTTACCGGTATAAATTCCTGAAACTCTTTCTCTATTACATCAGATATGATAAGACGTTCGGTTTGAACATTTAGTCTTGAACTTCTATCACCAAATATGATTGCTTTGAATATAAATGCCACACCTAAAATGGTGATAGCAAGGATGGCTATTTTCTTTGGAGGCCACTTCTTTTTTTCTATTTTTCTATCCATTTTAGAATTTATCTCCCCTTATAAACTCATAAAACAATTTTAATTTTACTTCAACTTATCAAAGCTCCCACTGGATATCAGTAGGGATTTTAATTGTTTTCAGATTTCTTTTTTTTCCTCAACATGGCGCAAAACAATTTCATCAATCATTGTCTTTGATTCAATTTCATTATCTGAATCAATCGAAATAATGATTTCGTTTTGCTGTTGAGAATTTTCATTTATCTCAAATAATATTTCATGATTTAGGTTATTCAAGAGTAATGATGCGCCTATTGCCACTGTAGAAACGAGTGTAATAATTATTGCAGTCATTGATTTTCTCCTTTTTCCGTTGATAACAAATTCAAGATCCTGCTGTATTCAACCGAGTTCTTGATTGTAGTCACAATTATTTTATCCATTAGATTTCTATTTGATGTAGAATTTTGATATAACAAATTTTCGTAAATAAACTTCCTTTTATTGATCATTATTCCATTTGGATACAAATAATTCTGGCATGCTTTTTTCAAAGGTTGTGCCAAGATGAGTTTCTATAAATTAGTGAACAATAATAAATTCTATTAACTCTATGTTAATATGAAATATAATGTGTTTAATTTATAGATTATTAAAAATTGAGTAAGTCAGAAATCTATTGTGAAGTGCACGGTTTGCATACGACGAGTGTACGAATACGAACACTATTTCTATGGTTCCTCTGGAAGTTAATCGTAAATTAGATGTTTATAATTACGGTTTGATATTGCCTATTAAATAGTAATAGTTCTAGTCACTGTTTTCCATGATAAATACATTTGAACCTACTGACCACAATCAACTAGTTGTAGTTGAAAAGGAAACCATAAATGAAAAAAAGAAGCGGTAAAATACTCATAATTGATGACAGAGAAGATATTCTCATAGCGGCTAGAATATTTTTAAAACAGCATTTCACCCTCGTTGGCACTGAAACAAATCCAAACTTGATTCCTTCGTTATTGCACAACGAAAATTTTGATGTGATCTTACTTGATATGAATTTCACCCGCGATATGACCAGTGGATCAGAGGGCTTTTTCTGGCTTGATAAGATATTGGAGATTGATCCTTCGGCTGTGGTAATTCTTATTACTGCTTTTGGGGATATCAACACTGCTGTTAAAGCGATTAAGGAAGGTGCAACTGATTTTATTTTAAAACCATGGGAAAACGAGAAATTTCTTGCAACTATTTCTTCTGCTATGAATCTGAGGCAATCTCGAAACGAGGTCACAAAACTGAAATCAAGACAAAGACAGCTGAGTGCTGATATAGATAAAGCCTATCATCATATGATTGGCGTGAGCGATTCTATGAAAAATGTTTTTAACATTATTGATAAAGTCGCCGGCACAGATGCAAATGTATTTATTCTTGGTGAAAATGGTACGGGGAAAGAGCTCGTCGCCAGAGCCTTGCACAGGCAGTCGTTACGGTCAGATGAATGTTTTATGGCTATTGATATGGGCGCTATAACTGATACCCTTTTTGAAAGTGAATTGTTTGGGTATATGAAGGGGGCATTTACCGATGCCAAGGAAAATCACCCTGGACGATTTGAAGTGGCAACAGGGGGGACCCTCTTTTTAGATGAAATCGCCAATTTATCTATGGATATGCAATCAAAACTACTGCGTGTACTGGAAACTCGAAAGGTAATGCGTTTAGGCGCATCAAAACCAACTGATATCGATATAAGGCTAATCTGTGCCACCAATATTGATATCCATGAGGTTATCAAGAATGGGCAATTTCGACAAGATCTGCTGTATAGGATAAATACAGTTGAAATCATTTTACCGCCATTAAGGGATCGAAAAGAAGATATCCCTTTACTTGTTGATCATTTTGTAAAAAAATCATCCGTGAAATATAAAAAGAATATCAAGCGTGTCAGTACTCTTGCCCATAAAAAACTAGAGAAATATCAATGGCCTGGAAATATCAGGGAACTTCAACATTCCATGGAGCGAGCCGTTATTCTTACGGAAAATGATGTACTTCAGCCATCTGACTTTATCCTAACTGATTCGGCTATGGAATCAAACGGGTTTGTCTTTGACACTTATGATCTTGAATATGTTGAAAAGACAATCATTCGCAAATTAATGCATGAAAATGACGGGAATGTCACCCATGTTGCCAAACAATTGGGAATAACTCGTACTTCGTTATATCGTAGGTTGGAGAAACATGGTATTTAAAAGCTTTCGACTATTTATCTTCTTTAGGTTAATTTTATTAAGCATAACCATTTATGGTATTTTATATCTCTTTAATTATACACAATTATACTTTACAGAAATTATTATCAGTCTATTATTCTGTTATCAGATTTTCAGTCTCACCCGATTTTTAGAAACCACAAACCGCGGGTTAACTCGATTTTTAAATTCGGTAAAATACTCCGATTTCACCCAATCTTTTTCATCTGGGCAAAAGGGATCCTCATTTAATGAATTGAATAAAGCATTCGATGATGTAATAAAAGAGTTCCATAAAGCAAGAATGGAAAAGGAAGAGCATTACAGGTATCTGCAAACCGTTATTCGCCACATTGGTATTGGATTAATTGCCTATGATGTAAATGGGGATGTTGACCTCATCAATAACGCCTTTAAAAAACAACTGAAATTAGTATCACTAAATAATATTAATCATATCAAAGGGTATCGCACGCCTCTAAAAGAAAAATTATTGTGCATAAAACCTGGCGAGAGAGATCTTGTTAAAATACATGATGAGGATGTTATATATCAGTTCGCAATTTACGCAACAGCATATAGTATGAGAAATATCAACTATTTACTTGTTTCCATACAAAATATTCAGAGTGAGTTGGATGAAAAGGAAATGGAGTCCTGGCAAAAACTGATTCGAGTCCTTACTCATGAAATAATGAATTCCATTACCCCTATATCATCATTGTCAGGCACTGCTCATTCAATACTAGAATCCAATTGGGATAAACTTATATCGGATGAAACTGAAGAGGCCCTGATTGATGTAAAAGATGCTGTGAAAACTATCGAAAATAGAAGCAAAGGAATGATGAACTTTGTGCAGAGTTATCGCAGTCTTACCCATATCCCTCATCCCGAATTTGAAGTTATTGCAATAGAGGAATTATTCAATCGGATTAGTCAACTCTTGAAACCACAATTTGAAAAAACCGGAATTACCTGTACTGCTTCTGTTGAACCAAATGATATTGAGATTACTGTCGATACCGGATTGATAGAGCAAGTGATCATCAATATTGTTAAAAATGCAATCGAAGCCGTTCGGGATAAATCTCATCCTGAAATTGGACTCTCTGCACATATCGATGATTATGGAAAAGCAGTCGTTCAAATATCAGATAATGGGCAGGGAATGGAGGCATCGGTGGCAGAACAGATCTTTATTCCATTTTTTACCACAAAAGCATATGGATCTGGAATTGGGCTGGCATTTTCAAAACAGGTTATGAGATTACATAACGGTACCATCTCTGTTAAATCAAAACTTGATGTGAAAACGGTTTTTACTCTGCGTTTCTAGAAAAAACACAAATAGATTCCTGGTTTATGAAAAAATTATTCAAATCACTATTTATTCTTTTATTAGTTGTTTTCCAATTGATAATATGGCAAAGCTGTGTAGAACATAGTGTTTTTGTTCAAATTGACCCAGGAGGTGACTATCAATTTAACTATTATAGCCATGGTGATCTCACTGATCTGAATGATTTCGATTTTCCTATTCCAGCAGGTGAAAAATGGCTGACAGAATTGACATTTGATAAAGAGAACGAAAGCCACAAATATTTTGCATCAAAATCATTCGTAGCAGGTGAAAATCCTCCCTCATCATTTTTCAGAGGGGATTCTATATATTCTACCTCCCTTTTGCAGCATCCTCTTTCTTTCAAAGTGCGAAATTGGTATTTTCAAAAAACTTACGAATTTAAATGGACTTTTCTTTCCAGGGAAGTGTCTTCAAAATATCCAAAAATGAAACATATACTTGAAGGGGGTGAGAGTTATCCCGGTTGGTCAGTGGAAGTTCTGTCATATTTATTTCGAGATTGTCTCTTGCGAATCGATGTTGGATTTAACCAAAGCGCTATTATCACAAGAGAATTGGATTTTTGGTTGGAATCTGCTGTGAATCAACTTGCTGATTCTACCCTTCAGGAAAATTATCAAAATTTGAAATTTGATGGAATTGAATTATTAAAAACAACTCTAGGTCCATCCTTTCATCATCGAATCGATTCAGTATTTAAACAACTTGAAGATGAGTCTCGAGTCACCCTTGGACTGGTAGATGACAAATTCGAATTTCTGTTGCTCATACCTGGTGAACTTGCTGAATCCAACGCAGATACAAGTTATGCTGACACCTTATCGTGGTCATTTAACGTGAATTATTTTGAAGATTCAGATTATGAAATATATGCAGTAAGCCATGTAGTTAATCATAGACGGTATAAGTATTTGTTTGGCGGTATATTAATCATCGTATTGCTGATCACTTGGCGGTTTATCAGATAATTACTATTTGGAAATCTCATTCCATTGTTGATGATATCATTTGCATAGAAGCATTACTGGTCATTGTCGTTTAACTGTATGGTACCATTTACAATTGATACAGCAATTTCACTTCCGCCATCATTTAGAATCCCCGAGAAGAAATTTTGGGATGATTGTGTTTCACTGAAATTAAATCCATCATATCGATTAATCGAGCCGATCACAACTTCTAACCTTACCTCAGCAGATGTATTTAATGGAAGTGCGAGAGTGACATTTCCATTTATGGCTGATATTTGACAATTATCCTGGGTTTCCAGATCCATCAATACATTTATTGACCCGTTTTCGGTATCACAAATAAGTGATCCAATAAAATCATCAATAATAACATTTCCATTGATAGTTGATGCGTTAAGCGTTCCCTCATTAGTTGAGCTTGTGATATTTCCATTTATGGTGCTGATGCCGGCATTCCCAGTAGTATTCTGAATAAGAATATTGCCATTTACAGTTTGTATTTGAATATTTGCAAGTAGATGCGATACATCAATATTGCCGTTTATATTGGATACTTCCGTTAAGAAATGGTCTGGAATTATTATATCAAAATCCACTTGATAGTTCAATTCGTTAGAATCCGGAAAATCCGTTGAAACTTCAATATGACTATCTGTATTCAGAAAATTTAATTCAATATCAACCATATGCTGAATAGCCATTTCGGTGGTATTTGCATAAACTATTTTTTTTACATTTACGATAATTGAATCAATTCCATATTCGCCAATGATCGTTATATTTCCATTGATGTTATTTAATGAAAACTCTGTCTGGTTGGCAATATCGAGAGTGTAGGTTAATTCCTCTTCGTGCTGTTCATTTCTTGGATTGTTTACTATTGTGGAATCGCATGATATGAACATTATAAAAATAATTAAAGTGACAAGTTTCTTCATTTTTCATTCCTTTCTTTTAGATTGAAAACGGCTACTTGACCGAAATGATACTTGATGGTTGCTGAAAAATTATACTTGAAAAAAAATTATCTATCTGGTATAATCCAATAGTTTTAAAAATTGATGTTTTGAATTGCCAAATCTTCGGTATTCATTTTATCAACAGAACAATAATTATTAAGTTATAGCATATAATCTCAGAGGGTATTGAATCGATGAAAAAAATTATCACAATTTATCTACTTTCATTTACAAGTTTTCTAATCTTGCATTTTGTCCAAAAACAGCATCTGTTCATGTATTCCGAAAAACCATTTTATAAAATATCCGGTGCGTATAAAGCGATGGATTTCTGGGTGGATCAAAGGTCATTCCCAAATGACTTTATTCCAGATGAAGGGTATGCAACTGCATTTGAATATACGAAAGAACATCTTCAACCCAATCTTCATCGACAGGATAGAATCCCTACCTGGGAGTCCCTGGGTCCGCATAATATCGGTGGGCGCACGTTAGCTCTAGCTTTTAATCCACAGAATACCAATACACTTTTTGCAGGATCTGCAAGCGGCGGATTATGGAAGAGTTATTCAGGTGGTGTTGGTGCTGCCGCCTGGGAATATGTGCCAACTGGTTTTCCGGTATTAGGGGTAAGTAGTATTGCTGTAGCCCCTTCTGACTCAAATCTGATTTATATTGGTACTGGCGAAGTTTATGCCTACCAGAATGCCCAGGGCAGTGTAGTCCTCCGATCTACCCGTGGCAGTTATGGGATTGGTATTCTAAAGAGCTCTGATGGGGGATCCAGTTGGGAAAAAACACTTGATTGGAGTTATTTTCAGAGTCGCGGAGTCCAGGTAATAAAAATGAATCCTCTGAATCCAAATACGTTATGGGCCGGCACCACAGAAGGCACATATAAAACAGTCGATGCCGGAAATTCCTGGCAAATGGTTGACCCAACAATTATGGTGACAGATTTAATTATCAGTCATGAGGATACCTCGACAATATTTATCGCTTGTGGAAATTTTAACAGTCCTGGAAGGGGTATTTACCGTTCTACCAATAACGGCATCAGCTGGACTCAACTGAATAATGGATTGCCAAATTCATATAATGGCAAAGCACATTTGTCCATGTATGCTCAAAACTCAGATATCCTTTATGCCAGCATCGGTAACGGATTCACCTCAAATGACGGCGCTACATGGCTTTGCCGCACAAATGATGGCGGTGATAATTGGCAAATTGTTTCAACAGAGGATTATTCATTATGGCAAGGCTGGTACTCTCATTTTGTCGGGATACATCCAAATGATGATCAGATTATTTTAGCAGGAGGTATTGATATTTGGAAGTCCAACAATGGCGGGGCTAATCTTATTTTAAAATCTTATGATAATTGGTATCTTGGTCTAACATTACCTGGTGAACCTGAAGGTCCACCACATTATTCACATGCAGATCACCACACAATTTTATATCACCCTGAGAATCCTGATATAATCTACTTTGGAAATGATGGTGGTGTTTTCCGCTCCCTTGATGGAGGAGAGACATTTGAAGGATGTAATGGCGGTTATCAAACACAGCAGTTTTACCCCGGTTTTTCAAATTCAAGTTCTGACTCATCACTGGCTATGGGTGGGATGCAGGATAATGCTAGCGCAATATACCAAGGGACCGATGCATGGAGAAGGGTTATTGGCGGTGATGGTTCCTATACAGCCATAAACCAGGATAATAATAATATTCTCTATGGATCGTATCAGTATTTAAATATGAGAAAATCAACAAATTCTGGTAATAATTGGAGTACTCTTTATCTACCCGGTGGTGGTAATACGGCTTTTATTGCACCATATATTGTTTGCAATGATGATCCAGATGTGATTTATGCCGGTAAGAGTTACATGTTAAAATCAATGAATGCCGGTAGCAATTGGAGTACAATGAATGGTGGACAAATGCTCGATGGAAATCCGATTGTGTCTATAGATGTATCAGATGAATTTTGCGAAATTTTATATGCGACAACTGCACCAATAGATAATCATTGTGGCATCTTTAGAAGTTTCAATGGCGGTGAAAACTGGGATAATATCACCGGTACTCTACCCAATCGATATCCTATGGATATTGTCATCGGTCCCGACGGCGATGAAATTCTCTATGTAGTAATGTCAGGATTCGGAACATCACATTTATTCCGCTCTGTGGACGCCGGTGACACGTGGAATGATATTGGCCTAGGCTTGCCGGATGTGCCAACTACTGCTGTATTTGTCGACCCACTATACCCTTGGCATATTTATGTGGGAAATGATTTGGGAATATTTGTTTCACTGGATGATGGTGATTCATGGACTGTTTTATCTGATAATTTACCGGATGCTGTTTTAGTTATGGATCTCACCTATTCTGAGCAAAATCGGAAATTGCGCGCCGCAACTCATGGCAATGGTGTTTTTGAGATGGATCTAATCGAACCAGATGAATGGCTTCTCGGAGATATTGATCTTAATGGATCCGTGGATATTCTGGATATTGTCATAATTGTCGGAATAATTTTGGGGGAAATTGATCCCGATGATTATTTTCAGGGCTTAGGTGATTTGAATGCCGATTCACTCATAAATATTCAAGATATCATTTTGATCATTGGTCTTATATTGGAAAATTGATTTATATGAATGATATCCTTAAAAGTAAAACTGTTTCTCTAAATGATCTTAAGAGAATTCCAGGTGTGGGAAAATCAATTGCTGTAGACCTTTGGAGCATAAACATTCGGTCAGTTGAAGACCTTAAAGGACAGAATCCGCAGACGCTATATGATCTTTCAAATGAATTTGCTGGTGAAATCCAAGATCGTTGTTTGTTGTATGTATTTAAATGTGCTGTTTATTTTGCCGAGACTCCAATGGACCATAGAGATGCAGAAATGCTGAAGTGGTGGAATTGGTCGGATAAGAATTTAAAATTGTAAGTTTTCATTTTCACAAAAGGAATATACTAAATGGATTTAAATCAGCTCATGATTATGTCAGCAGATATGGAGACATCCATAAATTTCTATCAACAATTGGGTCTCAAACTTATTGTAAAATCGAATCCCCATTATGCTCGTTTCAAATGCCCAAACGGTAATACCACCTTTTCTATCCACCTCTCAGATGAACCGATTTCACCGGGAAATACAGCTCTATATTTCGAGGTGGAGAATGTGGACGACCGTGTCATGGAATTAAAAGAGATTGGCATTCAATTTCGAACAGATCCTGAGGATAAACCATGGTTATGGCGAGAGGCTGAGCTATTGGATCCTGGCGGTCATAAACTTATTCTTTTTCATGCCGGAGAGAATAGAAAATACCCGCCATGGAGACTCAAGGAATAGGGATATTCATCATATAGAATTAATCCGAAAAGTTATATCACATCACGATTTTCAGACGTTTGTTTGCAATAACTCGATCACCTCTCTGCACTACTTTTAACTCACCTGAATATATGTAATCCGTTGGGATTATCTTCGGCAGGTCATCATAAGTCATTTTATATTTGTATGGAATACCATTATAAAGTGAGTTATTTGGCAGTTGATGAATTGAATGGATTGTATCTTTGAATAAATGTAACTCTTCTACCGGAATTTCAAACTCTGTTGTGTTATCCTGATCAGTATACGCATAAATCAACATGAGCTCGTAATGACCTTCCGGTGTATTTTCCGAGAGAATTATTTGATCTTTGGAAAATCCCATACCTCTGCTTTTTACTGATTTACCACTGTCATCTTGAATCATTGTTGCAAGGTCTGTAAAATAGGAATATCTTTCAGCTGGAATCTCAAAATTAAATTGTACCGATCTATCCTGACTTGTTTTATAAAATGATATTGACACTGTATCGCTTTTGCCCATCTCCAGAATATGGTCTTTTCCATAACCATCTATGGAACCCCTGATCTCAACATTCTGATAGCTGTCCAGGATTGGAAATATTGTTCCAGAAATCGTTGGTTTTGTATTTTTGGTAAACGATAATTTTTTTTCATCATCGTCATAACCAACGCCGTAAAAGGAAATTTCAAGATTGTAGAAACTTTCCCTTTCTCCTCCTAAGTCACCATAGGTGACAAGCTCCCATACACCAGCCTGCAGGCCCCTGGTTATTGTTGCTTCAACGTGATTAATTCCATTGACAGAATTGATATTATCAAATCTTCGACTTTCTATACCATTTTCATTAAATAGATAGGTTCTTACAAACGAATATTTATTTTCCACACTGGATATTTCAACATGCATACCAGTGGTACCAAAGGGGATAGAAATATAATTATGATTGGCCTCACCTGGTTTGACTGCAATATTTTCCTGCTTATAAGTATGGTTATTCATCCGATTAAATTTTATTGGATTGATCGCTGACACATAAAATATTTGCTCAATCTTTTGATATGGTCCATCTGGCTCTAAGGTGATCATAGCCGTTTTCATTGAATTTTCTGGAATTTTTGAGGGGTCAATTCTGACGTTCATATTAGTTTTGTTGTCGCGGTGAACACTTATATTTTTTTGAGCAGGGACTACCCAACCGGCATCACTTTTAATTTTATATTTGAGGAAAAAATCGTCGACTAAAAATTTTGGCGTCGACTCGGAAAATTTTGGAATTAGGGTTATTTCATTTTTTTCGGGAATTGCTTCTACATCGCTTATCCGCCAATATACAGAATTACTTTTGATATCTGGTTTACCTGGATTAAATGTTTCCGTTGCGAGTTGATACATGGGCGGCATCGGGTCTTTAATATTCTTCTTTAACCACCTAAATAGTTCCATCATATTGATGACTCCGGCACCCTGCTCTATTTTTGAGTACCCGTAGAGTTTTGAACTTGTCTTCATTAATCCTGTGGTCAAAAACGCTGAAGATATTTCATTATCAGGATATTCCAATTGTATTCCACTAATAACAGATGCTACTACACCAGCAGTATAGGGAGATGACATGCTGGTTCCCCATTTAAAATTCCCTTGATCCCATTCTGTTACCGATGAAAACATTGCGCCTGGAGAAACTACATCTGGTTTTGCAGTATCACCACCTCTTGAACTAAAATGAATCAATCTTGGCTTATCCGAAACATAACCGTATTTATCCCTGCCAGTAACAGGATCCATTAAGGCACCAGATGCAATGACAAATTGCGCTCCGGCTGGAGCACCAATCGTTGATATTCCTGGGCCGTTATTTCCAGCAGATGTGCAAAACATAACATTGGGATTATTAACACAGAATTTATTCGCCAATTTTTCAACTTCCGAAAATCCTTCATTCGACGATTCAATACCAAAACTCATATTAATGACAGCTTGACCGGGATGTCGTCGCATATAATCTTCAATAAACTTCAACCCCCGCTTTTTGGCACCGGTAGTTGTAGCAGAGCCGGGCATACTTCCAGCCCCGATTTTAATACTTACTAGGCTAGCACCGGGAGCAAGCCCATTTGCATCCAGATCACCATTGATTTGATATCCTGCTGCAATCCCTGCAACATGGGTTCCATGACCACCATCTTCATAATGAAAGCTAACAATTTTTCTGTCAGCATATATATTAATCGCCATCGAGAACCAATCGTGGCGAAATACCGGATGTGCTCGTTTAAAAGTTATGAGATCATAATTGATATGATAATCATTGAGGATATCTTCATTCCTCAAGCTTTGGTCCCTATCCATATCCATGACAAAATTCCATACTCCATCGCCATCCATGAATATGACGAATCCCCATTCATCATCGGTGGTTCCATTGTCATTAATATCTTTTGGGCTGCTATTTTTAAAATCATCCTCTTTAAAAATGCCTATATAAAAGTCATCAGGATTAACTGAATATTGAGAAAAATCCTTTAAGTATATACCGACCATGTCGGTTAGATATAATTCATTTTCAACTTCTCTGGTAAGCGCTTTTGTAACCGGATGGTCCCCGATTTGCGATGCATCATAAACATCCACAACTTTTGTTGAGCCATCGGGGTTTTTATCCAACCCGGCCAATGTTGGTTCAATGCCGGTATCCATAACAAAAATGGTTACTCCTTTGCCATTGTATTCCGGGTATTTGTCGAAAAAAGGTTTTGTATAACTTGTTTCTCTTGGGAGTAATGTAAAATCGCTGGCAGTGAGGCTGTAAACACCTATAATGAGTAAAAATATATTTCTTTTCATAATGTATCCTGGTTAATTCGGTTGCAGTGCCTGTTATCAGGCCTGAAAAATTACCAACTTGTATGAAGCGAAGCAAAATTTAAAAGCAGTAATAATTTATTGTTCAATATGTGGTAAACGATATATATTTTCACAGCTTTTTAAAAAATGGTATGTAACTTTGAGCAACTAAGAAAGGAGGTAATGAATTGACTATAGAAAATTGTAGTTGGGGATTGACCTCAGGGGGAAACCGTTAAATTACCCTTAACGGTCAATCCACCAGAGAACTCACAATGATTAAAAGGGGTGACCAGTTCACCCCTTTTTTTGTCTTTTTAACATATGCAGACCAATAAAATAATTTACCATTCACTTAATAATTAATTAAGAATATGTACAAACTACTTTCTTCTCACAAAATACTATCCTTCACTTTAATAATCATTTTAATTCAATCCTGTGCGACGGTACCCATAACCGGTAGAAGACAATTAAAAATGATTCCCGATGAAACCATTCAGTCTACCAGTGCTGAACAATATAAATCTTTTCTTGCAGAACATAAAATTAGCTCTGATTCCAGAGGAATAAGATTGGTTAAAAAGGTGGGAACGAGAATACAGCATGCTGTAGAAATGTATTTGGAATCTGAGGGACTATCCCACTTACTTGACGGTTATGATTGGGAATTCAGCCTTATTGAAAGCAAAGAATTGAATGCCTGGTGTATGCCCGGCGGCAAAGTTGTTGTCTATACAAAGATTCTGAAAGCAGCTCAAAATGAAGGCGGATTAGCTGTCATAATCGGTCATGAAATCGCCCACGCAATTGCGGAGCATGGCAATGAAAGAATGAGTCAGATACTCCTGGCGCAAATGGGTGGTATTGCACTATCTACTGCTTTAGCTCAAAGACCTCAGCAGACTCAACAATTATGGATGGATGCTTTTGGAATGGGTGCAAGTTTGGGAGTTTTGCTTCCATTCAGTCGAACCCATGAAAGTGAAGCGGATCATCTTGGACTCATTTTTATGTCGATTGCCGGATATGACCCAAATTATGCTATTGGGTTTTGGGAAAGGATGGCTGAAATGTCTGAAAACAATGCACCAGATGAATTTTTTAGTACCCATCCTTCTGATGAGAGAAGGATTCGAGAGATTCAAAAATTAATCCCATCAGTCATGGAATATTATGAAGATTCTGATAAGGTTACGGTTAGACATTAACCGGCTTGAAATATGAGGATCAACTATAGGATTATTACAAAAATTTCTACAAAAAAACCGACGGAGTAAATATCCGTCGGTTTTTTAATTTATAATCTTAAAGGTAAGATTAATCTATCGCTGCCTGCGCCGCCGCAAGACGGGCAATTGGAACCCGGAAGGGTGAACAACTGACATAATTTAATCCGGCATGATGAAAGAACCTGACAGAATCAGGATCACCACCATGTTCGCCGCAAATGCCAATTTTTAATTTGTTCTTTTTACTTCTACCTTTTTCAACAGCAATCTTTACCAACTCACCAACACCCTGCTGATCAATGGACTGAAATGGATCGTGTGCAAGGATTTTTTCCTGTAGATATGCCGGTAGGAATCCGCCAATATCATCACGGGAAAATCCATAAGTTGTCTGCGTTAAGTCATTAGTCCCAAATGAGAAAAATTCTGCTTCTTCGGCTATTTGGTCTGCGGTCAGGCAAGCCCTTGGCAGCTCAATCATCGTT
Source organism: Fidelibacterota bacterium (assembly GCA_018657495.1). GTDB lineage: Bacteria > Fidelibacterota > Marinisomatia > SCGC-AAA003-L08 > JACNLC01 > JABHXA01. Next base: position 138,694 of record JABHXA010000003.1, read on the forward strand.
CCCACCATATAATCAAAACGGATACCTTTTTCCTCCATCACCAAATCAGCCATATCGGTAATAACTTTTTTCTGATGGGATAATTCACTAACGGTTCCAACCAAGGGCACCATAACTTCAGGAAATGGTGTTTCGCCTTCTTCAATCAGTTTTACTGTGGCTTCAAAAATGGCCCGTGCCTGCATCTCGGTGATTTCCGGATAGGCAATACCCAGCCGACATCCTCTATGACCCAGCATTGGATTTAACTCATGGAGAGATTCAATTCGTTTTTGAATTTCTTCACGGGAAACTTGAAGTTCTTCAGCTAACTCCATAATTTGCTCATCCGTTTGCGGGAGAAATTCATGGAGTGGCGGATCAAGTAAGCGAATTGTCACAGGGTCAGGTGCCATCGCTTTTAATATGCCGTAGAAATCTTCCCTTTGGAAATCCAAAAGATTCATTACAGCATGACGACGTTCATCTTCAGTATTTGAAAGAATCATTTGTCGCATTGAAACAATTCGTTCCGGTTCAAAAAACATATGTTCTGTTCGGCATAATCCAATACCTTCTGCACCAAAATTACGAGCTGTTTTTGCATCATCAGGTGTATCAGCATTGGTTCTGATAGTCAAGGTTCTAAACTTATCAGCCATCTCCATGAGTTTGCCAAAATATGGATTTGAATCTAAATCAGGCTCGATCAGTTTAATCTGTCCATTATAAACTTTTCCGGTACTGCCGTTGAGTGTGAACCAGTCACCTTCCTTAAACTCTCTGCCGCTTATGGTGACAGTTTTCTTTGTCCGGTTAATATCTAAATCTGAACAGCCTACGATGCAGCATTTACCCCAGCCTCTGGCCACAAGGGCAGCGTGGGAGGTCATTCCACCTTTTGCTGTGAGAATACCTTCAGCGGCATGCATACCATGAACATCTTCAGGTGAGGTTTCATTACGGACGAGGATGACATTCTTTCCTTCATTCTTCCAGGTTTCAGCATCATCAGCAGTAAAGACGATTTGGCCTACACCACCACCAGGTCCTGCTGGTAATCCTTTGGCTAGAAAATCTGCATTTTTCTCAGCATTTGAATCGACATTTGGATGCATAATTTCATCTAATTGTTCAGGTTTTACGCGGTTAATCGCCGTTTTTTCATCGATCTGCCCGGCTTCAGCCATTTCAACAGCCATCCGGATGGCGGCAGTTCCGTTACGTTTACCAACCCGGGTTTGAAGCATCCATAAGGTGCCTTCCTGGATAGTAAACTCAATATCCTGCATATCGCTGTAATGACTTTCCAATCTTTTTTGGATATCATCAAGTGTTTTATAGTTCTCTGGCATGAATTCATCAAGACTAACTAAATGCGCCGTATCTTCTGTTTTTGTCTCAGTGTTCAAAGGATTTGGAGTACGTAAACCGGCAACCACATCTTCACCTTGGGCATTTGCCAACCATTCACCAAAGAATATATTTTCACCAGTGCCAGGATTCCGTGTAAATGCCACACCGGTAGCAGAACTAGCACCCATGTTACCAAAAACCATTGCCTGTACATTTACAGCCGTTCCCCAATGATCAGGTATATTTTCAATACGGCGGTAATTCACGGCTCTTTTGCCATCCCATGAGCTGAAAACTGCGGTGATTCCACCCCAGAGTTGTTCGCTTGGATCATCGGGAAAATTCTTACCCAAAACCGTCTTGACCTTTGATTTGTATAATTCAGATAATGTTTTTAGGTCTGTAGCAGATAATTCTGTATCAGATGAAAATCCTTTTTCGGATTTCATATTTTCAAGGATATCCTCCAATTGTTCACGGATTCCTTCACCGTCTGCTGGTTCATCATCCATTGATTTTTCCATAACCACATCAGAGTACATCGTAATCAAACGACGATAGGCATCGTAAACAAATCGCTCATTATTTGATTTCTTGATTAGACCGGGAATCGTCTTCGATGTAAGACCAAGATTGAGTACCGTTTCCATCATACCCGGCATGGACATTCGAGCGCCAGAACGAACAGATACTAAAAGCGGATTTTCAGGATCACCAAATCCTTGACCCATGATAGATTCCATTTGCTTCATAGCATCGTCAACCTGGCCAGTCAGATCTGAAGGATATGAATGTTCTTTCATATAATTGACACATACTTCTGTCGTCAGTGTAAACCCCGGTGGGACAGGGATATCAAGGCTGGACATCTCGGCAAGATTGGCACCCTTTCCCCCTAATAAATTTTTGTCTTCAGCAGAACCATCTGCTTTTCCATTTCCAAAACTATAAACGTATTTCATTATTTTACCTGTTATTGTGCTTATGTAAACTTGTCATCTCGATTGTTAAATAGTAACTAACTTCAGAGATACTAATCAAAAATAGGCTCGAAATTTACATGTCTTTCGACTAACTGATGAAGAATTAGTTGATTCATTTTGTTGTTGTTCAATTAAATTACATACGAAGGATATAATTTGAGTGAGGTAACTTTTAGGTGTGTTTAACGATTATACCGATAAAATATCGGAGTAATATGTAAAGTATCTCAACCATCCTGGTTGAGGAAAGAGGGAAACAATCAGGATGATTGTTTTACAAAATTCTATAAATAAGCAATCTGTTCTTAATTCGGCATTCGTTAATCGGTGTTCGATATTCAGTTTAAGTCTTAAATGAATCTACTTGTTGAAAGAACTGTCCGCTAAAATTTCGAATCTCTATATTCTTCCAGTGCATTGAGAAGCAGATTATTAGTAACCGTAAGCGGAATCAACCCAGAAATAATAATTACGCCACCCAAAGTCGTGATGGTTGGATCAATTTTTTTTGAATATTGTCTTAAACCATAAAATGAAATCAGTGTGCCAAATTGAATTAGCCTTTTTGAAAAATTATTAAGTTTTTTATATCTGGCCATATGTTTTGAATTAAAGTGGATATACGAAAAACTGGAAAGCAGATTTTCATACGATATAGGTTTTGCAGGATCATTGAGTATCGAGTAATATTCAGGTTCCTTGTCTTCACTTTCTGAGTATAATAAAACCTTACCTGTTTCAACTAATTTGACGGCAATTACCCTATCTGAATTTTTCTTTTGTACAACTTCAAAAAATCCATTATCGTTTAGAAACTTCATTCCAACAACAACATAATGTTTTGAATTGTTATTTAGCAGCAGATAATATCGGTCTGCCAATGGTTTAAAACATTCAACCTGTCCATAATTGATTGTGCCATCCTTATATTGAAGATATCCCTGTTGGTCGATAATATTTGGCTGAGATAAAAGATTTTCTGGATGATTTATTATCATTAAAAACAGAATATAGATAATATATTTCAATGTATTGATCTTAAAAATTGAGAAATTCAACTTACTTTATCATCACATCCAGCTGTTTGTCTATCGGTGGACGAGCGCCAACACGATTGACAACCCATGATGAAATTTTTACTGCATAAACAGCAGCTTTTACTTCATCACCAAATTGCAGATAATGAGAAAGAAACGCTCCGGAAAATGAATCCCCGGCACCTGTAGCATCGATGATGGTATTTGTAGCTGCCGGAATGTGGTTAATTTTCCCATTAAATACCATTGCACCATCTTTATCCAGTTTTAATGCGATTATCGCCTTTGGATACAGATCCTTCAATTGGAGGCAAATGTCATCCGGGTTTGACTTGCCCGTAATGGTTTCGCCTTCCTCTAAATTGGGGAAAAAAATATCAATTTTCAAATCAGAGGTAAACTTAAGAAAGTTATCAACGCCCATTTCTCCTATCATTTGGAAAGAACCGGGATCCAGCGATATTGTGGCATCATGTTTTTTCACTATCTTTGCAGCTTTTCTTGCAGCTGATCTGGGTGGGTCTTTAAAAAATGACCAGGCGGTTAAATGTAGATGTGGTGTATTTTGTAGGATGCCTATGGGAAGTTCTGATGACAACAGGTAAAAATCAGCACCCTGTCCTGATACCATCGATCTTTCTCCCATGTGATCAATCCATACTGCTACATTGGCAGTTCGATGTTCATTTGTGCGTATGGGGTCATATTCCACACTTTCGTTCTTTAGGTCGTCAATTGCAAGTTCGCCAAATCGATCTTCGCCAATTTTCCCAATAAAGTGAGTTTTGACGCCACAGCGGGAAGCCCAGACTGCAACGTTTGCTGCCGATCCGCCTGGTGCAAGTTTTACCTCACCAAAAGTATCACCACCCTGGAGCAATTTGCGGTTTGTCCGGATCAACACATCCCAGGCATAATCACCCAACACGGTTAGTTCATTTATATTTTTAGCCAGACGGCCTCCTTTTAACAGACATAATTATTATTTGAAATCGATATTGTTGCTGCAAGTTTACGATATTTTCCCTTGATGATCAGAAAAGGAATATTCTTGTTTTTAGTGGAATACCTGATGGTGTGGCAATATGAAAATATTATTATTTGAATAAAAATCTTTATCGGTAGAAAAACATTTAAACAATATTGGGAACAAGTTCGATATTGAATAGTTCGATGTTGAACTATTAATTACAATGAAAACGACATAACAATGAATACAAACATTAAAGATAACAAACAGGAAAAACAAAGCCTTGATGCTTTTATCAAATTACAGAGAGCGTCTAATTCACTCAATCACTTTCTTAATAAACAATTGAATGATGCCGGGATTACTGAAAATCAATTTGGAACCCTGGAAGCTCTTTTCCATCTTGGACCAATGTGTCAAAAATCAATTAGCGAAAAGCTATTATGTTCACCTGGCAATATGACAACTGTAGTTGATAATCTTGTAAAGAATGGACATGTTATAAGAGAAATAGACCCTGCTGATCGTCGATGTCATCATATCAATCTTACAAAAGAGGGCAGAGTTCTGATTAATGAGTTATTTAAAACACATCGTCAGAATATTATTTTAGCGTTTGAAGTTCTGACAGAGAAAGAGCAGGAAGTTCTCTCAGAGTACTGCAAACGCCTTGGAACTCAAAAATTATTAAATAACAAAAAGGAGGACAAATAATGTCCAATCTGAAAAACATAGGTAGAATCATTTACTCAGTCATATTTATCGTATTCGGAGTCATGCACTTTATGATGGCAGGTGATATGTCAGGCATGGTGCCTTCATGGGTACCGGGCGGTGTCTTTTGGGTATATATTACCGGCCTTGCATTAATTGCCGCCGGTGTTAGCCTCATCATCCAAAAACATCATTATCTCGCCGCAGTATTGCTTGCAGCATTGTTATTCTCATTTGTGTTAACTATCCATTTACCAGCTATTCTAGGTGGTAATATGATGTCAATGTCACAATTACTGAAGGATGCCGGGCTCGCCGGGGCAGCTTTATATATGGCTGGAGGTTTCTGTAGTTCGGAAGGTTAGAATTTTAAAGATAGTTAATAACGAAGCAGGGGATAGAAGTTCAATTTTATCTTCTGCTTTTTTTTATTCAAACAGGGTGTTTTCTTCTACCAGTATGTCTCTTCATGTTTTTAGCTTAAAGGGTCTTCTCCTTATTTCTTACATACATCCAATAACCAAAAACCACAATCCACACTGAAATAATCACTGCAATAAAATAACTACTAAACATTTTCTTCCTCCAATTTTAATAATTCCATTTTTCTTACATGAGATCTATAGCGCATCATATTTACAAAAATCAGGGTAAAGGTAAATAACGAAAAGTAAAATACCTGCATAACCGCTGATGCATGTCCACCCATATCACGCTGTGGATGTGATTGAACTTGCGGTGACCAAAAATCTACTGCATAATAAATGATGGGAATATCAATAGATGCCAATATCCCGATGACTGCAGCATATCTGCTTGATCGTTCATAAGGTCCACCAAATTCCCGAATCATGAAGTACCCTATAAAGAGTAAAAATAGGATTAGGGTCGTTGTGAGCCGGGGTTCCCATGTCCATGCTTTGCCCCAGATTGGTTTTGCCCATATTGGCCCGGTAATCAAGATTAACAGACAAAAAATAGTTCCGACTTCTGCAGCAGCTTGGGCAAGCACATCCCATTTTGTATTTCTACTTATCAGGTAGGTAATACTGAAAATCATGACACCAAAATATCCCAAAAAAGCATTCCACGCCAATGGTACATGATAGTAGAATATTCGTTGAGCCCATTCCTGGTCTGGGATCATCGGTGCTAAATATATTATCGTCCACAAATTCACAAACATGATGATGAGTGTGGCAAATAATAGTATTTTATTTTTATTATAAGTTAAATATGTCATTATTCCTCCGAAATTGCGCCAAACGTTAAATATCCTACAAGACTGAAAACTACAGAAAAGGTGATTAGTATCATAATCCAGAAATTGAATTTTGATAAAGGTAAACCCATAGCGATAGCGCTGGTGGATTTTGTTGCAGCAATGATTACCGGTGATAATAATGGAAATAGTAATACCGGAACCAATACTTCCCCCATTCGTGTCCGCAGTCCCATCCCGGATATCATGATTCCCACTCCTGATATTGCCCAATCAGTCAACATCATCAATAAAATAAATACATACCATTCACCTGAGATCTTAAAATTCAGAAATAACACAAACAATGGTATAGTAAGTCCCTGGGCTAGCAATAAAAATATCCAGAAAGCTATTAGTTTTCCCAAATAGATACTGCCCCTGTCAACTGGAGAGGAGAGTAAGGCTGAATAGGCATCCATTTCTTTTTCAGCTGAAAAACTTCTTAATAGTCCGATGACAGATACAAAAAGGAAGGTCATCCAGATGAGTCCTGGTAGGAATTTATTAAATTCTGCTGGGGCAGCATTAAATGCAAAAGAAAAAAGCAGTATTACCGCCACCGAAAAAACAGTCATTGAAATCACTGATTCTTTGGCACGGATTTCCTGGTGAAATTCCTTTTTTACAAGGGTCATTAATTGCATCAGGAATTACTTTCCAAAAATGTGGTGAAATCATCCAGTTTTGGAATTGATTTTTCCAGTTCCACTTTACCATTGCGAATCCCAATGACCCTGTCAGAATGTTTCTCTGCCCATTGTATGTCATGTGTAGAAAATAGAATTGACCTGCCTTCATTGCCCCAAGTTTCAAATAAATGATCCAGTTGTTTTAGTCCGGAAATATCTAAGGCAGAGGTGGGTTCATCCATTAATGCCAACTTCCATGAAGACAGAGTGAGTTTGATCATGGTTAATCTCTGTAACATGCCAGCACTATAAATTCTTACTGGTTCGGATTTGTGTCGATGGAGATCATATTTGACAAATTCTTCTTCAATTTTCTCATCTGATACTTTATCATTTCTTAATTCGAGAAAAAATCTCAGATTTTCCATGGCTGTAAAAGCGGGATAGAATAGGGGTTGATGTGCCCATAAAACCAGATTCTTCCGGTGCCGGGCATCATCTGTGAACATAGGAAGATCATTTAAAGAACCGGTGCCTTTATCGGGGCGCATGATGCCTGCCAGAATTTTTAAAAGGGTTGTTTTCCCGACGCCATTTGGCCCTATAAGTACTGTTCTTTCACCTGGATTTAACTGAAAAGAGATGCTCTTCAGTACCCGCTTATGATGGAACGATTTAGCGATATTTGATATAGAAAAGAACGGAGATCCTGCAGCCAAAATATGAAAGGATATATCTAACTATTGTGTTGAAGTCCCGCAAGTGGAACAAAATTTTGCATTTGGAGTGATGGTCTCACCACATTTAGGACAGCCTGGATTTTTTAGAGATGTACCACAGAATCCACAAAATTTATCTGATTTGCTGACGGTTTCGTTGCAATCCGGGCAATTTATTTCTGAACCTAAAACCACATGTTTCGAGCCATTCCCAGCTGACTTATCTTTGCCAAGATATCCACTTACCTGCTGGACCAATTCACTTTTAATCCGCTGAAAGTCCTCATCGGAGGTCACACCCATTTCTTTTTCGAATTCCACTTCACGAATTTGTTTTAGTAATGAGATTTTTTCCAATTCTTTTACTTTTTCATCAGTGTCATCATGGATTATCGTTGCTGAATTCCCAGCACCGGCCAGAAAAGGTTTTATTATTAAATAGGACATTAACACAAAAACAATGAATAGTATTATGGGGGCAATCATATTTCTAACTCCTTCATTTCCTTTTCAATTCGGTCTTCCAATTCGGTATCAGTTTTTTTACCTCCTGCTTGGACTCTCACTGGTTCCGGTTTATTTATATAAGCTCTGATAACGAAGATGATTATTATTGTGCCTATTACCAGAACAATTAGCGGCATTTTCCAGGCCAGCTGGTGGATACCCGTTTCCGGTGGGGCCGACATGATGAGGGGGCTATGTATCCAAGCAAATATATCGACGATTTCTGCAAGTGACATATTTGGATGTATAGTGCGCTTAACATGATCAAGAACTTGCCTTACCGGTTTTGTAGCTGGGGCAAATCCCAAGCGATAAATCCCTTGATTACTATAGGTAGTTTCGAACAAGTTGAGTATGTTTTTTTCATTATACTCATTCATTATTAGCGCATTAATTGCCATTTTCATGTTTAGAGTATGTTGATTGTCATCATGTTCTGCCATGGTACCACCACCACAACACGGCGCCATGAGGATGCTTTCAAGTTCCTTTTGTCGCTCGGTCTTAAATTGACCTGATACCATATTTATGGTAAATAAGACCATCATGATAAAAAATAATTTATTTGGCGATTTTAATAAACTCATGGTTATCCTCTCATTTGGGATGTCATAAATGCTGAATAGATAATCATTTGGATTTTCTTCTAAAAAATTCCTCAATATTGATACTTACCAAAGTTCCAATCAGAAGAACCAGTGTACCCAACCAAACCCAGGTGACCATGGGGTTTATTCTCACTTTCATCGTTGCCAGCCCTGTTTTCAAATCGACATCACCAAGAACAATATAAAAATCTTCATTCAATGTCGTTTTCACTGCCACTTCCGAATGAGGTTGATTATTCTGATCGGTATAGAACCGCTTTTCCGGCTCCATGATATGAAACTTTTTTCCATTTTTCTTTACATCCAGTTTGACAATTTTTGCTACATGATTTGATCGAGTATCAGGATTGCTGTCAGGCGATTCAAACCACTGTTTTACATAGGTAATCTCGTAATTACTTAATGTTTGGATATCTCCTGGCATCATGGACAGATCTGCTTCTTTATCAAATGCTTTCCCGGTAAATCCGGCAAACATCATGATAATACCTACATGGACAATATAACCACCATAGCGACTGCGATTTTTATCTATCATAGTGAATAATGATTTGAACATACCTTCACCAGTCATCCGCATTCTTGCCTTCATACCTCGGTAGAATTCTGACAGAATAGTCATTGAAACAAATACCATTAAGCCAATTGAGACAAGAGGATATACCATCTTTAAATCCATACTGACAGCAATGATCGCTGTGAGAAGTAAGGCTGATACGATTGGAAGAATAAAATTTCTTTTTAGACTGCGGATAGATGTTTTTCGCCAGGCAAGTAGTGGTCCAATTCCGGTTAGAGCCAATGTGAGGAGTCCAAGGGGAATCATGATTCGATTAAAATAAGGAGAACCAACGGTAATTTTGAATCCCGTTACAGCTTCTGAAAAAATAGGATACATTGTACCCCAGATTACTGCCAGCATCATGGATATAAAGAGCATATTATTGAAGAGGAATCCACTTTCTCTACTGACAAAAGATTCAAGTTTGTTTTTTGATTCCAGTTCTTTTCTTCTAATTATTAATAATACTGCGTTGACGACAATGATTAAAATTATAAATCCAAAGAACCATATTCCAAGATCAGTAGCAGCAAAGGCATGTACAGATGAAACGATTCCGCTCCGGGTTAGATATGTCCCAAATATTGTCAGGGTAAATGTCAACATGATAAGTATCATATTCCATAATCTCAACATGTTTTTCTTTTCCTGGATCAGGACTGAATGCAAATACGCTGTAGCGGTAAGCCATGGCAGGAGTGATGCATTTTCCACTGGGTCCCAGGCCCAGTATCCACCCCAACCAAGTTCCACATAAGCCCATTTTCCACCCATTATAATTGCTATTGTAAGTAACACCCAGGTCATCAATGTCCAGCGCCGGGTCGTTTGTATCCAAACAGCATCCAAATTTTTAGTAATTATGGCAGCCATGGCAAAAGCAAATGGAACAGAGAAACCGATAAACCCTAAATATAGTGCTGGCGGATGAAGAACCATAGCCCAATGCTGGAGCAATGGGTTTAATCCTTGTCCATTGACTACCATCCCTTTTTGAACAGGATCAAATGGGTTTTCATAGAAATTTATCAGGATAAGAAAAAACATTTGAATTACTGCCATGGTAATCATTACCCACGGCATAAGCCTCGGGTGTTTTTTCCTGTTTTGCAGAATTACCAGAATGAAAAAGAATGATTGAATAACGAGCCAGAATAAAAGAGAGCCTTCCATTCCAGCCCACAATCCCGTAAACTTATATAATAAAGGTGTTTCAATACTTGTATACTTGGCAACATAAATAATTGAAAAATTACTGGTCATCAATTCATAAACAAGAATTATTGTGCTGAATACAACCAATGTGGAACTAGAGAGAAAGGCCATTCTACCAGATTTCAAAAACCGATAATCATTGTCACCAATCAAACTTAAGGAAACAATAATAATTCCAAAGGCACCAAATAACAGGGACATTGCCAGCATAGCATTTCCGAGGACTGAGAACATATTTTATCCTTCCATTTCGGGCGTCTGATACTCACCTTCTTCATCATATCGTGAAGCACATTTCGTCATAAGATTATCTGCATGAAAAACACCTTCTTCGTAGGCTCCTTCAACAATAACTTCTGCACCATCTTTAAACAGGTCCGGTATTTCTGCACTTGTGAAATTCACAGGAAGCAAACTCTCATCCTGCTTTAGCAGGAAACTCACGGTCAATTTATCATCAGAATACAAAATAGATCCATCGTCAACATTTCCACCAAGGCGAAACCGCGCCTGTGTGAACTGGTCATGTTTTTCAAGCAGGTCATTAACAGAAATAAATGGAACTTCTTCTGATTTAAATTCCACGGATATCCAGGCGGCTACAAGCACACCAAAAACGACGACGACTAAAGCAAATTTCTTCTGAAAACTCATGTTATCTCCAAATATTATCAATTTTATTGGCGTTAATTTACAGACTTTACAATATGTTTTAATGACATAATTGTGAAAGATAGATATTTAGGTGTACTTTGTCTTAATATCATATATACATATTTATTTATTTTTAAAATTAAATTAATCCAATAATATACTATTATCATATATTAACAGCGTGTTAGGGTGATGATATTATATATATCATCAAGAAATATTGGATACCCTATTTTAAGACATAATAATCCGGTCTAATATAATTATTAATTTTTATTTTAATAATTACGCATCATTTCAACTGAACTTTTCCTTTTTATGAATGGCTGCGCGTTTTGTGGCATCCAATTCCATATTTCTTAAGCGGATGTTTGTAGGTGTTACTTCAACTAATTCATTTTCTGAAATGAATTCAAGTGATTGATCCAGGGATAGATTTCTTGGAGGTCTTAGTGTAACTGTTGCATCCGAAGTAGCGCTTCTCATATTTGTCAGTTTTTTCTCCCGTGTGATATTTACAGTAAGATCCTGATTACGATTTCGTTCTCCAATGATCATACCGGCGTAAACCTCCGTTCCGACTCCAACAATTAATTCTCCACGATCGACCATAGCCAGGCAAGCATAACCTGTAATCTTTCCCTGTCTGTCAGATAGTAGTGACCCATTTTGCCTTTGTGGTATTTTTCCAAACCAGGCTGCATATCCATCAAATAACTTATTCATTATTCCTGCACCTTTTGTATCTGTGAGGAACTGACTCCTAAATCCAATAAGTCCCCTTGACGGGATGACAAATTCCATAGTTACCCGGCCATGGCCATGGTTTTGCATATTTGTCATTCGACCTTTTTTCTTTGTAAGCTTTTCTGTAATCACACCAACATTGTCTTCAGGAATATCGAAAAAGACTTTTTCCATAGGTTCTAATAATTTACCGTCAACCTCTTTGGTTATCACCTGTGGTTTTGACACCATAAACTCAAACCCTTCCCGTCTCATGGTTTCAATGAGGATTGCCATTTGCAGCTCCCCACGGCCCCAAACCTCAAATGCATCAGCGCGATGAGTAGATTTCACCTGTAAAGACACATTGGTGAGAACTTCCCTTTCAAGGCGTGCCTTCAAATGTCGGGAAGTAAGATACTTACCTTCTTTCCCGGCAAAAGGACCATTGTTTACGTAGAAAATCATAGAAACAGTAGGTTCATCTACTTCAATTCTGGGTAATGGCTCAGGATTCTCATTTGAAGATATCGTATCGCCAATTTTAATATTTTCGACACCGGCAATGGCGATAATATCCCCTGCCACAAGCTTATCTACTTTTAATTTCTGCAGACCTACAAAAGTATAACAGGCAGAAAATTTTAAACCACTCGTGATTTTATCTTTGCCGCAGAGACTATATTTTTCATTCATTTCCAGAATACCGTTGTTTAAACGACCAACTGCAATTTGTCCAACGTATGGATCATAATCCAGGTTAGTAATCAGGAATTGAGGCGTATAATTTTCATCAGCGATTGGGCCCGGGATTCTGGATATAATTGTTTCAAAAAGAGGTTTTAAGTTTGATGACCCATCCTCCAGATCCATGTGCCCAACACCGTCCTTGGCAATAGTATAAAGAATGGGGAAATCGATTTGATCATCGGTAGCATCTAAATCAATAAATAAATCATATACCTCATTTACAACTTCCTCAATCCTTGCATCTTTTCGATCTATTTTATTGATAACCAAGATAACCGGCAGGTTTTTATCAAGTGCTTTTTTTACAACAAATCTGGTCTGAGGCAATGGTCCTTCACTGGCATCCACCAATAGAAGCACCCCATCCACTAGGTTGAGTCCCCTCTCGACCTCGCCGCCAAAATCGGCATGACCAGGAGTATCAATTATATTGATTTTTACACCATTATAATTTACCGCCGTGTTTTTTGCGGTTATGGTTATCCCGCGTTCCCGTTCAAGGTCCATAGAATCCATCACCCGATCAGCAACTTGCTGATGATCACTGAATGTACCGCTTTGTTTCAACAGCCCATCTACCAAAGTAGTTTTGCCATGATCCACGTGGGCAATGATGGCTATATTTCTTATATTTTCTTTTCTCATTTCCTATTTCCTGTCATATAATCCTATTGAAAAACATGCATACTCATGTTTTCTGCATGTTTTGCAGAGCGCGAAATTTACTTCAAGCCAAGTTTCTTTTTTAAAAAAGTATTTATATTTATTATAATCCATACCAGTTTCGACACAATGTCTCAGTATCTATAATCAAATGGATCATATTTAATTCAAAATTTATATTGATTGGGTTTGAGAGATATTTCTTAAGAAAAAGGTCATGTCCTTACATTAATAAATATTAAATTTTTTAAGTTAATAATTGATGTTTATGAAATTAACAAGTTAGAGAAATATACCGGATTCTACTTTGGATAAATTGAACATGTATTTTGTTAATAAACCCAAACCCGCAAAATAAAAAAAGGAATAACATTGAATAATCAGAAGAACTCTTTTTCGATGGAGTCAAATGTCTTTAATAGAACCGAGACTACCGGCAAGCTGATCAGTGAAAATGTATATAATCTTACCATCGGCCTCGTTCTTGCTTGGGGTTTTCTCTTAAATTGGTTATTGGTTACATCGATATCTCCATCCTCACTATTATCATTTGGCTTTTGGCCACTTATAATTGGATATTTTGTTTCTTGCTTTATTGGAATCAGAATTTATACAAAATCAGATGACCCCTTTATCAGTTTTATCGGTTATAATTTTGTGGTAATACCCTTTGGGTTGATTCTGAATATTATTGTGAGCAGTTATGATCCAGTCATCGTTCAGGATGCTATCCGGGTAACAGGCATTGTCACCTGTATCATGATGATTCTAGGCTCTGCATTCCCAGCATTTTTTCAGAAAATATCCGGCGCACTTACTGTTGCCTTAATTGCAGTTATTATTGTTGAGATGGTAGAAATATTTATCTTTAAAACTCATCATGGTGTATTAGACTGGATAGTGGCACTAATTTTTTGTGGATATATAGGATATGACTGGGGAAGGGCAAACAGTATACCAAAAACATTGGATAATGCCGTTGATAGCGCTGCTTCACTTTATATGGATATCATTAATTTATTTATTCGTATTTTGAGAATTATGGGCAGAAGATAATTGAGAAAAGGAGTATCGAAATCATTTTCTAATTTCAAAATTGGCGTTACTTTCGAATCGCAGTATTGGGATCTTCATTCATCTTGATTTCGTATGTGATATTGTCATTTACAATCAACTGAATAATATCCTTTGTCTGAATATCAATACTGGTCTGACCAAAATCAGATTGTTCAAGAGAATTGCCTGTTTGGAGATTAATAATTAAATTCTGTTTTTTGTCTTCAAATATATCAACAGCCAACTGATCAGGAAAAATCTTTGAGCCAGAGTCCATGGCTAATTGATTTGAGCTTTGTAATTGAAGAATAATTTTCGATGCATCATTGTATTTTTTGACAAATATTATCGCTTTGGCATTATTTGTCATGGTTGCAAACTTCATCTCTTCATAGGAATCTTCTATACTTAATTGTAGATAGGATCCAGTAATCGATCCCGACCAGAACGAATCCCTGATAGCTTTGTCACTTATCAAATTATCTTTATGAGTATCTGTTACAAATATTGTGGGCTGATCCAAAACCTCTGTGCCGTGATAAAGGCTATCCATTTTTAACGAAAGGTTTGGTATAGTTGAATCATCCTCCCTGAATTCCATCACGACGATATCATCATTATTAGTTTCAGAGATTTCTGGAATTGAATCTTCATAAATTTCAGAAACTACACTCATTTCGTCACTCTCTATAGCAATTGATGGATGCATACGAACAATGGGATATGATTTATTTATTTTCTCCGAATCATCATTTGTAAAACCCTTGTTAGTTGCCTTTGGAGTGTTCCCTTCAATTAATTCTTTTGATTTTTCTACTGTCCATAAGGACATATCTTCATCTTCTTTATGACTACCTTCGGAATATTCATTCTCAATGTCTACGGCCACTTCAGGATTTTCTATTAAGTTCAATGGTTCTACTTTTGATTCAGATAATTCATCAGTTTGCATTTCAAATTTTGCTGGTGCTTTAATAATCAAACCGGGTTTATCTTCAGTAATTTTTTTATACAATTGTGGAAGGGCAAGGAATAAAATAATTATTGCAGCAATTTTAAGAATATTTTCAGAATAATAAATAAATCTGCCCTGATGAGTTTTACGAGTGCTAACCTGCTGGCGGATTTCATTTTTCATTGCATCTTTAGCGCTATCGTTGATGCCTGCTAGAAGCAGCATTTGAAATTCAAGTTCTCCTTTACAACTCTCACATCCATGGAGATGTTCATCACAGGCCTTGCGATCCTTTTTATCAAGTGTATCAGCTATATATTTTTCGAGGATTTGCTCTTCTATAACTGACTTACAGTCCATTATATCACTCCCCCTTCTTCGGATAACAGATTTCTAACTTTCAACTCCAATTTTTTCTTACACTGATACTTCTTTGACTTGGCAGTATTCTCATTGGCAAAATGCATCACACCGGCAATCTCTTTCATATTTCTGCCCTCATAATAAAAAAGATATAACAGTTTTCGGCATAGTTCACCAATCATTGTCAGAGCTTCCCGGACCAGTTCATTACGCTGATCATTTTCTTGACTCAATGTTGATGATGGTTCTGCTACTTGGTCTTCCATCGATTCGAAAGTGTTTTTTATCCTCGAGCGCTTCCTCTGTATCGCCATCCACTTATTCCTGATAATAGCCATTATATAAGTACTTAATTTTGAAGTTAGACCAAAATTCCCAGAAGAGACTTTTAGCCATAAAACAATTATTGTTTCCTGAAGTACATCCTCCACATCTTCTTTTGTCCCGCCGTTTGAGATAATATAACTGGTGGTCATTCTTCTATAGTTTATATACAAATCGCCAAGTACAGTCCGATCATTTGAGCGAATCCGGTTGATAATGGACTGATCTTTAGAGAAAAATATTTTCAACGTTTACCTTTTAATTGTTTATGTCATTAATAAGATGAATGTAAACGATGCATGTCATACAGCACATTAATCGTTAGATCATTCAATAAGATAACAGTGAAAACTATCAAGAATATGAATAAGAATAAAAGGAGTATCAAGATGAAGAAGTCAAATTTTAAAAGATGGATAGTCATTATAATCATGGGTTCATTAATCATTGGTGGATTGTACAAAACTGAAACAGGTAGCTTGAGAGGAAAAGTTACCGATATGAAAGGAAGCTCAATACCGGGTGCTACTGTATATTTTCCTTCATTGAAAATTGGAGCTGCAGCAGATATAAATGGTAATTATATCATTTTGGATATTCCTGTGGGGACTTATGAGATTCATTATTCTATGATAGGTTATCAGAAAAAAGTTGTTAAAAATATAACCATTTCAATAGATAAAATCGCTTGGTTAAATATGTCGCTATTAACACAAGTAATAGAGGGCGAAACTGTGGAGATTCTTGCTCAAAAACCACCAACTGAGTTTAATCAAACTTCAAGTCATATGACTTATAATAGTAGTGTCCTTCCTGTTCTACCGATGGCAGATTCTGATGAATCAATGACGCTTCAATGTGATGAATTCAATTTCGATACACAAAAACATAATATTATGCAAAAAGGAAGAATGTATAGTCAGCCGCTTATAAATCCAAAACAGCAATTTCAATTCAATAATTCAGAAGATTATGGTCTCATCAGGGAAAACACCTTTCAGGATGCTTTACACAATCCATTATCGACTTTTTCTATTGACGTGGATAATGCTTCTTATGCAAATATCCGTAGATATTTAATGCAGAATAGATTGATGCCTCCAAAAGATGCAGTGCGTATCGAGGAGATGATCAACTATTTTACTTATGACTATCCACAGCCTGACCGAAGACATCCATTTTCTATTAATACTGAATTATCTGACTGCCCGTGGAACAGAAATCATCAGCTGGTTCATATTGGTCTACAGGGACGTCAGGTTGATTATAAAAATCTAAAACCTTCAAACCTTGTCTTTCTTTTGGATGTTTCTGGATCGATGAATTCAAGAAATAAACTGCCATTGTTAAAAAAATCTTTCAAAATGCTTGCTAAGGAGCTTAGCCGGGAAGACAAAATCGCTATTGTAGTTTATGCCGGTGCCGCTGGGTTGGTGCTTGATTCCACACCTGCAAACTATAGAGCCGATATTATCTCAGCCCTGGATAATCTACAAGCAGGCGGCAGTACAGCCGGTGGTGCTGGTTTAAAACTTGCCTATGATATCGCTTATGAAAATTACATTCCCGGGGGTAATAATCGAGTGATACTTGCCACTGACGGCGATTTTAATGTTGGACCATCTTCGAATGCCGAAATGGTTCGACTCATTGAAGAAAGAAGAGATAAAGGGATTTTCCTGACAATCACCGGATTTGGTATGGGTAATTATAAAGACAGCAAAATGGAAGAAATCAGTAATGCAGGCAATGGTAATTATTTTTATATTGATGACATCAAAGAGGCCAAGAAGGTTTTTGTCAATGAAATGCGAGCTAATTTATTTACAATTGCCAAGGATGTGAAAATACAGATTGAATTTAATCCTGAATTTGTTAGCCAGTATCGCTTGATTGGTTATGAAAATCGAATACTCAATGACAGGGATTTTAATGATGATAAAATTGATGCTGGTGAACTTGGTGCTGGACATACTGTAACCGCATTGTATGAAATAATACCGGTTGGAAACTCATATATGGGTCCTGGAATTGATGATTTGAAATATCGTAAATCAAAGTTATTCAAGGCTGATGATTTTTCTGATGAATTATTAACTGTGAAATTCCGTTATAAAAAACCCAATGGAAGCCGAAGCAGATTGATTGAGGAAGTTTTGTATAATGATCCTGTTAGATTCAAATATTCTTCAGATAATTTCCGGTTTTCTGCAGCAGTTGCCGGATTTGGAATGTTGCTTCGAGATTCTAAATATGTAGTGGGATTTACCTTTGATGATGTGTACCGAATCGCAAAAAACGCCAAGGGTAAAGATGAATTTGGGTATCGTGCAGAATTTTTAAAAATGGTTGATACCTGTAGTGATGCAGCCTCGCTCATTGACTAACAATGATCAATATTTATTCATTACCTTTGAAATTCGGCAGCCAACACTCATATGGGAATATTTATGTTTATTTCTGTGCTCACATGAGATGGATTTTACATAAATGGATTTCCAGATGATAACCTAAAAGATATGGGGTAAGCTGGAAATAGTGAAGAAAAGGTGAGGAAAAAAGGGCTTAAAACACAGATGTCAAAAGCATTGCTTTTGACATCTGTGTATAAGATTGATAGGTTTTACCACCTACGAGGTTTTGGTCGGGACCTTTCCTCTCTTGGACGGGCTTCGTTAACTTTAACGTCCCGGCCTTTGATTGAGCTTCCGTCTAATTCTTTTATGGCTTTTTCGCCATCGGCTTGGTTTTCCATTTCTATAAATCCAAACCCTTTAGAGTTTCCAGTTTCTCTGTCTTTAATAATATTAACGTTCACTACGGCACCAAATGCGCCAAATTGTTCCTGAAGTTCTTCTTCAGTAACTCCGTAAGACAGATTTCCTACATATATTTTCATGTTTTTCCTAATCTAAGTTCAATGTGCATTTTCTTGTTGCTTCTATCGAATATTAAAACGCACGAAATTACCGATAGATATTTGCCACGTGTCGGCAAAATTATGAAACGTTTGTTACCTTTTATTTTTCTACTTGTGTATTTATTGATTGTTGATCAATAACAAAAATAGTAAAAAGGTCTCAAATGAATCGCAGTAATTTACGATAGAAAGGATACTTTAGTGAAATTAAAACATTTATTCATAGGCCCCCCTCGTGAAATCATCGAATCACAGTGTTAATTCATTAATATTATCCAATATTTAAACGAATCTCGCCCGTTTATTGTGAGAATTAAACATTTTATTATTATAATTGAATACATTATTCAAAACGATCTAATCAGTCATACTTGAACTAATTCAGGATTACCCGATTAATAAATTTGTATGTACGACTGGTAGAGATTATTTGATGAGGGAATAATTACAGGCAACCTGTATTCATAAAATAAAAATGTTTGAGGAAAGGAGTGTAACTATTAAACTCCATTTACAATTCATAACCAATTTGAAATGAAAGATAATTAATAGATATTGAAGTTGTAAATATAGTTTTACTAAATGGGGTATTTAGATTAATATCAATTACTGGGGTAAATTGCATTTCATCCTCACGTATTTTTCTTTCAACCAATCCACTGGCATATGCATCAGTATACCAAATATTTTCCACCGAATTCCATTCTTCTACATACCAATAATATTGGTATGAGAGATCATACTCAACCATCTTGTAAGTAATTGTTGATCCAATTTCTATGGTCAGTAATTTTAGTCTAAGATAGACAGGGGTTGTGATTTTAACTTCTGCTAAGTATATATTGTCTATTGTCACATCATTTGAGATGATGTTAATAATTTCATAATATGGGCTAAAATAATTTGGATCTCCGATACTCAAATATTCAAATTGACCTTGGTGAAATTCTGTAAAATTTTTCCCAATAGAAAACATGGACTCAACAGAAATATAGGACAGGGGAACTGCAAAAATATTTAACCAATACTTAAACTTAAAACTGCTACCATAAAAGTTATTGGTATTATGACTTGTGAGATTTATTTTAATAAAAAAATTGTTATCTCCTGCGTGTGAAATTCTAAAATTGAAATCGGTAGATATATTCGGTCGATATAGAACACTGACTTGGCGATTTGTATAATTACTATTTGATAATTGATATTCATATGCTTCAATAAAATATTTGTGAGGTTTAATATTAGTCGATACAAATGGATCTATTAATAAATAAGCATGATTGAATAAAATTTTGAAATCAGAATTATGAACAGGTAAATTTGCAATTGAGAATGTTGATAATGCATCTTTGATCTGTATTAATATTTTGGCTTCATAATTATCTCTCATCAAAGCATAATCAATATCTGAATTGTATTCCAAATCGGGATCTTTGTGGTAATATTTAGTAACAAGATAATCTACTTGATTTCTATCAGTATTTATAGTCGTTAGACTTTGATTTTTACCCTCATTAGTTTTTATTAAATTTGATTTATAAATTTTCTTTATCTTCTTTTTAATATAAAAATCCGTTTCAGCCTTCTCTAATAATTCCATTTCGCTGTGTATCCAATCATTGTAGGCCTTTATTGATTCTGATTCTAATTCAGCTATGTAATTATAATAGAGAGTAACTGAGTCGGGCTTTGTACCTTCAAATAACAGATCTATGTATTTCAAATAAAAGTAAATCAAATCTGGGTTAACAGAGGCCTTTGTATTTAATCCATGACGGACCATTTTCACATTAGCAGTATATTGTAGAAAATTTTTATGGATATCGTTCTTAAAAACATCGACAATATCATATGAGAATAGTGTTTGAGTGATTAATAAAATAGGTAAAAATGTTAACAATTTATTTTTCATGGTTTATAACTCGTTATAATAATATATGTTTGTAATTCACCAAGAGAGATTAGCGTGAAAATTAGTATCCTGGCTTGGTTAAAGAATCTATAGATTCGTCACAACACCTGACTCTTAAAAACCATCAATTTCTCCCGGGTCATTTCATGCATAGAATACTGAATCCCTCCCATGCCAAAACCGGATGAGTCTCTACCGCCAAATGGCATCCAATCTACACGGAAGGCAGTGTGATCATTTACCATTACCGCCGTTGCATTGAGTTTTTTTACACAATCTAAGGCAACATCAATATTCTTTGTGTAAACAGCGGCTTGAAAATGGACATCCAAACAATTGGCAATTTTAATAGCTTCTTCACGGTTGGAATAGGAATACACACACACAACCGGGCCAAATATTTCGTCTGTTGATACTTTTGCCGAATCCGGTGGGTTTAATAAAACTGTCGGTTCGTAACAGGTGTTTGAAATTCGCTTTCCCCCACATAATAGTTTCGCACCGCCGTCAATCGCTTCATTGACCCAGTCTTCAACTCTGTCCACTTCCTCTGGTAAAATTAAGGGACCAACATCAGTGTTTTCATCCATGGGGTCACCGACAACTAATTTCTCAGCCATTTCTACCAGACGATCCGCCACTTCATTACAAATGCATTCGTGAACAAAAACTTTTTGTACTGACACACAGACTTGGCCGGCATGATAAAAACCTCCCTTTACCAACGCTGGAAGCATATCCTCCACGTCTGCATCTTTCTCGACAATAACGGGAGCTACACCACCATGTTCTAAAGCACATCGGGTTCCTGGTGATAATTTGGACTTTAGATACCAACCAACATTTCCAGAACCAATAAAAGAGAAATAATTCACTCTGTTATCTGTGACTAAATATTCCCCTGTTTTTCTATCACATATTATTGTCTGACACCAGCCATCGGGGAGACCAGCCTCTTTTAAAATTCCAATTAACGCCAAACATGATAATGGTGTGGTCGATGCCGGTTTTATAATTACTGGACAGCCGGCGGCTATTGCGGTAATAACCTGATGCACAATTAAATTTAATGGGTGATTAAATGCACTTACTGAAACAACCACACCAATTGGTTCTCTTGTTGTAAAAGCCAATCTGTTTTCAGAGGCTTTTGTAAGACCCATTGGAATTTGCTCACCCTTTAATTGACCAATATGCTCTATAGCTATCTTGACACCATTTATTGCACGCAGCACCTCAACCCTAGAATCAATGAGGGGTTTTCCGCCTTCTTGGGCAGCCGTTTTTGTTAGCTTATCAATCCGCGTTTTCATAATTTCTGCAGTACGTTCCAAAATGGCAATGCGCTGATGAGCCGGGAGCCAATTTGATTGATCGAGAAATAAATTGTATGCTGTTGTCAAAGCATCTTCTGCCTCTGCTTTTCCAGCTAATGGAATTTCTTTTATGAGACTCAAATCGTATGGTGATTGTATTTTTATCATAATATTAGATTTTTGTTTTTAAGGTTTTAATGATAATGACTATTGGGCCATGATGCATAGATTATTAGATATTTATTGTAAAGACAAAATTTAAAAGGAATCAATCATCTGTTTTATAAAAAAACATAGTTTACTATCAGATTTAATTTTTACCTGCCATCAATTAATGTAATCGTCATTTTTCTGTAGTTTCATTTATATCTCCTGATTATAAAATACAGGTTTTTTCCTTTAACAATACATTTAGAATGGAATGATTTAGAGAATAATCAATGGCTAAATCGATTACATGAACACCCTCTGAACCCAGGCATCTATTCAATATATCCAAGAAATTTTCATCATTTTCCGGTCTATAACCATTGGCACCATAACTTTCGGCATATTTGACAAAGTCTGGATTTTTGTAATCCAAGCCATAATTCTCAAACCCCATTCCCTCCTGTTTCCATTTTATCATTCCATATGCAGAGTCATTAAGAATTATTACGATTACATTTAAGCCAAGACGCACGGCTGTTTCCAATTCCTGGGAATTCATCATAAAACCCCCATCACCACAAACAGAAATTACTTTTTTGTGAGGATTTAATAATTTTGCACATAAAGCAGACGCCAAACCTGCTCCCATCGTTGCAAGAGCATTATCCAATAACAATGTGTTTGGTTGATAACATTTATAGTTCCGTGCAAACCAAATTTTATAAACACCGTTATCCAATGTTACAATGTCTTCATCTGAAAGATTTTCTCGAATAATGTGCACCAATCTTTGAGGTAAAATTGGAAATCGCTTATCTTGAGAGTATTTGGTTAAATGGCTTTCAATCTCTGTTTGAATTCTTTGATAATATGATAAATCCCAATTACTGAAATCATTCATGTATTTAGCGATTTTTGTAATTGATGTTGCAATATCTCCAATTACATTTAATTGAGGAAAATACACTTCATCCACCTGTGCCTGGAAAAAGTTGATATGTATGACCTTCGTTCCTCCTTCTTCCATAAAAAAGGGCGGTTTCTCGACGACATCGTGACCGACATTGACAATCAAATCAGCTCTGTTTATGGCACAATGCAGAAAATCATTATCGGATAATGCTGCCGTACCTAAAAACTTAGGATTACGTTCATCGATCACACCTTTTCCCAATTGTGTATTAAAAAAGGGGATCCCCGTTTTTTCAATGAATTCGGTTAAAGCTCTGCTGGTTCTTTTCCGATTAGCGCCGACGCCAATTAACAATAACGGCATTTTGGCATTTTCGATCATTTTTGCTGCTCTCTGAATTGTCAGTTCATCGGCATCCGGTCTTCTAAAATCGACCACATCAAATATTCTTTCATCGCAATCCTCAGCGGCAATATCTTCAGGTAATTCTAGGTGTACTGCACCCGGTCGTTCTTCCATCGCCAGTCGAAATGCTTCTCTTACCATTGAGGGAATATTATTTCCATTGACAATCTGACGGGCATATTTTGTTATTGGTCGCAATAAATCAACAATGTCAACAATTTGGAATCTACCCTGCTTTGATTTTTTAATGGGTTTCTGTCCGGTAATCATCATCATTGGCATGGCGCCCAATTGCGCATAAGCAGCTGGTGTTGTAAAGTTTGTGGCTCCTGGACCCAACGTTGATAAACATACCCCTGGTTTCCCAGTCAATCGACCGTAAGTTGCAGCCATAAATCCTGCAGCCTGCTCATGACGAGTAAGAATTAATTTTATTTTCGAATTTCTCATTGAATCCAAAAAATCAAGGTTTTCCTCCCCGGGTATCCCAAAGATGTATTCCACTCCCTCGTTCTCTAAAGCTTTAATAAATAATTCTGAGGCTTTCATTTTTCTAATTCTATTCCTTTTTTATAAACTAATGATTGGTTCTGATGTATCACTCTTAATTCTGTTTTCTAATTTGTTGTGTTATTCAAGATGTTTTTTCATTTGAATAAAGCAATAAATCTGTATCGTATATATCCGGATGAATTGCTCCTATCTCATGTAATCCAATTTTGTGTAGCAGTTTTTTTGATTTGCTGTTTTCAAAGGTAGTTATCGCAAAAATTGTCTTAATCTGCAAGGCTGATAAACCATAGTTCATTGTTTCACACGCTGCTTCGTAAGCATACCCGTTTCCTTCATATTCTGGTAACAGGGCAAATCCTATATCGGCGTGATCTAAAAAATCTCGTTTCACAAACCCACACAGGCCAATGGGTTTATCTTCTGCTTTTAATATCATCTTAAATAATCCATAGCCGTTTTTGACATAACTGTCAATTAAAACTTTTTGGATATAATCAGCAACCTCTTTCGTGGTTGTTAATCCTCTGTCCCCAATAAATTCTATCCAGCCGGGACTATTTAATAATTCAAGAATAAATGGACTATCATCAAGAGTGGCTTTCTCTATTCGAATCCTTTCAGTTTCATATAAAGGCATGATAATTCATCTATTTTTTGTAATTTTGCTCATATAGTTTTATCCAGTCATCCACTGTCATCTTCTGCATTAAGTCACCGATAAGCTGGTAAGGGATTTGATCGATTTTTTTGAATCGGACACAACTTTTCCCCATATCCAATTTGTATTTATTATGTTTTGGATATTCATTTACAAACCAGTCATATAATTTTGGATCTGCATATATGCCCATATGATAAAAACCAATAAAATGTTTTTGTGAAGCGATGTTAACAAATGGTAATGGTAACTGTGGGTCACAATGATATCCATCAGGATAAATACTGTGGGGAACTACATAACCAATCATTCCATAATTTATTTGTTCAACAAACCCATCAGGAATATTTGAGAGAATCACTTTTCTGAGTTCTTCAAAATATCTTGTCCGCTCTTCGGGTATTTTTTCTAAGTATTCGTTTACAGTTTTGGCCTTTATCTGCATTTTAGACTTTCTTAAATATTTAAAGTAGGTTGGATTCTATATGCTTACCCATGTTCCCTCGTGATGTGATTTCTGAGCTGCATCAATAATTTCCTGCGTTTTTAATCCATCATAAAAACTCGGTATTGTTTTGGTATTATCTAAAATAGCATCTATGAAAGCTCGTGGTCCTGCTGATTGTGACGTAAACGGATCATTGTTTTCCGTTTTATCAAGATTTTTTAGAAATTCACCCGGCACTTGAAGCTCTTTGAAAAACGTATCATTCTTTTGGATACCCTTAATTGTGGTGCCCGCCTCTTTTCCAGATAGTATTTGTTTGACTTCAATCGTACCAGAATCGCCATGAAGGATAATGCCAATTTCTGCATTTCTGTCACCAGTATGGGTGACGGCAGTAACATGTACTAAACCATGAGCTCCGGACTCAAATTCAAGAGTGATGAATGCCGAATCATTGCTGGGAGTAATTGGATTGCCGTCAATCCCGGGGCGCTTAACTACTGTATTTAGTTGGGCACTTACTCGACTGATTTCACCCATGTACCATCTGGAAAAATCAAACATATGGGCACCCAAATCACCAAGGACACCATTTGCCCGGCTACCGTCAAATCTCCATAGGTATTCGGGTTGATTACCAAATCCACCGACAAATCTAAACTGCGCTTCAAAGCAACTGCCCAGATAACCATCATCAATCAAAGTCTTTATATATTTGAAATGCGGCATCCAGCGCCAGGTAAATAGGATCATGTTTATGACGTTTTTGCTTTTTGCTTTTTGATACATCTCTCTGGCTTGATCGACATTGAGCGCCATTGGTTTTTCGCATAACACATGTAAGTCATGATCAAGGGCATCCATGGTCATTTGATGATGCAAATCATCCGGTGTAGAAATGATTATCGCATCCAAATTTGCCTTTTCAATCATTTGACGATAATTGGCAAATATTTGAGGGATATTATATTTATCCGCCATCTCAGAGGCCCGATTTTGGTCACGCCCGCAAATGGCAATAATTTCTACAGATTCATGACTTTTTAGGCTTGGTAAAAACATTATCTCCGCCCACCAGCTTGTGCCAATGATACCTACCCGAACTTTTTTTGACATTGAGGATACCTCTTAAATTTGAAGTTTAGACATTATTATTTCAAAGCAAACCATGCTAGAACAATAGATAATATTAAAAATATGGGGGAGTAGAGTCTCGTATCCCAATAAGCGAATGGGCTATTTCTAATCTTTTTTGTGAAACCGGCATATTTGAAGTCTCCAATGGATCTCACTAGAAAAAATCCAGCACAAATTAGTAACATCCTCTTTATAAATATTTTGGGTATAAAATCGATATCTATTACATCGGCAAACTCAAGAATTAATATTGATAGGAAATTCAATAGTACCGCAATCAATAATGTACTAAAAGTGCCAGGATTGAATAGCGGTTTGCCATCATTAGTGGGGATGGCTTTACGAATACCCTTCTCACCACCAAATGCCCAATAGATATGGATTACTGAAATGATAGAGAAAAATATGGTGAGACATATTGCAGGATAAGATTTAGACATTTGTATTAATGCACTTTGGGATTCTTGCCATCCAACAATTAGTTATTTATTCGTTTTTGCGTAATCCAAAGATTCATAGATATACGATTCATAATCGTTCTCAAAATCCAAAGGAATTAGTACCCATTCCTTGAATCGCTTTTTGGTAAAATTAAATTCCATACCAATGCCATTTTCAATGAGTTCATTGACACGATCTGGAGATACTTTGATAATTAGGGATTCTTCTTTTTCAAACATCATGGCCATAAAATCTCCCTTATAACGAAGGCATGCAGTCTTCATCATGGTTGATTCCTCGACGCCGTTTTCGTTTAAGACTTTGGCGGTAGCTTCCAGGTAACCCATTTATCGCTCCTATTTTCCTCAAGTGATGAAATATCTCTATATAGAGACGTCAAAAAATAAGGCTAATCTGTATAAACATTGATTGTGATATTCAATAATATTACTCGCATTAATTAGGTGTTTGTGGTACTTTCGATTTCAGTTTATAGCACAATGTATTTGAATGTGTGTATTCTTTTATACTGAATTACCTAAATTAAGATTGTTTGTATTTCAATCATCAGCTATGGAAAGATTTTTATCACATGAATAATCTATCAATTTCGTTAACACAATATTTCAGAAATTTTCTGCCAATTTATATATTATTGACATTCTTAGTTGCCGGTGAAAAAGAACCATTAGTCACTTTCGAAAGTGATGAAATGTCAATTACAGCTGAATTGGTTGCTGATGGTCTGGGAGTACCATGGGCATTGACTTTTCTCAATCCAGATGAAATATTATTTACTGAGCGTGATGGCGACATGGGTATTCTAAATCCAAAAACCAGCAAAATAATTTGGCTGGAAGGTGTGCCTGAAATTAGACAAGATGGGCAGGGTGGTTTGATGGATGCAGCGGTAAGACCAGGTCACCAATCGGGAGACTGGATTTATTTTACTTATATCAAAGAAACCAAGAATGGGATGGTCACTGCACTGGCCAGAGCCCATCGATTGGGAAATTATATTGTGGGATGGCAAGACATGTTGGTGACAAAATCAGCAACAAATACGGGTCGACATTTTGGTAGTCGTATTACATTCGATAATGACGGACATCTCTATTTTACCGTTGGAGAGCGAGGTCATCGACCCAACGCACAGGATTTAACCACTCATGCCGGATCAATCCTTCGCCTAAACCTGGATGGCAGTGTGCCGAAAGATAATCCTTTCATCAATGTGGATAATACCCTTCCTGAAATATGGAGTTATGGGCATCGCAATCCCCAGGGCATTGTTTACGACTCTCAGCATGATCGTCTTTGGTCGATTGAACATGGACCTCGAGGTGGCGATGAAATTAATCTCATTCTGGTTGGTAGAAATTATGGTTGGCCTATCGTCTCTTATGGCAAGGAATACTGGGGGCCAATATCGGTGGGAGAAGGAACAGAAAAAGATGGAATGGAGCCACCAGTGAAAGTATACATTCCATCCATTGCTCCCGGTAGCCTGATGCTCTATGGCGGGGATGCATTCCCATCCTGGAAGGGAAACCTTTTTGCCGGATCTCTCATACTAACCCATCTTAACCGGATAATTCTTAATGAATCTGGAAAAGCCGTTAATGAAGAAAGATTGTTACTTAAATTGGAAGAGAGAATTCGTGCCATTGTTGAAAGTCCTGAGGGCTGGATCTATCTTTCTACGGATAGCGGTAAGATTATTCGGCTGCGGCCATCCAATACTAATTTTCAAAATTCTGGCAACAAATGATGATTATTTTTTACGGTTGAAATGGTATACCAGTATTCCCGTAATCTCAAACGCCTTTGTGTTATATGAAGGATAATTCCCATCTGAAAATATTTGTCTGGTTCCGGAATATTTATATTGTCTCATTGAAAAATTAATCGCCCAGTTATCAGCTGTTTTTAAAATGATACCAGCCAAAATGGTTATGCCATCACCAGTATGATCATAGACATACTTAGTCCAATTTATAGAATTATAGCTGAGTCCAATTCCCAGATAAGGTATGCTATTTTCCAATTGATTAATATTTCGAAATTGATACTGGTATGATAATGTAATACTGCTAAAATCAGCTGAATCCTTGGGGTAATAAATATCATATGTCGGGCCAACATCTAATCCTGCACCACCACCGGCAAACAACTCGAAAACATGACTTCGATTTCGAATACCCATAATTAGAGATATTCCCAGGAATGATTGATCATCTATCGAGGGATGTTTACTTTTTACAGAAAAATGGGAGAGGCCCAGTCCAATATATTTTACTTCGTTATTTTGAATATCCAGAGTCTGACTGAATAACTGTGTATGAAAAATAATTAATACTACTAATATTTTTATTGAAATTTTTACCAAATATGATTCTCCAAATTTATTATGGGTTATTTTAGTATGCCAAATAATACAAAATATTTCATGTTTATTTTCAGTATTTATATATTTATGGCCATTTCCTTGATTTGAAAATGAAAACGGCTATCGTATCCTGATATTTTAAACACCTATACATTGTAGAAAGATGATTCATTCTATCACAATTTTATATTCATTAATTAACAAATGTGTGTCTTGAATCTTAATTATCAACTAATTTTAGTATTAGGAATTTTATAGTAAAAGGTATTCCTGTTGGATTTCATATTACTTGAGTTCGACATGCATATCATTCTTAAAAAGGTAAATGATGGATATACAAATATTTCAAATTGATGCCTTTACGGACGATGTATTCAAAGGTAATCCTGCTGCCATCTGTCCTCTTGAATATTGGTTAAATGATGATATTTTACAATCCATCGCTTCTGAAAATAATTTATCTGAAACAGCCTTTTTTGTCAAAACTGATGAGATATATTATCTACGGTGGTTCACTCCCGCCACAGAAGTTGATCTTTGCGGTCATGCCACTCTGGCAACAGCATGGGTTCTGTTTAATATTTTTGATCACACAGGACCGATTGATTTTCAAACCAGGAGTGGAAGACTTATGGTCTCTCAAAATCACGATTACCTTCAAATGGATTTTCCTATATCCCCGCCACAAAAATGCCAACCTCCTCGTGGATTATTATCCGCACTGGCAGTAGAGAGTGATACTGTTCTGTTCGCTGAGGATTATTTTGTTGTTTTAGAATCTGAAGAAGATGTTGCTAATGTTAATCCTGATTTTAATGCCTTAGCAAAAATATCAATGCGCGGCGTGGCGGTAACTGCACCGGGGAATCAAGTTGATTTTGTGTCGCGTTGGTTTGGTCCCGCTGTTGGTGTCAATGAGGATCCGGTAACTGGCTCTTCCCATACATCTCTTGCTCCATACTGGTCTGAGGTTCTTTGTAAGACAAAATTAACCGCCAAACAGATATCTCGGCGAGGTGGTTTTCTCAAATGCGAATTAATCAAAGACCGGGTAATGATTTCAGGTAAGGCGGTGAAATTTATGCAGGGAATACTAAGCGTGGATGTTGGCGATGACTAATAATAGATATCCATCCTGGGGTAATTTTCCTGTTGAAAACAACGCTGGAATTTTTGAGCAAAAATCAACATCAGATCTCTTACCAAAATCAAAGGGTAAAATTCTCGCCCGTGGCCTCGGCCGCAGTTATGGTGACTCCTGCCTGAACAATAATCATAATTTATTACTCACTCATCATCTCAATCACATAATTGACTTTGATGTAAGCTCTGGTGAAATCTGCTGTGAGTCTGGCGTGACATTTGAACAATTATTTGCCCTGATTATACCACAGGGCTGGTTTGCACCAGTGACACCGGGGACCAAATTTATCACCGTTGGCGGAGCGGTTGCCAATGATGTCCATGGGAAAAACCACCATAATGCCGGCACATTCGGCCGCCATGTTAAAAGTCTTGAATTACTCAGGTCAGATGGCGAACGAATTACTTGCGCCCATGATCAGGACCCTGACTTATTAAAAGCAACAATTGGCGGATTGGGATTAACGGGATTTATTCTCAATGTGACGTTTCAATTAAAAAAAAATGAATGTGCATTTATTGAAACTGAGATAAACTGTTTTAAAAATTTGGAAGAATTTTCAGCTCTTTCCCAAAGTCACAAAAATGATGAATACCTGGTTTCCTGGGTTGATAGTCTTGCTTCTGGAGAGCATCTCGGCCGAGGCGTATTCATCAGTGGTCAGCATGTGCATTCCAAAACCGATTACCGGAAATCATCAGGCTTGAAGCTGTCTGTGCCATTTTATTTCCCCTCCTGGACCCTGAACAAGTATACCGTCGCCATATTTAATAAATTATATTTTGCCATGAACAAAAAACAACATGATAAACATATCAAACATTATGAACCATTTTTCTTTCCCCTTGACAATATCGGCAATTGGAACCGTATTTACGGACGAGGTGGATTTGTCCAATATCAATGTGTTCTACCCCATAGCACAGATCATCGCTCTTTTCTGGAAACTGTCTCCAGCTCAGGATTTGGCTCATTTCTCAGTGTCCTAAAAACTTTTGGTGATTTTCCATCAGAAGGATTGCTGAGCTTTCCCATGCCAGGAATCACAATTGCTCTCGACTTTCCCGTAAGCCGTCAATTACTTTCATTTTTAGATGAACTGGATAAACTGGTAATGGCGGCAGGAGGTCGGGTTTATATCGCTAAAGATGCACGGATGTCTGCAGAAGCCTTTCATGCATTTTATCCCCAGGTTGAGCAATTTCAATCTTATCTGGATCCCGAATTCAGTTCAAGTTTCTGGCGTCGAGTGATGGGAGATTAATTCATATTGTACCGCTTAAAATGAGTAAGTGAATGATTGCCAAATTGATTAGAATGACTGGCTTTACCCAAATCCAATGGCGTATCTGGAACAAAAGAGATGTTGCTATAACCACTCTATTTGGACTGGGCAGTGGTTTTCTCTATTATTTTTTAGCCCAGGACTATCAAACCATTGTCGGTTTTCATTTCGATGATAATATTTATTTTGGTCTCGATCAACTTGATGCATTCGCCGGTTGGGTAACTAATCACAAAGGCATCCATCCTCTTCTATTATTTATCGTTGTTCCACTGAGCAACGTTTTGGCCTTTTTTACCGGTTCCTATGAATCTGGGTTGATGGTTTTCTGCGGCCTTATCGGAGGACTAACTTCCGCTGGATTCTATCTTTTACTCCGACTAATCCTCAGCCGGCATCCATCAATAATTTTAAACTCATTTTTCATATTATCGATGAATCAGTTATTCTTTGCTGCCCTGGCAGATACTTACGAATTGGTGGCACTTAGTCTCATTTTAACTTTTATTCTGATGATATTATGTCTAAAAAATCAAAAACTATATTTCCCCATTTGGTTAATTGCCGGATTGTTTGCATTTAGTATTACCATAACCAGTTCCATCCAGGTGGCTATATGTTTCAGCATCGTTCTTTTTTCTTTAAAAGATCGTCAGCTTACAATAAAAACACTCATTGTCTTTCCAATAATTATGCTAATAGGAGGATTGGTATTAAGCCTGTTCCAGGCTTGGATTTTCCCGGGTGCCCAGCATTTCTTTCAACCTGATGTTTATGATCATGAAATGCAATATGTAAAACCACTCATTCTTGCTCAACCCATCCTGACCTTAATCGAAATATTCAAATCAATTTTTATTTATAGTTTTATTGGGCAGGATCCGAAAATTGTCTCATTTAAACCAGGTATCCATGTGATGATGGTTTATTATAAGACAGTAGCAAATTTTGGTTGGTTTGGTATTCTTTCCATTGCTCTTTGGCTGACTCTTTTATTTCGTGGAATCGTCTTCAATTTAAAGGACAGGGCGAATCAATTGATATTTTGGGCTGCCGCTATCGGAACCCTATCAAATCTGATATTGTTTTCAATTTTTAACACAAAGGAAATATTTCTCTACTCGCCGCATTTTTCATTTATTACCATACTTCTTATGGTGCATCCACATGTATTCAAGGGCCGGCTGCCTTTGGCTGCAGGATGGATTTTAATCGTATTTCTTATTTTAAATAATTTCGGTGTACAAAGTAGGTTAATGGCCAAATACCGCGCTGAAGATCATACCACTATTATTGATAAAGGCGATATGTGGCGATATTTCCCTGGAGTCGAAAATCCTGGAGAATCATGGGCCTCCCTGGAATTTGATGATAGTTTATGGTTAGAAGGACCAAGCGGTTTTGGTTATGGAGATGGTGATGATGCTACCATATTGCCAGATATGCAGGGTAATTATAGTACACTTTATATTCGAAAATCATTCAATATTCAAAGTCCTGCCAGTATATCAAAACTCATCATTGATCTGAAATATGATGATGGTTTCGTATTATATCTTAATGACAGTTTAGTCTTAAAAAAGTATTCCCCATCTGAATTAGGATTTAAAGGTTTGGCAACTGGTGACCATTCGGCAGATGTAACAGAACGATTTCTATGTTCATCATCTCATCTTTTTGAAGGTGAAAACATCATTGCTATCATGGTTTTAAATTGGGATATCAATAGTAGTGATCTCACGATGATTCCAATTTTACATATAAAAAATGATGAGGATTGAGATACATATTTTAGATTATCAGTTTACCATTGTCATTTCAGGGTTAATAAAATTATTTGCTAATTGTATGATATGGTAATGGATATTGTCGTTAACTTGCTCTTACAAGGGATGCTTTTATGACTTCAAACGCAAAACCAAAACTGCTGACGCTTCAAGATTGTGAAAATCTGGATATTCAGAAAATCCGTTCACTTTATAAGGATTATGTCAACCCGGGATTAGAAAATATTTTATACAGTTTTGGTGCAGGTGAAATGCTTGTCGATCATGCTGAAGGAGTATGGATGTTCACAACTGACGGCAGGAAGATTCTGGATGTATCAGGGGGTATGGGTGTTTTGACTTTGGGACATAACCATCCGCGAATTTTAGCAGCCCGCATTCGCTATCAGCAGCAAAAACGTATGGAAGTTCATAAGTCAGTCTTTTCGGCATATCAGGCCGTGTTAAGTCATAATATTGCACAGCTGCTTCCCGGTGATCTGGATTACCCCTTCTTTTGTAATTCCGGTGCTGAAGCTGTTGAGGGAGCAATGAAGATTGCTTATAAATATCACCGCGGGAAACGAAAATATATTCTCCATGCCGATATTTCATTCCACGGCAAGCTTTTGGGTTCAGGCGGTATGACCAATACTCAGGAAAATAGCTTTAATTTTTTGACGATACCGGGGATTAAATCATTTGACTATCAGGACATTAACTCTGTAAAAAACCAGGTTGCGCAACTCCGCCAAT
The DNA here is from genome assembly GCA_018657495.1 of Fidelibacterota bacterium. Classification (GTDB taxonomy): domain Bacteria; phylum Fidelibacterota; class Marinisomatia; order SCGC-AAA003-L08; family JACNLC01; genus JABHXA01. The sequence continues at coordinate 172,881 of JABHXA010000003.1, forward strand.
CCAATGGAGATTCGGATGTTTACGCCATAATTATCGAACCCTTTAATGCGATTACAGTCACCAATGCCAGTGATGAATATTTAAGACAGCTTCGGCAAATATGTGATGATGAAGGGATTCTTCTCATTATCGATGAAGTGTATTGTGGATGGTGTAAAACGGGAAATTATTTTCGATTTATGGACTCCGATATTATACCTGACATTCTTACCACATCAAAATCAATGGGCGGTGGGAAATCATCTATTTCTGCTTACATCACCCGTAAACCTATTTTGATGAAAGCGTATGGGGATGTAAATAATGCCACATTGCATACAACAACATACAATGGGTTCGGAGAAGAATGTGCCACTGCCATTGAAACAATTAACATCATGGTAGAAGACAATTATCCGTCAAAAAGCCGAGAGCTTGAAAAATTGGTAAAAGCAAAAAGTAAAGCACTCATGGCAAAATATCCTGATCAGATAGAAGAAATCCGCGGCGGCGGCGCCCTTTGGGGTATCTTTTTAAAGAAAAACGATGGAGCTTTTTCTGCTTTGCTTCAGAAACTACCTGTGGATATTTTAAAGGATGGCAGTTTTGTGAATAAAATCGTTGTGGCCAGCGTTGTGGATTGGTTATTCCGTAAACATAATATTTTTACTTTTTTTAATAATAATAAAGATGTGGCTATTATGTTTGCCCCGTCGCTGATTATCAATAAGGAAGAGGTTGAAACTTTTTTTAATGCTTTGGATGAAGTATTTGATCGTAGCCTTATCAAAATCACCGGTGAATTTGTAAAGAATAAACTTCTAAAAGTGTGGAAATAATGGTCATTGAGCTAAGCCGAAGTAACAACCATTACTATCAATAAGATTTTATAAATTATCATACCATCAATTAGGAGGAGATACCATGAAATGGAAAAGAACAAACTTCTCTACAGGGACAAAATGGGAACCAATCGCTGGATACAGTCGAGCCGTAAAAATTGGACCATTTATACATGTGTCCGGCACTACTTCCACAGATGAGGAAGGATTTATCCTTCACAAACATGACCCATACCTTCAGACTATTCAATGCTTAAAGAATATTGAATCTATTCTTAAAAATGCAGATGTTTCTCTCAAAGATATTATTCGGACCCGTATTTATGTTACGAATATCAATGATTGGGAAAAAATCGCCAAAGCCCATGCAGAATACTTCAAAGTTATCATGCCGGCAACCAGCATGGTTGAGGTAAGTGGACTAATTTCCCCGGATATTGTCGTTGAAATTGAAGCTGAGGCCATAAAAGGAGATGATAATGATTGATAATTCCCTACGTATATATGAACAAATTATGCTGCTCGCACTCAAAGATACTGAAGGCACTATCACGCCCATGGTGAATTATCATTATGCTTTGGCAGGTGCTTTTGTTGCTGAATTGTTATTGACCAAAAGTATTAAAGTGGAAAAATCAAAACATGGAAGTACTTTGATCCAATATGTAAGTGACAGCGAGACTGACGATGAGATCCTAAAAGAATGTATCCAAAAGATAAAAACCACTAAGAGAAATTGTCGTATCGAGACCTGGGTGAGTAAATTTGCAAATTTCCATCATTTAAAACATCGGGTTGCTGAAAAACTGGTTGCCAGAGGTATACTAAAGGCAGATGAAGACAAAGTATTGTTAATATTTAAACGAAAAATTTATCCTGAGATAAATAGCGAACCCGAACAAAAAATCGTTGAAAATATCCGCAAGGTTATTCTGTTTGATACTGTGGATGTTGACCCTGAAATGGTTATTCTTATTTCTATTGCAAAAAGTACTAACCTGTTAAAAACACTTTTTTCGAAATCAGAATTAAAAACCTATAAGGATAGAATCGATCAGGTTATCAATGGTGAGGTTACTGGTAAAGCAGCAAAAGAAGCAATTGATGCAATGCAGGCGGCCGTTATGGTTGCAGTCATAATTCCCACTGTAATCACTACAACTTCTTAGTAAAATTCTTTTGAAGCATGAAATGCTCAGCAAATATCTTCATGATACCATAATTTAACAATGAAGTATGATATTCAATTCAGATCGATGGTTATAAATTGAAAGAGGAATCATGACAATTCAAAAAGTCATCGTCATTACAGCCATAATATCTCTCATCGTATGCATCAACTGCAGTGATGATCATTCAATATCTAATCCACCAATTAAGCAAACACCATTTTACCAACTAAGTCCGGATTCGGTAAATATCGCCATTTTATTGATGGATTTTCAGACATATGAGTTTGAAGGAGGCTCTTTTTCACACTATCCTCTCTGCGTCAATTGCGATCTTGAAAGTCTACCTTTTGTTGCAACTTTCGGGGGATGGGATATGCACCCACTTTTGTTCCTTTATCCTCCTGAAAATGATACAATTTTTTTCGCATATTCAGTTTGGATGGGAACGGGTCGCATCCATATTCCAAATGAATTTGCCAGTCCTGAATCTTTTCCACCTACTCAATTTTCACAAGATAAACCTCAATCGTCCGAATATTTTAATTATTGGGGACAGAGCTCGCCGGATACGCTTGCAGAAACAGATACAGTGTGGACTGCAATCCAAAATCTTGATATTGTAAATGAATTTGCAAAAAAGACATATAGGGTAGGATTCTATCTTTATCGGCCCACTGAAGGTGTTTTCGATCCAAACCCTGCAAAATGGATTGTATTCCTCTATAGAAGAAACTGAGTTTCTATGAACATTAATTCTTCATATCAAATTTAGCATTTTAATTATTATCCAATACATCATAGCCAGAAACACACTGAAATAATTATTCTGATAATTCTCCTGTAATATCATTAAAAAATCAAATAAATTTGCTAGATGGCTACCAACCGAATATAATAATGTATCGTCGATCCGTGACTTTGAGAATCAAATTGAACATCCGAAAGAATATTCATTGAAAACCCTAAGTAACCTGGGTACAATTATTGTCCGCCGCACAATTTCCAGTGTGAATTACTTTTATTCTCACAACAGATTTATCCTATTCATTTTATTATCTTTTACCTTATCGGCAGATAATGATGATCGTCTAAAAATCCTTCAGGCAGGATCTCTTGAAAGGATGGAAATGGAGGGTGAAAAAGTCCAGCAGTTTGTCGGGGATGTAATTCTCCAGCGCGGTACAATGACGCTGTATACTGATAAGGCAATCCATTATCTAAATCGAAATGAATATCATTTACTTGGTTCGGTAAAACTGGTTGATGAAACAGATACACTCTTGAGTAAATCCATGTTTTTTTATAATGACAGGGTCAATTATCTCAAAGCGATGGATGATATATTCTTTACGCAGGATAATCAGGTCATTACCTGTGATTCCCTTTTGTACTGGACTGAACTTGATTCCGGTCTGGCTATGGGTAATGTGATTATGATGTCCAAAATGGATACAATGACTGCCACTACTTTTAATTATTGGAAAACGGATGGATACCGCGGTACTTCGTTTGTCACATCCGGTGGTACTAAAATCTATGAGGATGAAAAAGTCATTGTTGCTGAGAGCATTTCATATGACGACAACGAACAGTTCATGTCTCTCAATGTAGGCAGCAGTTTGGAAGAACCGGGAAAGGGAATCAGCGGAAACAATATTCATATTCAATACAACGATAGTCTAATTCAATCCATTTTTGTTGACGGTCAAACTCATGCTTATCAGGATATGAATGCCATGTTGTATAGCGGTGATACGGGCTCTCATAAATTCACTGACAATATGAGTGCCAGTTATATGTCCTCTTTTTTTGAGGATGGTGAAATGTACGAATTGAATCTGATTGGGATGGCTACAACTAAATATAATGTGGTAAAAGATTCTCTCCTGCAGGGATTAAATAAAGCAACGGGAGATACCATTACTGTTTCTTTTGAAGATGGTGATATGAACCGTATTCAGGTATTTGGCGGTGGACGCGGTGTTTTCGAACCGGAGGTGGCAAATTCCCGAATAGATTCCGTTATCACTTATCAGGCTGATTATCTGGATTATCATGTGGATGAGCAAATTACCTACCTGGAGAATGATGCCTCAGTGGATTATCAGGGCACAAAATTATCCGCTGGTTTTATAAAATCCAATTGGAATACAGATATGCTTGATGCCCGCTTGAAAGGAGATGTTTATCCGACCATAGACTCTCCCACCAGTGATCCTATGAGCGGTGATCAAATGGAATTTAATCTCCTGACTCATCACGGCCGTGTAACACTGGGAAAAACAAGGCTGAATCAGGGTTATTATTACGGGAAAGAAATTTTTCGTGATGACCCAAATATTTTCCATGTGACGAAAAGCCGGTATACCTCTTGTGATCTGGATAGACCGCATTTTCATCTCGCCAGTCGAAAAATGAAAATGATCACCGGAGACAAAGTGGTGGCAAGACCTATTATTCTTTCCATTTATGATATCCCTTTATTTGGGATTCCATTGGCTGTTTTTCCCAATAAGGGCGGTGAACGCCACAGCGGTTGGATTATGCCAAGTTTTGGTCATTCCAAATCTGCCGGCACTTATTTTCATGGACTTGGCTACTATTGGGCTCCCAATGATTATCTGGATGGAAAAGTTTTGTTTAACTTTCGGGATCAACAGGGTTTTGATGTAAAGGGAAAACTGAATTATGTCAAACGATATAAGTTTTCAGGAAATATTTCATCAGATATCTTTCGTAATGTTGACAGTAATGAGATCGCTGATATTTTTAAGGATAATGTCTCCAAACAATGGCGAATCCACTGGAACCATAATCACCGGATAGACCCCACTCAGAATGTGATAATTGATGCTAATTATGTTTCTGATAATAAAATAAATCAGGATTACGGATATGACCTGAAAACTCGCCTTGAGCAAAGATTGCGATCGCAGGCGATTTATTCCAAACATTGGGCATCCACCAAAAACAGCCTTTCTTTAACTTTATCAGAAGATTTTGATCTATTGGCAGCGGAAAGTCTACCATCTGAAAAATCGAAATCACCTGGAGATAAACTGATTGAAAGAACCCGTACATTTCCTTCCATCAGTTTCAGTCACAGTCTGACGCAGGTTTTTGGTAATGGTCCAAAATGGTATAATTCTATCTACTGGCGTATGTCCAGTCTTCTTACTGCCAGGCAGGCGGTAAACCTGGTGGCGGCGACGGATTCCACCTGGTTCCAGGACCGTACCTATGACCGCACTTATCAGGCCCGGCATAATTTTACACTTACTTCACCACAGAAAGTCAGCGGTTGGCTTACACTGTCACCGTCATTTAAATTGACCAGCGACTGGGTTTTTAAATACAGGAAAGCCCAATTAGATGAATCTGGTGCATTTGTGAAGGATAGTGTTACCAGTGTAATTGTTTATGACGAAATTGAAAAATTTCTTCCTCGTAATACTTTCACTTTATCAATTTCTGCTAATACAAAGATGTATGGCACATTCCCGGTGCGGATTGGTAAATTGGATGCCATCCGCCATGTTATGACCCCCAATATTAGTTTTTCATGGAAGCCTGATTTTTCGAAAAATGTGTTAGGCGCTGATCCTGGATATTTTCAAAGAGATGTGAATGGTGAAAAATTTGACAAATTTACCGGAAGCACCGCTGGTTCTACCAGTAGTCGCGAATCAAAAACTATTGGCTATTCACTTCGAAATGAGTTCCAGACTAAATATCTTATCAGTGAGGATACATATTCAAAGGAAACAATCGCCACCTGGAATATGAACGGGAGTTATAATGCCACTGCAGACAGTCTGAGATTTTCACCCATCAGTTCAGGTATCCGGGCCGGAATTCCAGGAGGAATGGATATAGATGTATCCATGAGTCATAATCTTTATAAATTGAAACTGAATCCCGATATTTCTAAATTGGTGCCTGTAGATGAATTTTCCTCATATCCCCGTTTGACCAGTTTAAGTATTGGCACATCATTACGTCTCAGCGGAACCAGCCTGATTGAACCGGATCTCTCTACAGATCCAGTCGAACCAGATACAATATATACTGGCGCACTTCTGGATGAGGGTGTACAATTGGATACTGGAATTGAAAGTGCTGCACCATCTATTGGAAGAGCTAATCTCTGGGAAGCCACGTTGGGTTTGCGTTATTCATTAAATAAACGGGTTGAAGGCGAGGAAGTGGTGGATGATAAAACCTACTGGATGAATACAAATCTTACTCTGAGAATCACCAGAAACTGGGTCATGAGATATAATGCTAGAATAAATATGCTTGAGAGAGAGTTGGTGACTCATTCATTTGATTTTTATCGAGAGCTGCATTGCTGGGAGCTTCGCTTTCAATGGTGGCCTTCAGGTGGTGGAAAAGGATTCATGCTAAGAATTAATGTGAAAAATCCAGATCTCCAGGATATCAAACTGAAATCTACTGGCGGTAGCATCTGGAGATTCTAGAATTTTATCTGCATCGCTGCAGAGACGCGAAATACTTCCTCATACGTGATCTAAAGAATTGTTAAAATTTAGGCCAGGCTGAAAAAGAGAGAATTAACTATCGGTCAGAATAATACTTACCATAAGTACGACATCCAATACATCTACTGAATCATCCAGATTCACATCAAGACATGGGTCATCGAGGGTACATTCATCACATAATATCAGACTCACCAGCAACACCACATCCAATACATCTACCGCACCATTTTCATCCACGTCCCCGGCAGGCAGACATTCAGAGGGATCCCCGATCACGAATGATAAATTTATCTCATCATCAGAATTACCGTCAGAAAACTGAAAAACTACATTATAGGCACCATCTTCCGGATCGATTAGAGCATATGAATACTCTACAACAGATTCATAATCATGGGAAGACGGGATCATTTCCCAGATTTCTCCCTGATGAGATATGTAATGATCAAAGGGCAGATTGGCCTCAGGGTCACTATAGTTTACATGCAGAACCTGGTCAACATCATCAAAATAGACATCCGAGATATCCATCTGATTATTTCCAGCCTGATACTGAGAGTCCATAAGGAAAATACCGGCTTCTGTAGCATCATGAAATAACATGTTCTGATCTATATCTGCTGAGGCAGTAAGACCCATAACCGTAAAACCATTGAATTCATTTGACCAATTCCCAAAATCAGGATCATCAACAATAGTGGCAATGGCCGTTGAGAGATATAGTGAGTTTCCACTGGTAACAAATTCAATATCATTCGAAATATAATCAGCACTGATAATCTCACCATCGGGCGTTCCGATTAGTTTCATCACACCGGGATAAAGATTACCAAAAGCGCCATTTCCATAACCAAGAGCATAAATGATCAATTCATCGCTATTTAAATCTTGCTCAGGATTCAGAAAGCCAGCTCCATATAAAAACCATGGACCAAAAAATTCACCTACTGGAAATCCGCCATCAACTGTGAGAAGTTGTATAAAAACCCTATCCTCACTATAGCTAACTCGCAGATCAGTGATATCCAAAAAACTTTCGCCATTTTCCTGATCACCCTGATCTTCAATAGCAATACTGGCAAATAAACCATCCGAGGGTGGAAAGCTATTGTTGAGGTTGGCAGGACTTTGGGTAATGACTGCTCTCTCATTTTCAAAATCATAGGATGCCTGAAAATACCAATTTAAATATGCTCCGCTAAAGGTCGTCACATCACATTGCCAGGTATTTTCATATCCCATTGTACCTAATTGAGAACAGGTTTGTGAATTCCAAATCTCCTGTTGATTGTTCGAATAATACACAGATGCCAGTGGATTTAATGCCATAAGGGAATCATTAAAATCTATATTAAATCTTAGTGCAGGCGATGGAGCTGTATTGTAGAGATGATGAAATAATACCTCATCCCGGGTCACCCGATTGAATTCAGCAGTACGGTTTGCTATCGAACTATATAAATACGCAGAAAACCGATTGAATATTTCTTTGCCCTGTTCTTCAAGTTGACAAAATGCCACAGAACTGAGGGAAAATCCCATCAGGATAACCAGCAAATAATTGTTAATGATAAATTTTCTATTCATACGAATCATAAACTTAACCAATATCCCTGTGAATATTAGTATGCAAATAATCTCAAATTAAAAAATCGTTGCTGGTTTCAGTGTAAAGCAGCTTTACAGCAGGGATATTTCACTTCAATTTTTTCCCTTACAACCTGTATCAGTATTACATTAATTTTACTTATCAATTAAAACATATAATTAATGAACAGGATATTCAAATGAAAAAATTGTCCAAAATCATACTAATCATATCAGGGTTTATATTTCTACAGGCCAATGAACCATCCTGGGTCCGGTATCCAGCTATTTCACCAAATGGGACAGAAATTATTTTCTCATATATGGGTGATCTGTATAAAGTCTCTTCTACTGGTGGCGAAGCACATTCATTAACCCGGCACACAGCCCATGATTTTATGCCGGTATGGTCAAATGACGGCAGTAAAATAGCTTTTGCATCAGATCGTTTTGGGAATTACGATATATTTGTAATGTCAGCAAATGGCGGCAAACCAGATAGAATAACCTATCATTCATCAAATGATTATCCCTCATCCTGGCATCCTGATGATAATTCAATTCTATTCTCAAGCAGCCGCATGGATACCTATCTCAGCACATTATTTCCATCTGGAAGAATGACCGAATTATACAGCGCAACATTGGATGGAAAACTTCCAGTGAGGCTACTCACCAGTCCGGCCGAAGATGCAATTTACGATGATAGGGCAAGGGAAATATTTTATCACGATCGAAACGGACTTGAAAATATATGGAGAAAGCACCATACTTCTTCTGATACACGAGATATCTGGAAATATGAACTCAGATCCGGAAAACATACGCAACTCACCGATTTTGAAGGTGAAGACCGGTCACCACATTTATATAATAAAAATGAAATATTCTTCCTTAGTGAACGTTTTGGTTCCTTCAATGTGTGGAAGATGAAAGATAACGGCAAGAATGTTAAACAGGTAACTTTTCATACCGAACATCCGGTACGTTTTCTTTCACAGGCTGATAATGGAACCATTTGTTATGCATTCAGAGGGGATATTTATATTTTGCCCCTCGAATGGACAGAACCTGTTAAAGTTGAAGTTGCGCTCTATGCCGATGATCAGGAAAATGAAATTGAGTACAAAACATTTTCAAGCGGAGCTACCGAGATGGCTGTTTCCCCAGATTCAAAAGAGATCGCTTTTATTGTTAGAGGCGAGGTTTTTGTTACATCAGCAGAATATGAAACAACCCGTCGTATTACGGCCACTCCTGAGCAGGAAAGGAATATAAGCTTTTCAAGTGATGGACGGAAACTACTCTATGCCGGTGAAAGAAATGGTTCATGGAATTTATATCAATCTTCAATTGTCAATGAAGATGATAAACATTTTGCTAGTGCGGATGAAATTATTGAAACACCTATACTAGTATCAGAACCTGAGACATTTCAACCTCAATTTTCTCCCAATGATTCTCTCATCGCCTATCTGCATGAACGGGATGAAATTCGCATTTTGGATGTGGCTTCCGGTGATACATGGATCGCCCTGCCTGCCAAAAATAATTACAGCTATTCCGACGGAGATCAATATTTTGAATGGTCGCCTGATGGAAAATGGCTGGTGGCAAACTATCTGCCCTCACCGGAAAGATGGGTTGAAGATATTGCCCTGATCTCAGTGGATGGAAAAAAGCTCATCCCAGTGACTGAAAGCGGTTATCCCTACTGGGTTCCGCATTGGAGTGAAGACGGCAGTATGATTTATGCCTTCTCAAACGAATTAGGGATGCGTTCACATGGCAGTTGGGGATCGCAGACAGATGTGTTTGGATATTTTACCTCTGATTCAACGTATGATTTTTCAAAACTCAGTAAAGAAGAAGTGGAAAATATCGAGAATGAGGAAGAGGATGAATCAGAAAATGATGATGATGAGTCCGAAAAAGATGATGATGATGACGAGGAAGAAGATGAAGCCGAAATCAAACCAATTAGGATTGAAGAGGAAAACTTTCGTGATCGAAAGCAACGTCTTACGGTTCACTCATCGCAATTGAGGGATGGTCGTGTTTCAACAGATGGAAAATATCTGGTGTACCTGGCTCGTTTTGAAAAAGGATTCGATTTATGGAAGGTGGATTTACGCGAAAGAACACCTTCTCTTGTGGCAAAAATGGGAGCTAAAAATGCCTCTTCCCTTCATTTTGATGAGGATGGGACTCATGTGTTTTTCCTCAAAGATGGCGGAAATATTGTCAAATATAATATTGAAAGCGGCGAGATGACTGCCGTCAGTTATCATGCTGAAATGGAGTTGAATTATCCCGCCGAACGAGCTTATATGTTTGAACATGTGTGGCGACAGATGAAAAAGAAGTTTTATGTGGAAGACATGCACGGCGTTGATTGGGATATGATGAAATCTGAGTATTCACAATTCTTGCCTGATATCAACAATAATCGTGATTTTTGTGAATTACTCTCAGAGATTCTTGGGGAGTTGAATGCTTCCCATACAGGATGTTACTATCGTGGTCGCGGTGGTGAGAATGATCAAACTTATTCACTTGGACTGTATTTGGATTCTGGTGGTGATAGTGGAATTTTGGTGGATGAAGTAATCAATAACGGGCCATCAGACAAACATGATTTAAAAATCACCAAAGGTACAATCATCGAAGCCATTGACGGTAATTCTGTAACAGGCGGAGTAAACTATCATCGCTATCTTAACCGCATCAAAAACCGTAAAGTCCGTCTATCCTTATTAGATTCTGTCACTGGTGATCGCTGGGTCGAAAGCATTCAGCCTGTTTCCCGCGGTCAGTTATTCAACCTGGTGTATAATCGATGGATTGAAAACAAAAGAGTTCTTGTCGATTCACTGTCAAACGGCAGGCTGGGTTATGTCCATGTTAGAGGAATGAATGATAGTAGCTTTAGAAAAACTTTTGCCGAATTATTTGGTCGGCAGGTTGATAAAGAGGCTTTAATTATGGATACACGCTGGAACGGCGGTGGTTGGCTTCATGATGATTTGGCTAAGTTACTCAGCGGTACCGATTATTCCTGGGCAGTTCCCCGTGGCAAACAAGTGGGCAAGGAACCACAGAATCGCTGGACCAAACCTGTTGTACTCGTAATGGGTGAAGCCAATTATTCAGATGCACATTTCTTCCCATACGCTTACACTGCCCTAAATATTGGAAAAACCGTTGGTATGCCCATCCCCGGTACAGCAACGGCAGTTTGGTGGGAGAACCTCCTTGATCCATCACTTGTCTTTGGCATGCCCATGGTTGGTGTAAAAAATACAGATGGTGAATTTTTAGAAAACAATCAGCTTGAGCCAGACTACCGTGTCAAAAATGACCCCGAATCGATTGCTAAAGGAAGAGACAAACAAATCGAGAAAGCGGTTGAAGTTCTCTTGGAGCAACTAGATTAATAAAGAATTTCGATTGGTGAGTTGAAAAATTTTACGGTGTAACTTCGACTTCTCTCAGAGACTCTTGATATACAGTTTAGATAGGAAAACTTTAAGCGATTAATTATTCGAGTACAGCTTGATATCACTAATCATCGCTGCTGTATTCCTTGATTCCAGTTTAATATAATCTTAAAATTCAGAGGAAATTTTCACTATGTCACCATATCCCTTCATACCATTTGAATTGAGAATCAAATATTCAGAAGAAGAAGCCATTAATAAATCTCTATCATTTTACACTTTTATGAACTACCGCCGAACCATAAGAGAATTTTCTGATGTTCGTGTTTCGGACGAAGTTATCAAAAATTGTCTGCTTACTGCAGGAACGGCTCCAAGTGGTGCCAATCAGCAGCCCTGGAAATTTGTCGTGGTTTCAAATCCAGCCCTAAAACAAGAAATCAGGATGGGTGCAGAAGCAGAAGAGAAAGAATTTTATGAACATCGCGCCCCGGAAGAATGGTTAAAAGCACTAGAACCTCTGGGAACTGATGATCACAAACCCTTTCTTGAAACAGCTCCCTGCCTGATTGTGATCTTTGAAGAAAAATACGGTCTGGATGATCTTGACAACAAAATTAAACGATATTATTCTACAGAATCCACTGGTTTGGCAACGGGAATGCTGATTACTGCCATTCATAATGCTGGCATGGTTTCTCTCACCCATACGCCCAGCCCAATGAAATTTCTCAATACTATACTCGATATCCCGGTGAATTATAAACCATATCTCATCCTGGTTACCGGTTATCCGGCAGATGGCGTTACTGTCCCTGATATAACCCGGAAGTCGCTTGAGGATATTGCCGTATTTAGATAACAATTGCGGAAGGAAAACCGAATCCGTAATGACGGACATCGCATCTATTTATAAAAGTGATTTCTTTATGATGTGAGTGTTATTGGCATTTGGCTAAAGCCTTTTTCAGCCTGCCATCAATATACTTTTTTTGACCAGTATAACTTTCAAAAGCAAGGATCATGCATATTGTTGATATCAATATTACTGACTTTGGATTTGTTTATTCCTGCCTACTATTACTTGACCACATTAAACAGCAATAACAGATAAGCATCAACATAATACAATCATAATAATATATTTTTATCTTAATATAATGTTTATCATATTCCGTAAATTTACATAGTGAAATTCAGGTCAGAAACTCCCTTCTGCGAATAACAATTTCAGCGGGGATTTTATACCAATTGGAACTAATATTGAAAACGGGAAACCGATATGCATGAAATGACCATTGCGATGAATGTTGTGGATGCGGTAATCAAACGCGCACAGGAAAATCATGCTTTATATGTGACCTCAATCGAATTGGAAATTGGCGAATTAGCCGGGATACTAAACGACTCACTTCTATTCTGCTTTGACTCTGTCTGTAAAAATACTATTGCAGAATCCTGCAAACTCAATATTCACTCAGTCCCTGCAATCGGAAAATGCCATCATTGTGAAATCACTTTTACTGTTGAATCATTATTTGCATTTTGTCCGGATTGCAGCCAATTCCAGGTATTAATTGTTTCTGGAAAAGAACTTAAAATAAAATCTTTCAATTATGAATGAGGTAAAATATGTGTGATACATGCGGATGTAATCAGCCTGATGGGGCAGTAACAATCACAAAAATAGGCGAAAAAAACCATGATCATTCCCATGGAATTGGAGATAAGACTCATACCCACCAATCTCCTGCTTCTCATCATGTCCACACGGTAACGATGGAAGAAGATATTCTACTTAAGAACAACCTTACTGCCGAACGAAACCGTGGGTATCTGGAAGCAAAAAATATTCTGACACTTAATCTGGTGAGTTCACCGGGTTCAGGAAAAACCAGTATTCTTGAGAGAACTCTCAAAGATTTGAAGAGTGAAATGGAGTTCTATGTCATCGAAGGCGATCAGCAGACATCAAGAGATGCCGAACGGATCGATACTACTGGGGTTCCAGTTGTACAGGTAAATACTGGCACAGGCTGTCACCTCGATTCAACGATGATCAGAACGGCAATAGGTAAACTAAATCCGAATGATCATTCAGTACTGCTTATCGAAAATGTTGGGAATCTCGTTTGCCCCGCATTGTTTGATCTTGGGGAGACCCTTAAGGTCGTTATCATTAGCACAACGGAAGGTGATGACAAACCCCTGAAATATCCGACGATGTTTTCAGCTGCGGATATCTGCATTATTAACAAAACAGACCTTCTGCCGTATGTAGAATTTGATATGGGACTTTGTCAGAAAAATGCTTTGAAAGTAAACCATCATCTTGAATTTTTTCAGATCTCCGCCACCAATGGCAATGGGCTGGAAAAATGGTATGATTGGATAAGATCACAGGTTCCTGTAGGATAATATTTAATGACTATAATGGATTCTATCATCAGACAAAGAATCAAAGTTAACGGGATTGTTCAGGGGGTTGGATTCCGACCATTTGTATATAATCTGGCGATCAAGAACAATCTTAATGGTTTTGTATCCAATACTTCCGATGGCGTCGTCATCGAGTTGGAGGGGGCAGCGGGAGTAGTCGATCAATTTCTGGAATCAATGAGTGATTCTCCTCCACCGTTATCCAGCATATTATCACTGGATGCGAATTATATTCAGGTGGCAAATGACTGCGGTTTTAAGATAATCACTTCAAAATCTAATAATGAGATTTCAACCCAAATTTCCCCTGATGCTGCCATTTGTAGGGATTGCCTCAATGAAATATCTGATGTTGATAATCGGCGCTTTGAGTATCCATTTACAAACTGCACAAATTGCGGTCCCCGTTATACAATAATTAAAGAATTACCGTATGACAGACATCTAACAACAATGTCAGATTTTAAAATGTGCAGCCAATGCAAAGAGGAATATGACAATCCCATGGATCGTCGTTTTCACGCTCAACCCAATGCTTGTCCTGATTGCGGCCCATCTTTGACATTAACAGCTCGAGATGGTAAATCAATCGCATCAAGTGATAAAATTTCAACCTGCATCTCTCTTTTGAAAAGTGGATTTATTGTAGCGATAAAAGGACTTGGCGGATTTCATCTGATGGTGGATGCCACCAATAGCAATGCTGTATCCCGTCTGAGAACACGGAAGAATCGAGAAGAAAAACCCTTTGCGGTAATGGCAAAAAACCTTGACCATGCAAGGGACTTATGTCATATTTGTGGCACTGAGGAGATATGGCTTACTTCTATACAATCACCTATAATGTTATTGAAAAGCATTGAAAATAATAATATCGCCAGTAATGTTGCTCCAGGCAGTGAATTTCTCGGAGTAATGCTTCCATATACGCCTTTACATGATCTCCTTATGAACTGCATTGTCGATGTTCCACCTTTGGTGATGACAAGCGGCAATTTGAGTGATGAACCTATCTGTATTGACAATGATGAGGCATTGGATCAACTCGGTGATATTGCAGATTATTTTTTATTACATGACCGAAGGATACACATTCGTGCCGATGATTCTGTGGTGATGATTATCAATAACAAACCACGGGTTATTCGTCGTAGTAGGGGATTTGCACCGGCACCGGTCATTCTCAAAAATAATGGTCCTTCTGTTCTTGCTGTCGGTGGAGATTTAAAGAACACTATTTGTCTTCTAAAAAATAAAAATGCCCGGATTAGTCAGCATAATGGGGATTTGGAAAATCTTAAAGCGTATGAAACTTTCCAACAAACCATTCACCATCTTAAAGATATTTTTGATATTCAACCTGATATATTAGCCTGTGATATGCACCCTGGATATTTTTCCACTCAGTGGGCAAAATCTATTTCCTATTTACCATTGTTTGAGGTGCAACATCATCACGCCCATCTTGCATCCGGCATGGCTGAATTTGGCCTGGAAAACCCTGTCATTGGCATAATCATGGACGGAACGGGTTATGGATTGGATAAAACAATTTGGGGCGGTGAGTTCCTTGTTGGAGATTATCATGGTTTTCAAAGGATAAATAAGTTCCAAAATATGCCCCTTCCCGGTGGTGATGCCGCTATCAAATCTCCCTGGAGAACGGCAATTGGATACCTCTTTAAAACGTATGGAGATAGTCTGCCTGATTTGCCATTTATGATGTTACATGATTATGAACCGGTAATACAGATTGTTCAAAAGGGAATCAACAGTCCATTAACCAGTAGTTGCGGTCGATTATTTGATGCTGTTTCGGCTATGTGCGGCGGTAAGCAGGAAATCCGTTATGAAGGGCAGGCAGCGATTGAATTCATGAATGCAGCGGCGGCAGCAGGTGGTCGTTCATGTCTTGATTTTGAAATTATAGGTGATGTTGTTTCAGTGGAAAGTATTATCCGGTCGATTGTAAAATGTCTAAAAATGGATGATAATTTATCTGTCATCAGCAGGAAGTTTCATAATACGATGATCAAAATATTTACGCAGGTGGCGATTCAAATATCTAAAGATACCGGTATAAATGACGTGGTACTCAGCGGTGGGGTTTTCCAGAATCGAATTTTACTTTCAGGAGTGAACGCCGCTTTAGAAAAGAACGGGTTATCCGTTTTCTCTCATGAACAGATACCCACAAATGACGGTGGGATTTCTCTGGGTCAGGCAATGATTGCCAGAAATAAATTACATAATAATAAAAATTGATACGAGGATAATATGTGTCTTGCAATGCCGGGAAAAGTGATAAAAGTTTTTGAGGAGAATGGTCTGAAAATGGCCAATATTGATTACAGCGGCACTATCAATAAAGCCTGCATTGAATATGTTCCTGAGATTACTGCCGGTGAATACACTATCATCCACGCTGGTTTTGCTATTTCCGTTATCAATGAAGATGAAGCAATGAAATCATTCGAAGCCTGGCAGGAGTTGGAGAAAAGGATAAATGAATAAAGAGTCATTTCTACTTCAACAAAAAAGAAAAACCAATTAATTTATGATAAAATATTTGGATGAGTTCCGGGACCCGATTGTGGCAAAGCGGATACTGGAAACAATCAAGAATACGGTAACCCAACCCTGGGTGATAATGGAGATTTGTGGTGGTCAGACTCATTCCATCATCCGAAATGGGATTGATCAACTATTACCAAAGGAAATCGAATTGGTTCATGGACCTGGATGCCCCGTCTGCGTCACACCTATCGAAATTATCGATAAGGCGATGGCTCTGGCATCCAAACCGAATGTGATATTTACCAGTTTTGGCGATATGTTGAGAGTTCCCGGCTCAGATAAAGATTTGTTCATGATCAAATCCACAGGTGCCGATGTGAGATCGGTTTATTCACCATTGGAATCTCTGAATATTGCGAGGAAAAACCCAAGTAAGGAAGTAATATTTCTTGCAGTAGGATTTGAAACAACTGCACCGGGAAATGCTATGGCAATCCATCAGGCATCAAAAGAAGGTATCACAAATTTTAGTGAATTAGTAAGTCATGTATTGGTGCCGCCTGCAATGGAAACATTATTATCATCTCCGGCAAACCGCGTTCAGGGCTACCTTGCAGCCGGCCATGTATGCGCTGTCATGGGTTGGCAGGAATATGAACCCATCGCCGAAAAATATATGGTCCCAATAGTACCAACGGGGTTTGAACCGGTTGATGTGCTTGAAGGAATTCTCATGGTGGTGGAGATGCTTGAGAAAAATGACTATAGCGTAAAAAATCAATACCTTCGCACGGTGAGGCGTCAAGGAAATATTCCAGCACAAAAGATTATTCAGGATGTTTTTGAGGTCACCAATCAGGCCTGGCGCGGTATTGGCAATATTGCTTTAAGCGGACTTAAAATTCGTCAAAAATATCATCATTATGATGCTGCCAAAAAGTTTTCTGTTGATGATATACATTCCCAGGAATCAGAATTATGTCTGAGCGGCATCATTTTGCAGGGAGTCAAAAAACCAAACCAATGTCCTGCTTTTGGAAAAGAATGCACCCCTATGCATCCATTAGGTGCAACTATGGTATCGAATGAGGGCGCCTGTGCGGCATATTATAAATACCAGCGTTTGAAATGAATATTCTCTCGTTAAATGCTGAGAAGAATCAAAAAAACATAACTATACATTTAGATGAACAATAATATGAAAGACTTCACCTGTCCGGTACCAATTTTAGAACATGATACAATCCAACTTGCCCATGGTGCTGGTGGACAATTATCTTCAAAATTAATCGAAACCATGTTTCTTCCCAGGTTTGGCAATAAAATTCTCAATGATCTTGAAGACCAGGCTGTAGTACCCCTAAATGCCGGTAGACTGGCAATTTCTACAGACTCATTTGTCGTAGATCCAATATTTTTTCCAGGTGGTAATATCGGTGAATTGGCCGTCAACGGTACTGTGAATGATGTAGCCATGTCGGGAGCAAAACCCCTTTATCTCACTGTTGGATTTATACTGGAAGAAGGATTACCGATGGAAATATTGCATCGGATTCTATTGTCAATGGAGGCTGCAGCAAAAAAGGCTGGTGTTACCATTATTACCGGTGACACAAAAGTAGTAAACCACGGCTCTTGCGATCAGATATTTATTAATACAACCGGAATTGGGCAAGTGCCTGACAATGTAAATATTTCTGCATCATCATTAAGACCCGGAGACAAGATAATTATTTCCGGAACCGTTGCTGATCATGGAATGGCAGTTATGACCAGTCGCGAAGGATTATCTTTTCAAAGCCGGGTGAACAGTGACACTGCAGCCTTAAATCACATGATATCCAAAATGATAGAAGTATCACCGAATATACATGCACTCCGCGATCCTACAAGAGGCGGTGTTGCCACCACTTTGAATGAATTTGCCAAATCTTCCAATATCGGGATAAGAATTCTCGAAGGAAGCATTCCGATACTCCCTGATACCAGGGCTGCCTGTGAGGTCCTCGGTATTGATCCACTGAATGTAGCTAACGAAGGTAAACTTATCGCCGCAGTACCTGGGGAGATCGCCGCAGATATGCTTCAGGTTATCAAACGTTGCGAATATGGTAATAATGCAGAAATTATTGGTGAAGTTATCGACGATCACCCCGGAATGGTTACTATGAAAACGGCATTGGGAGCCCTGAGGATTATTGATATGCCTCTTGGTGAACAATTACCGCGGATTTGTTAAACCATACAATTTGTCGTCAATAATTATTTCGAAATAATCTTAATTTATAAATCTGATTATTCTTGATTAATTCGTTTCAGAGGACAGCAATTTGGATCAAATCACATCGGCAATTTTTACAATTATTATTATATTCCTATCCGGACTTGGATGGACATTATCATTTTATTTCTACGGTGTCCATAAAAAGACCATTCCCGACATAGTTTGGTGGATTCCTAAATTTCTTCAAATGGCAAAATGTCGCTGCGGGGATATCGTCGAATCTAAGTATGGTAAAATCTTAGGAAGATCAAACAGCTTCTGGGGAATATGGTATTACCTGGCTTTGATCATTATTTCGGCGGGCAATTATTTCTTTTTCTATCCACCATTCATATCGATTTTAATTATTTCAATTTTATCAGTCCTGTTCAGTATTTATCTGATGTGGGGACTATATTCATTGAGAATTATCTGCCGGACCTGTTTGGGGGTTCATGTAATAAATATCTTAATTATGGCTGTAGCAATTTTACGAGCGATTCTCTATTCGTTAAATGTTACATAATTATCTGTAATCATTAATTTACTCCGTCAATTTCCAAAACTCCATATAGTGAAAATTCAAGTTGATAAAAAAAGCCTCTGCAGAATACAGAGGCTTTTAAATGTAAGGATTTTATCTTAGAATCGAATTATTTATTCAGCTGCGACTTTAATCTTGACTCTTCCTGACACACCATGTCCAAGTTTCACATTTACATAATGACTACCAATATGATTAATGGCCTCAGGAATTTCAACTTCCTTTTTATCGATTGGGTAACCTTTGGAAATCACTGCATCGGCAATCATTGCTGATGTTACAGATCCGAATAATTTACCTTCTTCACCTGCTTTTAAAGTAAACTTCAGGGTAAGTTTGTTCAATCGTGCTGAGAGTGCTTCTAGGTTATCTCGTTTTTTTGCTTCCTGGATACTCGCTTGCTCAACTGCAGTTGCAATGGCAGCAATATTTTTCTTATTGGCTTGACGGGCAAGGTCTTTCGGCAGAAGATAGTTTCTTGCATATCCATCTTTTACGATAACTACTTCACCTGCCTTACCGAGAGAATTTACATCTTTGGTTAGAATTATTTTCATATATCTAATCTCCTAAATATCGCGGTAATCAACAGTAAAAGGCAGGAATGCGATGTTTCTTGCTCTTTTTATTGCCCGTGTGATATGTCTTTGATGTTTAGAACAAACACCGGTAACAAATCCCGGTATGATTTTACCCTGTTCAGTGAGGAATTTTCTTAATAGTTTATATTCTTTATAATTGATTACTATTTCTGAATTCTCACAAAATGAACAAATTTTTCTTTGACTGATAAATGCCATTTAATATATCTCCTTACTCTTCTTTATTTTCTGGTTCGGTTTCACCCTCATCAGCTGTTGATTCGTCTGTATCTTCACTACTATCAGCTTCTTCTACAGATTCTTCAATTTTTGTTTCATCTGATTCCTCGGTCTGTTCATCCTGTTCTTCAGCAGGCTTCTCGGTTGATTCTACTTCGGGAGTGTCTGAAGATTCTATCTTTGGTTTTTCGTCCGACTTTCTATCAGATTTATCAGAATCGGATGTCTTTGACTGACCGGCAATTTGAGTATCCAAATCACCAGGTTGCTCTCTCATCTCTGATTCTTCAATTTTTATAGTTTGATATGCTAAAACATTGGGATTATGCTCTAATTCAACATTCATTTCATTGATTATAACAGAGTCACCGGTGTACTGCATGTAAACGTATGTTCCATACTTCTGTTTGTCAATTAGATATGCAAGTTTTCGTCGTCCCCACACTTCGGTATTTTTTATTGAACCGCCCTTTCTTTCGAGCAAATTCTGTATTTCAACGATATCATCCTTTAAATGACCGCCTTCAAGAGCGGGGTGAATGATAACAATTACTTCATAATATCTCATATACTATTCCTTACTTCTAAATTATTTTATAATTAATGGTGCTATTACCAGAGATACAACTGACATGAGCTTGATAAGAATATTCAGCGATGGCCCGGATGTATCTTTAAATGGATCACCAACAGTATCACCAACAACTGCGGCTTTATGAGCTTCACTTCCTTTAGAATACTTTTCACCGTTTATTGTGATACCTTCTTCAAACATTTTCTTGGCATTATCCCATGCACCTCCAGCATTGGATTGGAATATCGCCATAAGTACACCTGTAACCGTTACACCGGCTAATAATCCACCTAGGGTTTCGGGTCCAAATACAAAACCGACAAATACTGGTGTACATATAGCAAGAAGACCCGGTAAGAGCATTTGTCTAATTGCCGATGAAGTTGATATTTCAACACATTTTCCATATTCAGGTTTACCATCTGCTGTATCAAATATTTTCTGATCCGCATCTGACATTTTTTCATCTTCACCATATTTTTTCATAACTTTTAATGCTGCGGCTAATTCAGGTATGTTTTTGAATTGTCTTCGAACTTCTTCAATCATTGCCATGGCTGCTTTACCAACAGCATTCATTGCCAAAGAAGAGAATAGGAAGGGCAGCATACCACCAACAAAGAGACCGGCCATAACTCTGGCTTCAGTAATATTTATACTTAATGCTTCTCCACTGATTGATTCGACTGTTGTTCTAAATGCAGCAAATAATGCTAATGATGTAAGAGCGGCAGAACCAATTGCAAATCCTTTTCCAATAGCAGCAGTTGTATTTCCAACAGCATCCAACTTATCCGTACGTTGTCTAACTTCTTTTGGAAGGTTTGCCATTTCAGCAATACCACCAGCATTATCAGAAATTGGACCATAAGCATCAACTGCAAGCTGAATTCCCATATTAGCCAACATTCCAAGTGCTGCCATTGCTATACCGTATAAACCGGCAAAATGATTTGCACCCATGATGGCAGCTGCTAAAATAAGAATTGGTATGGCAGTAGATTGCATTCCAACACCAAGACCGGCAATAAGATTTGTCGCCGGTCCGGTAAGTGACTGTCGGGTGATTGATCTTACTGGTCCAGTATCAGTGCCAGTATAATGTTCTGTAACCATTCCGATACCCAAACCGGCAAAGAGTCCAATCAAAGTAGCCCAAAAAACTCCCAGACTCGTATAGGTCTGACTGCCAAGGACAAATTCAGATGGCAGCGTTTTTGTGATAACGAAATAAATAATAATTAGAAGGATAAATGATGATCCAAACTCACCTCGATTTAAGGCTTTCTGCGGGTTACCTCCTTCTTTTACGGAAACCATAAACGTACCAAGGATAGATACTAGAATACCAACCCCTGCAATCATCATTGGGAGGAGTATGAAGCTGGTATCCATATTTCCAGCCACCAGAACGGAAGCTCCAAGAACCATAGAACCAACTATTGAACCAACATAAGATTCAAATAAATCGGCACCCATACCGGCTACATCACCAACATTGTCACCAACATTGTCAGCTATTGTTGCTGGATTCAATGGATGATCTTCTGGAATACCCGCTTCAACCTTACCAACAAGATCAGCACCAACATCGGCAGCTTTTGTATAAATACCGCCACCAACACGAGCAAATAATGCGATTGATGATGCACCTAACGAGAAACCTGAAAGAACAGTGATGATTCGAACATAATCATTGTTAAAATGATTAGAATAGAATAAAAACAGTCCACTTAATCCGATAACCCCGAGGGCTACCACACTAAGACCCATGACAGAACCACCGGTAAATGCAACATTCAGGGCATTTGCTAATCCTTTTCTTGCTGCATGAGTTGTTCTATTATTTGCTTTTGTAGCGACGCGCATTCCGAGGAATCCTGCCAAACCGGATGCAAAAGCACCGATAACAAAGGATAGTGAAATTAATACACTGGATTTTTCATTGCCAAAATTTGCCCAACCAAGTAAAACAGCAATAACAATGACAAATATTGCGAGTACGCGATATTCTGCTTTTAAGAATGCCATGGCGCCTTCAGCTATATCAGCACCGATTCTTTTCATTTTGTCCGTTCCTTCATCCTGTTTATTTATCCATCCTGTTTTCCAGAATGAATAAAGAAGCCCAATAACTCCGGCTCCTATAATCCAATATAAATGACTATTGTCCATTCAATCTTATCCTTTTTGATTATATTTATTCATTGTAGCTTCCAATCCATTATCAATAAGATATCCGATAGCTTCGCATGCAGTATCAACTACAGAAGCAATTGATTCATTATGTGATTTATGGAATGGGCGCAGTACATATTTTTCTGCAGGTCTCATATGGCCTTCAGTGGCAATGCCAAGTTTCAATCTATTAAAATTCTCACTTCTAAGATGATAGATAATTGACTCAACCCCTCGATGACCTCCCGTACCTCCCTTTTGACGAAAGCGGATACTTCCCAAAGGCAAATCAATATCATCGTAGGCCACAAGCATATTTTCTAAAGGGACATCAAAATATCGAATTGCATCTGCCACAGCTATTCCACTTTCATTCATATAGGTAACTGGTTTTACCAATATCATTTTCCCTGAAATTTGGGCAAAAATATACTTGCCTTTTCCAGATCTAAAAGATATGCTGTTTTGCTCAGCGAGTTTGTCTGCCACCCAATAACCGAAATTATGTTTGGTACTCTCGTATTTTTTACCAGGATTTCCAAGGGCGGCAATGAGTAACACAAATAAAAGATGTCCTATTCAGATTTTTCTTCAGATTCTTCTTCAGATGCTTCGTCAGATTCTTCGTCAAACAAGATATCATCTTCATCCAGTTCTTCAGCTGTTTCAACTTCTGTTTCTTTAATACCATGAGTAACACTGGCAACAGTCACGTCATCACCGGTAACACACTGAACTTTATCAGGTATGATAATATCAGATACATGAAGACTGCTTCCAAGTTCAAGATTGCTAACGTCTAAACTGACAAAATCTGGAATATCAGACGGCAGGCAATTGATATCTAATTCCATCACCATTTGGGATAGATTACCACCCTGCTCTGAAACACCAATGGCAATTCCTTCTAACTGAATAGGTATCTTGAAATCAATAGCTTCATCCATCCTGACACCATAGAGATCGATATGCAGTATATCATCCGTAACTGGATGATATTGAATATCCTTAAAAATCACAGTCCTGGATTTTCCACCAACCTTAATATTAAAAAGGTGTGCTTCTGATTTTACTGCAGAGTACAACTCACCTGTCTCCAGCATAAATGGGATACTTTCTTTGGAAGCATGAGAATAATAGATACCTGGAATCTTGTCTTCCTTGCGTATTTGTCTCATCGCTTTTTTTCCGAAATTTTCTCGTTTTTCTAGTTTTATAGTGTATTCATTTGCCATTTTATTTCCCTCAAATATTTTTATAATCTGAACATTGAGCTCAATGATTGTCCAGAATTAATTCGTTTAATGGATTCCCCAAAGACCTCTCCTACTGAAATGATTTCCAGCTTATCAAACAATTTGTCTTTGGGCAGTTCAATTGTATCTGTAATGATTACTTTTTCTATATCTGATTCTATTAACCTTTGCACAGAGTTTCCTGAAAGAACGGGATGTGTTGCAATACAAATTACGTTTTTTGCTCCTCGTTCCATTGCCAATTGTGCCGCATTACAAATAGTACCAGCCGTATCAATCATATCATCTATTATCAACACATGTTTATTTTCAAGATCACCAACAAGGTTTGCAACTTTTGCCTCATTTGGTCTTGGTCTTCTCTTATCAATCAAGGCAAAACCAACACCCAGTTTTGATGCATAGGATTGACTCATTTTAGCACTGCCCATATCGGGAGCCAAAACAACACCATCGTCAGCATTGAGACCAAAATCACGAAGTCTGTCTAAAAGAGCTATCCGCGAGTACAAATGATCAAATGGAATATTTGCAAATCCTTGGATCTGGGCAGAATGTAAATCCATGGTAATAACCCGGTCGACACCTGCAGAAATAATCATGTCAAGAATCATCCTGGCAGAGATTGGTACTCTGGGTGCGTGTTTTCTATCCTGTCGTCCATAACCAAAATACGGGATGACTGCGATTACCTTATGGGCAGAAGCCCTACGAGCAGCATCCAATATAAGGGTCAGTTCGATTATATTTTCAGCAGGTGGATTAGTAGATTGTATTATATATACATCTTCACTTCTAACATTCTCTTCGAATGCAGCACCGATTTCACCGTCACTGAATTTAAAAATGGATAAATCACCCAAAGGCATATCCAAATAATTAGATATCCTTGTTGCGAGTTGTTTATTTGATCTTCCTGAAAATACTTTCATAGCTGGGGGACAGGGAGTCGAACCCCGATACCAAATACCAAAAACTTGTGTCCTACCATTGAACGATCCCCCAAATTTTCCCGATTCTTATCGGTATTAGAAAATTTAGTATTACTTCTTAATTAAGATGTGTTTATGACGGGTCTGGAAATACATGTCCAGTAAGGGTGGGTAGCAAAAGAGGACTGAACCTTCTCTGCTTCTTTTTGATTGTCAAAGATACCATACACAGTCGAGCCGCTCCCCGACAGGCTTGCAAATACGGAACCCGATTTAATCAATCGATGTTTGATTTTGCCTACCTCTGGATATGTTGATTCTATGACCCGTTCAAAGTCATTTTCAAATAACTGCCATTTTACAGGCGTTTCAAGGGGGGCAAAGTTAGATATGTTTTCTGGAATAATCAAATATCTTTTTATTTGTTCATAGGCCCATGGTGTTGATATATCATATTCCGGTTTTATTAATAGTATATAAAACTGCGATAATATTTCCCCATCTTGCGGCGTGAGTTTGTCACCAATATTCTCAGCTAGTTGAAGACCTCCAGTTATAAAAAATGGAATATCTGCCCCCAGTTCAGTAGAGATTTTGATCATTTCCATGTGTGGTATTTTTAATTCCCACAAATGAGTCAGCGCTTTCAGGGTTGCTGCCGCATCGCTGGAGCCTCCGCCTAAACCGGCACCAATTGGAATATTTTTATCCAGATGGATCTTTACTCCCTTATTTATATGATATCGTTTTTTTAGTAGCTCTGCAGCTTTTACACATAGATTCAGACCGCTTCCAGGAATAGGAATACCAGATGAAGTAAAGTCTATCTTATCCTCTTCCAGCAATGAGATTGAAAGGATGTCGTGCAGATCTATTTCTTGAAAGAGACTATATAGGGTGTGATATCCATTGGTTAAACGGCCGGTAATTTTCAAACCGATATTAATTTTTGCATAGGCAGGGATATTTATCATCTCAATGTCATTTCAATGGAAAGGTTTACGTCTCTGAAAAATTTTGTAAGCGATGCGTTTATTAATTTAGTTTATGCTTTTCGTTCATTCCGGAAATTCTGTCCGGCTGGATTGGTTACTTATTTTTCTGTTTTCTCGCCCAGCTGTCTCGTAATGCAACGGTTCGATTAAAAATCAATTTTCCTTTGGAGCTATCCCTGTCAACACAGAAATATCCATGTCTCAGAAACTGAAACTGCGATTCAATATCTGCATCCTTTAAACTTGATTCTATTTTACAGCCTTTCATAACCAACAGCGAATCCGGATTTATATTATCCAGAAAATCACCGTCTTCCTCTACATCTTCAGGATTTTCTTTTGTAAAAAGATGATCGTACAATCTCACCTCGGCATCAATAGCATGTTTTTCCGAAACCCATTGCATGGTTCCGCGCACTTTTCGTCCATCATCAGACCAACCGCCTTTGGTTGCCGGATCATAAGTACAATGTAATTCTTTCACATTCCCTTCACTATCCTTGATTACATCGTTACAGGTCACATAATAAGCATGTTTGAGGCGTACTTCCTGGCCAACTGTCAATCTGAAAAATTTTCTGGGTGGATTCTCAACATAATCTGACCTTTCAACCCACAATACTCTGCTGAAAGGAATTTCTCTTTTCCCTGCCGATTCATCCTCAGGGTTATTCTGTCCCGGCAGGAGCTCGTCTTGATTTTCAGGATAGTTGGTGATCACCAGCTTTAGAGGATCCAATACAGCCATTCGTCTTTCTGATACCTTATTCAATTCCTCACGAAGAGAGTGGTTCAACAGGGCAATATCGGCAACACCATCGCGTTTGGCAACACCCGTTTTATCAGAAAACTCCCGAATAGATTTAGGCGTATATCCACGTCGGCGCAATGCAGATATGGTGGGCATCCGTGGGTCATCCCATCCGCTTACATGTCCTTCCTGGACTAGCCTGGCTAACTTACGTTTGCTGGTAATTGTATAGTTCACATTCAAGCGGGCAAATTCAATTTGCTGTGGTCGATAGACGTCTAATTTTATCAAGAACCAATCATATAGCGGGCGGTGATCTTCAAATTCCAATGTGCACACAGAATGTGTAATACCTTCAATGCTATCCTCAAGTCCATGTGCCCAATCATACATAGGATATATGCACCAGTCATTTCCAGTTCGATGATGAGATTCATGGAGGATACGATACATTACCGGATCACGCATATTCAAATTTGCAGACGACATATCAATTTTGGCACGGAGAACTTTCTCGCCATCCTTAAACAGACCTTCTCTCATTTGTCGGAATAAAGTAAGATTTTCCTCTACCGTTCGATTCCGAAAAGGACTGTCAGCTCCAGCTTTTGTAAGTGTCCCTCTGGTTGATCTTATATCTTCCGCTGATTGATCATCCACATAGGCATCACCAGATTGAATTAACTGTTCTGCATAATTATAAAGCTGCTGAAAATATCCAGAAGCAAAGAAAATTCGATCTGTGAGATCAAACCCCAGCCATTCCACATCTTTGATGATGGATTCCACAAATTCATCTTCTTCTTTTATTGGGTTGGTATCATCAAAGCGCAGATTACAAATTCCACCTTCATAATTGGCAGCGAAACCAAAATTCATACAAATCGATTTGGCGTGGCCAATATGCAGATATCCATTTGGTTCAGGCGGGAACCGAGTATGAACCCGTCCTTGATATTTGCCTGTTTTCAGGTCGTCGATTATGATTTCATCTATAAAGTTTGATGCTTTTTCGTTTTCGCTCATGATTATCCTGTATGAAATTCAAGTGATGTTTTCAATCTTAATTTTATGGTTTCAAGATCTAATAAATTAAATAATGTCGGCATATCCGGACCATGTACACTGCCGTATAATGCCAGCCTAAGTGGTGAATAAAGATCCTTTCCCTTAACACCGGTTTCTTCTATCGTTCTTTTTAGAAGGGATTTCAGATCGTCTGCATTCCAGCTACTTTGCGTATCAAGTTCTTTCAACCAGAATTGACATACAGAAAAGGATGTTTTTAATGATAGTATTTCCCCATCTTCATTGTTGAACTTTAGATCAAAGTAAAACATTCGGACCTCATCAGGTAGCTCATTGAGGGTGTTTACTCTTTTCCGCGCATAATCCACAGCGCTTCTGAATTTATCATTATCTGATATATCAAAATTCTCTGATGTAAAAACAGATTCCACTTTTTTACAAATATTTTCAAGGCTCTCATTTTTTAGATAGAGACTGTTCATCCAATTGAGTTTATCCTGATCAAAAACGGCGCCGGATTTTTGGATTCGTTTTATACTGAATTCTTTTTCAAGGTTTTTTAAGCTGAAAATCTCTTTGTCATTGCCTGGATTCCAACCCAGCAGTGCCACAAAATTGAGCATGGTTTCCGCCAGAAATCCTTTATCAAGAAAGTCTTCAACTGCCACATCACCCTGTCTTTTTGATAACTTTGATTTATCCGGGTTGAGTAATAGTGGTAGATGAGCGAACTTAGGGGGAGACCAACCAAGAAAACGATAGAGCAGAACATGTTTTGGTGTAGAGGATAACCATTCTTCACCACGGATGACATGACTGATTCCCATGAGATGATCGTCGACAACATTGGCAAGATGATAGGTTGGAAATCCATCTGTTTTCAGGATGACCTGATCGTCAAGATCATTTGACTTAATAGAGACTTTATCCCGAACGATATCATAAAAAATAATATCTTCATCTGCTGGTGATTTCAATCGAATTATATGAGATTCAGTACTCATTCTGGTCATTGCTTCATCTCTGCTTAGCGATAGACAATGACGGTCATAAGGTGTATTTAACTTGTCTGTCAATCTTTGCTGCCGGACATTTTTCAGCCGCTCAGTATCGCAAAAACAAGGATAGGCATTACCGGAATCGATTAACTCATTGATATATTTTTTGTAAGTATCTAATCGCTGACTTTGAAAATAGGGACCATTTTCACCACCCTGATCTGGTCCTTCATCAAATTGGATACCAATACGATTAAATGTACTAAGCAGGTTATCTACAGCTCCTTCAACTTTGCGGGATTGGTCAGTATCCTCAATACGAAGAACAAATGATCCGCCAGTTTTTTTCGCATAGAGATAATTATATAATGCGGTTCTTAAACCACCCACATGAAGATAACCTGTTGGACTGGGAGCAAACCGGGTTTTAATCATTTACTTTTCTTTCCTGGTTCATTTTCTTTTTACTAATTTCTTCATTCATTATTCACAATATTATTTTCAGCCTATTGAATTTCGAATTCCGAACTCAGATCAACGATTTTAGATTTATACTTTTTTCAAGATTTTTATGCAGTTTCAATGCTTTTAACAAAAATTGAAATCAGTTCATTGTTTTCAGTTTTTGCTTTTTGAATTCTACCTACTGATTTATACAGCTTAGTTCGCTGAATAATTTTTAGGCAAATAAATGTTTCTCTAAGTTCTTTTAAAATAATTTTCATTTTGTGGATAAAATCTCTTTTTGATTCGGCACTTTGTGCTTCTCCATAATTTAACGATACAGATGTTCCTGACCGAACCAATTGCCCTGACAAGTGATTTCCCGCTTTTGTACTTAGCATTTCATTTACAATCTGAATTATTAATGTCGAAAATTCTATTAGTCTTTCTTCCAAATCATATTTATCCATAATTATTCTCCTTCTTGAATAATTTTCCATACATTTTCTATGTTTAGTCTTGCCCTACCTACTCGAGAAACTTTGATTTTATATATTTAATTTTTTCGTTATTTTCGAACTCCGAACTCAGATTAACGATTTTTGATTTATGCTTCTTCTTCTACTTCTTTATTCATCATTCGTTAATCGATATTCATCATTTACAAGTAGCAGAAACAATCGATAGTACCTGTATTCCCTCACCTCGGCCAAAAGCAGTCATTTCTTCGCCGGATGTAGCCGTGATTCCAATATCTTCAGCATCGATACTGAGTATTTGAGATATGGATTGTCTCATCTCGTCGATCTTTGGTGATATCTTAGGGGTTTTACATTCAATACTTATCGAAACGTGATTTATGTCATATTTCCCAAAACTCTTTAATGCTTCTTTTACATATTCTTTGCTATCAACAATGCCCATGTTTTTACACATATCATCGCTTACTTTTCCAAGAATATTTATATTTGTTATGCTGGAAATAGAGTTGGTGATTGCATGAAGAACAACATCTGCGTCGCTATTACCTTTTAGAGGTGAGTCATCGGGAAATATTACACCACCAAGAATGAGTTTTTTATTTTCATTTTTTAAATCGAAAACATGGCTATCCTGTCCCAATCCGACTTTCACCTTCATTTCACTATATCCATAAAATATAGATTAAGTGCATGAACCACACGATATGTATCGATTCCCTGACCAATTCGAAAGCTCATTTGGGAAATCTCCTTTATCTTTTATCAGATAATCAGCATGGCATCGCCATAACTGTAAAAGCGATATTTTTCCTTTATTGCTTCTTCATAAGCTCTAAGAACGAAGTCTTTGGTTGCAAACGCCGCCACCATCATCATTAAGGTGGATTTTGGCTGATGGAAATTTGTTACCAGTTTATCAGCCATCTTGAAATCGTAGGGTGGAAAGATGAATTTATCCGTCCATGCTTTCTTTGCGGTTATTTGTGTTTTGGATACTGAAACAGTTTCCAGTGCCCTCACAGTAGATGTGCCAACAGCCATAATTTTTCTCTTTTTTCTTCTGGCAGCATTAATAGTGGCAGCACCATCAACTGAAATATGAAAATACTCTGAATCCATATTGTGTCGGGTCAGATCTTCAACCATTATTGGTCTAAATGTGCCCAGCCCAATATGCAGGGTTACTTCGACGACTTTTACGCCTTTCGCCTTAATTTTTTTGATAAGGTCTTTAGTAAAGTGAATACCTGCTGTCGGTGCAGCTACCGAACCTCGCTGTGAAGCGAATACGGTTTGATAATCATCCTTATCTTCAGGGATAGGATCCCTTTTGATATAAGGTGGTAATGGTGATAAACCTTGAGAATCAATAAACGGATACAGGCTATCCTGTTTATATTCAAATCTTACCACTCGTCCACCTGATATTGTATTATCAATAACATCACAAGTAATATCTTCGCCAAAATGGAGCTTGTTACCGATCCGGACTTTTCTCGCCGGTTTTACCATGGCCTCCCAGAGATCCTTCTGCAGCTCACGAAGGAGAAAGACTTCTACGATGGAATCGTTATTATCTTTTCGAGCATATAATCTCGCTGGGTATACTTTTGTATTATTGATAGCAAGTATATCCCCTTTCCGATAATAATCAACGATATCCTTGAATTTTCGATGGGTAATCGATTTATCTGATCTATCTAAAACCATCAAACGACACTCATCTCGCACCTTTTCTGGATACATAGCGATGAGCTCCTCCGGTACTTCCATTTCGAATTCGGATAAACGGGGTGGTTTCTCAGGTGACCCTATTAACATATGACCTCACTGTTTAGTTAAATAATTTTTGTTGTTTTATAAATTTTTCCACAGGCACATTCAATCTTTTGAATGTTTTCTCCATGGCAATTCGCCCTCTCGAGGTACGCTGAACAAACCCTTCTTTTATGAGATAGGGCTCGTATACTTCTTCGATGGTTCGTGCATCTTCTGATATCGCCACACCAAGCGAATCCAGCCCAACGGGCCCACCGCCGAATTTATGCACCAGGGCATCTAATATTCTTCTATCCATATCATCTAATCCCGTTTCATCAATACCCAGCCTGCTCATGGCTTCTTTGGCGATGGCAAGATCAATTTTCCCATTTGATTTTACTTGGGCAAAATCTCTTGCACGACGGAGAATTCTATTTGCAACCCTTGGAGTTCCCCGAGAACGTCGAGATATTTCATAACCACCTTCTTTATCTATTTTTACGCCAAGAATTTTTGAAGAGCGATTAATTATTTTTAGTAATTCTTCATCACTATAGAAATCCAATCGAAGTACAACCCCAAAACGATCGCGCATTGGCGACGTCAGATTTCCCAATCTGGTGGTAGCTCCTACAAGTGTAAATGGATTCAAATTTAATTGTATACTTCGGGCACTGGGACCTTTATCCAGCATGATATCGATAGTATAATCTTCCATGGCAGAATATAAATATTCTTCCACTACTGAACTAAGACGGTGAATTTCATCGATAAAAAACACATCATGTTCGGCAAGATTTGTAAGGATGCCGGCAAGATCACCTGGGCGATCAAGTACCGGTCCTGATGACAGTTTGATATTTGCAGCCAGTTCATGGGCAATGATATTTGCCAATGTGGTTTTTCCGAGTCCTGGCGGGCCGAATAGCAGCACATGATCAAGTGCTTCTCCTCTTTGCTTTGCTGCCTGGATATATACTTTCAAATTCTGTATCGTTTCCTGTTGCCCAACGAAATCATCAAACATGGATGGGCGGAGAGATTTTTCAGTTAGAAAATCCTCTTCAAGTTTTTCGGGGGTATTAATTTTATCGATTGGATTTTTGGTAGATTCGATCATAGAAAATATCGCTTAATATACATCTATTTTCACCGTTTTTGAAAGAAATAATAGAGGTGAATTAATTCCACCAAAATTAACTTTTAATCCTTTTTGTATAATATTTCTTCAAAATATTATACAAATTATTTATCATACTAGCGATGTTGTTCAGACAAAATATCTTACCGCATTAAATATTAGAAAATTGAAAAGGGCTGGTGATTTCAGAAAGAATTAATCAAATAGATGAACAAGAAAACCACATTGGAATCAAAAAATTAAGAGCTGAAGGGCAGAACAGGAAGAAAAATTAAAGACAGCTAATCAATATAAATTGACCAGCTGTCTTTAATTTTGAAAAGATTATTATTTTAGAAGGATAATCCTCTGTGCGGATTGATATTCATTTGTTGTCATTCGAAGCATATAAATACCTGATGCAAAGTCGGTTGCATTCCATTTAATACTATAATGACCAGCTGACTGGAAACCATTCATCAATTCAGTTACTTGACGACCTTGTAGATCATAAACAGTAATTGATAAATCCCCATCCACTGATAAATCATACGAAATATTCGTTACAGGATTGAATGGATTTGGATAGCTTGCCAATAATGCGGTTTTTACCGGAATCGTTGGGTTTGTTGTAATGCTGAATGATGGTAGATCAGCAGGAATTTTTGTTCCGGAACTGCCAGCCAAAATCAGATCAGTAAATTGTACAAAGCTTTCACCTTGAAAACCGGCAGCCGGTTCAAAATCAAATTGAATAACTTCTGCCAGTGCATCTGGATTTATTGATTCACCTGTCATGCTGAAAATTAATCCTTTAATTACACCGTTATCTTTTTCACGAAAATCAAAGGTGAAATCTTCAAGTAATGAAGCTGCGCCATTGAAAGCCAGTTCATCAGTATTGTATTGCAGGTTAAATTGTAAACCATAAATCATCTCATCAGAATTTACAATCAGTTCCATTCCAAGTGAGTTTGTCAGGTCAGAGCTTTCTGATCTGCTTAGATTCACAGTTGTATTTGCGGCTACAAGCATGGTAAAAACCACAGTTATAAGCATTAGTTTTGTTTTCATCTTATTCTCCTACTTTTTTATCTAGCATGTTAATGCGTCTGATTGATAGTTCTTCAATAAGTATCGTACTGCCAGTTGGCATACTCTCTAATTTATTCAACTGTATGCATTAAGATGTCATTTTAATTGTATCAATATATAAAAAGTTTTTATTAACGATTTTAGTAATGTATGAACCATTGATATTATACAACCACATGTTTCAAGATGGTTTCCAAGGTCAATCCTCTAATATATAATCAACTATGGTAACAATATCCAGAACATCTACAAACCCATCGCTATTTGTATCAGCAGATATTCTCTGGCCCTGATTCAATTCCACATTCCCAAGAATATAACCAACCATTAATACAACGTCTAAAACATCTGCAGCGTTATCTCCATTTACGTCATAGGTCGTTTGGGAAACCGGTATCAATTGTGGGATGAATTGGTCATCAGGTGCCCAAGTGAGTATACCGGAATCCATATTGTAATACCCCTCATAAACCTGATCTTCTGATGATCGCCAGAATAGAACTTCAATGTTATTTCCTTCTATCCAGCCTGGATATTGACCATATTCGTTTTCTTCATCATCACAGAAATCCATTGAACCATAAGTTGTGATCTCCAATGGTTCACCTTGCCAGACACCGGCACCAACGAGAATTTCACCCAGCTCATCAGAGCAGTCGCCAAAATTGAGAATGCCATTGTAATCCAGTAACCCAATCTCATCACCAATATCAGCATCTTCAATGAAATCGATACTAATCGTGGATTCAACAGTCAATCCGGTAGTATCAGCAAAGTTGAGATAGTCTTCAAGCTGACCGTTGAGGATATCTGTGAAGTATTCTAGGTCAAATGTAATACAATCACCGATGGTAACTGTCAGGGCATCACCAGTAATTGTAAAAGCAGATGATTCAGTAATGCAGATATCCTCACCTGTTAATTCTGAAAAATCTAAATTGGTTAACAGAGCATTACCGGGTGGAATAACTTCCTGAAACATACTGAACAAGGTGAAACCATTTGGAATTGATTCAGAATAGAAAAATCCATATTCTTGAGCAGTCCCGCCAGATAATCCTTCTATCTCAAATCCGACAAAATGTAAATTGACTGCAGCAACATTAACAAGATTGTCCATCCACAGTTCTATGGTGTTATTCTCCAAGTTAAGATCACCGAAATACAATGTCACATCAGCTGTTTCAATAATTGGTAATATGAGAACCCAATACCACCCATCATCTGGATATGTTATGACTATCTCCTCTGTATAATTAGATTCGTTTACTGGGGGAATACCCGTTATTGTCAATTGATAGGAGTTCTCAAATCCGGCATCGATATTCAGCCAATCCGGTACAGAAATGAATTCAAAGAATCCTTCCTCTGGTTCAAAAGGAAATTCAACAATTTCTGAATATTCTTCACCCATTATTGCCGGTTCCAGATACACTGTTCTTGTTGAATCAATTACACCCAGCATCCCATCATTTCCAACAGCAGTATGTCCATAGGTACAACCCCCATTCACATGAATATTTTCGATTAAAACAGGGGTTGTCTGAAGTTGTGCGGTTGCGGTGAAATGGACATCAAATAGCCTGCCAATATAATCATCGATCGCTGTGTAAACGAAGGTGAAAGAAATTGTCCGAATGCGATTGTTTTGATGATCAATCGAAACGAGAAATCCTTCTTCCTGTGGTAGTCCTTCATTAACGTAAACTGAATCAAATGCAGATAGCTCAGGGAAAACCAGATCAAATCCAAAAGCTTCTAAATAAGAACCACTCGGAACAGTAATATCAATAGGAATGACAAACTCATTGTTTGAACTATATGCAATTGTATCTATCACTGTAAATTCAATTAATTCCCTTGTGGATAAATCTGAATTTTCATCAAATTCTGGAAAACCAGAAATACATGGATAATCATCAATATCGATGTTACCGTCTCCATTCAAGTCACCACAAGCCAGTTCCAGTTCAGTTGGTGTTTCGAAACTGAGTATTTGTGTGACTAATGCAACGATGTCCAATATATCAAAGCCGCCATCATTATTATAATCACCATATCCGCAATCAAATTCAGTTTGGTGGTAATAATATGCGCCCATATCAGCATTGGTGCCATCAGGATCAAGAGGTGCATAAGGATCACCAGCATCAATGCAAGGCGAAGATGTTTCAAGATGAAAATCACCTGTTTCAGGATCTACAAACTGGGGATTCAGATTCAAATTCCCTTCCAGCCAGAGTACTTCTCCATTATTATGGGTTTCGATACCGGATTCACCTCCTTGTACATTTGAATAGGCAAGGGAGATAAAATTTTCCGGATAGTATTCATAGAATGACACTTCCGTGGGAAAGTTATTCCACAAAATGCTGTTGGTAACGTTGATATTGGAAATATCATAGGCATAAATCCCGCCACCGTCTGTTATTGCGGTGTTTCCTGATATAGTCATATTGACCATACTCATATCAGATCCATCGCAATATACGGCCCCACCTTCAGTAGCAGCGGAATTGTTTATAATTGCAACTCCGGTCATATCGAGTTCTGAATAAATACAAAAAATCCCACCGCCCCGGCCATATTCTCCAATCGCTGCATTACCTGTGATAGTGATATCAGATAATACAGGACTAGACATCCGGCAATAGATGCCTCCTCCCTCAATATTCAATCCTCCGGTAAGAGTGAGATTTGATACAGAACAGTGATTAACATGGTCAATAATCATCGTGACGTCGGACTGCTCCGCATCCAGAATCACTGTGCTTTCCGAAGCGCCGTTGAGGGACACAAACTCAACCATTTCGACAGGGAATATCTCCCCGTTACTGGAAGAGCTGTAAAGTCCGTCAGCCAGATAGATTGTGTGCTGCTGGAGGCTATCAGCATGGATGGTTTCTAGGGCATGGTGAATGGTCATGAATGGCGTCTCAGGAGTAAGTCCATCATTGCCATCATCACCGTTAGGCGATACATACAAGTCCGCATCCACTTGTTGCTGAACGGCATGCCAGATATCAAAGGTGAATTCATTGATGGGGGACGCATGATAGTCGGTGGGAATCATTACCGAAAAAGTATCAACCACAACCGCAATATTTTCGGTGGTGGTAAAGATATCCGCACCACTGCCGCGAGTATGAACGGTATTGGAGTAAATGTTACAGCGATTTTCCGCTGAAAAACCCAGATCAAAGGTATTAAAGGCATAAATCCCTCCGCCATATCGATTGGCCTGATTCCTTGCGATAGTCACGTCCGTCAATGACGGTGCTGAATTAGCAAAATAGATACCACCACCATCTCCTTCCTCACCCGTGGCTGAATTGCCCGAAATAGTCACATTTGTCAAGCTCATAGTGGAATACCCAAAGCTATAGATGCCCCCACCCTGGTCAATTACAGTGTTGCCAGAAACCGTCACCTGGGTGAGAATAGGACCAGATTCCCAACTATAAATCCCCCCACCTCCCTGAATGGCTGAATTGCCCATTATCTGCACCTGGGTCAGCAATGGAAATGAATTATCCCGGCAATGTATTCCTCCGCCATACCACTCTGCAAAATTATTGATGACTATCAAGTTTGACAGTGTAGGACTGGCTTCATCACAGTAGACTCCACCTCCCCTGATTGCTAATCCATTCTGAATGGTCAAACCGATCAAAGCTGCAGATTCGGTTTCATCCTGATCAAATGTTACCACTGTGCCTGACTGATTTCCATCAATGACCGTCTGACTGATATAGCTGGTATCACCGGTTGTAATGAATAGCGAACCGATCACAATATTTTGGCTGTCGAAATCAATATTTTCCAGATAGGTCCCCGGATACACCAAGACCGTATCACCATCTACAGTAGAATCAATACCAAGTTGAATAGATGCAAAGGGAAGATCAGAACTACCATCCCCAGATTCGTCAGAACCATCGGTAGAAATATGCCATACTGGACCATTATATTCTGGTTCTGGTTCTAAAATCTCACTTATAGTTAGCATTACATCAAGAATATTCACTATCTCATCATCATTAAAGGCATTGTTATCGCAAACATACCCATATCCGGCTGGATCCATGATCAAGTCAATCATTGTAAGCAAATGAGTCAATTGATAATTTCCACATTCCTCCCATATGATATTATTAAAACATGCATATTCATCATAGTAATCACCACAGTCATCAGTACCGTTGCAAAGCAAATCGATACCTATACATTCGCTATTACCACATTGGAATTCATCATCTTCACAAACTGTCATTGTTGGAATAGAATTTCCAAGATTATCGGAGAAGATAATTGATGAAAACCCAGTGGGTTCGCTGTCAGAATAAAAACTAAATAGTTGTCCCTCACCTGCAGGAAACTCAGAGCCAGTAAGTGACAAGCCCACAGATATTGAATCTGAGGCTAACATTTGAAACAGTCCTGGTGCTCCTCCCATTAGATTCATATTGCTGGCACCATTAATTACAAATTGCCACGCTGAGAATGGTACCTCTGATGTATAAGATACATTGTGCCATATTTCATCATCCATCAGTTCGCTTTCTAACCAGAGTTGTATACCCTCCGTCAATGTTTCAGATGGACAATCATCACACTCTCCACCACTACGGGTCAGTGTAATCTCAAACTGATTGCTCTGAGTTTGCTGTGGATAGAGTAAATCCACCCAGACTTGAGAAATAAAATCATCATACTCGCAAAGTTCACAGTCATCTATATCTTGCTGGCATTCACCTGGATTTGATGAGGGACAGAGAGCAATGGAATAATCAATATACCATCTGGCAAAACCATCAGAATCTGTTGTTTGTACAACTGTAGGAATCCAATCAGGATCATTATTAGGAGATTCTTCTAATAGAACCCCTCCAACAGCAGATAATTGTAAAACACCATTATCAATGTTTTCACCATACCAATCTTCAAGATTTGCAGTAATAGTTACAATTGGTGTACGACAAGGGTTTGTTTCATTTGGTCCAACTGAAAAATCATGGTGATCTATATCTGCATTGAGGGATATCTCTCCAGGATGGTAGGGCAGCATTAAGCATTGTCCATTGATTGTATCTCGAATGTCGGCGATCAGAAAATCACCAAAACCATCGGGGATTATTGCTTTTACAATTACTTCCTCAAATATTGAGGTAAATGGGAAAAAGAGATATGAAAAGGCAATTCCTGGCCATTGGTCATCATTAATATTCTCATTTGAAATCAATGCTGCAGATTCCGGGAATCCCCATAAAACCGTATCACTTGGTTCAGGAATTGGTGGTATAAGAGTATCTGAAAGACAAACGTAAACCAAACTATCAATGGCGGTTGTGCCCCACATAACCTCATCACCCTCATAATATGAATTGCCAGAATTAAAAGGGTTTGCACAATTATATACCGCTAAGGACAATTCAGATATATCCA
Organism: Fidelibacterota bacterium; assembly: GCA_018657495.1. GTDB lineage: Bacteria > Fidelibacterota > Marinisomatia > SCGC-AAA003-L08 > JACNLC01 > JABHXA01. The sequence continues at coordinate 212,050 of JABHXA010000003.1, forward strand.
AAATGGGATTTCCTTCTAAATCTAGAAAATAAACCGATAGGGGTAACTCGTACATACCACCACTAATCGCAGCCACATCAATATAACTTAGGGTAAAATCACCAAAAGCAGGTGGTCCAGTATGAATAGTTACTACTATTTCTTCAATATTATAAAGAGGATTGGTAAAATCAATATCATCCTGAGCAAATACTTGAGCACTTAAATTGACTGTTCCGGGTGTAGACCCTGAATATATAGTTACATCTGCGAAGCCATCTAATGTTTGTGTGACAAATGTCGTTAATCCCTCTTGATCATTAAAATGTACACCAGGTGGGAAAGGAGGGATAAAGGCAAATTTAACTAAATATCCATCTGAAATAGGGTCACCGATATTATCATTGACAAAGGCAGTTACCGTAGAGAAATCAAGTAAGCCTAATTCTTGAATATATATTACGTCTGGATTAATTTCCACAAATTGAATCGAACCATAATCACAACTGCCATCATCCAGGGTTGCATCAGGATTGTAGTTTGCTGCAAAAGGATCTGTACAGCCCATCAACCTTGCGCCTGGGTAATTGTATGTTATACCGGATGGATGGAATTGATAATTATCTCCAATTGTAAAACTACCTGTTGCACCAAACCAGCCAAACCCTTCAATATAACTTCCAAACCAGGATGGACCGCTAATAAAATCTGGCATACCATTTGGAAAATACTCAGACGAAACAACAGATTCGAAACCACTTTCTCCCTGGATAAAGTATTCGAATTGGATAAAATCTGGCCAGGAAATTATGATTAAATTCTCCTCATATTCACAACTGCCATCGTCAATCGTTGCTTCAGGATTATAGTTTAAAGCGGGAGGGTCTGTGCAGCCATGTAATCGTGCACCGGGATATATATAGGTCAAAGGATTGGATACAGTAATGAAGTAATTATATTCGGTCGTAAAATTGATTAAATTGCCAACCCATCCAACATCATCAATGTATTGAGCTGCTACACCCATTCCTTCAACACCTATAGGCATACCATCCGGGAAATACTCATGAGTCATAACCGTACTGATGCTACTGTCACTTTCAATAAAATAAGCAAACTGTACGGTATTATTATGGTCAGGGTCCAAAGTCAGACTAACATCTTCATATTCGCAGCTCCCATCATCTATAGATGCATTTGGATCATAATTCAATGCTGGAGGATCGGTGCAACCCATAATGAGAATTTCATCAAGTGTCATAGCATATTGCTCATTGCATAAGTTGAAATCGAGATCAATACAGCCCCAAAATCCTTCTTCCCCGGTAATCTGTAAATGCTGACCAAGATACTGCTGGGCTATCACCATCCCGGTTACATCCGTACCCAGGGCAATTTCTGGGTATCCATCATCTGGTTCGAGAATGAATTGATTGCAATTACATTCCATTAAATTTGGACTGAATATTACTGTGCCTTCTACAGTGATAATCTCCTGCGAATAAATTACCGATAAACAAAACAACAGGATGGTATTTCTGAAATATTTATATGTCTTCATTTTAGACTCCTTGAAATCTGTAAAAATATATTTTATTGGATATCCGCATGTGTCATAAACCGATCAAATCCAGTTGTTAATTGAAGTGTTCGGGCATAGCTGATATCCAGTTTTTTGCTAAGGAATTTTTTATTTACACCATATTTGCTATAAAGAAACGATAGAATTGTAGATTCGAATTTTTGGTTCAATTCTTTCCACTTCAGATCTGAATTTTTTATTAGAAAAGATTTTACCGATGTTGGAGTTTGATCGATTGCATACTCAGCATTCCGCTTTTTTACACTGAAAAATGTCCGTTCTGACATATCCATTTTTTTTGCCGCAGATTTAATTGATCCTGTTTCACGCACGGCACTTTCCAAGATAACATTTTGAAAAAGTCCGCGAATTTCTTTTAGTGATTTATCTATTGCAAAGGAGAAGTCATCTTTGGGTGATTGCGAAGTTGAAATATTCTGATGATTAACAAGAAATTTATTATAACCTTCAACGGCCAACATTCTATCACCTGAATATGGAAAATGCTGTTTCAACAATTCGGTGGCCGCTTCATATCCTTTCCGATAGAAATAACTTGCCAATTCTATATTTTCAGTCTGCTTGTGGCATTCACCAAGATAATAAGCACAGCCGGCAATCATGTGATGAATGCCGTTATTTACGGCAATGTTTAATGATTTTTGAAAATGGCGGGTTGCTTCTTCAATCCTTTGCTTGCGCATGAGGATGAAACCCATATTGGCATGAATGAAGCTGCGGGTGTAGTGATTTTCAGCAATATCTAAAGTTCCCTCAAGGGTCTGCAGCCCTTTTTGAAAATTTCCTAGTCGGAAATGAAGCATGCCAATATCATGTTGAACTGCCGCTTCAATATGAGTGTAACTGTATTTTTTACTGATTTGAATTGCCTGATCATAATATTCTTTCGCCAGGTCGAATTCAGAATACTTTCGATAAACATTACCAATATTTTTATAATGATATGCCATCGTGGAATGAAGCTGGATATTCTCAAAATAGACAACAGAGTCTAACAACCCTTGAACATCCTCCAGCGAACCACTCCGTGTTTTGTGCACGGCACCATAATAATCTGCCAATCTGAGAAGGTATTCCATTGAGGTGAGGTTGGGAACTCTTTCTAAAAGTAATAGCGACAAATCATGCTGTCCGTTAATAGCCAGGAAAGCAATCATCTCTAAAAGAATAAAAGCGTTTTCATTTGTACTATTATCCGGCAATAGGGAATGTGCATAACCCAAAGTTTGTGCCCCTTTAAGAAAATAGCCCTCATGGATATAACATCTGCCAATTCCAGCAAGCAAAATTGCTCGTCTAGAGGGATCCCCTTCAAATTGTAATAATTGGTTGAGCTGACCATGAGTTTCAGGTACATCAGATTCACCAAATTGGACAATATGGGAAACGAATTCAACCCATTGTGTATTTTTACTAAATTGTATATCTAATGATGGAGAAAATCCGTCGGCCGGTTTGAAAATAATAGGAAAAGCTGTCATAATGATTCCATTGAAATATATATTATATTGAAGTAATTACAATCACAATATAGATCATATTGCGTAAATACTGCAATATTTTATTCATATTGATTATTATATTGCAGTATTTTTTCTTCATGTTCACAAATGCGGACCCCTTTGCCCTATCGGACATTTCCCCTTGACAGGGGAAAAACACAAATTTTATATTATGCCTTTGGGCAGGCATTCACCTCAAAATTCACATATCGTTAATCATAACTCGATATTCAATATATTCGATCTTTAAAAATCATGATTTTTCTTTATCCACCGCTGGCGGGGGTGGATTCTTCAGTACATTCTTTTTTAGTGTTACTATCTTGAATAGAACCCCCTTGCCATATCGGACATTTCCCCTGTTTGCGGTAGGCAGACCTTGACAGCGGAAAACTTAAAATACTATCACCAAGTTTGCGCGCTTACTTCTGTACCTGATAAAATTCCGTTCCTGAGTCCCCCTTCTCCTGTTGAGGAGAAGGGCTGGGGATGAGGTCCTGTTGAACATTTACTTATGATTTACAACATTATCGTCTTAGATTTCAACTATTCAGATATGTTTGAAAATAATACTGGATACAGGTAAATTTCTCCCATCCTATGAAATCACAAATCGAATTTTTATAATATCCAGACGCACATGCCATATTTCATCTTTATTAATGTTTTGGGGTTACTGATGTTTATCAGCCCTGTATTCTCACAATCCACCATTGCTCAAATTGATTCCATCAATCAAATTCAATATCAATATATCATCTCACATCTGCAAGAATCTGTCACAACTTTCGAGAAAAATGTGGAGAACTCACGTAACATTAACTATGAATATGGTGAAGCCGTTGCATTAGATAAGTTGGCTTTGGCCCTGGGGATTAGTGGCGCACATGATAAAGCAAACTCAGCATTTTTAAAAGCAGCCACCATCTTTGAAGAATTAGAAGATTATAATAAACTGAGTTCTGCTTACGGAGGCTACGGTTACGGACTCAAACGTAGAAATATGACATCTGCCAATAAATATATGAGAATGGGAATTTCAATCGCAGAGCAATATAACCTTAATCAAAACCTCACTACTTTATATGATAATTATGGTGTCTTAAAACTTTTGGAAGAACAATTAGATTCTGCATTCTACTTCTATTCTAAAGCCCTGGGTTTGAAGCGACAACTCGCAGATAGTGTTGGCATACCATATAGTTTGAATAAGTTGGCAGAATTATTTGCTGCTCAAGGACAATATAACAAAGCCTTCGAGTATTTAGCAGAATCTGATTCAATTAGAAGTAAGGAACAGGGTGATTTCGGCCGGGCTGAAAACCTGGCATATCATGCGGATATTTATCAGGATATGCAGGATTTTGATACTGCTATCAGTTATTATAAACAGGCAATTACGAAAGGGATACCTTTAAACTATGCCTATTTAGTTCAATATTCTTATCAGCAAATAGCTGAACTATATGAATTGACAGGAAATTTTAGAGATGCATTAGCAAATCAGAAACAATACATGGAATATAAGGAAAACGAGTTAAATACTCAAATGAACGAGAAAATTGCCGAATTAGAAATTACCTACGAAACTGAAAAAAAGGATCGTCAGCTTTCAGAAAAAAATCTCGCATTAAGAAATCGATCATTACAGCTAACATCGGCTTTTTTGTTTATATTATTGATCTCTATTAGCTTCTATATCATATATAGAAATAATAAAATAAAAATGACTCACAAGCAGCATCGAATGCAATTGCAAAATCAAAAGGAACAGGCCGAATTACAGCAAAAACTGACCGAAGAGAAATTGCAGCTGTCTAGCGAACTTCATGATAATATCGGTTCAAACCTTACCTTTATGATCAATTCCTTAGATAACCTAACAAACTCAAAAAATACAGCGAATATAAATCAAAAGTTGAATAGTATTGGTTCTTTTTGCAGAGAATCCATTGATGATCTACGGAATTCAATATGGGCATTAAAGCAGGATGACGGCGATACTAAACTTCTCATTTTAAAGGTTCAGGAATTGAGACAAAAACTGCAAAAGGTAATCACAAAACCTGAAATTATCGTAAGTGATCAAACAAAAAACATAATCCCCATCAACTCTACAACAATGCTGAATTTATTCCGAATTGTCCAGGAAGGCATCCAAAATGCCATTAAACATGCCAACGCAAATCGCATAACTTTAACATGGTCTGAGACTCAAGATACCATCAACATTACTATTGAAGATGATGGTATTGGTATCGATCATAAAACTTTGAAATATGGTAACGGTCTTACAAATATAAAAACTCGCAGTAAAAAACTGAGTGGATCCTTCTCAATAAAAGCCTCAAATCCAGGAACCTCAATTGCCATTCAGATCCCTAAAAAATAGTACATATGTAGTATTGGCTGACCACTCTCTGACTTAATAATTTATACCCCAATGACGAATAAAATTAATATCGCAATTGCCGAAGACAATCAGTTTCTAGCTCAGGAGGTAATCGAAAAACTAAGATCCTATCCTGATGAAATAGAGTATCAGTTCCGCGGGCATAACGGAGCAGACCTTCTTGATCACTTAAAAAATGATTCCAATATTGATGTTATTTTGATGGATATCGAAATGCCTGAATTGGATGGGATTGAAACCACGGCAATCGTCAAACAACTATATCCTCATATAAAAATAATAATGTTGACGGTTTTTGACGATGACACCAAAATTTTACAATCAATCCAGGCGGGAGCATCTGGATATCTGCTAAAAGAAATTACTACGATAGAACTCTATGATGGTATCCAGTTAATCATGAATGGCGGAGCACCTATTTCACCAACGGTGGCATATAAAACACTAAAACTACTGCAATCAGCAGAATTACCCGCAACAGGCGAACTTGAAAAAAAGAAAATTTTATCAACCCGGGAGACAGAGGTACTTGAACATATTTGTAATGGTCTGAACTACAAAGAAATAGCCAAAATACTCTTCATTGCCCCAACAACTGTCCGAAAACACATTGCAAATATTTACGAAAAACTGCATGTTAATAATAAAATACAAGCAGTGGAAGTAGCCCGAAAACATAAGATCATATGATCTTATTTATTATCACAGATTTCATTAACTAAAATGAACCCACCCGCATCAAGGAGCGGTTAGTTAACCCTTGATAATTTGGAAACCACTGACAACGAATTGTCAATATGGATTGAAAATATATTCTAAATAAAGGAGTAATAATGACATTTTTAAAAAGCAAAGTTCTAATTCTGGTTTTAATTTCTCTATCTTTCACATTTGCAGATAATTCCAGCCGCAATGTGGTTTACGGCAATGGTCGTATTTCCAGCCACCCCGATTCGTTATATTTTCATTTTGCCTCTGGTACCGTCAGCGGAAATCCCACTGGGATGGATGTAATGATCACTGGAAATGAAGGGACAAATTTTGGCAACGAAGGTGGATTCTATGGCACCGTTCCTTTTGCCGACCCAAGCGATCTCTTCTATTATGCCGTGGATGGTAGTCTTGAAAATGTATCTGAAGTCCCCACCGTTGATGATCCCGACGTTAACTGGACCACTGTTTCCTGGGACTGGCTTGGTGGTAATGGCGGACAGCCTCTTACAGTAGGTAATGTTTGGGTTGTTTTTACTCGTACAACTCAAAGTTATGCAGTTTTGGAAATCACTCAGGTGAATCCATGGTCAAACAATGGTTTTTCATTTAATTATATGTATCAAACTGATGGATCAGTTGGATTCGGTGATGATCCCGACCCCTGCGATGAGGTGATTTGCGACAACGGATTGGTATGTGACAATGGTGAATGTGTCGATGCTCCTGGAATGATTTTTGGTTCAGCAACCATGTCTGCTCACCCTGATTCTATTTACTTTAACTTTGAAACTGGCACCAATGGCAGCGATACTACTGGAATGGATGTGATGATTTCCGGTAATGAAGGGACAAACTTTGGCAGTGAGTCGGCATATTTTTCTGATGGTATGAATTGGAATTTCTATTCTGGGTTTAATAACCCAAGTCCTATTTATTATCTCTCACCTGACAGCTCTCTTGCAACCATAACATCCGTCCCTATGGTTGACGAAAACTGGCCAACAATTTCATGGAGCTGGCCAAATGGAAATGGTGGACAGCCACTTGCCGTTGGTAATGTTTGGGTTGTTTATTGTCGTACTACTCAAAGCTATGCAGTGTTAGAAGTGACATACGTAACCAACAGCTGGGATTACCCAAGATTCTCCTTTAATTATTATTTTCAACCGGATGGATCCACATCATTCGACGGCGACGGTGAAGTTTCTGGTTGTACAAACCCGGAAGCACTTAATTATAATCCCAACGCTACAATCGATGATGGCAGTTGTTACTATTTTGTAGATTGTAATGGCGATCCAGATGGCGAAGCCTTCATTGATGATTGTGGTGAATGTGTTGGTGGTTACACCGAATTGGCACCCGAATGGGCCGCCGATGACTGCGGTATTTGTTTTGGAGATAATTCTGATATGGACTGTAATGGCGATTGTTTTGGTTCTGCTTTCTGGGATGAATGTCAATCCTGTGTCGGTGGAAATACGGGCCTGCTTCCAGGATATGAAATGGATGATTGTGGACAGTGTTATGGCAACAATGGATCGATGGATTGTGCCGGTACCTGTTTTGGCAATGCCTATGTGGATGCTTGTGGTGAATGTGACGAAGATCCAAACAATGATTGCGAACCTGCTTTGATTTATGGTTCTGCCACCATGTCTGCTCACCCTGATTCTATTTACTTTAATTTTGAATTTGGTATCAATGGTACCGATACTACAGGAATGGATGTGATGATCTCTGGTAATGAAGGTACCAACTTTGGCAGTGAGTCGGCATATTTTTCTGATGGTATGAATTGGAATTTCTATTCTGGGTTTAATAACCCAAGTCCTATTTATTATCTCTCACCTGACAGCTCGCTTGCAACTATAACCTCTGTACCAGCAGTTGACGAAACCTGGCCTACAATTTCATGGAGTTGGCCTAATGGAAATGGTGGACAGCCTCTTGCCGTTGGTAATGTTTGGGTTGTTTATTGTCGTACTGCTCAGAATTATGCTGTCTTAGAAGTAACCTCTGTTTCCAATAGCTGGGATTACCCTCGTTTCTCATTCAATTATTATTATCAACCGGATGGATCCACTTCATTTGATGGAAATGGTGAGGGTGATATTTCAGGCTGCACTGACCCTGAAGCAATAAATTATGATCCTGATGCCACAATTGATGATGGTAGTTGTGAATACTATAATCTCGACTGCAATGGTGACCTGGGCGGTCAGGCATTTATAGATGAATGTGGTGAATGTGTAGGTGGAAACACAGAATTGCAACCTGGATGGGCAATGGATGATTGCGGTGTGTGCTTTGGTGAGAATCAGGATATGGACTGTAACGGAGACTGTTTTGGTTCTGCATTCTGGGATGAATGTCAATCCTGTGTTAGTGGCAACACCGGTCTCCTACCGGGTTATGAAATGGATGACTGCGGTCAATGTTACGGCAATAATAATGATATGGATTGTGCCGGTGTTTGTTTTGGTGATTCATATGTGGATGGATGTGGAGTTTGCGATGATAACCCAGATAATGATTGTGTCGAGACTCAAGATTGCGATGGTGTGATTGGCAGTGGTGCATATCTTGATGACTGTGGTATCTGTGTTGGTGGAATGACTGGACTGGAACCTAGTGAATTCTGTTCTGCTCAGATTATTAGTATATGGGATGTACCTGCCGATCAAGGTGGTCGGGTTTATGTGGAATTCCAGAGGGCTGCAAGTGATATGAATTCCAGTCGAACCACTGAGGGATATACTATTGAAAGACTTGACCCAATTGACGGTGAATTTCTCTGGGTAGCTGTTGCATCCGGTTATGCATATTATCAGGATATTTATACTTACGAAGTTTCCACGCTTCAGGATTCATCTGATACTTCATATGGTTTAGCCGATTTTAGAATTATCTCTGGAATGGATGAAGGCACCTGGATTTCTGATCCTGCCAGCGGATATTCGGTTGATAATATTGCCCCATCTGCACCGACACAATTGTTAGCCAGTTTTATTCCGGGAAGTGTTGGGTTGGAATGGAATTCATCCATGGCGACGGATTTTCAGTATTATACTATTTACCGAAATGATGAATCAGTTGGTTATGTGACAGAAAATGCTTTTGATGATATAACTTTTGAATATGGTATTGAATTGGAATATCTTGTAACTGCAACAGACAGCAATGGTAATGAAAGCCAACCATCAAATATTCAAACTGTTTTTGGCGGAGCATCCGGTGATATCAATGGTGATGCCGTTTTAAATGTGTCTGATCTTGTTCTCCTAATAGATATGATTCTCAATGGTGGATATGATGAATATCAAACATGGGCCGGTGACCTAAATGAAGATGGAATTATTAATGTCCTCGATGTTGTATTCATCGTAAATGTGATCTTAAACGGTGAGTTGAGCCGCGGTGATAGTTTGAACGAAGCTCAAGTGAGTTTTGGCAATGGAGAATTAAAAATTTCAGGGGATGGTAACCTGGCCGGTATCGAAATACAATTGACTGGTAATTACCAACTCAATCCAATGAATTTACCTCCCGGCTGGCAGTTGCATCATCAGAATGGACTTTTGCTTTTATTTGATGCGATGGGATCTGCCCTCATAAATGAATTGGTAATCTCTTACAGTGGTGACCTATCGGTAGAAACTGCTCTTGCTGCCGATGGACATGGAAATGGAATCATGGCTGATATCGAAATTATTCCACAACAATTTAGGTTTAATGCGGCCTATCCGAATCCCTTTAATCCTGTAACGAACTTTGAGTATGAGCTTTCTGAGAATTCACATGTTGAAATTATCGTTTACGATATGCTTGGGACACAAATATCCGAGTTAAGAAATGAACATCAAAGCGCTGGTATTTATCAAATGACCTGGAATGCTGGATCTTCTCCAACTGGAGTCTACTTTATAAAATTAAAAGCTGGAAATGAAATTTCATTTCAGAAGGTCTTGCTGGTAAAATAAAATCGGTTAGTTTGGGTTTCATCAATAGACTTGGTGGAACCCAAAAGATACCGATAAGCCATTTGCATAATTTTTTGCCCAATCGACACTGTCGATGAATTCCAAAAAGACTTGGGAAAACTCAATAATACTGAGGGTATAAATCTTCAAAGGAAATATCACCATTTTCACCAATTGTATGCCAAAAACTCCAAAAAGAGCCTTGGAATAAATCGATAATATCGATTTAAAGAATTGTACTCAAAACTTTATTACAAGGCATTTCAATACTAGAAATCATCTTTGATTTTCATTTGATCGATACGATATTGGTTTATAATTTTTTGCATCGCTTTATCATCTTCTCTTGCTCGGGTAAAATAACTACCAAACTCCCATTCCTCTGGGAATTCTACATACCCATGTTTTACAGGATTAAACCAAATATAGTTTAATCTGTTAAAATAAGATTTCTCAAATGAAACACAGGTATCCCAGTAATTATACCAAATTCTGCCAAGAGCATTATATTCAGTAAAATTTTTCTTCAACCAAATCGCTGAAAACCGATGTATTCGCCTAATAATCTCAACCAATTCAACTGGTGTGTCAGTTGACTCCACCATAAGATGATAATGATTATCCAAGATGACCCAATCGTCAATTTGCCATTTGAATTCCGAAAAAGCCCGGATTATAGAGTTTTTTAAGTATTCCTTTGCCTCTTTTTGTATGAAAAACTTTTTCTTTTGATAGGTGCTGGCTGTAATAAAATATTTTTCATTTTTAACAAATAAATGAGGTGGGTTGTGCTTGTATTCTTTATATATCATTTCCTAAGCAGTGATTTTGCAAAAATTTGATTATTCATAAAGACCTTCAACTAGTTTTCATTCCTTCAATGTTTAGAAACTTATTAATAGTTAGCAACAAATATCCAGAGATACTTTTGAAATTTTTGTCAATTTTTCTACATCATGTTCCCAAATTAGCCCATCGACATTGTCGATGGATTCCAAAAGGATCTTTGGAATAAATCGATAATATCGATTTAAGGCTTTGGATTATCTTCTAATGGGGAGATTCCTTTTCAGGGTTCACTTTCAAAGTGTTCAGGACATCTTGTAACTGTGGCAATTCAGAAGCATCTTTAAAACCTGCTAGTCGTTGGTACAAATCTGCTGCAGCTTCATGGAAACCACCCAATCCACCAGCTTCTTGAAATGTGGAAGATATTTCTTCCATTTCACCGGAAAATCGCCAAGCTTTTGCAGTAACCCTCCGGGCACGATTCTGAGCTTTTTCACTAAATCCCGGCCAATCCTCATCCCATTGCTGGTCCAGTCTTTCTCTTACCCCATAATCATCAGCAGCGGCTTGAATGGCACATAACAAAGCTGTGCTGCCTTTTGTCCAAGCCGCATAACACATTTTTATCGCTGAGGCTTTGCCAATTTCGTTGCTAAGGCAATCTGCGACCAAATTGCCTTTTGCAAATAGACTGGCTATTTTCTCTATACCGTTCCCGGATAGATATAGATGAGTCTTGCCTGATTTCCAGGCTGGCCCCCCCACAATCCCGCCATCGATAAAAGTAATTCCAGCACTCGTCATTTTTCCAGAAATTTTTATTGTCCTCATTGGCGAGATTGCATTCGCATCAACAAAAGTCCCTTTAAATTTACATTTTATCACAGAATCTGCCACATCTTCAGCAGCATGGGGAGGACAAACACTGAATATAACCGAACAGCTTTGACAGAATTCAGCAAGTGAGTCATATGCGATCAGATTGTATTTTCCAGCCCTCATTTTACTATTTTTGCTTCTACCTTTTGCAACCCAGTGGACAGGATAACCATTATCCACCAACATGGCAGCGACAAATATCCCCATATTTCCGGGGTGAAGAATTCCAATTACTTCATTCTGCATAATTATCTTCTCTTTCTTGAATTCTTTGCCAAATAATATCTGTTACCTGTGAAATGGTAAGATTGGTGGTATCGATCTGAAAACCAATATTTCCTTTAACTACATTTTCCTTTTGAATATTCGCAAGTTCCTTGAATCTGTTTAATTCCCATTCCAGATCATCTGAATTTCGTTGACGCACTCGCTCCCTATTTTCTGCACTTGAACAAGTTAACCAGAAACTATGGATTTCATTATCCATTGGTTTTAGTAATTCAATTAAAGATTTTAACTGATTTGGTGTTTCAAAAACATAGTTGATGACAAAATTAGAATATCCATTCTTTTTATGAAATTTTAATAAATGTGTAAGTGTTTGGTAAAGATATTGGGTTCGTTCTTCGTTATAAATCTGAAATGGATGTACAGCACCAATATAATCGCCATCCAACATGATCGATTTTTTGAAACGTTCTTGAAGGGAAAAGGAAATTGAGGTTTTGCCAACACCGACAGAGCCGTTTATTATTAGTATCATTTGGAAATATTAATAATTTGGGCAATTATCATTCCGATGTATCCCTCAAAATGTCTTTATTCATCTTGATAAATTCTGATGCCTTTTTGGTCTTCAATTTTTGCTTGAAATCCCCATCCCCCTCGGAATGTCAAATCTTCTGAAATAGCCATCCATATTTCATTTTCACCCTTGTTCAATGATAAATACACATCGTCGAAGTAACCCATAGTTCCAAGAAATCGATAATCCCTGGTTAGGAAAGCATCCTGACCAGAATAAAGTAATTGACCATTTAGAAATATCATAATCCGGCTGCTAAAACCAAAATTAAGCTTCTTTGTCTGCTCGCTATCAGAGACAATTGTTACTTTAGCAAACGATGTGTTTTTCTTTTCAAGTATACTGTGCAATCTGGAAATATTGGTAATCCCACTGACTTCGCTGTTTAGCCTCTGCCAGGATAAATCCTTCTCTATATGCAAGTAGTTGTATTTGTCATTAATTTCAGACTCTTTAAATGGATTAGAAATTTGCCATGATGAAATAGTCCCGCTGGGTTTTACTTCATTTGTTGCCGATCCCTTTAACTGTAGGTCTTTTACATTTTTGTAACTAAAGTTTGAAAAATATGCCGGAGCCAAAAATGGCACTTCTACAACCAATCCAACTTTACCAGATTTAATCCCAGTCTTCATTTCATTTATGAAGAATAAAGGCGTATCCATATCACCTATATAAATTTCACCTTCACTTCCCGAAACCAATACCTTCACATGAATCCATTCATTTGAAGGATAATCATAGGGGGCTCCAAATCCATTACCGGATGCATACAATTGCCACCCGGAGACACCGTTAAATACTGGAGTATATTGATTTGCATCAGGGTTTCCCGATTGATGGGGTCTGATATAGAATTTCTCATAATTATAGTCATCCTTTATCCGCCACACAACACCGTTAAATCCGCGGGTACCGTCAAAGGCCACATCATATTCAATTATGCCATCTGAGAATTCGGATTCCTTTACCACGGCATGACCGCCTTTTAGAAAAAGACTGTTTCTGCCCAGATAATTCTCCATTCTACTTTCTTTTGCATGAATCTCCCAATTCTCGGTATCAAAGGGTATAGCCTCTGATAAACCAAAGGTGGCTGAAATTGTTATTAATAATGCCAGGTTCATCAATCGTGTAAAAATATTATTCATTTAATTCTCCATTAATATTTCTTCTGCTAGTCAAGAAAAATCGCGCTCAAATACTATAATCGGCTTTTAACAGATCCATGATTTATTCAATCCAATGATACGCCACCATAGGCGACGCCGGTCAAATGTGCCATTTCACGATTCCAAGTCGTCAGATCATCTAAACAAAACTGGTCCAAATGATTATGCCCACAGGCTCTCGCCATAACCTTCATTAATTCTGTTGAAGACTGGAAGAAATTGTGTAATTGATTTGCCCCTTTTTCAATTTTTAGTCTTTGGCGAAGATGTGGTTTCTGAGTGGCAATACCAACTGGACAATTATTGGTGTGACAGGCACGCATCCCCAGACAACCAATAGCCTGAATGGCGGCATTGGACAGGGCAATGGCGTCTGCACCCAATGCTAAAGCTTTAACAAAGTCTGCCGGTAAGCGCAGCCCACCTGTGATAATCAACGTTATATCATTTCGATCTTTTTTATCCAGGTAGGCGCGAGCCCGAGCCAATGCCGGGATTGTGGGAACAGAGATATTATCCCTGAAAATCAATGGTGCTGCACCGGTGCCACCACCACGTCCATCTAGAATGATATAGTCAACACCAATTTGTAAAGCCGCTTCAATGTCTCGCTCAATATGTTGTGCGGACAGTTTTACACCAATTGGAATGCCACCAGTGGCTTCACGAACTTCTTTGGCAAATATTCGATAATCATCAATATGCTCCCAGTCAGGAAATCGCGATGGTGATATAGCTGATTCACCTTCCTTTAAACCACGAACTTCAGCAATCTTTCCTTTGACTTTATTTCCCGGTAGATGTCCACCAGTACCCGTTTTTGCTCCCTGGCCACATTTAAAATGAAATGCTTGACATTTTTTGACTTTATCCATTGAATAACCAAATCTTGCTGATGCTAGCTCGTAGAGGTATCGAGAATTTGCAGCCTGTTCGTCTGGCAGCATTCCTCCTTCACCAGAGCAGATTCCGGTACCGGCAAGTTCAGCTCCTTTCGCCAAAGCAGTTTTTGCTTCCTCTGATAATGCACCAAAACTCATATCCGATACAAATAATGGATGTTTTAGAATCAACGGCTTCTTCGCTTTTGGACCAATAATTACCTGAGTTTTGACAGGGTCATCATCCAGCATCGGAATTTTATGAAGCTGGGCTGTGAGTATCTGGATATCCTGCCACTGAGGAAGTTGATTTTGTGGGACACCCATTGCCCCAACTCGCCCATGATGACCTACTTTTGAGAGTCCATTTTCAGCAAGATGTTGGATGTATTGGGCATGTGGTTCCATAGTGGTCCCATGAATATCCTGATACAATCCCTGATATTTTTCTCGATTATATGGCTGCGGATTATCCTGCTCCCAAGCTTTTATCTCATCCTCATCTACACAGACTTTGCCATCCTCAACCCAGGATGCAAACTTCTTTAATCGTTCTTTTGGATTATACGAGCTTATTCCAGTCTTATAGCTATAATCCCAGCTATGAAGACCGCATAACAGATTCTCACCATCGATATATCCATCAGACATGAGAGCACCGCGATGGAGACAACGACCATACATAACTGACACATTTTGATCATCTTCTAATCGAATTAAAACCAAGTCCACGTTGCCAACCAAAGCATAGGTTGGGATTAAGGGTTTTAAATTTTCGTATTCATAAATTTGAATTCTATTCATATTTTATTACCTATCGATATTTTTTTAAAACCTGTCTTTCCAAAGATATCGGAGTCGATCTCGCAGGAATTTTTCCCGACCCTGATCCGACGGTATATAAAAAGATGGTTTCTTATTCAATTTATCAGGAAAGTAATTTTCATTTACAAAATGGTTATCCTGATCATGTGGATAATGATAGTTTTTCCCATAACCCATATTTTTCATGAGTTTTGTAGGAGAATTTCTTAGATGTAGCGGTACGGATTCAGCCCCATTTTCTTGAATATAACCCTGTGCTGCTTTGATGCCCTTATAGGCGGCATTACTCTTGGGTGCGCCGGCGAGATATGTAGTTAATTGTCCTAATATAATGGCACTCTCCGGCATACCGATAGTATGAACAGATTGAAAACAGGAATTCGCCAACATAACCGCGTATGGATCGGCATTGCCAATATCTTCTGAAGCTAAAATAATCAATCGGCGGGATATGAATTCAGGTTTTTCCCCTCCCTCTAACATGATTGCTAACCAATATAAAGCTGCATCCGGGTCAGATCCTCGTACAGATTTGATAAAAGCAGAAATAATGTCATAATGATAATCCCCGGCACGATCATAAATGACATGCTTTTGCTGTAGTGCTTCAGAGAGATCATTTTCAGTGAGATTCACCTCATTTTCATCATGAAAGGATATGGCAAGTTCAAGAGTGTTGAGCATTTTACGGGCATCACCGCCACTGGTTTGGGTGAGCATATTTGAAATCTTTTCCGACAAAATTATTTTTCTTGATGAAAAGAGAATATCAGTCTCAAGGGCACGCTGCAGAATCCGCTTCAAATCACTTTCTTCAAAAGCCAGCAATTTTATAACCCGGCATCTGGATAGAAGTGGGGCGATTACTTCAAAAGAAGGATTTTCAGTGGTTGCCCCAAATAGGATGATTGTACCATCCTCAACGGCATGAAGTAATGCATCCTGTTGCGATTTACTGAAACGATGAATTTCATCGATAAACAGAATCGTTTGTTTATCCATTTTTTTGTATTCGCTTGCTTTTGCCAGTGATTTCCGAATATCTGCTACCCCTGAAGATACCGCTGAAAGTTCAAGATATTCCGAACCGTATTCAGTTGAGAGAATTCGGGCCAAAGTGGTTTTCCCAGTTCCAGGCGGTCCCCAGAAAATAAGAGAAAATGGCGTTTTTCGTCGTATGGACTGTAATAACAGACTTTGGTCATGAATAATACCGGATTGACCTATAAATTCATTTATGGATCTGGGTCTGATCCTCTCTGCGAGTGGTGGTAAATTTGTTGTTTTTGTCATGATATGCTCGTGAAAATTAAACGAAAATCAGGTATGGATAACGGATAATTTGTTATCATCCTTAGAATTTGAGATTTTATGGGGATAGCAATCAGATTTAAATAAATTTTTTAGAAACTTCTTGTCTGCCATTTGAAAAAAAGTGAAAGATTTGACTCATGCCACCCAACAAACAAATAGGTTAAAAAAATGATAAAAAAACTGCTGCCAATTATATTAATCCTTTCTGGAATAGTTTTTTCACAAGATGAATCTTATGTTATTATGGTTTCTTTTGATGGATTCCGATACAATTACACAGATCGAGTCCATACTCCCAGTTTTGATTATATGAGAGATCACGGCGTTAAGGCAGAATCCTTGCAACCGGTATTTCCCACAAAAACATTTCCGAATCATTATAGTCTTGCCACAGGAGCCTATACCCAAACTCATATGCTTACGGGAAACTCATTTTACGACCAGAAATTTAAGGAAATATATTCCATTGGGGATAGGGAAACGGTGCAGGATCCTAAATGGTATCAGGCTGAACCCATTTGGGTAACTGCTGAGCGACAGGGGGTTAGGGCAGCCTCGTTTTTTTGGGTTGGATCGGAAGCTCCAATAAAAGGATTGTCGCCATCAATAACAAAGATGTATGATGGATCAGTGCCATTTGAAAGCCGGGTAGATTCGGTTATCCAGTGGCTCCAGCTTCCTGAGGAAAAACGGCCCCATCTGATTATGCTATATTTTAGTGAGCCAGATCATGTGGGCCATGTGTCCGGACCGGAAAGCGCCGAGACAGATTCAGTAATATTGGATATGGATCAACTTTTGGGCAAATTACTTGATGGAGTAAAATCTCTTTCTATCTCTGATCAGGTTAATCTGGTCATTGTCAGCGACCATGGAATGACGGCTTTAAATAAAGACAAATATGTAATTATTGATGATTACCTGAATGATGTAAATGATTATTATCTGGACATTGTCGGTCCGTATGCTCAAGTGACTGCTAAAAGCTGGATATCCAGATTATTTATCGGTAAAAAACTCTCTACCATGCCATCTGTCGCCGTTTATGCAAAAAGAAATATTCCCGATAGATATCATTTTGTCAATCGCAATACAGGTGATTTTCTTATTGTAGCAGACAAGGGATGGACGATTATGGATCAGAATAGATTTGATAAGCGAGGCGGCCCTGAGGGTGGAAATCATGGTTTTGCACCTGAAATCAAGGAATTGCATGCCATTTTCTATGCTATGGGTCCAAAAATTAAAGAAGGTTTGATGATTGATACATTTGAGAATATTCATGTGTATCCGCTGATTTGTGAATTACTTGAGATTCAGCCCTATGCCAATGCTCCGGATGCTCCTGAAGGCAGGCTCGAGATTCTTGCACCTATCCTTAAATAATATCTCAAAGCTGATTTCTGAATAAAGATTAACGAATGATGATTTCAGAATATGCTTAGTTATTGACTTTGTCTGTTTCAATTCGACTTTCGTGAATCGATGTTCAACATTCAATATTCAATGCTAATTTCCTCAAAATAAATATGGTCGAAAATTGAGCGAGTCTTTGCAATATAATACATTCGGAATATTTTGATGCATAGTTTGAAAAACTGACAATTAAGTTGCATCTTATGCAAAAACAGAATTGATGCTCCCCGACAAATTCAACAATAATCGTCACAATCTATAACATTTTGAAAGTTGTAAGTTGATCCATTAATTTGTTACCTTTAGTGCTATGAAAAAAATTATTTACACCCTTTTGGTTGTCGCAATTCTATTTGGGATTTACGGATTCCAATCTGAATCCATTAAAGACAAATATCGTAAAATGAAAACCCTCAGCCAGTTGATCCAGCTGGTAAACACCAATTATGTTGAAGATGTTGATATGGATGACATTCTTGAAGGTGCAATAGAGGGATTACTTGACAGATTGGATCCCCATTCAAATTATATTTCGGAAGACCATATGAAGGAGGTGACTGAACAATTTGCTGGTAAATTTGAAGGTATTGGAATCGAATTTGCCATCCTCGATGGATTTCTCACGGTTATTTCTCCCATCCCCGGAACCCCTTCTGACCGTGCAGGATTGCAATCTGGTGATAAGATTATACGAATCGATGATGAGTCCGCCTATAAAATCACTCAGAAAGAAGTATTTAGTAAGCTGAGAGGCCCAAAGGGGTCTAAAGTGGTGGTTACTATTCGTCGGGGTGGTTTGGATGAGTCTTTTGATGTGACTTTGATCCGGGATGAGATTCCCATCGTCAGTGTACTTGCCAGCTTTATGATTGATGAGCAAACTGGATATGTTAAAGTGAATCGTTTTTCTTCTACTACTGCAGAGGAATTAGATAATGCCTTGAAAGGTTTGGAAAATGAGGGAATGGATCATTTGATTCTTGATCTGCGCAATAATGGTGGTGGTTACATGGATCAGGCAATCAAAATTGTTGACATGTTTGTGGCTTCCAATGACACCATCCTATATACCAAGGGACGACTTTCTGATTCACATGAAGTTTTTAGGGCACATAAATGGGGTGCTCATAAACAGTATCCTGTAATTGCTCTAATTAACCGTGGTTCTGCCAGTGCCAGTGAAATTGTCAGTGGTGCTTTACAGGATTTAGACCGTGGTCTGGTCGTTGGTGAAACCAGTTTTGGGAAAGGCTTGGTTCAGCGGCAATATCCATTAAAAGATGGTTCTGCTGCCAGAATTACCATTGCCAGATATTATACACCCAGCGGTCGTCTCATACAGAGAGATTATGATGATGGACTCGTAGATTATTACTCTGACCTTCGCGTTGAAAATAGAGAAGCCTCTGATTCAACTCTAGCTGAAAGACCACAATTTAAAACAAAAGCAGGCAGGACGGTATATGGAGGCGGTGGAATTACACCTGACGTCTATATTATAAATGACGCCAATATAGAACTTAGTACATCCAGACTGATTTGGAATGTTGAAAGGCCACTATTTAATTACGGCAATCTACTAAAAGATAAAATATCATCTAAGTATAGAAACTTTGATGAATTCGACCGCAAATATGAATTTAAAGATAAAGATCGCGAGTTGTTATTTGAATGGTTGGATGAAAAAGAATATGAGTATGTCCGTGAAGATATTGAAAAGGATTGGCATGTCGTAGAAACTCGCCTACTTGCTGAAGTTTCCGGTATGATTTGGGGTAAAACTTTTCTTTACAAAAAGATGTTAGATATTGATAAACATGTAAGTGAAGCTCTAAATCATATTGACGAAGCCAAAGCTCTTTTATCCAGTCGATAGTAGATAAATACTCTTGGCAGACAATAACAAAATTGCTTAATGTTCACGACCGAATTTTAATCAAATTTTTAACCAATATTATAATTAATCGTAAATAAGAGAGGAAAGAATGGTACAACTATTTCTTGATGGCGGTGGCTTCATGTGGCCCATCCTTGGGGCATTGATAATTGGGCTATTATTTGTGCTTGAAAGACTTGTGCACCTAATTGGTGGATTATCTTCCGGTGATGAATTCGCCATCGAAGTAACCAATTTAATTGAAACACAAGGATTTGATGTAGCAAAATCACATTGCGAAACTGGCAAAGGACCCGTTGCCAATTTATGTCTTGCTTCGCTTGACAGGGCTCATCTCGGTGCTGATGAAGCAGAACATATTCTTGATCGTGCTGGTGCTGTCGAAATGGCTTCCCTCGAAAAAAATATGACTTGGATTTCACTTATGATTGCTACTGCACCGATGCTTGGATTTCTCGGAACTGTCTGGGGTATGATTCAGGCTTTTAATGACATAAAAGCAGCCAATGATATTTCTCCTGCTGTTGTTGCCGGCGGTATATCGGTAGCACTTCTTACTACTGCTTTTGGTCTGGTGGCCGCGTTGATTCTTCAAGTTTTACAAAACTCCTGTTTGTACATCATTGACAACCAGATTGTCAAAATGCAACGCAGCACAACTATCCTGCTTTCAGCTGTTAAGGATAAGTTCCGCGGATAATTTATCCCGGTAAAAATTATGTTAAGTAAACCAAGACGCGAATTGGGCGGTTTTTCTTCATCATCTATGGCAGATATTGCCTTCCTGTTATTGGTATTCTTTCTCGTGACTACAACAATCTCTATGGACAAAGGTATCAATCTTGTCCTGCCTCAACCTGAGGATACTGAAATAGCCATCCCACCACAGAATATCACTAATATCCTGATCAATCAAGCTGGAAAAATTTTGATGAATGATAAAGTTGTCCAAGTCAGAGATATTGCCCGGGAAGCAGATCGCGCCATAAAACAGCGTGGTTTTACCCCCGATGGCAAACAGATCATGATCTTCTCCGTCAAACCACATGCTCATACTAAATATGATATTTATATACAGGTTCTTGATCAGCTAAAAGTTGCTGGGGCCCAAAAAATATCTATTGCTAACCCGGATGAATCATAATGCATATATCTAGAAAAACACGTGAAAGCGCTGAAGTCTCTACTGCATCTATGCCTGATATTATCTTCATGCTGCTGATCTTTTTTATGGTGACTACTGTCATGAGAGAATTCGAGGGACTGGATGTGTTGGTGCCAAAGGCAAAAATGATCGAAAAACTCGAAAGTAAGAGAAATACAGCGTATGTCTGGGCTTCCAATAATGGTTCCGTAATGGTTGATGACCATTTAGTAAATATGAAAGATCTTAGGTTTATTATTTCCAGTAAAATGCAGAAAAGACCCAAAACGACTATTTCATTGAGGGCTGATCAAAATGCATCTATGGAAACAATCACTAGTATTCACACTGAATTGCGCAATGCATATGCATTGAAACTCAGTTACTCTGCAAAAACACAGGAATAATTGATCTAATGCTCAGAGAAGACCCTCTTTTAACCAGTTATCCTACCAGGCTCAGATCTATGGCTGTGTATGTTATTATTGCCATATCTCTCGTCATGTATTTATTCCCGCGGTTTCTTGATGAAGCCAAAAAGCTTGATCGAGATCAAATAGTTGAGAATATCGAAACTGTTGATATCCCTCAGACCGAGCAGTTTAAAATACCAGAACCGCCATCCCGACCCTCAATTCCTATCGCCTCCGACGAAGAATTTGATGATGAGGATATCACTCTTGACGAAATGGACTTTGATGATTTTGATGATTGGGCTACACCACCGCCACCACCTTCTGATGATGGGCCTAAAGTAAAATTTATCCCATACGACAAGGCTCCTGAACCCATTGGTGGTTATGGTTCTCTAAAACGCAATGTGGTATACCCTGATATCGCCATGGAAGCAGGAATCGAAGGCACAGTTATCATACAGGCTTTTATCAATGATAAAGGGGTTGTGACCGATTGGGTAATTATGAAAGGGATTCCAAATACTGGTCTCGATGAAGCAGCGATTGAAGCTATTAAAAAAACTCGGTGGAAACCAGCTCTGCAAAGAGATAGAAAAGTCGGCGTTTGGATTTCTATTCCAATTAACTTTTCTTTGAAAGCAAATTGATTATATAGCCCCCCGGTTAGTTTTATAACTGGCGTTAGAATTTCGATCCATCCGATGATTGCTGATGTTTTTAGAATGATATAATTTTTTTAAATCAAAATACGTCAATTATGAGAATAGATCCATTATTACTTCGATACCCAACCCGATTACGGTATATTGCCGTATACGTCATAATTGGAATTGCTATCATATTTTATGCCTTCCCCAGATTCCTTGATGAAGCAAGAAAACTTGATAATCAGCAAATTGTCGAGAATATTGAAACTATTGATATTCCACAAACCGAACAATTTAAAATACCAGAACCACCATCTCGACCTTCTATACCTGTTGCTTCCGATGAGGAATTTGATGATGAAGACATCACTCTTGACGAATTGGATTTCGACGATTTTGAAGATTGGGAAACACCGCCGCCACCTCCATCTGGTGATGGTCCTAGGGTAAAATTTATACCATATGACAAAGAGCCTGAACCAATAGGTGGATATAATGCCATGCAGCGATTGGTGGTTTACCCTGATATTGCCATGGAAGCCGGTATTGAAGGTACTGTCATTGTTCAGACATATATTGATAAAAATGGCATTGTCGGGGAAACTATAGTTTTAAAAGGAATCCCAAATACTGGGTTAAACGAAGCTGCTGTTGCTGCTATTAAACGAACCAAATGGAAACCTGCCCTTCAGCGTGACAAGAAAGTCGGCGTATGGATATCCATCCCTATTATATTTGAGATTTCTTCCGATTAATCATCTACAATAATCTAAATTGAACCAGAAAAAACCCGATAAACTATTTTATCGGGTTTTTATTTTTCAGGCAGTTACTATCACAAATATATTTTTGTCTTGTGATTGTTACAATATGTTACATATTTTCTTTTAGTAATTAACCGGAGGATATAAAAATGAGACAAGATATACTTTCAAAAAAATATCCAGTTAGATTAAGATACTCAACTATATTTGTTATGATTGGAATGGCTTTACTTACCTACCTGTTTCCAAGATTCATCGACGAGAATATGCAGTTAACCCATGCTGATAAAAAGGATATAATTGAGCTGACTGATATCCCGGCAACAGTACAGGAGAAGATCATAATACCACCGTCAAAACCCACCATTCCAGTTATCGATCCTACGGTCGAATTTGAAGATGATGACATAACAACCATACCTGTTAATGATTTTCTATTTAAAAAATGGGACCGACCACCACCTGCAAAAACCACTGATTTTTTCCCAGTTGTATTATATAGTAAAGCACCAATACTCATTACACCCATTAGACCAGTATATCCACCAGATGCGATTCATTTGGGGATTGAAGGTACCGTTAAGCTGGCGGTATTTATTAATAAGTCTGGTATTATCGAACACATTAAGATAATTAGTTCTGCTCATTTATTACTTGATGAAGCCGCCGTTGATGCAGTAAGAAACACACGTTGGAAACCAGCACAGCAGCAAGATAGAAAACTAGGGGTAACTCTTGAATTTCCTATCGAATTTAAATTACAATAATATTTGATCAAATAAGGAGTATTAACATGAAAACAAAAGAAGCAAACTCATTTTATTCCATTCGAATACGATACATCTCAATATTGGTTATTTTTGGAATTGCCTTTATCTCATATCTATTTCCTCGCTTTTTTAATGAACAATCAGAACTGACCAGTGAAGACAAACAGGAAATTATTGAATTTATTGACTTCAATAATACACCTCCAGAAATTATTCCACCACGACCACCACACGAAACAATCCCTGTTCCTGATGAAGATGAATTTTTAGATGAAGAGCGTACTACTGATGAAACAACAAATGACGATTTTGATGATTGGCCACCACCGCCACGCATTGCGGACGATAAGAAAACTGAAGTAAAATTCATACCTTATGATAAAGTGCCTGAGCCTGTTGGAGGATACGCTGAGTTAGGACGTAATGTTATCTATCCTGAAATTGCCAGAGAAGCTGGTATCCATGGAACGGTTATCATACAGACCTATATCGACGAAAATGGAAAAATAAAAGAGACTATTATACTTAATGGGATGCCAAATACAGGATTGGATGAGGCTGCAATCAAAGCTATTAGAAAAACAAAATGGAAACCTGCTCAGCAAAGAGATAAAAATGTTGCTGTATGGGTTAGTATTCCAATAAAATTTTCATTGAAATAATTGCATTTCAATAAATGAAAGGAAAGTATTGTGAAAGTTGAGAGACAAAATAAATTTTATCCACTTCGAGTGAGATACATTTCTATATTGGTAATATTTGGGATTGCATTTATTTCATATCTGTTTCCCAGGTTTTTCGAGGAGAAAGTACAGTTAACTAATGAGGACAAAACGGAAATTATCGAGATCACAGATATCCCGATAACAATTCAGGAAAAAATTATTTTACCTCCATCTCGCCACAATATTCCCGTACTTGATGAAGAAATTGAGATAATAGATACCCTTATTACAATAAAAGAATACGAGCCATTTGATTTTGATCAGACGTGGGATCGCCCACCAATTTCTACACCCGACAAGGGATTCATATTTATCCCACATACTGAAAAACCAAAACCCATTGGTGGTTACAAAGCATTAGGGAAAAATATCATTTATCCACCAATCGCTCAGGAAGCAGGTGTATATGGAACCGTCACTGTTTCAGTATTTATAAATAAATTTGGCACAATTACTGAAATCCAAGTGGCTGAAGGATATCCCAATACCGGATTAAACGAAGCAGCCATTGATGCTATAATGAAAACTAAATGGAAGGCCGCCAAACAAAGAGATAAAAGCGTTGGTGTATGGATTAATATACCAATCAATTTTTCACTTGAGTAAAATTTTGACTCCTAGTAACAAAAACGGACAGCTAAAGCTGTCCGTTTTATATTTATTTTAACGATTTGATTTGTCCAAGGATCAAATTATGAGATACTGGCTTTGAAGAATTCCCTGTTCATCCTGGCAATATGAGAAACAGATATTTCTTTCGGACATTCAGCTTCACAGGCATACGTATTTGAACAATTACCAAATCCTTCCTCATCCATGCTATCTACCATATTCTGGGCACGGATTTTCTTTTCTATCATGCCCTGCGGTAATAAAGCATACTGTGATACTTTAGCTGATACAAATAACATGGCTGATGAGTTTTTGCAGGTCGCAACACAGGCCCCGCATCCGATACAGGAAGCAGCGTCCATGGCTTCGTCGGCATTTACTTTTGAGATGGGTATAGCATTGGCGTCGGGAGTGCCTCCAGTATTCACAGAAACATATCCACCAGACATCATAACCCTATCTAATGAGGTTCTGTCAACAACCAAATCCTTTATAACCGGAAAAGCTTTTGCACGCCAGGGTTCAATGATAATAGTATCGCCATTATTGAATCGTCTCATGTGCAGTTGACATGTTGTAATTCCACTTATGGGACCATGAGCCCGTCCATTAATAAATACACCACAGGTTCCACAGATTCCCTCGCGACAGTCATGATCAAATGCAATGGGTTCCTCACCCTTCTCTACCAGTGACTCATTTAACATATCCAGCATTTCAAAAAATGACATTTCTTCACTTACATCAGAGACATTATAAATGCTAAAAAATCCTTTGGATTGAGAATTGCTTTGTCTCCATACTTTTAGTGTTACATTCATTATTTGTAACTCCTTGTGGTTAATTTCACATTCTCAAATACAAGATCTTCTTTGTGAACAACAGGTTCTTTTTCTACCCCCTTGAATTCCCATGCCGATACAAATGTAAAGTTTTTGTCATCCCGTTTGGCTTCATTTTCTTCTGTCTGGAACTCTTCCCTGAAATGTCCACCGCAAGATTCTTCTCTTTCAAGTGCATCCCTTGCCATGAGCTCACCAAGTTCAAGAAAATCAGCCAATCTTCCTGCCTTTTCAAGTTCGGTATTCATAGAATTAGATGACCCTGGGATATTTACATCTTCCCAGAACTCTTTTCTCAATTTTGGTA
Source organism: Fidelibacterota bacterium (assembly GCA_018657495.1). Classification (GTDB taxonomy): domain Bacteria; phylum Fidelibacterota; class Marinisomatia; order SCGC-AAA003-L08; family JACNLC01; genus JABHXA01. The sequence continues at coordinate 238,449 of JABHXA010000003.1, forward strand.
TTTCTATGATGGCTTTCTTCAATCCTTCTTTATTTCTTGCCATTCCGACATTTTCCCACATGACGAGTCCAAGTTTTTTATGAATTTCATCGACGGTTTGTGAGCCCTTTATTGATAACATTCTCTGAATGTTATCCTGGATTCCCTTTTCTGTTTCAATGAATTCTGATGCAGAAGTATCTGAGAATCCACCTGTATTTCCCGAGAGATAATCAGCAATCGTATAGGGGATAACAAAATATCCATCAGCGAGTCCCTGCATTAAGGCACTGGCACCTAATCTGTTAGCACCATGATCTGAAAAATTTGCTTCTCCCATTACATATAAACCGGGTATGGAAGACATGAGATTATAATCTACCCAAAGACCACCCATTGTATAATGGACAGCGGGATAAATTCTCATTGGTGTTTTATAGGGATTTTCACCGGTAATCTCTTCATACATATCAAAGAGATTTCCATATTTATCCGCCACCCAATTTTTACCGTTTCGACCAATCACATCTTCGAAATCAAGATAAACAGCCAACTTTGTTGCGCCAACGCCATGACCCATATCACACATTTCTTTAGCTCGACGGGAGGCCACATCTCTTGGCACCAGATTACCAAAAGATGGATAGAGACGTTCAAGGTAATAATCTCGTTCATCTTCTGGAATATTTCCCGGTGCCCGATCATCACCTTTTTTCTTCGGGACCCAAATACGACCATCGTTTCGCAGACTTTCACTCATTAATGTGAGTTTTGACTGTGATCCACTGGCAACAGGAATACAGGTTGGATGGATCTGTGTGAAACAGGGATTTGCAAACAGAGCACCTTTTTTATGTGCCCGCCAGGCCGCAGAACCGTTGCTTGCCATGGCGTTTGTGGAAAGGAAAAATACATTCCCATATCCACCAGTGGCCATAACGACAGCGTCTCCAGCATGCGATTCTAATTTTCCGGTAACAAGATTCCGCGTAATTATGCCTTTCGCCTGACCATCAACAACAACGATATCCTGCAATTCTGTTCTAGCATGAAAATTCACCTTGCCGGTATTCATCTGTCTTACAAGTGCAGAATAGGCTCCAAGTAATAACTGCTGGCCTGTTTGGCCGCGGGCGTAAAATGTTCGGGATACCTGAGCACCTCCAAATGAACGGTTTGAAAGCAAACCACCATATTCTCTTGCAAAGGGAATCCCCTGTGCAACACATTGATCAATAATGTTATTACTTACTTCTGCAAGACGATATACATTGGCTTCCCGGGATCTGTAATCACCACCTTTTATGGTATCATAGAATAATCTAAATATAGAGTCGCCATCTCCAGGATAATTTTTTGCAGCATTGATACCACCTTGAGCGGCGATACTATGAGCTCTTCTTGGAGATTCGTGATAAGAGAAAGCCTCAACATTATAACCCAACTCAGCCAGTGCAGCTGCAGCAGAAGCGCCGGCAAGACCAGTACCGACAATCAGAACTTTATATTTTCGTTTGTTTGATGGGTTTACCAGATTAATCTTGAATTTGTGATTTGTCCACTTTTCAGCAAGAAGACCTTCGGGAATTTTCGCATCTAATTTCATATTAATTTCCTCCTCCTAAAAGGCCAAAATATATTGGTATACTCATAAACGCCAAGGGGATGATGAGCCAGAAGAAAACGGCTACACCCGATATAAGCGGTTTATATTTGCTATGATTCCAACCAAAAGTTTGAAATGCGGATTGAAAGCCATGCCTGAGATGAAGCCCAAGTAATGCCATGGCAAAAATATAAATTAAAGTGTAATAGATATTGTTAAATCCAAACCTCCCAGAAATAACAATATCGTAAAACTTCCCTCCCCCGTGTTCTAATTGAAACAGACGCCAGATAGTCCCAAGGTGAGTAACAAGGAAAATAAAGATGAGACTACCGGTTAACCCCATTGTCCTTGATGTTAGCTTGCTATTCTCCGCGGCTTTATTCATCAAATATTTTTCTGGTGTAGCCTTCCTGTTTTCAATAGTCAATCTTACACCGTTAAATATATGCCAGATGAACATCAATGCAAGTACGACCTCCAAAGAGCGTACGAGGGGTTTCACACTGGAAAGGGCTTCTACATATGTATTAAATGCGTTGGGACCTGCAAATAAAACCAGATTTCCTATAACATGAACGATAAGAAATAGGCAAAGTAGAATCCCGGTAATTGCCATTTGCATTTTCTTACCAATTGAGGAATTCATAAAATTCAAGAACCAGCTCATAATTTCTCCTGTTTATCCTAAATTAGTCGGATGAGATACAATGATTTTCTTTTAGAACGATAGGTAAAATTAGGATATTCTTCTCCCATTCATCAATTGAAATCCACTATTCTCTTTTTATGGTTCCTGCTTACATCTTATATAAACCGAGACATATTATCTTTGAAACATCAATTGATTTATTTTATTTGTATGATATTTAAAATTAGCTTTAAAATACTGGGCTTAATTAGGCCCGTTCGTCTAGTGGTTAGGACTCAGGGTTTTCATCTCTGCAACAGGAGTTCGATTCTCCTACGGGCTACAGAGCCTTTGAAAGCTGGTATATCTACCAGCTTTTTTTATTCCCGATTATTTTTTTATTATGTAGAAAACAATCACAATAATTAAAAGGAATAAAATAATTCCATATCCAATAACTCTTCTCAATTTCACCCATCTGATAAATTGTAATTAGCCAAATGTGGAATTGATCATTCTCTTGACCCCATCCGAATTTAATTACAAGATTATTAAGAAATAAAAACTGATTTATTATATCTTCGAATAGATTTATATTATGACTCGGTTGGATTTTATAAAATAAATAGTTGGAGGAAACATGAATAAATCCAGTTTAAATAGAGCTGTCTTAGTCGGCCGTGTAGGCGACAAACCAGAAGGCAGATACACTCCCAAAGGAACATCCATGGCATCATTCTCAATAGCCACAAACGAAATGTGGGGCAATGGTGAGGATCGTCAGGAACATACTGAGTGGCATAATATCGTTACCTGGGGCAAATCTGCTGATTTTGTCAGCGATTTTATCCAGAAAGGACAATTGATCTGCATTGAAGGCCGATTGAAAACACGGTCCTGGAAGGATAAAGAGGATAATACCAGAAAGACTACAGAAATTGTTGCCAGCTCAATCACCCCTCTTGAATGGAAGAAGAATGGGGCAAAAACTGAGTCTGGGGTTTCAGAACCAAATGAGGATGAGGAGGATCTTCCTTTCTAATCACTGACTTGTAATAATAAGTCCTATAGCGGGAGTTGAATAGCTCAAATATCTTTCCATATTATTTTTACTTACAGAAAATCGTATTGAAGTATTGAACCCATTAACATATGGTTAATTGTTTTCATTTTGTGTTTTATTCAGCTCTCGTTTTATCTTGAGCCTTGTTTTGGATAGATATTAACAAATTATAATCATGTATGTACTGGTTTTTCAGGACTGTATATAATCTTTTCGAAACACCAATAACGTAATCATCCCTCCCAGGATATACATTAACACATCCATGGGGTCTGCAACACCAATTTGAAAAAATACGGGAAGCATAACCTCAAAGATTATACTGAAATAAATGACTGACAGGATCACTTGAAACATCGAAATTTCAACGACATCTGTTAACCCTGCCATTTTAAAAATCCATCCCAGTATGGGAAGGAAAATTGGTAATAATACTAAGTCATCGAGATAATACCTCATAACCGGTAATGTAAGATATTCCCCTTCCATCCCTTGATTTGTGATGAACAATATCATGGCAACAGAAAACAATATCCATATTCGAATACGAGCAAAATAGCTTCTGTATAAAATCAAATTTAACAAAATAGGGTGACTGCGTTTATAAGTTTAATGCTGCAATGAGAATTGTGGAAATAAGCAATAAGGCAAGAGTATATATCATTTTTTTAAATTCAGTTTTTATCTGCATGGGTAAGTCCTTTTATAATATCATTTTTTTGACGAATCAAATTGTGAAGATTACTGTCAGTATTCTATTTTTCTATCAACAGAATTAATAGGTAGCAATAGATTCTCAGTTTATCTGTCTGTTATTACAACTCACAAATACAGCATATAGTAAATCAATACGCCAGTGATAGATACATACATCCAAATTGGAAATGTAATTCTGGCAATTTTTCTGTGTTTTTCAATTTTACCTGATAATCCCTTGACCAAAGTAAACAATGCCAGGGGAACGGTGGCAGCTGCCAGCGGAATATGGGTAATTAAAATGAGATAGTAAATCCATTGCCAGTCGCCAGCGTAAGGAGTGGGGGCAAGCTTGAGACTATGATAAATAACGTAAACAATCATAAACATGGCCGAACTGGAAAATGCCATAAGCATAAGACGTTTATGGACGCCTATATTTTTTTTCCTTATCTGTATGTAAGCGCCAATAAGTAATCCAGCACTGATTGCATTAAAGGTGGCTATGAGAGTAGGAAACACTTTTAACCATTCAGGTTCAACAGTATTTGTTTTGGGATAATAAGACAGAAACAAGACTAATGAAATAGAAATAAAAGAGATTAGGCTTAAGACATAACGTCCATATGGGATATTTTTTGGAATTAAACTCGATTTCATCGATTGCTCAATTTATAGCATAACATCGAGAAAAATCATGATTAATAATGCCGGGAGATATATGATGGATGAGAACATAAGCGTTAAAGCTCGTTTTCTGGTATTAAATGGAATATTGTGGATTACCATAATCAGAAAAGCAACGCTAATAACTGCTGTTCCAATAGCGTAAATAATTCCTACAAAATCGATTAAAAATAAACCAATACTGGTCCCAGCCATGGCAATTGAGAAGAACAGAATATGATATCTGGTATGTCCAGTATCGGGATAAACCGTCGGTAACATTTTAAATCCACCCTTCTCATAATCTTTTGCATACATAATTGCAATTGATAGAAAATGAGGTATCTGCCAGCAGAATAGAATCCCAAAAAGTATCCAGGCCGGAGCAGCAAGAATACCGGTTACCGCTACCCAGCCGCCTACTGGGGGCAGAGCTCCTGGTACCGAACCAATCATTGTGTTCCAAACCGTGAGTCTTTTACTTGGCGTGTAAATAAGAGTGTAGAATAATATGGTGGTTAGAGAAAGGATACCTGTCGCAAGATTGGTAAATGTTATTAAGTACAAAACACCGAATATTGATAATGATAAACCAAAGATTAGCGCCTGGTTTGGTTTGATAATGCCGCTTGGCAATGGGCGGTGCTTTGTCCGCTCCATCTTTCTGTCATGATCTCTTTCAATATACTGATTCAATACCGCTGCACCGCTGGATGAAAGATATGTTCCAAGTAAGAGATGAAACAGCAATTGAATATTCTGCCAGTCCAAACCTACAGATCCAATGCTTCTCAAACCAAGATAATATCCCAAATAAGCCGTGACCAACACGAGGATAGATATTCTGGGTTTGGTCATTTCCACATAAGCAGAAAGCAGGTTTTTTGCTGGTATTCTCTTTTTTTTCATGATTTAAATTATGAAATTAATTGGTCGATATGGGTGATAAGCAAATCTATGCGACTGTCATCCAATCCATCATAATAGCCCCTGATCATCCCCATGTCATCCACAAGAATTAGAAATATAGGATGTCCTGAAGGGAAGCCATCCGCTGCAAGTTTGAAGCCGTTTTCACACAAGTCTGCTACTTTTGAGATTTGATCCTCACGAATAAATACCCAGCGATCATCCTCTACACCATGACTTTTTCCATATTCAGAAAGGGCTGCTGCGGTATCTCTAACAGGATCTACCGAAATTGAAACTAATTGAACATTTTCACTCTGTTCGTATCTCTCATATAATCGTTTCATTTTTGCGCTCATAACCGGACATGGCCCCATGCATGTGGTAAACATGAAATCCACAACATTTATTTTCCCCATCATCTGTTGTTTTCCAAATGGATTTCCGTGTGAATCATGAAAACTGAATTCAGGCAATACATATAATTCAGGAAGTATGACGGCTGGTTGTTGCTTGTCTCCCATGAAGATTATCGAAAGCAGTATAGCTCCCAATATTCCGACTGCGAATATAGAATATTTAATTGTAGAAGGCTTTGACATTCAAATTACTCACTTAAGTGAGTAAAATTATAATTTTTAATATCCATTGAAATGGGAATTTTATACTGATTAATGTCCTGTTCCACCTTCACTGCTTTTTTGGTTATCATAAATCTTCGCTGACGGATTAATAGGGCCGGCTTTAATTTTATAAATATTATCCCGAGTCATCGTATCAAACATTATAAAGATAATAAATATAGCAAGAAACAATAATGAGGTAAGAAAAATAATGAGATTTAATTTATTGTCATAATAGAGATGCATAAAAAACATTGCTACTAATGATGCCTTTATACTGGCTACCAACATGGCAATCACCAGATTATAACTGCCGAGGTCTACAAAGGAAACAGCTACAGTAACAACTGTGAGCACAAGTAACGCTGTAAAAACAGTGATATATGTTTTGAAAGGAATGATGTGATATGGTGATGAATGTGTACTCATTGAATTATCCTATCAGGTAAAATAGAGGGAAGAGGAAAATCCAGATCAAGTCAACCAGATGCCAGAATAATCCTACAATTTCAACCGGGGTGTAATATTCTGATGAGAATTCCCCGCGTTTCATTCTTCTCATCATCCAATAAATAACTGCCATCCCACCAACTACATGTATTCCATGTAAACCGGTCATTAGAAAATACATACTAAAAAACAGATGGGGATTATTGCCCTCAATGCCTGTGAAAGTATAAAACTTTCCTGGAAGCTGTCCCAGGTGAATTTTATGGCTATATTCAAAATACTTGATTATTAGAAATACTGAAGCAAGTATTAAAGTGACTGTCAGGTATTTTACTCCCGCCTTCTGGTTATTGTTTTGAATTGCATGAATGGACAAAGCCATTGTCAGGGAGCTGGTAATAAGTACGACAGTATTTACACTCCCCATCATCACATCAAGTACCTTGTGAGCGTGGAAAAACATTTCAGGATACCATGCCCTGAGAATGGCGTAGGCGCAGAATAGTCCGCCAAACATTAATACTTCAGTGACAAGAAACAGCCACATACCCAATTTTGAGGATTCATGCTGTTGTTGCGAATCGCTGAAATGATGCTGTAAATGAGCGGGATGACTCATGAATGGTCCTTTATTTAAACTGTTTTTTCGGGCATGAATTTATCATAATCATAGGGCCCGTGCTCTAATTTTGGTTCTTCTAAAAAATTCTCTGGTGGAACAGGGGACGGTGTCGTCCACTCTAATCCATGAATACCCCAGGGATTGGCTCCGGCAGGTTTACCATGTTTTATTGACCGGACCAGATAATACAACATGAGAAAAAATCCGGCAGCGAGTATCCATGATCCAACCGTTGAAACGATATTTAAAGTATGAAATCTATCCGCATACATATAGTATCGTCTTGGCATTCCCTGTGACCCGAGGAAAAATTGGGGAATAAAGGTCATATTGAATCCAACAAAAATCAGAAACGCCGATATTTTACCATGGGTTTCATTATACATTCTGCCAAATATTTTTGGCCACCAGTAATGTAAACCACCGAGGAAGGCCATAACGGTGCCACCCATCATTGTATAATGGAAATGGGCAACTATAAAATATGTATCATGCAGGTGGATATCGACTGCAATTGCCCCTAGAAATATACCTGTTAGGCCGCCAATTCCAAATGTAAACAAAAATATTAGGGCATATAGCATTGGGGTTTCTAAGGTTATTTTCCCATTATACAAAGTAGCCAGCCAATTGAATATCTTGATTCCTGAGGGAATCGCTACAAAAAAGGTGATCATTGAGAATATCATTGCAGCATATTCAGATTGACCTGATGTGAACATATGATGGCCCCATACTAAAAATCCTAAGAAGGCAATGCCCAATGAAGAAAAGGCAATAGCCCTATAACCAAAAATCCGTTTTTTAGAAAAATGAGCAATGACTTCACTAATAATACCCATTCCAGGTAATATCATTACATATACAACGGGGTGAGAATAGAACCAGAAGAAATGCTGAAATAAAACGGGATCTCCGCCCATTGCCGGATCAAATATTCCCACACCCCAAAGTCTTTCCATTATTAACAATGCGAGGGTGATCGCAACAACGGGTGTGGCCAGTACCTGAATAATAGCAGTAGCATATAATCCCCAGACGAATAGGGGAAGCTTGAACCAGGTTAAACCAGGCATTCTCAATTTGTGGATTGTCACAATAAAGTTGATACCTGTAAATATTGATGAGAATCCCAGGATAAATGCGCCAAAAGTCATGGCAATAACAGCCGTTTCTGTTGATGAACTATATGGAGTGTAAAAAGTCCAACCCGTATCAACTCCACCCTTTAAAATTGAGTATAATGCAATAAATGCTCCGATACAAAAGATATACCAGCTCAAAAGATTCAGCCTTGGAAGTGCGACATCTTTGGCCCCTATCATGACAGGAAGCATAATATTTCCCAATGCTGCAGGTATAGATGGGATAATAAATAAAAAGATCATAATGGCACCGTGAAGTGTAAACAAACGATTATAAATATCCGCAGTTACAAAATCTGATCCTGGATTCAAAAGTTCTAATCGAATAGCTAATGCTATAAGTCCACCAACAGCAAGAAAGGTCATAATTGCATATAAATACATGAGGCCAATTCTTTTGTGATCTAAAGTAACCAGCCAGGATTTCCATCCGGCAGGAGTATTTAAAAAATTTCGTTCAGCAAAATTACTCATTATTATTCCTGGAGTTTATTTAAGTGATTTGATAAAAGCTGACAGACCATCAATTTCCCGGTCTTTTAACTGGCCCTGGAAAGTCGGCATAACCGGGCTGTATCCCTCAACTATTTTCGCATGAGGTTCTAATAAAGATTCTCGAATATAGTTTTCATCCACAATTGCTGTAGTGCCATCTGTGTGCCTGACTTCGCTGCCAAATATTTCCTTGAGTGTGGGACCAACTAAACGAGTCCCATCCAGAGAATGGCATGTGTAACATGCTTTTTTCTTAAACAGGTCTTTTCCAAGTACATCCAATGGAATACTTTCATCAATAACGGATTCCTTTTCAACCCATAAATCATATTCTTCCTGGGTGACTACAATCACTTTTCCGATCATTTCAGAGTGACTTAAGCCGCAGTATTCGGTACAAAAGAGATCAAATTCCCCCGTTTCTGTCGCTTCAAACCACAGCATGGAGTAGCGATTTGGTAATACATCCATTTTTGTTCTGAAGCTTGGAACAAAGAAACTGTGAAGAACATCTTGTGAAGACATAAGGAGTTTGACAGGTGTATTGACTGGTACAGTCAGTTCATTTGTTACATTGATACCCTCAGGATAATCAAATGACCAGAACCACTTCTGGGCGGTCACCTTTATTTCCATCGCCTGACTTGGTATCACATTCATTTTCATATAAATTTTAAATCCCCAGAAAAATACAACCATCACCAATATTGCCGGAATCAATGTCCATGCTATTTCAAGAATATTGTTATGATCTACTGATGAGGTGAGATTGTCATCGTTATCCTTTTTCTTGTAACGGATAACAAAATACACCATGACGCCAATCACCAGGACAAATAGAATTGCAGCAGTGTAAAATATAAAATAAAATAACGAGTCTACCTCACCAGCGATTGTGGAGCTGGCACTTGGAAGCATAAAAGTCCCATCAGTTTTCATATCTGGGTTATTTCCTTTAAATAAATATTAGATTTTTCCATAGTTTTTCTTTTTTTCCTTTAGCCAGAGTCCGGTCAAAATAAACACACCGATGATGACCGTTGCCAATCCTCCCAGCTTCATCGTTTGGGCTGCGACTAGAACATACCCCTGGGCATCCGGATCATATTGAAAACAGTAGAGCAGCAGTTTATCAAAGGTGTTTCCAATTTTGCCCTGTGAGGCCTCCATGAGACTAAATCGCAAATCCCTTTCCGGGAAGTCAAGTCCAAAATGATAGCGGGATATTATCCCTTTGCCGGTTAATACAAATAGTACTGCTGGATGGGCAAACTGCTGAATATTTTCATCATAATAATATTCAAATCCCAGGGCATCGGCGAGCGTTTTTATATTCTTTTCTTCGCCAACAAGGAAATCCCAGTTTTCAGGTTTTACTTCTTCCTTGAATCTCCGAAGATACAAACCCTGTCGTCGGGACGCATCAGATACTTTTTCATTTGGATCAATACTCACCGTGAGCATCCTGAATTTATCGCCGGGTAACCATTCGAGATTACCAACCCCGTCCACAACACCATCTAATACTAGAGAACAGAGCATAGGGCAGTTGGAATAGGCGAGAACCATTAATACAGGGGTATCTTCATCAAAATATTCAGACAGCACAACGTGTTCATTCCGGGTGTTCACGAATTCAAGGTTTAAAGGGATTGTCTCACCCATCCTGGGAATTATATCGATTTCAAGTAGTCCAGGGATACTGTCATTCACCACCTGTGATGAAATGATACTCAAAAAAAATACCAGAAGCATTAACCGGGAAATGTACCCTGACAATATTTTAATGTTTGCGATGTTATATATAGAAATCAATTGAAATTAGAATTCGAAAGAATCTAATATGAGTTTGCTACCTGTTTAATTGCAACATTGATTGGAATTTGATAAATTCCTTTATCCTTATCCAATACTGAATACCCTGTAAGAAGGGACTGTTCATGCTTCCTGAGTTTTATCAGTTTTTTTGATACCGGTTTCATGGCGATCTCGTTGAATGTTTCCTCTCTAACTGAACTGTAGTATTCTGTTGCCGCGATCACTGATGCAATGACAAAAATTATTGATACTATGCCAATTAAAGTAATTCCCTTTAGAGATACATCTTTTTTTTCATATCCAGCAGACATACGCTTCCTCTAAAAATTCTTAAATGCTATGGATTTCTGAATGAATGGATCCTTTGATGGGTATATAGGATGGTTTACAAGGGACCTCCAGATAAATCCGAATACAATACCGCTAATTGCAAGAAATGTTGATATATCCATCCAGGAGAAATGAGCACCATGATGTTGTACACCAGGCATTACATTCCAAAACATGTCCAGATAATGTGCCGCAAAAATAAGTAGTGATATGGCCGTCAAAAACGTCAAGTTTCTTTTTACACTTCTGAACATAAGAATGATAAATGGCAATACAAAACCAACAAACACCAGGGTAAGGCTGACCGTTTTCCATGATCCTACCCATCTATGTTTATACCAAATTGTTTCTTCGGGTATATTTCCATACCAGATTAGAAAGTATTGTGAAGCAGAGATATAAGCCCAGAACACAATAAATCCAAACATGAACTTGCCGAGATCCTGGTAATGCTCTTCGGTAACAATGCCATCTAAAATATTTGATTTTTTTAACAAGAAAACAATAAGTACAATTATAACGAAAGCATTCAGATAAGCACCTCCAAACAGATAGACGCCATATATTGTCGAATACCAATGTGGATCAAGAGACATTAACCAATCAAACATTGCAAATGAAAATGTCAGAGCAAATAACACGGTTCCTATTGCACTCACTTTGCGCATTCTATCCAGATCGGCATGAGTGACTGCTGACCGTGAGAGTTTGATCAGTTTTATCGATAAAAAGGACCATATGATAAAGTATATCAGCGTCCGAACCACAAAAAATGTAGTGTTTAAATATGGTGCCTTTGCCTGAAGAAGGGCATCGTGGGCCACGGCAGATGCATGACTCCAGTGGTATAGATCATGAATTCCAAACCCGATTGGAATCCATAAGATTGCCATCAGCGGAATTGTGGACATGATTGCATCCAGGATATGCCTTAATACGGTACTCCATACTGCTCCCGTCAGATGATGCATCAGGGTAAAGAATAGTGCACCAAGGCAAATTGTAACCCAGAACATATAAGCAACAAGATAGGAATGTATAAACTGCTCAGGATCTTTTAAATAACCAACAACACATAAGAGGATTCCGGCAATACCTACGGCAAAGGAAATCTTACCCGTATTTTCGTTTGCTAATTGATTCGTATTTTCGTTTGAATTCATCGTACTTTTATTTTAACCCCTGTCTTTTGTCTTCAGGAATATCGGTGAATTTTGCATTCTGACTTTTTTGCAAAGCGCGGATATATGTGACAATAGCCCATCTGTCTTCAACACCAACCTGATGCTTGTATGAGGGCATATTTCTAACACCATTTGAAATCACATCGAAAAAATATCCATTTTTCATATTTTGAACATTTTCAGTATGAAAGGATGGAGGTGGAATAGGGTAATTGTATTCCATGACAATGCCTTTTCCATCACCAACCTGGCTATGACAGGGGGCGCAGTAAATATTATAGCGTTGCTGTCCACGGTAAATGAAATCTTCTGTCACATCTACTCTATTGGGAAATCCATCAATATGATTTCCACTTAAATCTTTACCCAGGAAGTATTCATCATCCAATCTCAATTCGCCAACTGCAACTGCCCCTTCAACAGGCATTCTCATGGACATTCCGTTCTCAAAAAAATCACTTGTGGATTGAGGATCATATCGATTCTGACTATCCATGTTAGGATTAAGGTGAATAGGTGGTTTCCGTGACGGGGTCCCCTGACACCCAAAGATGATTAATAGGCCAAAAACCATTGTCATCGTGGGAATCAAACCAAAACTGAAATTTGATTTTTTATGCATTTGATGTTTAATCATGCGCCTTTTATGACCTCCACAAATTTTCCACCAATTGATTCAAGAAAATCCATAGTGCCCTTTTCATTGAATTTTGGATCGTCGGATTCCACGCTGATAAAAAAACCATCGTCGCTGAATTTTTTGAATCTATCTGAATAGAATATGGCATCCCAGTAACGAGGCAGCTTACTTAAATGGAAAATCCCCATAACTGCAGAAATCGCTCCAGCCAACACCATTAAGCCAAAAGTAACAATTATAAATGCCTGCCAGCTAAATAACGGCTTACCGGCATAGGTTAAAGGATATGCCACGGAATGAACCCATGTTTGCAGGGCAAATCCTCCGGCAGCACCCAACAACCCAAAAACAAAAACAATGTATCCAAGAACAGATCTTTTTAATCCCATTGCGTCATCCATGCCATGGATAGGAAACGGGGAATGACATTCAAACTTTTTAAATCCGGCATCTCTCATTTTTTCAGCGCTATGCAGTAATTCAGAGGGATTCTCGAATTCGGCGATGGCGCCATATATTTTTACATCAGATGTATTCATTATTTGTCTCCCGAATTATGATACATATCGTGATGCGGATCGGCTTGCGGTAGCACACCCTTTACTTCTGTCATGGATATCATTGGCAGAAATCTGATAAACAAAAGGAAGAGCGTAAAAAACAACCCGAATGAACCAAGGAAAACCGATATATCCCAAATGGTTGGAGAATAATAATCCCAGCTTGACGGGATATAATCTCTGGATAGAGATGAAACAATAATCACAAATCGCTCAAACCACATTCCGATATTTACAAATATGGAGAGAATAAAAAGGACGGTAACATTTGTTCTCATCTTCCTTGACCAGAAGAACTGCGGAATCAATACATTACAGCTGACCATTATCCAGTAACCCCAGGCATAATTCCCGAAGGCGCGATTAATAAAAGTAAATTTCTCATATTCATTGCCGCTGTACCAGGCAATAAAGAATTCCATGGAGTATGCATATCCCACCATTAAACCGGTAACCATGATGATTTTCGCCATTTTCTCCAAATGACCAATGGTGATAAAATCTTCCATACCAAATGCTTTTCTGGCAATGATTGCCAGGGTCATTACCATGGCAAATCCGGAAAATATAGCACCGGCAACAAAGTATGGTGGGAATATGGTGGTATGCCAACCTGGAATGATACTTGTGGCAAAGTCGGTACTAACAACAGAGTGAACCGATAATACCAATGGGGTTGATAATCCTGCAAGGATCAAATACCCAAGTTCATAATGCCTCCAGTGACGATTGCCACCCCTCCATCCAAGGGATAGAATTCCAAATAAAACTCTCCTGGCTTTTGTTTTGGCACGATCCCGCAATGTTGCCAGATCAGGAACCAGTCCAACATACCAGAATAACAGTGATACCGTAAAATAGATACTTACTGCAAAGACATCCCAAAGCAGGGGGCTTCTGAAGTTTGGCCACATTTCCATCTGGTTTGGAATAGGGAAGAACCAATATAATACCCATATTCGTCCGACATGAATTGTTGGAAACAAGAGGGCGCAAATCACTGCAAATATAGTCATTGCCTCTGCAAAACGATTGATGGAGGTTCTCCATTTCTGTCGGAACAGATACAGGACTGCCGAAATTAAAGTACCTGCATGGCCGATACCAACCCAGAATACAAAATTGACAATTGCCCAACCCCATCCGACAGGATTATTCAAGCCCCAAATTCCGGTACCTTCCCAGATAAGATATCCTACAGAGCCCACCAGCATTAGAAGAAGTGATAATGAGATGCCAAAAAGCACATACCACATTTTGGGTGGATCGTTTTCAACAATACTGCATATTTTTTCCGTCACAGACGAAAATGTCTGATTCCCGGTAATCAAAGGAACTTCTTCATACATTGAACCGGGGGACACTGATGCAGTATCAGAGGACCGGATGGGTTTTTTATTCAATATATTCACCAATTTTCCTGTTTTTATTGTTAATAATTTTATGAGTCCAGCTTGGAATTCTGATTTCTAAGCTTGGCAAGAAATGTTGTTCTCGGCCGAGTATTTATTTCTCCAAGAAGGCTGTAATCTCTGTTTTGTTTTTTCATTTTTGAAACTTTGCTATCAGGATCATTTATATTACCAAATACAATGGCATCGGTGGGGCAAGTCTGTTGACATGCAGCCACCACATCACCATCAACAATGGTCCGATTTTCGTTCTTTGTGGTAATCTTGGCCTGATTTATACGTTGTAGACAGAATGAACATTTTTCCATCACACCTCTGAAACGAACTGTCACATTTGGATTTTGAGACATTTGTACAATTTCAGGTAGTTCACTTGTAAAGTTATAGAAATTATACCGACGTACTTTATATGGACAGTTATTGGCACAGTATCGGGTTCCCGCACAACGGTTATAAACCATGGCATTTAATCCTTCATCATCATGTACCGTAGCTGTCACCGGGCAAACCTGTTCACATGGGGCCATTTCGCAATGTTGGCAGGCTATAGGCTGAAAGACCATTTCAGGGTTTTCCACATCACCTGAGAAATATCTGTCCAGTCGAATCCAGGACATTTCACGTCCTTTTTCTACCTGGTCTTTACCGACAACAGGAATATTATTTTCACTTTGACAGGCAATGGAGCAGGCATTACAACCTGTACATACATTGAGGTCAATGGACATTCCCCATTGATAACCTTCCGTATATTCTTTTTCTTTCCATAAAGATGATAATTCAGGCTGTTCAACCACATCATTGACAAAATCAGGGTTAGACCTATATTCGTCCAATGTGGATTCACGAACAATCATGGGCAATCTTTTCTGAATCTGATCTGCAACCAGTTTTTCACTTCCCATCCCATGATGATCCTGTGTGCAGGCAATAAGAAATGAACGACCGGTGCCAGTGACGGAAACATCTGAGGATAGGTAAGAATCAGACGTTTTTAATCGATTCACATTGACACCGACATTATTTGATATTCTTCCACCTGATGTTCTTCCGTATCCTAAAGTCATAGTAATTGAATTATGGGCATGGCCAGGCATAATCCAGATAGGTACAGTTGCTTTTTGTCCATTTATTGAAAACTCAGCAAGTTCTTTATTTTTCAATCCAAGTTTTGTCGCTGTTTTTTCACTTATGGATGCCACATTATCCCAGGATACTTTTGTAACGGGATCAGGATTTTCCATCAGCCAGCCATTATTGGCAAATCTGCCGTCAAATGTTGCAGAGGATTTGGCAAAGACGACTTCAATGCCTTTGGTTGTTCCTGGGTTAAAATTATTTAATCCGGCAGTAATTGATCTTTTATTTATAGAGGTTTCCTCTGGGTGTGAATCTGAACCGGCAAGATAACCATCATGTAGAACCTGCTGCCATTGTTTATCAAAACCCTGTGAGACCAGAAGTGACTTCCATGTTTCTCTTACAAGATCATAATCAGAGATAAATTCTGCGGTCAAAAGCGTATTGAACAACTCAGCCTGAGATTTACCTTTAAATAATGGTGCAATCATTGGTTGTATTACACTGAGAGTATTATCAAATGACCTTACATCTCCCCATGTTTCCAGGTAATGAATTCCAGGTAAATGCCAATTGCATAGGGCAGAAGTTTCATTTTCTGATACACCATAATGAATGACATTTTTGGCCATTTTCATTGCACTAGTAAAATCTGTATCTGCTGAATTTGAATAGACAGGATTTATATCTGAAAGGATCAGCGTATTGATTTTACCACTTTCAAGATTTTTAACAAGGGATTTGAATTCACTTTTGCGGGGATACAGCCGATCCTCCGGCTGGTGATAATATATAGTTTTTCCGTTATTTTGAAGACCATCATTAATGGCATATACCATGGCATGAACTTCGGCGGACTGTCGATATCCGGCAATTACCAGACTTTTGCCTTTATTGAAAACAAGATCATTTGAAAGAATACGAACCCATTTAGTATCTATACCTGACACATCAATCTGGTCAATTGCATCCGGTGTGCTGATACTTATTCCTGATTTTCTTAATTCGGTAATTAGAGCTGCTGTAAAAGCGGCAATCCGATTATAGGGGATAATCAAACGATGGTCGGCCATACCGCCAGTTACAGAAAAACTGTTTTCAACACAGTATAACCTGTTCATGGAATCGTTTTCGGTAGTAACTCTCCGGCCATCGGCAAATCTCCGTGAGCTTACTATATCACTTGATTCCAAATACAAGAAGTCAGAATCGATAGAGAGGATTACATCAGCTTTATCAAAATGATTGATCGGCTGATATACCTGCCCAGTGGCAATTTCTAATCCCCTATAAATATTTTCATCTGATACCGGTTCGTATGCAGCCCATGTTGCTTTTGGAAATTTCTCGAGGAAGGAATTTCTAAGTCTATTAAGAGTGGGAGAGGCGAATGACTCACTGAGTACTGCAAGACCCTCCCCATCGTTTTCAAGAAATTGTTCATGTTCTGGTTTCCAAAACGTCTGAAATGCTTTCCAGGTTACTTCTCTGCCAAGATGTTTTGGTGCCTGTGAGCGATCTGGGTCATATAAATTTAGAACAGAGGATTGGACAAATGAATTTGCCCTGCCCATGGATGAACTATGTCCTTTATTTCCTTCGATTTTTGTCGGACGGCCCTCGTGAGTTTCAACAACAATGCCATAAGAATTCAAACCAAATGGCATTGCTGATGCATAATATTTTGGTATGCCAGGTATAATCTCTTCAGGTGCTTTAATATAAGGAAGTATTTTTTCAATGGGTCGTCGGCATGCAGTGAGACCTGCCAGTGCCAGTGAAGCACCCATCAACCCGAGGAATTTCTTTCGGGATACCTGCGAGGGCATGTCAATAGTACCTTCGGGGAACTCGTTTTCGACAAATGACTGAAATTTGTCAGTATTGGACAGCTCATCCAGGCTACGCCAGTAATCTTTGCCATTGGATTTTGCAGGGATAGTTAATCTATCAGCAGACGTATTCATTTTGGAGTTTTCACCGTTGGAATTATCCAATATTTCTGCATCTATGAAACTATCGTTTTTTTCTATTCTCATCGGTGACATCCTGTACAATCTGTTGGCGGATTAATGTGACGTTCTTTTTTAATTTTTTCAGCAAGCTGTAATTGATTCTCCGGTGCTGTCCAATCCATCTGAGTAACTTTGTCAAGTGGTCTAAGATGGGCATCAGGGTTTCTGTGACAATCCAGGCACCAACCCATGCTCAGGGGCTCAACCAGCATAACTTCCTCCATCTGGTCTACTCTTCCATGACAACTTGCACATCCAACTCCGCGGGTAACATGTGCGCTGTGGTCAAAAAATGCGTAGTCTGGTACTTTATGGACTCTAATCCATTCGATGGCTGTATTATTACCCCAACTTTCATGAACTGGTTCAAGAAGTTTACTATCGGGTTTTATTAGTATGTGACAATTCATACATGTCTGTGTCGGCGGTATGATCGCTTTTGAAGATAACTCAACACCGACATGGCAATATCGACAATCTATGCCCAGATCACCGGCGTGTAATTTGTGACTGTATTGCACAGGTTGTTCGGGTCGGTACCCCACATCGGTAAATTTTGGGGACCCAAAATAAGTAAATCCAATTACGGCTCCAACCAGTGCAACCATTCCTGCTGCACCTGCTATTAGAGGTAGCAGATTCCATTGTTTGGTGAAAATCTGTGCCGTGGTTATACTCCTTTGTTATGGTAAACGGTTAAAAATGCTTCTGTTGATATATGAAATTGGCTATATATCGATTCAAATAAATCTAATTAATTTAATGTGATTTATTGTTTACCACAAAGGCATAAATAGCAAGAAATATTGAATCTTTTTGTGTGGGAATTTATGTCGAAAGATATAGAGGCGTTTATTTAACATTTTCTAAATTAATTGGATAAATATAGCAAATTATATTTTTAATTACTTTTGGGTTGCCAACCAAACCGGCTCTATGTATGTTTATTCACTATATTAATAGGAAAACTATCATGTCTGCAAAATATATCTATGTTATCGTACTGCTTACAATAATTGGCTGTAAGCCAGTTATTATGAAAATTGACCCACATTTAAAATCAACATCTCAACCAATGAAAGTCACCGGTACCCAGGGATGGCAATTAAAGAAGGTTATTCGGTTTGGTGAATTTAATACCAGCACCATAAAGGGAGGATGGCAAACAGGTTCGTCATTTCATTTTTTGGCAGATTTTGAAAAGTCTCAGCAAAAATACAGCTATATTTTATACGATGGGAATGGAAATTCTACACAGGTATTTTGTGTTGGTAAGATGAAGCGTACAAAAATTCATGTTTTGAATAGTAAAATATCCATTCCTATCGATGTAACAGATTTATTTACCACAAAAATCATTATTGATACTGACAGCACTGTCATTGACCTGGTTTTATACAATCCGAATGAAATCATGTTTGAGGATACTTCGGAGGGATTTTTAACTGGCCCCGTGATGAACTATCGTATTTTACCAAACCGTGAATTGGAGAAGGGATCCTTTGGGCCAAAAATTATCGGCTATGAATTTCATGATGAAGATCAAATAGTCGCTGCAGTTCAATTATTAAATGGGGGAATTGTGTGGTTAAACGATTCTTTAAATGGCCGTGATAAACTTGTTCTTGCTTCTGCATGTACAGCGCTTTTGCTTAGAGATGAACTGGGTGAAGATGAAATTAATCTATAGAAGGATCCAATATCAAATTGATTAGATTAATCACATCCAGAATATTGATTTCTGCATCCTGGTTCAAATCTGCAAGCTGTAACTGTTCATCAGAATATTCCTGTTCACCAAGAATAAAATTCATGAGAAAAATGATATCCAGTATATTGACCTGGTCATCCTGATTTATATCACCGTAAGAGGGAATATTCTGAATGGTTCGGGAAAAAAATATTTGAAAAATTCCGTTATCCATCTCAGACCACACACAAAATAATTCTCCTTGATAAATATCAATATACGGATTTTGAGCAAAAGTATTGGATTGAACAGTATTGTCATTTACCTGCTGTCTGTTGAATATTCCCTGTTCATACGTTTTGCCAAAACCATAATATATATTCTGATTTGACTGAGTCGATTCCACCCAAACCGAATGGAGATACTCTTCATCAAATACTATAGATGGTGATCCCTGCCATTGGCTGATTTGGACTGGGTCTACCGGTGAAGGCAGTTCAAACCATGAGTCGTCCTGTACTCCAAAAAGGATATAGGTCTGCTCAGGATCGAAAATTGAAAATGCACTGGCTATTCTATTGTAATTCAATTCGAGAACCGGTCTTGAGGGTGGGCAAACATCAGTGCTCCATTCGGACCAGTAAAGGGGCCCAGTCCAGTATACCTCTGTTGATCCATGAAATATTTTTGAAACAAACGGATCACTCTCGTTATAAATAAAATTTCTAAAGGCAATAAAAATATCACCATCATTTGAAAACTCCATATCAGGAGCGCCTGTGGGACAAGGTGTACCATATCCCCCAGTTAAATCCATTTCAATATCAGGGTTGAATGACGAACTACTGTCATTGGACCAGGCATATCGGGTGCCAGCTATCTCATCATTTTCGAACACGTAATATAAAAGATGATATATGCCATCCGGGGCAATTTCGAATTCAGGAAATCGTGATGACAGTTGTGGGTTACTGACCTCCCGGTTTTCTACAAAGGTGAGGCCGCCATCAAATGATTCCGAAATAAAAATAGCATTACTTGAAAGCCGTGTGTCTGTCCACAATATTATGATCTTTTCATTATTAGTTTTCAGAACTGGCTGGTCTTCTAATGCATTCAGTACAGATCCTTCAATAGAATTTATCATTACAGGATCGGAAAATGTTTCACCAAAGTCATCCGAACGCGAATAATAAATATTTGCAAAGTTTTCTTCTCCTTGAAACCAAACAAGATGCATTTGGCCGTTATCATCAAAATTTATGAGGGGATTTGTTTGGTTTGTATCAGAATAATCAAAAGGTTGAATATCCGAATTAAAGTAGAAATCTGGTTCCATATCTTCGTTAATTGATAATTGGCTCATTCCAAGCAGAATACCCGATTCGATGGCAGGATAATGACGACCGAAACTTATGTGGATGATTTCCATGTCCTTGTTTAAGATGACATTTTTGGGATATGGCGGTCCAAACCAGTCAACAAAATTTTCGTCTTCAGAATCATCAATAATTACCGGATATCCATCTTCACCAAGATTGAACCAGTCAGAACAATTCATGGTTTCAGTCCACAGAATACCAGCCTGGATATAAACCAGTCCCTGGTCAGAATACATTTGTGCTAAATCTTCGTTATCTGGAACCTCCAGCTGGCAGGTATATCAGGTGGGTGCAAAAACATCTAACCAGATAACATATTCATCACCGCCATTAATATTGTGATTATAACTGGAAAGGTTTAATATATCGTCACCACCAGCACAAACGGAAAGATCGAGATTTTGATGCTCTAAGGTTATGGTATTTCCCAATTCGTATACTTGTGATATAGAAAATCCTGTCAATATTGTCAAAAACACAAAAATGTGTCTAATTACGATATATATTGTTTTCATTATTACATCTCTGCCTAAATAATTGAAATTTGGTAAATAATAAACAAAACCCGTTACGAATCTGGCCGATAAACTTAATTATATTTTTTGCTTATTATAGTGTCAGGGAAATGACAAAATATATTTTATCAGCATCTTTAGTAAGCAATTTCGATCTGTGGCTTATAAGGATTGTCAGTAAGATTGGATGATATCCATCGACTTTAAAATAATTGATGTAGATTTTCTAACTCAGGCTGGCTGAAGAACATTCCTTTCAATTATCATCTTCACATCGTAAAGCGTATTTTCAATTTCTTCAAGTTGAAGCAGTGCATCAATTTTCAGATCCTGAAAAGTCTGTTCTGCATTTGAAAATAATTCGTGATAGTACTTAATACCATCCAATAGGTTCTCTCTGAATTTTTGGAAATACTTTACCTGTTTTTCAGAAATAGTTCCATGCAGTTCGTTTATATTATCAACTAAATAGTTAACATATAAGGTGAGTTCTTTTATAAACATATGCGGTCTATCGGTTCTATCAATTATATTGATTTTTCCGTATATATGGTCGACCATTTTTTTCAAGGATATTACTTTTGAGAAATATGCCATATTGGGACCGGGACAAATTGATACCGCTTCACCATCTGCTTTCAAATCCATTTTATTAACATGTTGGACTGATGTCCCAAGTCCAAGGCATAAACATGCTTTGTCAGTGATTTTTTTAACCATCTGATTAAACTCATGCATAGATAGGTTTTGAGTTTTTAATTCTTCAATCTTAAAATTTTGATATTTTCTGGAAGCAGTACAAATGGGTAAATCGGTGAATTCAGTGTTGGATTTAAGATATTTCTTAGGACATGGGCTTCCGGGGTTACCTTTTTCCACCAGTGTTTCCTTTTCAATATCCTTTGTATTTCCACGTATAGTGTTAAAAGGGACTCCTAATGGTGAAATTTTACTCAGGTATAAGTCGTCTTCTTGGGCATTTTGCAGTAATTGTTCAGTAGTTTTATCCACATTAGCTGCCTCTGGGACTAATAAAAAGGGAGTTGCCCATCCAACAGAATCAAGACCATAATTTTCCATGAGAAACTCATGTTCATCCGAGGTTCCGACACCACCTTGAGCGGTAATCATCATGGACGGAACGTCTTCAGGGAGGAAGCGGTCTTTTTTTGTTAAGGCCATTGTGAAAATTTCGTACAGGGTGTTTTGCAGGATTGCACGATTTTCTTTAAATTCTTGAAGTATGGGACCCATTAGGTATCCATCAGAAGCAAACGCATGTCCACCACAGTTCAGTCCTGATTCTAATCTGAATTCTGAAACCCATAGACCTTTTTTTGCCAGAAACTTTCCCTGTATTAATGCTGACCGGTAATCACTTACTTTGATGACAATTTTCTTTTTGATATATCCTGTTTTATCAGGATAAAAATCTTCAAAATGCTCCATATACCCATACAACCTTGGGTTCATTCCTGCTGAAAATATGACTGAGGAATCAAGGTCACTCATGGCGAATCCTCTTAAGGCAGCATGAGCATCGTTATGTTCAATGGTGAGTTTTTCTTTTTTCTTGTTAAAGTTGGTTTTATCAACTTTCGTCATAATGTTAACATCGATTCCACCAGGACGTAGATTTTCACCTATCCATGATTGCAGTTTGTCACCATAATTATACTTGTTTTTAATTCTTTGAAATTCTTTTTGCAGGGTTGAATAATCCGGGAGCATGTCGAAATACTTGCCAATTTCTGGGTTTTTTTCAGCATGACTGTTTTTTAATTCAGAAAATTTTTTCTTCACCAAGTCGTTAACAAGATTGAGGTAGGCTGTGATTCTTTTGGCGCGGAAATCTTCGATTTTTGTGGAAATCTCGTTAAAA
The DNA here is from genome assembly GCA_018657495.1 of Fidelibacterota bacterium. Taxonomy (GTDB): domain Bacteria; phylum Fidelibacterota; class Marinisomatia; order SCGC-AAA003-L08; family JACNLC01; genus JABHXA01. The sequence goes on from JABHXA010000003.1 coordinate 261,842, forward strand.
GGAATATCCATTTTCTCGCTGTAATATTTTCTCATTTTCTCTACAAGCACATCATCGATAATTGAAATCACTGATGAGATACCAAGATGGGCCACCTTTAATGGTGTATCAATTGTAAAACCTGTTCCCATTACTGGGATATGAAAGGTGTGTCCTTTCGATTTTTTCATTTATTCCTCATAATTGATTGTGATGAATGGATGTCATTAAAGCGTGTAATTGCAAAGCAAGTAATTTAACAGTGTTTGTATATACGAAACTTCTCAAACTGGTGAGACGATTTTTAATTCATTTTTGTGGTCGCCTCTTTATGGCCAAAATCTGTACAACTGCGCTGGTACCGCAATGCAAACTTCCTTCATTTATTTTTCTTATTAATTCAACACCATGAATTATATCCAATTCACTCAGATCACATTTTAATTGCTGCAGCGACATCATCAGGGCCGCCACTCGAGGACCGCCGGTGTTATAATTCAGTTGATCCTTTGTGTATGCTTCTAAAAGGAAGATTCCATTCTGACGTAATCCTGCGACGCTGTTTTTAAGAATTTTAGATCTCAAGTCTGGTGATGTGTGGCAGAAGATAGATATGATACCGTCCCATTTTTGACATCCAATTGTAAAATTTGACAGGTCTTCACAAATTGTGGTTAGTGATACATCGTTTTCCCTGGAAAGATTTTGTGCTTTTTTTAATGCAACAATGGACGAATCTACTGCGGTAACATTAAATCCACATTTTGCAAGATAAACGGCATTTCGTCCCTCGCCTTCACCTAGAGACAATATATTTTTACCTGAAAAAATACCGCTATTTTCGGAAAGAAAAATATTAGGATCTTTTCCGTATACATATTCATCCAAATCATAACGGACATCCCATTTATTCATGATTGTAAATGTTTCAATTTAGTTAAGAATTTCTGTCTATCATCGTTCAAGTATTTGGTCGCGTTTTTTATTGTTTCGACGGTAAATTTTGAAATGTTAGTATTTATAAAGGATGTTACAAACACTGCATCATGTTTTGATATTTCTCTTAAAAGCCAACCAACGGATGTTTTGGCAAATCGCTCATCTCTTTTGATGAGAGTCTGACAATTGTTTTCTATTATTGGATAGTAATGTGCCTCTTTGGCAACCTTTATAAAGGGCACGACAGATGATCTTGCCTTCCACAAATATTCATCATCTTTCCATTTTGATAATGCTACACCAAATTCTTTGCCGTATTTTTTTAAGGTAGATCCCAGAACTCTGACACAGAACCAATCACAAATATTCCAATCAAAAATTAAATGTCTGTCATAAATATTCTCATAGCCATTATAAAGATCTTTCCAATCAACCCTATCCACCAGATAATTTTCAATATAGAGAATACCGGCAAGTTTATCTTCTGCTTTTTCGCCTGTGAATAATGACAATGCAATATCATACTGATCGGCATAAGTCATATCATAGATTTTGCAATCGTTTCGCCAATTCACTAGAAGTGCTCGAATTTGAGGGATACCAATACCCCTGAATTCAATCACATACTTCATGTATTTTTGCCACCAATTTCGAGTTTTTTCTAATGACAACTCATCCATCATTAAAAATAGTTTCCGGGTCAAATCACCATAATGATCATGGGTTTTTATCTTCATTAAAATAAATAGAGCTGTCTCATTGCTTATTCAATTTGAAAGCAACTGAATAGGGTCTGGTCTGGCAGTTATTTAATTTTTCAGGATCTATCATTGTATCTTTATTGGGGAGGGTCAATCTCGGTTCTTCAAATTCTGTTACTTCAAATCCAGCTGATTTAAAAACCTTCCAATAGTCTGATAATGGTCTATGGAACCAGATAAAGTCATTTTTAAAATGGGCCCACGGGGGGTCAGTGCATCTCCTTTGTTCAAAATATGAAAAATCCCATTGATATGAGACTTGTTTCCTGCTGCCAATTTTAGTTGATTTTCCCTGCGGAAATGCCGGGTGTGAAAATATCAGAACTGCTACTGCCTTCTCTTTGAGTATTCTGTAAAATGAAGATATCGCTCCTTTTAGATCAGGTAAATCCATTAGAACATAATTGCAAACAATCAGGTCGAAATGATTATCCTTAATTGATTTTAAATTGGAGCATGAATCTACTAAAAATGAAATATCCTGACCTGCTGATTTTGAATTTTCTGTGGCAATTTGAATCATTTTGGGGGAAAAGTCTACACCGGTGACGATGGCACCCTTTTCTGCTAACTTCAGAGATAAATAACCGGTTCCACAACCAGCATCTAATACCGTCAACCCATTTACATCACCGGCAAATTCCCATAATACTGGATCTGAATTCAGTCTCCGGTTTACATCTCCGTCTAAACCAACCTGGGTATGCCAATCAGAAGCTATTGAGTCCCAGAATTCTCGGGTGTCATCATGTTTTTCAATTTTCATTTAATTGATGACAGACTATTTTATTTCGTCCTGTATCCTTAGCCTCAAACAATGAATTGTCAGCTTTTTCGACTAATTCTTTGGCAGAAGCAATATTTTCATCAATGCCTGCAACTCCCCCGCTAATTGATACTTCAAAGCTATTCTCGTTATTTTTCTCATCGGCGGGAATCATTTTTAGTTTTGTTACCGCCTCTCCTAATCTTTCAGCAAGGCGTAGAATCGCAGCGATAGGAGTGTGTGGAGTGATAACAAGGATTTCTTTGCTTTCAAAACGAGCCACTACATCTGTATCCCGAATCATTTTTGATATTAATTTACCAACCTGCCTTAATACTTCGTCCCCAGTCTGTTGTCCATAGGTATCATTGACCACATGGAAATGATCAATATCAACCAGCATAATAGATAAATTGTGACCGTATCTCTTGGCTCTTTCCACTTCTTCAATGAGGCGTTTATTGGAATATTTGAAATTATGAATACCAATGAGGTCATCCATGATATTTTCATGCTCAAGTTTCGAGATGCGTTTTGCATCAATTGTGGTTTGAAGTGAAAGACTTGTTATCTGGTAGAGGAAAATTGATGCAAAAAAGAATAGAATGGGCACGACTATATCCGGGTCGTGATTAAAATCTGTCCAATAGGAAAATAGAAAAACAATATATCCGGTAATAAATAGAAGTATGAGTGCCCCCAATATATCCCATTTATATCTCAACTTTGCATTTGGTAAATGAGTAATCAAACGCCGGATTGGAATTAGCGACAAAGCCATAATAATCCCACTGATAAGGATTGTAATATTATATAACAGTATCATTTTCTACTTTTCCTTTTTTACCTTTATTGTGATTTTACAGTACAATTAAGTTATCAATTATTAGAGTACTTAATCGTATATCTTAAATTCAGATTCATAATGTATTCAATAACTCAGACCATCAAAACACTAGAATGATAATAATCGAATTTGAGAGAAGGGTAGTTCTGGATTTGTTAGTAAAAGTTATGTAGGGAGGTGGAGAGGATGTATTAGAATTTCATCAGTTAGAAAAATCAGATAGGCGTTTTTCAACTACAGATAATTTCTTATTGGCATTTATTTCTACAAATGCAGTTTTAGCGTTCTGATAATTTTCTTTGGCTCTATCAATATTTCCTCGTTTATAGTCATGTTCACCCATTTCAAAAAGAGTTTCACCTAAACTTAGAGGGAAGTGATATTGTTTATTTATTTTGAGGCTTGTATTAAAGAATGATTCTGCCAGATTATCCTGATCCATATCGCTGTTTATCATTCCAAGTATTTTATAAATATCACCACAGCTGACCTTATCTCCGATGTCATGGAAAAGATGGAATGCTGTTGTGGCCAGATCGGCACTTGAATGATAATCTTTCATTCTATATGATATTTCTGCTTTCTCTAAATAGGATAATGCCAACAGCGGGATATCATTTAATTCCCTGGATATATCTATACTGAGCTTGAGGTTGGCACTGGCTTCATCATATTCACCACTGAATTTATTTACGATGGAAAGATTGTGATGGACCCTGGCAAGCATATCTAAATCATCATCTTCTCTGAGGTCAGGTAAGAGACTCTCAAAGTTTTCTCTGGCCTCTTCATAATTACCCATCATGATTGATACATTGGATAAATTTAATATGGCATTCTGGAATTCTGATTTTATATTATTCCGTCTGGCGATTGTCTTGGCTTCCCTGAAATCTGTAATTGCATCAATATACTGGGCACCACTTTCCATCTTTAATATACCCATTGAATTTATCACTGAGGCCATACCCTGCGCTGACCCCAGCTCCTTATATATCGCTAATGATTTCTTATACTCTGTATCCGCTGATTCATATTCATTCTTTGAAAGGAAGATATCGCCGTATACAGCATGAGAATCGGCATTAGTTTTTTTATCTATGAATGAACTATACAATGAGAATAAAGACTTTAGTACTCCTTCGGCCTTATTTCTTCTACCAAACTGAATAGATATATTGACTATCTCAAACAGGAAAATAGTATAGTCTGATCCATTCAGGTAATTGGCAGCATGGGTGATTATGTTCTCAAAATCAATATCTCTAAATAATACTGCCTTTGATTCCTCAGTAGATACATCATCCTGAGGGTTAAGCCAGACATCCTTTAGGAATTTCTCGCGCTCATCCTTGATCTTTGAGTAACTGCCTCCAAAACTACTGCCGCATGATGCGGAAGCCGTATCAAAGACTTTTACTAAAAATGCCTGGTTGAGGTTTGTTTTCATTGATATTGATTTTTTAATGAACTCATTGTTTAGAAATTATCTACAATTGATAATTAGTCTTCCTCATTAACAATAATTCTTTTTCCCCAGGCAAATCGGGTAAAATGATCAATTTGAAATGACAGAGTTTCATCTTCAAAGTTTACTTCAAGCGCATTTACTTCAAACCATGTTTCACCATCATCCTGGCTATAAAATGCTTCAAATTCTTCATCATCGGCTAACTCAAGATATGACCAGGAAAGTGTAACTACTACGTCTGAAAGAAACTCCATACTGGGTAGAAAGTCAACTTCAGCGCCATCCTGGTTATGGTTCTCAACTACAATAACTTCAACGGTAACCATTGTGTTTTCACCAAGAGCTTCGGCGGGTATTTCAACAGTGTTGTCAAATGTTACTGATCCTCCAACTGAACCACCATTATTGGCTACAATCATATGTGAATGACTGCCCCGGGCAAGTTGATTCATTTGGGATTTGGCTTCAGCATTCCAGCCTATACGCTGAAATTGATCATTGGGTATACCAACAGGTTGAGAAATTGAGTTAATTTCATCCTGAGGTTCCATGATACCATTATTATCACAAGAATATGCTGAAAACAGTATTAACAATCCCATTATGACAATTTGTATAAGTTGGTTGCGTTTTGTAATCTTCATTTTATCTTCCTTTTATTTTCAAAATTAATTGACTAAATTCACATCTATTAGGCAATATTTGTGCCGCGGCAGTTATATATATGATATATGATGAAATACAGCGCTATTAATGCATATACGATAACTAGAATTCTCTGGAAATATCATCTATATCGTTGATAATACGTTGCATACCACATTTTCTAAGTTTATTAACCGGAATCTCAACTTTATAATATATTGTGGGGGATATGGCTCGGTGCGGGGATAATTGCCCGGGTGAAGTGGCGCAATTCAAAAAAGCCTACCGTTTTACATGTACTATTTGTCCAATTTGTGTTTTTTAATTTTATATCTTATTTTGTCTCTGGATATGCCGAGTAGTTTTGCGGCTTTGGTTTTATTTTGCATACTTTGATTGAGTGCATTTTTTATTAAATTCCGTTCAACTTCAGCCAAAGAAATTCCATTTGCAGGTATTTCAAATTCTTGAAAGTTCTCAGCATCGGGTTCAACGCTTGTTTGGCTGACACTTGATTTTGGGAGGGCCAGGGCGTGGGTAGAAAGGCCAGATCGTTTTTCAAATATCACCGCCCGTTCAATTATATTGCGCAATTCCCTTACGTTGCCAGGCCAGTTATACTCCACCAAAACCTTTTGGGCTGACTCATCAATCGAAATAATATTTCGCCTGAGCTCTCTGTTGAATAATTTCAAATAATAATTAGCTATCAATATCACATCTTTTCCACGATTTTTCAATGGTGGTATAGTGATTGAAACCACATTCAATCTAAAAATCAGATCTTTTCTGAACTTATTATTTAAAATATACTCTTCCAGATTTTTAGACGTTGCACTGATAAATCGGACGTCAATAGAAATTTCCTTTTGGCCACCAAGTCTATAAAACTTTTTTTCCTCGATTACCTTTAATAATTTTGATTGCAGGCTTAAACTCATGTCACCGATTTCATCCAGAAAAAATGTTCCGTGGTCAGCAATTTCCAACAAACCTTTTTTTCTCGCATTTGCGCCGGTAAAGGCTCCCTGTTCATAACCAAATAATTCAGACTCCAAAAGACTTTCTTGCATAGCAGAACAATTTATTTCAACAAAGGGGTACTGCTCCCTTTTGCTTTTATTGTGAATCATCCTTGCAGCCAAACCTTTTCCCGTCCCGGTCTCGCCCCTGATTAGTACAGATGTTTTGGAAGATTTCGATACTATATCGATAAGAGATAGAACATTTTTTATTTCTTCACTTTCACCAATAATCGTGTCAAACTTTTTTTTATTTTCATTCTGAAGAAATAATATCTTCTCATCTTTTAATTTTGAATCAAGTGCTCGCTGAATCGTGTAATTAATTTCAGCAAGCTCTGCTGGTTTTAATATAAAATCCCAGGCACCATGTTTTATGGCTTCTACAGATGCACTAATATCTCCGTGTCCGGTAATGATGATGATGATGATTTCAGGATTATCCTGCTTTAAAGATTTGAGTATCTCCATCCCGGACATGCCTGGTAGCTTTAGATCTAAAAGGATCAAGTCCGGCGGATATTCTTTAATAATCGGTAGTGCTTCTTCTCCTGAACTAAAAGTATTTACATGGTAATTTTCGCCTGTCAGAAAGTCGTGTAGATATTCCCTTATTAGAGGTTCATCGTCTATTATTGCTATCGTTGACATATTTTTGTTATCATGAAGTATTTAGAAGTTTAATCATAAAAATAGTATTTGGTGCTGGTAAATTAGTGTTATAATTACGTTAAATAATATTATTAAATAGAGCAATTTAAAATAATTTTATTAACCTAAAGACTGCTAGATGATAGATATAAATACTATTAATATTCAAAACCATCTGACCGATGCGATACTGCTTGTTAAGCCAAATTTTAACATTATTGATTCCAATATTTCTGCCAGAGCAATTTTTAACAAAGGATACCAGATTGAACGCAAATCCTGTTATGAATTACTCAGAAATAAGACAGAAGCATGCTCAGATTGCCCCCTCAATAAATCCATTAGTAATGAGATCGTTTGCTCTACCGAATATTTTGATAAGCGATATTCAGAGTACTTTGAAGAACGGACTCATCCTCTCACCGATGATCTTGAAAAATTTCAAGGATTTATTCTCGTTGTTAGAAATATTTCCTCAATCAGACAAAAAGGGGCGTCAGAATTTCAAAAGAAGAGATTTGATATATTTGAGGATATTGGTTCCGGTTTATCCCATGATTTTAATAATGTTTTTTCAGGTATTTTAAATCAATTGGAACTCATCAAGATAGACGACCCTGACCCAACTATTCTCAAGAGAATTGATTTTATTGAGGCTGCTGTTACAGACGGTTTAACAACCGTTCATAATATGGAAAATTTTACGAAATCAGTCAAGAATATAAGGTTTTCAAAACTTGAGATGAAGTCAATTATTTTGGACACAATATCAATAATTAACACTAAACTGTCAAAAATAAGATTTAATCAAGGGGTTATTATAGATCCAATTTTAAAATTGGAAGAGAAGTTGTGGATATATGGCGATAAAGATGATATCCAAAATGCAGTAAACAATATTTTGTATAATTCAATCGATGCAATGCCTGAGGGCGGCATTCTAAACATTAGCGCTTATCCTGAGGATGACAATATAATCTTGAAAATATCTGATACTGGCATTGGTATGAAAGACAAAGTTAAAGAAAAGATTTTTGATCCGTTTTTTACTACCAAGGGAATGAAATATTCAGGACATGGCATGGGTCAGATCTATGGATCAATGCTGAGACATGGCGGCTCGGTAGAGGTTGATAGTGTTTATGGAAGGGGCACTGGAATAAAATTAATTTTCCCTGGTTACCAACCGCATGAAGAAGAAATTGAACCTGATATTGATTACACTCATCCACAAGCAGCAAAGATTCTTGTCATCGACGATGAAGAATATATACTAAATGGTGTCGAAGGAATTCTGTTTAACCAGGGTCATAATATTGATACCTTTCAATCTGCCTTGATGGCATTGAAAATCTACCAGCCGGGAAAATATGATGTGGTTATAATAGATATGGGAATGCCTGAAATGCCTGGAAAAGAGGTTGCAAGAAAAATCCGTGAAATGGATCCCACAGTTCCAATAATAATATTTTCCGGTTGGGCGATTTATTTGGATGATGATCCAGACTTAAAGGGGGTTGTAGATATAAAACTTACAAAACCTTTCACCCTGGATGAACTTTCATCATCCATTTCACAAGCGCTAAGTTTAAAAGAAAATCGTTGAGTTAGTTTGGCTATGGCACTTCTGCTGTAAATATCGCCCGCAATGGCGCCGGATATCCCTCAATAGTATGCTGAAAATCTTTAGACAAATAATCCTCTAATGACTCAAAAGTCATCCAGTCTGTTTTTCTTTGCTCGTTTATAGTTGTTTTTGTAACGTTTAATAGATTAATGTTTTTGTAACCACATCGCTTCAACCATAATTCGAGCTGTAAACATGATGGAATGAACCAAACATTTTTCATTTTAGCATATCTGCCCTCCGGCATCAACACATCCTTTACCGAGCCATCAATTACCAATGTTTCAATGACTGCCTGTCCGCCGGATTTTAGCGTTGATTTTATTTGTAGCAGATGCTCAATAGGTGATTTCGAATGATATAGTACTCCCATTGAAAAGGTCGTGTCAAAAGCTTGAAACTCAAAATTTAGATCGTTTAGAGTAATGGGAAGAATATGGACTGGTGTTTCTCCCAAATATTTTTGTAATGACCGATATTGTGAAAAATATAAAATATTCGGATCCACACCAATAGCAAGTTTTGCACCATCACCAACCGATCTCAGGCAATGATAACCATTTCCGCAGCCAACATCCAAAACCACCCTGTCTTTAAGAGGCGAAATGAGGTTTTTCAACCTGTTCCATTTGTAATCTGAACGCCATTCAGTGTTGATAAGTATGTTGAATACTTTGAAAGGCCCCTTGCGCCATGGGTGTAGTTTTCTTAATGATGACTCAAGGAATATTCGTGATTCATTGTCGACATCGTCTGAATTTCCAATGGTTATCACATCGCTGTCTAATTGTATTTTGGTATGATTATTATCCGGAAGGGTTTTTATAACAGATGACCATCGATCCCAATCTCCATGATTAAGGTTCGAAAATCGTGATTTTACTGAATCAATAATTCTATCAGAGAATTGACGAATTTCAGTTTTCTCAACAGACTTGGTAAATAGCTTAATATCTATCACTTAATTGCAATCATTGATACAAAGTTAAAATGCTGGTGCCAGATATGAAATGTGCCAAATCCTGATGCTTTTAATCTGGAAAAGTGATCCGTAGTGGTTTCAGGGATGAGAATATTTTCCAAAGCCGACCTTTTCTGACTTATTTCAAGATCACTATAACCATTATACTTCTTAAACATGAGATGATATTCTTTTTGACATTGATCCAAGTCATCGTCAAAGGTGATCTTCTCTGAAATAATCAACGCCCCCCCGGGGTTCAATCCTTCGTAAATATTGTTAATAAGATCATTTCTTTTTTCTTTTGATATAAACTGAAGGGTAAAGTTCAAAATAACGAAGGAGGCATTAAATACTTGTATATTGCAAACATCATCCTTTATTACATCTAGGCTGTTTGACAAATATTTATCCTGGAACACATCCTTCAGCTCATCGACCATTGCCTGGGAATTATCAACTGCCAGGATTTTATAATCATGCTTTATTGATGATGCAAGGATGGCTGAAGTAACGGCACCCATCGAACATCCGAGATCATATACATTACTCGATTGAGTGATAAACTTTTTAGCAAGAATAGTAATTGATTTTAAAATATCAGAATACCCGGGGACGGATCTTTCAATCATATCTGGGAAGACTCTCACCACATTTTCATCAAATGAGAAATCTTCAACTTTATGCAGTCTGTTTTGATAAATATTGTCTTTATTTTTCATGTAATCCATCATACTCATCTTCTAAAATAGTCATTACAATATTTGACCAGTATTCATTTTTAATTTTTCGCACGTCTTTCAATTTTCCTTCAATTTTAAATCCTGCTTTTTGATAACATTTGATGGCAGAATCGTTAAATGAAAAGACATTCAGTGTCAATCGATGTACTTTTAAATATCTAAATGAATACTTCATCAGCTCAAGAACCAGCTGGAAGCCCAGCCCTTTACTCCTAAATTCTCCAGGACCAATTAAAATTCTCGCCAATGTAGCAGAATTATTTTTACGGTCGTAATTCATAATCTCGCCATGACCGATGACATCTTTATTCTGTGTACATGCCGTGAACATATAATTATTGGGATTTATTTTTGTAGCATTCAATAATGATAATTCTAATTGAGACTTGGTCAATGGGTATGAATATTCTGGACCAGCCCATATCATAAGAAACTCTTCTGTTGAAACCCACCCAATGAGGCGATCTATATCGTCTTTCTCAAATGGTTTTAGATGGATTATCGGTTGATCTGATGGATGTGTTTCAAATCTTGTCATTGACACAAATGTGTAATTGAGAACTTATGGAGTAATTCTAATTGTATCTAAAGGAGTTAGGAAGGCTCCAAGAGCTTTGAAAGCACCAGATCAAGATCTTTCTCTGATAAAGAGGCACTCTCACCTGAAGGGAAAATCAAACTATGGAATATACCTCCAATGGCTCTCATCAGGATTTCTGGTTCAATTTTAACAAATTCACCTGCAGCCACTCCATCCTCAAGGATTCCCATTATTGTTGAATATAATCGATTCTGATATGATTTCCATGAATCAAAATTTTCTGAATTCATAGGTATTGCTTTTGGCGCGGCAAACAAAAACTCGTATAATGTTTGGTTTGATTTAACAATTTCAGCTATGGTTATTAAAAGTGTTAAGAATTTTTTCTTTGGTTTTTGTTCGTTAACGACAATGTCTTCAATGCTTTCCCATAAATTCTGCCAGCCATTTTCCATAATCGCTTGAAAAACATCTTCTTTTGAGGGAAAATAATAATATAAAGACGCTTTGCCAAAATCTGATTCCAGGGCTATTTCGTTCATTGTTACACCATCAATACCGAGTCTTTTAAAAACTCTCAGCGCTCCGTCGATAATTCTATCACGGCGTGCATTTCTTTCTTCGAGTTGTCTGTTGCTAACCATATTTTTGTAACTTACTATTTATGGGTTAAAAAGTATTTTAATATTATTACACCAAAGTAGTTTGAGACTACAGTTATCAAGCAGTATTGTCAGTTTGAATCAGATTTAAGAAATTTCTGAATTCTAATACAGGTTTTGTCATTAAATTTCGAAAACACACGTACATAAAAAAATAATATTTCAACATGGATTATCTGTTAGTATCAACAATTCTGTTGTCGGTGTTATAGTCAATAAATACTGAATGAATAATAATTATAAAACTAAATATTGTGCCCCTGCCTGAGATCATCCTCTTAATTATCTCAGCTTTACTGGTAGTAGTAGCTGTATACTTCAAGGATTATTCCAAGATAATCGTTTCGGTTGTACTCGCTATTGCCCTGTCAATTACCTCAAGTTATAATTTTCTGTATCATCCCCATTACCAAATCTGGTTATGTAATATCACGGCATTGCTGGCAATAATTCTATCTATTCGATATTCACAGTTTCTTTTTGATATAGTCTTTTATTTTGCCTGGACGGGGGATCTTCTCACTTTTTTTATCTCAAATAACCAAACTGTCCCTTCGATAGAAACACATTCAATTGTGTGGATTGCTTACTGGTTAAAACATATTTGTCCATTGGTATTTACGGTTATAATTATTGCTTCAGGAAAAAGGCTTTCATATCATTCATGTCGAAACGGTCTTCTTGCTATGCTATTATATACCGTTGTAGTGGCTATTTATAATTTTATTTTTGATCAAAATATTCTCGATTTGATGGAGCCAACCCTTGATATCGAAAAATGGTTTGGACCATGGCCAGTTTATATTTTTGTAGATATAATTGTTGTTATTCTGTGGTATTTATCAATTCAGAAAATTACAAATATTATCGGCGTTCGTCAAAAATCGGTAGAATAATATTCGAAATCGGTGATATTTATAAATAATATAAATAATTTATTTCACAACTTTTCCACCCTGCTTTATCCAATCCTTTATTCCATACCGAAGGTTATATACTTTGTTAAAACTGTTTTCAATTAGCATTTTTGAAGCAACCGTACTTCGGTTTCCTGAACGACAATAAATCAGAAGTGGATCATTCTTATGTGATTCAATTTCTTTTAATCTAAACTGAAGTTCTTGTACAGGAATCAACAATGCTGAGTCAATATGTCCCTGCTTATACTCCCCGATCGTTCTAACATCGAGTAAAATCGGATTTTCGTTTTTAAGTAGTTTCATTGCATCTGCCACGCTTAACTCCTGATAGTTGCGATTATTGTAATCAGAAACATTAATTGTCCCCTGAATCTCATCATAAAGCAAGGTATAACTTCCTGATTCTTTCATTTTTATCACCTGCGATCGCTCTATCGAATCTGAAATTTTAATGGTGACCGCTAAATCAGGAATTGATAATTTGCTGGAATTTTTGCTTGATATAAACTTGACATAATCGCCGCGATTTACGAAAAGTTGAATTTCACCTTTTAAGTCATCCAGATATATAATTCGATGACCGTTGGTAATCTCTCCGGATAAAACTATCTTAGAACTATTGGAGTCGTTGTTTCGGGCGCAGCTTACTGCTGAAATTATTATTAACAGCAAAACTGTCAAGATATGTGGAAGATTTTTCATTGAGGTTCCTTTTTGATGCTTTTGATCATAAATCATGATTTTCGTTACAATTATAGTGAATAAAATTATCATCAGATGACAATTTTGTCAATCGTTTATTACTATTGCGCCCATATGACACACCGTGCTGTCATGATGGCATTGTTTGATGTCATGATTTATGTTTTATGTCAGTTTTTTTTTGAGGAATAGATGTTGCGATGCGGTGGGCATTATTAGTTAAAGTGTAATTAAAAAAAACAAAAGGAATATAATATGACACTCGTAAAATGGACACCAATTAGAACAAGACCGGCAACCAGGATTTTTAATGAACTGGACTCATGGATGGACCAGGTAATGAATAATCGACCTGTATTTACTAAAAATATTGACTCATGGAATCCAGGATTTGCTGTAAATGACTCCGAAAAGGAATACATAATTACAGCTGATTTACCCGGTATGGAGAAAAAGGAAATAGACATCTCTGTGCAGGAAAATATCTTGAAAATCTCCGGTGAGAGGAAAAGCGAATTTGAAAATAAATCTGATCAATATAGTGAAATCGGCTTTGGAAAATTCAATCGGACATTCAATTTACCAGATCATGTTAATGAGGAGAGCATTAAGGCTCAATTTAAAAACGGTGTGCTCACATTGAATATCCCCAAAATAGAACCTATAAAACCAGAAGTAAAAACCATTACTATTAAGTAATACTCCTCGTTGTTGTGAAAAAGGATCGGCACCTGAAAAGGTGCCGATCCTTTTTTTTCGTCCAATTGTGCATTTCTTTTAGGTAAACCTTCATAATATTTTGTTAATTTTTGTGATATGCAGATGGCTCCATTCATATCACTATCTATCGAATTGGGTGAAAACACAAATCAGCTGAAGCGAGTGTAAAATGATCACTCTCTCGGTTTCATCTATAAGAAATGCCTTAATTGGATCCCTATCATCAAATCTCCAACTTAACTACGCTGACAGTGAAATTACCATTGATCATTTGATCCGATGTGAACAATATGGAAAAGCCGATCATGGCTTAACTCGTTTCCCTTACTTAATTTCGTCTGAAAAATTTGGTTCTTACCAATATCAATCCTCACCGGAGATGAAGAGAGAGAAACAGGGGACTATCTTCACCGATGGCACCGGGTATATTGGTTACCCAATAATATCGCATATGATTCAACAGGGATGTATTGACGCTAAAAAAAATACTTCCTGTTTTCTATTAACTAAATCTGTATATCCAAGTGGGGCACTTCTTTACTGGGCTCAAATGGCTATTGAAAATGGCTGTGGAATTATTTTGATGGCCAATAGTCCAGCAAGAATGACCTACCCGGGAGGCTTGGCTCCCGTAACCGGAACGAATCCATTATGCATTGGCCTGCCCACCGATGATCTCCCCTTTATTGCTGATTTTTCTGCCAGTGAAATCACCCATGGCACCTTACTGCAGTCACGGAATGAGGGGATTCCGCTTCCGCCAAATTCGGCAATTAATGCTGATGGCACACCTTGTACCGATGGAAATTCAGTGTTTCCCGCTAAAGGAATCGGCGCTATACTTCCATTCGGGAATTCTTATAAATCATTCGCTTTAGGATTAGCAATTGAGCTTCTTGCCTGTCTTGGAGGCAATACCCCAGGTAGTTTCGATAAAAACCAGCAGGGAATTTTTGGAATTGTAATGGGTCCTGAATTAATTAATATGTCGCGGCCAGCAATTTCCAATTGGCTTGAATCATTAACATCAAATAATATCCGAATCCCTGGTTTTGAATCTTATCAGAGGTTTAAAAAATTTGAAAAATCAGGTACTGTTGAAATTTCAGAGAAATTGCATCATTTGATCAAACCATATATTTCCTAAATTTGAATTTTAAAAGGAGGGCTTCCAATTAAACGAACAACACAACTGAGGAATATCTTAGCCCAACAAGAGCCTCTTATTCTTGCCGGAGTTTACGACGGTATTTCAGCCCATCTTGCTGAAAGTGCAGGTTTCAAATGTTTGTTTTCAAGTGGGTTTTGTATCAGCACTAGTAAAAACATACCTGATGTAGGTCTAATCACCATGACTGAGAATCTAAATAAATGTCGTGAAATCCATTTGGCCTGCTCACTTCCAATCATTGCCGATGTGGATGATGGTTTTGGTGATTCTGTCATTGTGAAAAGGATGGTGAAAGAGTATGAAAATGCTGGTGTCGCCGGTGTCTGCATTGAAGATAATGTCCACCCAAAACGAAACAGTTTATTTGCGGACTTAAAACATCAACTTGTACCTGTAAAAGAGTTTGTTGAAAAAATCGATATTATTAAAAACTCCCAAACTGACCAGGACTTCATTGTCATCGCCAGAATTGAGGCTTTTATAGCAGGGATGGGAATCGATGAAGTTCTTGAACGGGCCAACGCCTATTCAAATGCCGGTGCCGACCTGCTGCTTATCCATTCAAACAAATCCGGGCCGGAGGAGGTTTTTGAATTTACGTCACGATGGGATGGCAATATCCCCCTGGTTGCAGTTCCCTCTACGTATTCAAATACTTCGGCACAGGCCTTATATGATAATGGGTACAAAGTAACTGTATTTGCCAATCAGGCTTTCCGCGCCTCTCTCAAGGCAATGGAAAAAGCATATCAAAAACTTTATAGGTCACAATCTATCTCATCAGTTGAAAATGAAATGATATCTCTTGCGGATATTTATAAAATGATTAATTATTCAGCCGTAGAAAATAAAAAATAACAAAGACTATCTATTATTTATAAAATCCGCATATCACAGAGAGATTCTTAATTGTCAGAAAATTTATTTTCGGATCTGTTGTTATCCAAAAATGAAAAAGATTTGGGGCAACCGGCTGTGCTCCTGGAAAATTACACGTTCACATATGCCGATATCGTGAATTTGGTCAGGACTGCGACGGCATATATTGGATCAAAGGAGAATCTAGCCGGCGAGAGAATCATTCTCTGTATGCCCAACGGCCCTGAATTTATCATTGCCTTTTTTGCTATTACAGCTCTGGGTGGCATTGTCGTCCCGATTGAGCCGCGAACGGGTCAGCAGAGAATTCGATTAATAATTGAACAGACAAAACCCGCCTTTATTCTCCATACTGATTCTTTAAATTTCTCCTTCAATATTCCAGCGGTCAAATTCAGTATCGACTACGATTTAAAAAAAATCGACAATCATGATGGATCGATGGGTATTCAATCTGAAAATCTACCCGGTTTAGAAACCGCAGCGCTTATTCTGTTTTCCTCAGGCTCTACTGGCACGCCAAAAGGGGCAATTCTAACGCATAGACAATTACTCAAAATTGCCACAACTCTCTCAGAAGTTATTGGCATGGATGCCTTTCATCGTGAATATCTCATCGCCCCATTGACACATAGTGGTGGTTTGCAGAGGGTGACGTCGACATTGCTTTCCGGTGGATGCCTCGTATTCCCATCTTCCCTCATATCTATCCCAACTTTAATTGATGATATTGAGAAATTTTCAATTAACGGATTCTTTTCCTCGCCACCGATGATAAAAATGCTTTTGAAAACGGATCCAGCTCGATTAAAAAATAAAGTTTTTAAACTGAAATCAATCGAAATCGCCAGTGCTCCTCTCACCTCATTGGAAATTTCACGATTGCTGGAGTTATTCCCAAAAGCCAATGTATTTTTTCAATATGGACTTACCGAATGCTCACGGGCGCTTATCCTGGATTCGAGAAAACACCCTGATAAACTTCATACCGTTGGCAAACCCACTGATGGTGTAAAAGTGAAGATTGCTGATACTGACGGAAATCGAATGCCCATAGGCGAGCAGGGAGAGATTCAACTCAAAGCCGAGCAATTGACAGGTGGTTTCTGGGATAATCCCGATGAATATCGATCAAAAATTAAACATGGCTGGTTTTCAACCGGAGATATCGGGAAGGAAGACGAAGAGGGATTTATAAGCTATTGTGGTCGTGTTGATGATCTGATCAATTGCGGTGGCAATTCTTATTTTCCTGCTGAAGTGGAAATTGAAGTAAAAGATTTACCCGGAATTAAAGATTATATGGTGGCAGGTGTGCCGGATCCACAGGATATCCTCACCCAAATTCCATGGATTTTTATCGTGCCTACAAACCCGGATACTTGGGATATGCTTTCATTCAGATCATATCTTCACAAATCTTTGCCGTCGCATATGATGCCAAGAAAGATTGTAATCGTTCCCAAAATCCCCCTAACAGACTCAGGTAAACCCAGCCGGAAAATGGCTATCAAATTATATGGACCCAAAAACCAGTGAGCAGTATGGAACCAACTGAAGTAAAAAAGAAAATCTATCAATTCCTCGAAGATAATTATTCATACCAGGCAAGTGAAATAACAGATACGACTGATCTCCTTGATGGTTATGTGATCGATTCTTTGGGAATTATTCAGATTGTCATGTTTTTGGAAACCAGTTTTGGATGCGAATTTAATGCCAATGATGTGAATGCCGACAATTTCAAGAATATCAATACGCTGAGTGAATTTGTTGAAGGTCAATTGAAGAACGGCAAATGATTCAATGAGGATTCAACTCAGAGGGGCACCGGCCACTCCTGAACAACAGGAGAAAAACAACGCCAACAATAACTATTGGGTTGTATCGGGAGTTCTGACCGTTTTATTGGTCTATGCCTACCTGTTTTCCAATGCGCCGGTTTATTTTGATATCCCATCTCCTCAGGATGTGCTTGGTAAGTTTGACATCCAGATAAAAAATCTGTTTAAGAATGTGAGGGATCTTGGCTGTTCCCTTCATATCCAGCATACATCGTTATTTGGTGCCAAGGATGAACGCCTGGTATTGTTTGCCGTTATCCTTTTGGCATTCCTCAGCGGATACTTTCTCCCCATAAAATATAAAAAGGCGGCCTTTGTACTCTGGTTTCTCCTCGGTTTTGGCTTCTTATATGGATTGGCTACTACGCTGATTTTCCTCGCCGCCCATCTGACAATCTATCTTTCTCTTCATTATCAAAATAAAAATATTTTTGCCGTGAGGGAAACTCTCAGTTTGGTGATTTTTGGTGTTTTGTATTTATCATTGGATCTCCAAATGGGAATGTTACTTCTCGTATCCATAGGTGTAGCTGGACTTTCACTATTGATATTACAATTTGTTTTAGATCCAATTGTGAGGAAGAAGAATAAATGGGTCGGGTTGTTTCAAACCCTAATCATTCAAACACCGATTCTCTTTGCGGCATTGGGAGCAATATCAGAGGGATTAACACAATATGAGTGGACGGTTCCTGTGGGCATCATCTTCCTATTCTGGCAATGGGAACGACTCATTATCTATTATGTGGATTTTAGGGGTAATGGCATCCCGGATGATATTTCGGTGATCGAATATCTATCTATTTTTATGAGTCCAGCGACAATTTCAAACAATCGTTATGCGCCGTATGTAGGTCAGGGATATTCGTATCTTGCCGGCTGTTTTTATAGTTTGGATAAGAATCGAATTATCATAAACGGCGTAAAACTCATCAGCATTGCCTTGTTCTATTTTTTGTTTAACCAATGGTTTTTGAAGGGTGTACGATTATTTATTCATTCGCAATTTGGTATTACTGTATATGAATACTCCTATCAGGTTGTGCGTCAGTATGTGGCCGGGGAGTCGATTTCCACCGCCACGGTATTGATCACTACCTTCCTGGATCAAGTGAGGGTTTTTCTTATTTACGGGGCGGTGACTCATTTCAGGGTTGGGACCTGGAGATTGCTTGGTTATAATATGGATCCGCAGTATAACAAACCATGGAAAGCGACCAATCTCGTTTCATTATGGTCCCGTTTTGCTTTTCATTATCGGGAGTTTTTAGTCCGGGCCTTTTATTACCCGGTATTTTTTCGGTTTTTTAAGAAAAGACCCTATTTAAGAACGTTTACTGCTACCATGATTGCCACTGCTATTGGTAATCTTCTCTGGGGACATATTCCTGATCATTTATATTATCGCGGTGTCACCTGGGATTATTTGATTTTACTACTCCGGGGCTGGCCCTATTATATTTTGCTTGGGTTGGGGATTTCCCTTACCCAACTTTACCTGATGAAGCGCAAAAGAAAACGCCGCCCATGGACATGGGACAGATACTTTGCCAGGGATATATTATTTTCCTTTTTAACCTTTCAGTTTTTCTCTCTCATTCATATCTTCAGCAGAACTACCGTGGATAGTACCTTAGCGGATCACGCAAAATTATTCCTTATCGGACTGGGGATACATTTGTAAATTTGATAATCCCCCCCTGCTCACGCGGTTCTGGAGGGAGTTAGTAATTATCTAAAGAGCCTTTCAGCCCTCAGTAAAAATCACCCTGCGATACTTAAAATAATTTAGTGAGTCAGTTACCTCGTCAATCCTCTTTGCCCTGTGGGGCGATGATTAAGGTGATCTTTTCTTCTCCGCGCATAATTACCACAGTAGCATCAACACCTGCTGTACAATTCTGGAGGGCATACATATAATCCTGAATATTGAGTATGTCAATATCGTTGATGTTGATAATGATATCACCGGCTTCCATTCCGGCTTTGCCAGCAGGCGCTTTTTCACGAACACCACTTATTTTAAATCCATCACCAGTGTAGACAAAATCAGGCACCACACCAAATGTGACGCTGTAACCCCTGCCACTGCGGCCGGATTTTTCGCGGGTTTCACCTTTCAGGAATTCTGGTCTTTCTTCAAGATAGATAATTTTCTTAAGTGTTCTTTCTGCCAGATCAGTAATTTTCTTCAAACCGGGAAAATTCAATTTATCGATATCATCAGATGGGCGGTGATAATCTTCATGGGCACCGGTAAAGAAAAATAATACTGGGATGTTTTTTAAATAGAAAGATTGATGATCACTGCTGCCAAAACCTTCAGCATCAAGAGTAAGAGATAGGCTGTCTGTATTGACCTCATTTAATAGATCTTCCCAAATAGCGGCAGAGCCTGTTCCGCTGACAATCAGGGTGTTATCATTCAACCGACCAACCATATCCATATTCAACATGGCGGCAGTTTGTTCAAGTGGAATTAAAGGGTTTTCCACATAATTTGCAGAACCGAGGAGTCCCACTTCTTCAGCACCAAATGCCATAAACATCAGTGATCTCCGGTTGTCGTCAAGGGGTTGTTTGGGGAAATATGCAGCAAGCTCCAACATGGCTGAAGTACCTGAACCATTATCATCGGCACCATTGTGAATATCATGAATATCGGGTGCCATGGAGGTTGATCCTTCGCCCCCCCAGCCGAGATGGTCCATGTGGGCCCCAACTACCACCCACTCATCTTTTAATGAACCGGCGCCGGGAAGGACACCAATGACATTTCTTGAGGTGCTCAATTCAGGTTCGATATCAATACTTACAGAGATTTTCCGGCCTATTGCGAAACTATTTGGAGCTGGTTCAGCATGGGGATGCGCTTTGATTGAAGTTTGTAAATCCTGGACATTGGCATGGTCTGCTGATGCCAACCATTCTTCCAATACGGCTCGCTTCATATGGATAGCTGGGATGCCAACACTTTGCTTTCCACCACCAGATGCTGCAGATCTCAGCTTATCATTATAGGAATCCTCATTTGGACCAGTTACATAAATTATTGCCGCGGCGCCTTTTTCCCTGGCGGTTACTGCTTTGTATCTCAGTGGAGCATATTGGGCAAAATCACCATCATTTTTTTTGCTGTCTGGAGAGTATCTGAGTACCACCACAATCTTTCCTTCCACATCAAGATTCTCATAATCATCGTATGGAATATCTGGTGCGGATATACCATATCCAACAAAAACCACATCGGTATATATTTGCGCTTTTTCTGAAAATCCTAATGTAGAGAATGATTCGTTTGAAATCCTATCCTGCCCATTTTCATCATTGGCAATGAAATTATTTTCACCAATTTTTACGCCAGAAATAAAATCAAATTCCTGAATATAATTTCCATCGAGGGCTTCCAGTCCAAAGGAGGTAAAACATTTTTGCACATAGTCTGCAGTTCGTTTCTCAAATTTGGTTCCGGCATATCTTCCCTGTTGTTCATCATCGGTGAGGAACAATTCGTGGGCATATAAATCCTCTTCTGTAATCTGTGGATTTTCAGGAATAGCTATTTCATTGCAGGCCAGTATCAGTGGCAGTAGCAGCATGTATTTTTTCATAATATCTCCAGTATGTATTTAATTTCGTCAGTGATGATGCCATCGGCACCAAATAATTTTGCCAGTTTAAATTCTTCCATGGTGTTCACGGTCCACATATTTATCTTGAGACCAAGTCGTTTACATTTATCAACTAATTCTGTGGTGGCAGAATGGATATCAATATGTATGGCATCGGCTCGACCAATATATGAGAAGAGCAGGGGTGGTCTTTTAAAAATCCATTCATCTTTTGTTCTCCAAACCAGGCCTGTATGTATGTCTTTGTTGATTTTCTTTATTTTCCTGATCACCATAGGGTTAAATGAAGATACCAGAACGCGATCAATAATTTTGCGATCCTGAATAATTCTTACAAGTTCGCTTTCAAATCCTGAAGCCAGCACCCTTCGCGTTTTGATCTCAAGATTTATCAAACCTGTTGAAGGGATATTATCAAAGATATTGTCGAGCTGGGGTATCATTTCCAATTCGGATAAGCTGTCGCCGGCGAATTGCAGGTTGTGGATTCCCTGAATTTCCTCAAGTGTCAAATCGGCAATATACTTATTTCCATTTTGTGGATGTTTGATGTCAAAATCATGATGGAGAATAATGTGATTATCCAGCGTTTTCATAATATCTACTTCAACTCCATTAGCGCCCTGATCAAAAGCAGCAATTATAGACGCATTGGTATTTTCCTGAGCCTGTTGTGATGCACCTCGATGACCCAGAACAGACATCTTCTCTTCAGAATAAAATCTTTCTGCTGATGGATTCCAGGAAATGTATTCCTTAATTATCCAGACCGCAATAATAAATATGATAAAAACGATGATCATACAGGGCGTAAAACTACTGCACACACATTATAATTATGGATTGATAAACGCAGGAAATAACGGTATCCTGCAAAAATAGACTTTTGCCACCATGAATCTCGTTGTGTAATGGAAAGTTTTACAGGGGCGAATCCATAAATGAATTCGCTGAAACAATGTAAGGACGCTGAAGCGTCATGGAACTCAATGCCATAGCCATTTAACGAATCCATAAATGAATTCGCTAAATTATTATGGGGACTGAAGCGCTCTGTTGAGATTATCAGTGACAAGTAACAAAAATTTAGTTATTATCCACAACTGGCATCTCTTTAAATTCCCAATTGTTTTACTTGGAATCCATTCGTGTTCATCCCGAATTTTTACACGCGGATTTTGGTAAATGTGAATAAGTTGTGAATAATTAATTTGGATAAGGATATACCCCTTGAGCAAGGAAGAACGCTGGAATAACTGCCTGGAATATATCAAAGAAAGAATTCCGGAACAGGCTTTTCAAACCTGGTTTGACGGGATAGCTATATCCACAATCACCTCTGACGGCGTTGTACTGCAGGTTCCAAACCAATTTCATTATGAATGGTTAGAGTCGAAATACCGTCATTTAATTGATTCAGCAGTCAAAGAGTTTTTTGATAATCCGTTAATTGTCAATTACAGTGTTGTTGTCAGTAATAAAAAATCAGACGAAATCCCTCCCCTGATTCAAAAAGAAAATACCATACTATCTGGATACCACGAAAAGACCCAACTTCATAGCCGTTATACTTTTGAAAGTTTTATCGAAGGCAAGGGGAATCAACTGGCCAAGGCGGCTTCCGTTTCTGTCTCGGAAAAACCAGGACAAACACCATTTAACCCCTTACTGATTTATAGCGGTACCGGACTTGGGAAAACGCATCTGTTGCAAGCTACGGGGAATTATTGTATTCGTCATTTCCCATCCATGCGGGTACGATATTTAACCAGTGAAAAGTTTATGTTGGATTTTATCCGGGCTATCCAGGAAAATAAATCCGCTGATTTTGCCAATACCTATCGTGGTGTGGATATGTTGCTATTGGATGATGTTCAGTTTTTCCAGAATAAAGAACAGACTCAAGAGCAATTTTTCCATCTATTCAATGAACTGTATCAACAGGGTAAACAAATTATTCTTACCACAGACCGACCTCCCGCCGAGTTAAAGGGGCTCAAGGATCGGCTGATTTCCCGTTTTCAATCCGGTTTAATGGTGGATATTCAGCCGCCTGATCTTGAAACCAGGATCGCCATACTCATGAAAAAAGCGGAAGATGATAAACTTGAGATATCCTTTGACATCATTGAATATATTGCTTCTCATATCAAAAGAAATGTTAGAGAGCTTGAAGGCACAATGGTGCGGCTTCTGGCGCTTTCTTCTCTATACAGAAAAGATATTACCATGGAATTGGCACAGAAAGTTCTTGAGGATATCCTCGGACGTGATGCCTTTATGGGAATCACCATTGATCATGTGGTAAAGTATACCAGCAAGGAATGGAAAGTTTCAGAAAGACAGCTCATGGGAAAAGGCAGAAAAATGGAGGTGGCAATGGCGCGGCAGATCGCCATGTATATTTCGCGTGAACTCACCAGTGCTTCTTTGTTTAATATTGGCATGCACCTCGGCGGCAGAGATCATTCGACGGTAATTCATGCCTGCCGAACAATTGAAAAGAAAATGAGTGAGGATAAAGAACTAAAAAAACGCATTGAGAAAATGAAAAAAGAATTATCACCCGTTTCTCAATCGACTGTAGTATAGCTCAAATAAAAGGAGAGAAAATGCCCTATAAACTTCTCATCGTTGATGACGATGTTCAATTAACTGAATTGTTGGAAGAATTCTTCGAGACGAATGACATGTCAGTTGTCTCCCAACATACGCCGGAAAAGGCATTTACTTATCTTGAAAGGAATGACCCTGATCTGATCATTCTCGATATCATGATGCCTGGCATGGATGGTCTCCAATTTCTTAAAAAACTGCGCGAAACCTCTACGGTACCGGTGGTCATGCTGACGGCTAGAGGTGAAGTTTCGGATAGAATTGTTGGATTAGAGCTGGGTGCCGATGATTATATGCCAAAACCTTTTGAGCCTCGTGAGTTACTCGCCAGAATTCAGTCCATCCTGCGTCGAAGTCAGTCACCGGCAGAAATGCAGGATATCCTTGAATTTGACGGCCTGATTGTCAATAAACTTCGACAAGAGGTTGAACTTGATGGTGAGTTAATCCATCTCTCTACAACCGAATTTGAAGCCCTCGCCCTATTTGCCGGCAATGCTGGAAAAGTGCTTGACCGGGAATCGCTGGTAGAAAATATTCGTGGAATTCGTTGGCAATCCTATGACCGCTCCATTGATGTTCTGGTGAGTAGACTTCGCTCGAAACTTGGCGAAACCCCAAATTCAATGCGGTTTATTAAAACGGTTCACGGGGTGGGATATAAATTTGTAGCCTTACCGAAGTAGAATTATCGCTTTCAAAAACCCACTCGGAAAAAGCCTATTTCTTCGCATTGCCGTCATGGTGGGCCTGTTTACCGGTGCATTGATAATGGTGGTTTATTTTGTGGTGTATCTCTCTTTTACCGAACAAGATACAATCCTGGATACCCACGAGTTTTATTATTATTCAAAAATGGTTGAAAACTGGGGTTCACCACCTGATACGGCGATGATGAGCAAGGAAATCCGTAATCTGAAAATGATTGGTGGTGTATTTAAGGATGGTGAAAGGGTTTGGTCGCATCCTGTTGATTTTTCCTATGAAAACTATCTCTGGTATTCTGATAGTGAATACCTTGGTGAAATCTATGATATCGATATCCCCCTGTTTGTTACCTTCGGCGAAATTGATCTACTACCGGCTGCATCGGTTTCAAATGGTGATTATGAATATTATTTTGCAGTAGAATTTATTCCTCCGTCAGAATTTATACTGCGGATTGTGCCTGCTTCAATCCTCACAGTTTTATTTATGATTATACTGTTTATTTTCATAAAACAATACCTGTCACCAATCAATAAAATCAAACGAAGGATTCTTGCTCTTGAAATGGGCGATCTTGATGCTACTATCAATATTTCAGGGCATGATGAACTTGCCGATTTATCAGGACATATCAATAAACTCATCCTTGATATCAAATCACTATTGACCAAAAAGCAGGAGTTATTATCGGATGTGAGTCATGAGTTGAGATCACCGCTGGCGAGGATGCAGCTGCTGATTGAAATGATGCCGGAGCATAAGAATCTATACAAACTAAAGCAGGAGGTGTATTTTCTTGAACGGATAATCTCAAATCTGTTATTATCTGATAAATTATCCATCCCTTATAGAACGCTTGATATTAACAAAATTTTTCTGCCGGATTTTATAGATCGGATTATCGCCCGTGTAACCAATTCTTCAACTGTTCTCAAACTCATGCTCGACACCCCGCCAATTTCTGTTCATGTTGATGATACCAAGATGCGTATTGCCTTTCTCAATCTTATTGATAATGCCCTGAAATACGGAGGCACAGAAAAACCAGTTGAAGTTGCATGCAGTGTCGGGAAACTGTTTTTTTATTATTCGGTAAAGGATTACGGCCCAGGTATTTCACCTGCGGATGTAGCGAGATTAACGGATCCATTTTTTAAAGCATCTACCAATAAACGTAAAGATGGTTTTGGTCTTGGTTTATCTATCACCCGAAAAATTATTGAAGCCCATGGCGGTAAATTGTTAATCGACAGTAAACTGGATATTGGCTCTGAGTTTACGATCAAAATTCCATTAGTACGAATTCTCAAATCAGCAAAATAATGATTTCATTTCAACTGATCAGTCATCCAACGGACTGATTACTCCCAGTGCTCCTTTCTGCATGACATGGGTATAAATCATCGTTGTTTGTACTGATTTATGACCCAATAATTCCTGGATGGTTCTGATATCATAACCGCTTTCGAGCAGATGGGTGGCAAAGCTGTGACGTAATGAGTGGACTGACCCTGATTTTCGCATACTGCTTTTGTTCACTGCATTACGAAAAACTTTTTGAATGGTGGAATTATGGATATGATACCGCCTTTGATTACCTGTCTCAGAGTCTTTTATAAATCCCTTGGAGATAAATACATATTGCCATTCGGGGCGAAAAGCAACATTGGGATACTTCCGTTTTAAGGCATAGGGTAGGATAGTTTCCCCAAGTTTGTTTTTTAAATCATCCTGGTGGGTTTCCAAAGTGGTTTTGATCTGTATTCTCAACTGTGGTACCAGGGCTTCGGGGAGCAGGGTAACCCTGTCTTTATTTCCTTTTCCATTATAGATTATCAGTTGTTTTCTATCAAAATCAATATCTTTCACTCTCAGTCTCAGGCATTCGGATAATCTGAGGCCAGCGCCATAAATCAATTTGAGAATTAGGCGATTGACTCCGTTTGTGTGGATAAGAATGCTGCCGATTTCATTTTTTGAAAAAATCACTGGTAGATGTTTTGAGCGGCGTGGTCTTTTAAAGTCCTCTATCCAGCCAATATCTTCTTCGAGTATCTCTTTGTACAGGAATAAAATGGATTGAAGTGCCTGGTTCTGGGTGGATGGTGCAACTTTTCTATCGACGGCCAGATAGGTCAAAAAATTTCTGATGTGGGATATCCCCAATTTCTCTGGGTGGATTGTGCCGCTGTAAATGATAAATCGTTTCATCCAGCTGGAATAGGATGTTATGGTTCTCGGGCTATAATTTCGTTGAATCATCACTTGTTTGACTTGTGTAAGCAATTTCATGATGACTTTTTTTGTAATGGTTTGTACGTATTTTGAGATGAGATTGGTGCAGGGGAAATTATTAGTAGTGTTTTCATAAATTTACTTTTTAATCCTTCATAATAAAATTAATTTGAAAATTCTTACTGAGAGAATTTAAGGGAAAACACTCTTTACATAATACCTTTTCCTTTTGATTTTTATCATTGGGGGTGTTGATTATTAAGTATTGAACTATATTTCCATTTATACCATTTAGTTTTTGTAATTTCATGTTTACAATACAGTGAATATATTGGTATTTAAGGACTTGAAGGTAGCTTAATGGCGTTTAGACAATGATGTTTATCATTTTAATAAAAACAATTACATCGATTTTTCTTCCGAGATATTATAATTACGAAACATATCTAAAATGTTATTAAGAATTCTCTCCCAGAGTGATATAACGAATTATTGTACCATTTCAATTCCCAATAACAATATCTTCAAAATTAATGAAATAGATATTATGCTGATTTATATTGATTAATTATGGTGAAGATAATTTAGGAAGCCAGATATATGGAATTAATTATTCTCAATATCATGAATTTACAGGCGAAACTCATTCGTCATAAATATTAGTTATACCTTAAATAATAAATTAGCAGGCACTTTTAATACATGACAAAATCAATATTACTTCGCCCTCTTAAAGATGTAGATGTGCATGAGCATGCAGATCTATTGTATTCATCCTTTAATTCCTGGTATTGGAAACACGGATGGGGAAAAGATTATTTTGGATGCAGCCCTCAAGAAACATCAATATTTTATGAAATATATAACGATCTGTCGCCAGACTGTAGCATTGCGGCGTTTGATAATAAAACCGGAAGAATGATGGGCTCTTGCTTCTATCATCCTCGAGAACATCATGTCTCTCTTGGTATTATGAGCGTGCACCCAAACTATGGTGGTCGTGGTATTGGCCGGCAACTGGTAAATCACATCATTGACTATACAAAAAAACATGATTTTAAATCTTGTCGTTTAGTCAGCAGCGCCATAAATATGGATTCTTTTTCATTATATAACCGTTCTGGATTTATACCACGAGTGACATATCACGACATGGTTATCAACGTTCCAGAAAGCGGCCTTGGTGATGCTAGCGTTAAAGGAGAGGACAACATACGGGAAGCCTCATTAGCCGACATAGAAAAAATGGGGGAGCTGGAGATGGAAATTAGTGGAATAAAGCGTGAAATAGATTATCGATATGCTATTGAGAATCCGCGTAAAGTTCTACATGCATTGATTTATGAAAACAATCAGAATGGTATCGATGGTTTTATGATTTCCGTAAAGCACCCTGCCCTTAATATGCTTGGCCCTTGTGTCGCGCGAAATGAAGAGATTGCGATAGCCTTAATCAGAAAAGAAATAGAAAGATTTAAAGGCACTTGGGTGCTTTTTTCTATCCCTATGGATAAAAGGAAAATGGTTGAACAAATGTATGCATGGAAGGCTATTAATGTTGAAACTCATCTCAAAGAAGTGTGGGGAGAATTCCCTGGGTTCAATGGTATTAGCATGCCTAGCTTCCTGCCCGAAACAGGTTAACCAATTGAATGTATAACAAGGCAGTCAAATTGGACAAATAACCCTTAACTTTTATGGCAATTTTAGCTTACACTATCAATAACTATTTCAATCAATCAGCCAACAGGGTTACTTGCCATTTACTTGGGCGTTATACGAAAATTAACTAAAGGAATATATCAATGGAAAGTATTGATGAACTAAAATCAAATATATCTGGCGAGCCAAAATACAAATTGAGAAATGGTGATCTATTCGTTTCCCCTGGAGGCATTCATTTTCTTGATTATTTGGATCCTGTTGGAGAAATTTCTACTGAGATAGATGCTGCAAAGTTAACTGATGAAGAATCATGTTATATTGAAAAAGCGTTGCAATCAAACGATGAGAGGTTTGAAAATCAAGTCAATATCGTAAAGAGCCATTTGCAACAAAGCATCTCAAAGGTTATAGACATAGGGTGCGGCGGAGGTCTGTTTCTATCAAAATTCAAAAATCTAGGTAGTGAAGTTGTTGGTGTAGAGTTAAATGATAGCAGAGCACAATACGCTAAAACTATCCACGGCCTAGAAATACATAAACGACCAATTGAATCTTCTTTCTGGCCGGAAAACTACAGTGAGTACTTTGACGCAGTTACGATTTGGGACGTTATTGAACATGTTAATTATCCGCTAGCTACACTACGGTCTGCTACGAAAGTTCTAAAAAAGAATGGTTTAATATTTATCGATACGCCCTGTAGAGACAGCTTCTATCATAGATTTGGAGAGCTAAGCTATAAAATTTCTAATGGGGCATTTCCTACTTTTTTAAATACAATGTACTCATCACACCTATTTGGCCACAAGCAAATATTTTCAACAATAGAAATGAAATCTTTGCTTGAAAGTGCCGGTCTTGAAGTAGTATTGGTTAAGAAGTTTCACGAATTGTCTTTCCCACACAGTTATTACTTAAAAATGATGCTAAAGTCAGATTTATTGGTAAAGTTAGCGTTGCCACTAGTTAAAATTTTCCTTTTTGTATTCCCCGTGAAGAATAAAATGTTAGCAATCGCTCGAAAGAAGTAACCTTACTCGTATAACAAACGCGTCAATTAGGACGCTCGCAAGCTCGCGCCTATTACGCGGGCGTTAGAGGGTGTTTCAATTACTTACTGGAGGACATAATATGTCAAGATACTTCAATATAAGTTTACTTTTTCTTCTATCGTTTTCATATACTAATGAAATACAATTGATTGAATTAACTCAAGGTAGTAATGAGGTTAGTTTTTTTGTGCTTCCTGAAAATCCAGAATTTACTGAAATATTTTCACCAATCTTTGACAATACCATTTCCATTGCTGGGGAAGGTTTCATTGTGACACCACATCCAATTCTTGAAGGAATCTGGATAGGAAGTTTTCCTCAATATATAAATCCTCAAACTGGATTCATCATAGATATGTCCAGTTTTAGCTCGTTTGAAATTGAAGGTGAATTTGTTAACCCTTTATTGACTTATCAACTGCACCTTGGTGTAAACCTCATATCCTATCCATACAGTCAATCTCAGATGATAGGCGATGCAATACCCATAGAGTTTATTAATCAAATTGGATCAGTATTTAATCTCGATCAATCTGCAATTCCTAATCATCTTTCTCCAACTGGTTGGGAAGGAAGTCTTGAGAGTATAGAGATGGGAAATTCGTATAACATTGTCATTATTACAGAGGTTGAGGATTTCTACTGGAATAACCCAATTCCTTTAGGCGATTTTAATAGTGATCTTAATATAGATGTTATTGACGTCGTACAATTGGTAAATGTTATACTATCAGGTGACTCCTCTGATTTCCAAGATTGGGCAGGAGATATTGACGGCAACGGAGTGTTAAATATCTTAGATGTTATATTGCTGGTAAACCAAATATTAGGCACCCTCTAACTTTCAATAAACTCGGACGTGAAAAGCATGTGCATGAATTTTAGAATTATCATTATGAAACAAAAACTATCAAAATTGGGAAATGACTGACCGTGAACATTTTCACGCCGGTTATTTCAGCTACTTGCTACAATTCCAAGGCTAAAATTCTCTTTTATTTTAACTAATTTCATTTTCCTTACGTTTTTCCTCTAGACCAGGAGGTAAATGGCTCCTAATCCACCCTGTTTTGGACGCACGAATCCTATTAAGGAAAAGATCGCCAAATTGCCCCTGGATGTTAATCCGAATCAATTAATATTGAGACCATTCTAAAGCATGTCATACTTCTGAGTTGTCGATTGTGACTATGAACTAGCAATCTTATTCGCTTCCAGAATGAGGAGCGCCTGAACCTTCTGGTTAACGCAGCGTTTCTTTCAACCTGCCATGGAAATAATTTTCAGGCGGCCCGATCCATCTAGGATATGTTTCCTTTTGATGAAATAATTAAATGTCAAAAAACAGTTATGCTACCCTACTCCTCTTTTTTCGCTCTTTTTCATATTTGTTCTTTAGCTGAACTATCTGCGCAATACTTTCTTCCCGATAACCATATACCCTACGATCTCGGACTAATGCCATAATCAATTGAAGTAGCGGTGATGTACAGGCAATCACGTTTTTTGTATAGTTAACTCTTTTGATCTGTCGCTTTAAATATTTTATTTGTACTTCAGGGATATATTTAACTGTCTCAC
>JABHXA010000030.1 GCA_018657495.1 Fidelibacterota bacterium
AAATTATCAATTGAGTATTAATAAAAACACAAAAAGTACTAACTTTGAAGGTGGTCCAAACTATGGGGGCAGGTCACATTCGCAACTTCAGTAGATACATGTTCCAGAAGTTCTATATCTTTATTAGAATATAGATTTGAATCTGAATAACTTTGAACGACAAGTGCGCCAATAACAACATCTTTTAATATCAAAGGTACTCCAAGCCAAAGTTTAGGTTTCTTACCCACATCTTCAATCACACCATCTGTTTCCATTTCATTGTAGATTTTCTCATTTGCTAATAATGGCTTTCCAGATTTAATAACATAACCTGTTAATGTATTTCCTGCTGAATATGAAGTTATTTGATCATGTATATCTTCTGAGTATGGTTCAGAAATTGAATCAGATGATTCATCATACATCCCTACATAAAAGTTGGTGGTATCAATAACACTGTGAAGTATGCTTCTAATGGATTGTAAAAGTTCCTTTAAGTCTAAAGCTGAGTTAGATTTGGATGAAATTTGCATTAAAACTGAATTCAAATTATCTAAACTTTTACGCTCGGAGATGTCTCTCGCGATACCGTTAATACCTAAAAAATTTCCATTGTCATCATAGTACAATGTACTAGACCAGAGCATATGGTGTATTTCACCAGTTTTCGAATTTATTTGACGATTTTCAATACTATTATTTTTCTGTTTTGTTTTTTGCCATTGCATTAGCCATTTTTGTGTTCTAAATCTATCTTCAGGGTGTACAAAGTCGAATGCAACTTTACCGATGCATTCTTCGGGACTCAATCCAAGTATTTTTTGAGATACTGAATTTATATATGTAAATTTGCCTTCTTTGTCTACTTGAGTAATCAGATTAGTGGATTGTTCAACTAATTCTCGATATTGTTTTTCACTTCTTATTAATGCACCCTTCATTAAATTACGTTCATTCAAGTTTTTTACCTGGATCTCATAACTCTTTAACAAAAGATATATGAGAATTGATAGTATGAACCCCCCCAGTAGAAAACCAAGCCATAACTTTGATTTAATCCCAGTACCAGCATTCATAAGATAAAGTTGTTCATCATATTGGAGAGAAATCCACCACTGCTGCCCAGATACTAATTGAATCGGAGACCATAGTGAACCCCATTGATCGATTTGAAAGGATTTAGGTGCATTGGCAAAAAAATTGGCTACGCCATTTTCGGCAAACGCCTTCATAAACCAAGTTCGTATTTTATTCGGCAGGGCTGGGTTGCCAAAGAATTCGCCATTTTCACTAATTAGCACAGCCATATTACTATGTACTTCCTGTACTAATTCCGCTTCAAGTCGATTGTTCGGAATTATACCTGCAACAATTCCTAATAACTCACCCTTCAAACGAACAGGAATTGAAAAAACAATACCTGTTGCCTTTGAACCGTCAGGATTTTTTGTGCAAAGCATAATTTCATCACTAATAAATGCCTTAAGTGTGGGGTCAGAGATAAAACGCTGTACATGTTCAATTTCGATTTGGTGCTCTTCTACATCTGGCTCAAAAGAGTGAATGTCCTTAGGAACTACTCCACCTGCTCCAAATTCATAGGTCTTATAAGGTTGAATGATAGTTTCTAAATTCCGATCAATTATACAAACTTCTGTCAGTCGATTTTGGGACCACTGGTGGTCAAATAATGATTGAAGTAATTTCTGAGAATTTATATTCATCTCTCCTACATGTGAATCTAATCTGATATAAAGTAAGTCAGAGTAAACTTCATGTAAGTACTCCTCTATTTGCTCAACGATATTTTCTATCCTAATTTGATTTTCTAATAATGCTTTTTTTTGAATTGTGGTTTGAAATTCTATGTTTTGAAGCCATGATTCCACAGAAAGAAAAGAAGTAGAAAAAAAAATTATTATTGGAATGAGTATAGTTGCACGAAACAACGATCTATTTGTCCCAGTTACCTTATCATGATGGAATAGATAGTATATCAAAAACATAGTTTCATCCAATCTGCAAAATAAGAATATGGACTCAATTCACTCTTGAATCCATTATCCACTTTTAATAATAATCTGGGGAGTATTAAAACGGTCACACTATTTGATTAGGAGTATGCAATTTAATAATAGTATTCAATTTTCAGACCTTTATATACGAAATTGTCACCAGAAGTAAAATACAAGTTACAAAATAAATACAAATCGATGTGGAAATAATTGATTATTTGTCAAATGGTTTTGAAATTTTCTTAACTTTTATTAATTTCATCCTCAATATAATTCCGCCAACTATTAGGATATTCAAAAAAGTGACCTGACCGCTTAGTCTGGACAACCTTTACAGTTAGTGCTTTTAGTATTTTTTATAAAACTCAATTGATAATTTCCTAGCGTTCAAATCATGGAATTATTATTTTTGGGTGTATACAAAAATCCCAACTTTCGTCGGGATTTTATGTGTGCCGCACCCCGACGCAAGGTCAGGGATTAAAAGAAGACTTGCCTTAGCTATGCTAACGGCGAGTAAAGACTCTCCCGACGCTCGTAAACTCGGTAGGGACAGAGGACTCCCACGCATTGCTGCACTGGTTCCTAAGAACAGTTAAGAGCGCTGTTTATATTGAAGTTACAAGACGTTGTGCCCAAATTGTGACTAAAAAGTTTCAACTGTGAATTTGAGACTTATTAATTACTTTGGAATGTAGAATTAATAATATTTTATTTTTATTAATGCCGTTTTTGAATACTTAAAAGTTGTTTAACTCCTTGTTATCTATTTTTACTTAGTCTATCCCTTAACATTCTCAAAATTCTATTTAGTTTTTGTTATGATATCAAATGATATATTGAAATCATCATGGATCATTTTATCACCCAAATTCTCAAAGAATTTTCCTGAGCCGTAGCGCACATCGAATAATGTCCTGTCGATAATGATCTCACCTGTTGCTTGTGCATATTCTTTTGTAAAATTAACAACTGAGGTAAATTCTATTTCATTGGATAAACCCTTAATTGTCAGGTCACCTTTAAAAGTGTAATTTGACTCCCCATTTTTAACACCACGGATGGGGGCTGCAGATTTAATTACAATTGTGGCTGTTGGAAATTTTGCCACATTAAAAAAATCTTCAGATTTTAAATGATTCACCAACTTTGTATTCCATTCTTCAGATTCAATATCAAGATTTACAATACTGGACATATCAAATACAAATTTACCTCCATGAATATGTCTTCCATGATATTGAACAAATCCTTCAGCCATATTTAGTGTTCCATAATGTTCACCGGTAACCTTGCTTGCATGCCAACTGATTTTACTCTTCACCAAATCAAATGGAGTTCCTGATGGTGGGGCATGCTGAGCCACAATGAGCTGTACTCCAAGTACGAATATTCCTAGTAGGATGAGTTTCTTAAACATATTGTTTTTCCTTTATTATTTTTAATGCGAATTGATTCAATTGTTACTTTACAGAATTAGAATTGTTTATAAGATATATAATCACCACTAATTTCAAGAGATATGGTTGTTTCCTCATCGGATCTATTCCGCCAAAACCAGCCGTGATTTCCATCAAATGCTGCGACAATATTTCCAATATCTGACTGAACCTTTAGTCCTTTTCCATAACCAAAATAGTTTGTTGTGGGTGAGTCTCCATGTGTATTGAAGTTCACATGACCTTTATCTACCACCCATTCATATTTGACTATTGCGCCTTCTAACATTTTAAGTTTGAATTCAGTTGTTTCCCCGGGCATCAATATAAATGTAAAATTATTCTCTTTTTGTTGAGTAACAGGTTCATTGGATTGATTTGTGGATTGGAAATCTGAGATGGGGATTTGTTGAGAATTATCAATGTTGTCCAAACTCTGAATTTCTGCTTCAAGTAATATTTTAATTTCACCCATTTCCTTTAACCCAATAAGTTGTCCTATTCCAGTAGGGTCTATACCATATTCTGCCGGGAGAACTGCAATGATTAAAAGTACAAAAGCTACAAAAGCAGCAATGATTGTTGAGACAATTAATTTCTTTGTTGAGGGTAGTTCTGTATAGTTTTGTGATTGTTGATTTTCCAAAGTTTTTATCCTGATTTAGTTTAAAAGTAATCCTGTTAACTGATAGCCGATTAATATAAATCCGCCAGACATTAATGCCACATTTGTATTGAACGCTGATTTTTCGAACTGTCCCGTTTTTCTCCAGAAGCTCATCAAAATTAAAATACCTGATAGCGCTATCAGCTGCCCTATTTCGACGCCGATATTAAATGATACTAAATTCGATAACAATCCGTCCCTGGAAAGGTTGAATTCCTGAATTTTAGAGGCTAGACCAAAACCATGAAACAATCCAAATATTAAGGTAGCAATTTTGGTATTTGGTTGCCATCCAAACCATTGCTTATATGCATCAAGATTGTCCAATGCTTTATACACAATCGATAACCCAATTATTGCATCGATGAAATACGCATTTATACTGATATCAGCAAATACTCCCAATATCAACGTGGATGAATGCCCAATTGCAAATAAACTTACATATAGCCCTATGTCACGCATTTTGTATAGGAAAAAGATTACTCCTACTAAAAACAGGATATGATCATATCCTGTTACCATATGTTTTGCACCGAGATACATGAATGGGACAATATTTATACCGGTTATCTCCTGAATGTATCCTTTATCACCTCCCGTAACGCCATGTGAACGGGCGAAGCTGCCAAACAGCAACAGCAATAAATATCTACTTTTATCTTTCAATTACTCAGTCTCCTTTAATTTGAATTAATATAAACTCCGTGCTGGATTATCAAATCCATTTATTAATATTGTTGGGGATTCTTTGGATCGTTATGCATGATCCCCAAAGAGAATTTCAAGTTGAAAATCTTAGTATCATTCCTATTCAGTCACTATTGACCATGGGAAATCCAGCTAATTGAAATTTATTAAAAAGTTAAGTTTAGAGGGGTGGGCCACGAAGAAAAATATCTGCATGTCCCTGATATATGGAAGTGTTTGGAAAAATTTTCATTGCATAAAAGATTTCATTCACTAAATCAATATCCCAACGAAATAAGCTAACGCAATCCAATGTGATATTTATTGCAAATATTTTATTTATACGAATATTATAATCATCATCTTCAACTTTATGAGTTTCCTGATGAGCTATTTTTATCTTGATGAGCTATTTCCTCGGGCTTGTTGTGAGTTGTAGATTATATCTTTCTGAATCACATCATACCAATCATTGTCACTTGCTATTAGACCATTGTATTAACTAAAAAATTTACCATTTATTTACTATCGAATGCAACAAATGCAGGACTCCCACCCTTTTCTGGCTTAAATTGCTCGAATAGTTATCTTCTTTATAGAAAGATGTGGAGCACCCCTACGTAAGGTCACCAGCCTGCCCCACTCTTTGAATGGCTGGCAGGGGGTTTGAAAAGAAAAGACTCCCCAGATACGCACCTGTGAAGAAGTTTTGACTCCAATATTAATAAAATAAGAAATGTCCAGTAACCCATTTACATTGTCACTTTGGAAATAAATCTACGGGTGCAACTTTATGAGCTTTTTATGTGTGCCGCTCCCCGACGCAGGGTCGGGGTTAAAAGAAGAGACTCTCCTGACGCTCGTAAACTCGGTAGGGACAGGGAACTCCCACGCATTGCTGCACTGTCGCAGACCCCGTCACTGCAGGCGCAGGTAGCAAGGGGGTTCCTAAGAACAGTTAAGAGCATTGTTTATATTGAGGTTATTTGATGTTGTGTCCAAAATATGACTAAAAAGTTTTAATTGTTAATTTGAGAGTCATAATCCGTTGTGTAATGTAGGATTAACGATAGGATTGTTATATATCGGACTATTAATACCTCAGGGAATACAAAGAAATAAAGAAATATTTTAAATTTTATTCAATGACATTTGATAGAATTTCATTATAAATGTGTTCTCAGGATTAATTATATTTGCACAATTGCTCAAGGGTACGATTTAATTATATGAATAGAATAAATACAATATTAAATAGCAGAATTGGACGGGATCTTAGTAATCCTTTTAGGGTCAATATTTGTTCCAAATTCACAATATGGTTATTGATATACTCATTTTTTGGATTTGGACCGCATACTTTTCCAGTTATTTGTATAGAAGAAGATGGCAGTGTTGAATTAGAAATTCTGTGTAAATGTCACCCACAATCAAATAAAATTCACGATTCAGTTGAAAACAACCCAAATATTAATTCTCAACTAATTTCCGAACCTGAAGATAACTGTGGCTCATGTGTCTGCATCCCAATTAATTTGAATTCTGATTCTCCAATACTCCTATCAGCGCAAAATGAAAAAAGAGTATCCCCAGTAGTTCATCAATGTGAAGTTATTTCATTCCATCAAAAAAATATTAGCGTTAATTCTAACGGCGCTTATTTAAGACAACAAGCTCAATATCAATTCAATAAACTTCCACTTTCAGTAGTTTTACTTATTTAAAAATCCTCTCATTTGTGTAGTCATTCCCTCTGAACGGATTGTCACTATACATCATTTCTTATTCAAAGTCCATAGTTGGCTAATCCAATGAATTAAATTCAATATTATATTCCTTCAATAATATAATATTACAATGAATCCAAGAAATTCTGTTTGGATTCTCGAAAGGAACAATTTTGAAAAACATCAAGAATTTATCATTTATTGCGGTACTCATTGTAATTGGTATCGCAGCAATACTATTAATTCCAAGAGGAGTCACATCATCCTCTAATAATTATCAAGATAAAACCATATTATCTGAAAATTATTGTGAAGAACATTCAATGCAAGAAGATGCATGCTTTTACTGTAATCCAAATCTAAGAGAGAAAGGACGATTATGGTGTGCCGAGCATAATCGGTATGAAGATCGTTGTTTTATATGCCACCCAGGCATTCAAGAGAAGGGACGTCTATGGTGTTCAGAGCATCTCCTATATGAGGACGAGTGTTATATCTGTCACCCTGAGATTTTAAATAGCCAAGATACTGAATCACAGGAGGGTCAGAGGTCAGATGCATCTGTCAACCTACAGTGCGTTGAGCATGGAGTGCTTGAGGCTGAGTGTGGGATTTGCCATCCTGAACTGATTACAGATCTCGAATTTGGAGAAGGATTAAAAATACGATTTGAAAGCACCAATTCTGCTTATAAAGCCGGAGTTCTAACAGATAAACCTAAACCAATTTTAAATCCTTCAGAAACTACATTAATAGGTCGTGTAAGCTATAACCATAATAAATTGGCAAGAATCACCCCGTTGACCTTTGGCGTGATTCAAGAGGTTTATGTTGAATTAGGGGCATCAGTTTTAAAAGACCAAAGAATGTTGACCATACTTTCCCCTGAGATTGCACAGGCGAAAGGCGTACTCCTTTCAGCACTCTCCGATGAAGAAGCTAAAGAAAAACAACTTTATAGAGACAGAGAACTATCAAGTAAAAATATTACACCACTTCAAGAGTTTGAGCAATCTCAGGCAATTTACCAGATAGCTGTAAATACCACCGCAACCGCCAAGCAGACTTTGCTAAATTTTGGGCTATCCATGTCAGAACTTGATGCTATGATTAATACTAAGTCCATATCTTCCACACTAACTATTAGATCTCCATTAAGTGGTACTATAATAGAGAGAAACGCCGTAATAGGTGAGTCAGTAAGAATTGGGGATAGATTATTCACAGTTGTTGATTTAAACTCAATGTGGTTAGATCTTTCGGTACCTGAATACCAGGCAAATCAAGTAGATACGTGGTCTTCAATTGTTGCATCATTTGATGTTCTACCAGGCATACTTTTTAACGGAGATATTGAATGGATATCACAAAGTATTGATGAACATACTAGAACCCTTAAAGTGCGAGCAGTTATAGAAAATTCGGACTTGAAATTAAAAAATGGCATGTTTGGTGATGTACGTATTCAAAAAAGAGAAATCGTGTCAGGTGTGTCCATACCATCCAAAGCTTTGCAATGGATCGATGGGGATCAATTTTTATTTAATAAACTGGCTGATGATCTGTATGAAATTCGGAAAGTCGCAATCAACAGTGTTTCAGATGATCAAGCAATCATTACATCAGGAATTTCTGCAAGCGATGAAATTGTTGTCACTGGTAGCTATGTCTTAAAATCTGAATTTCTTAAATCCCGTTTAGGTGCTGGATGCGTCGATGATTAAATAGAGTGGAAAACTATGCTGAATAAAATAATAAAATTCTCTCTTGAGAATAGATTGATAATAGTATTGCTTGTTTCCATAAGTATTGGTTTAGGTGTACGTGCGATCTGGCAAACTCCTGTTGATGCTTTTCCCGATTCAACTCCTATTCAGGTACAGATTAATACGACAGCATCTGCATTAAGTCCAGAGGAGATCGAGCAGCAGATTACTCTGCCTATTGAGTTAACTATTTCGGGCTTACCAGGATTACAGAATGTTCGATCGATATCTAAGTTTGGATTGTCTCAGGTCGTTGCCACTTTTGACGATGATACACACATCTACGATGCAAGACAATTAATCCTTGAAAGATTGGGAAGTGTAAATCTACCAATCGGAATTGATTCACCGGAGCTTGGACCAATTTCAACCGGACTGGGTGAGGTATTTCATTATACTATCCGGTCAACTGATCCCGACAGAACCCTTGACGAACTTAGATCTCTGCATGACTGGGTTATTAAACCTGAACTGAGGAAAATAGCTGGAGTCGCAGAGGTTAATTCATGGGGTGGATTTGAGAAACAATATCAAGTAGTTGTTGATCCAAATAATTTAATCAGATTCAATTTAACACTTGATGATGTATTTCGTGCACTTGAGCAAAACAATAAAAATATCGGAGGTGGCCAGATTGTGTCCTCAGGTCAGTCTTTCCTGGTTCATGGAATCGGGCGCGTTTCAACAATAAAGCAGATTGAGAATATCGTCATTAAAGCAATTGAGGGTACACCAATTTTGATTGGAAATATTGCGGATGTTATTGTAGGTCATGAAATCAGACGTGGAGCTGTGTCTGCCTCCGGTGAAGGGGAAGTTGTTTTAGGTTTAGGTTTTATGTTAATGGGACAAAACAGTAATGAAGTAACCAGAAACTTAAAAATCCAACTCCAGTCAGTCCAAAAATCGCTACCGGATGATATCATTGTTGAAATAGTATATGATCGTACAGAATTAGTTAAAGAGGTAATAGGTACAGTAGAACGTAATCTATTGGCAGGTGCATTGTTAGTAATATTGGTTCTTTTTCTGCTCCTTGGTAATTTTCGTGCTGGGTTAATAGTTGCTTTCGCAATACCATTAGCGCTTATCTACGCTTTTCTCGGGATGGAGCAATTAGCAATCGCTGCAAGTCTGTTAAGCTTGGGTGCAATGGATTTCGGTATCATTGTAGATGGATCTGTTGTGATGACAGAAAATAATCTGAGAAGACTGGCTGAAAAACGAAATGCTCTCGGACGTAAATTGAACAATAGTGAAAGACTAAATACAATATTGGAATCAAGCCAGGAAGTAGTAAGACCAATCGTATTTGGTATCGGGATTATACTAATTGTTTTCTTCCCCATATTGACCCTTGAAGGTATTGAAGGAAAAATGTTCAAACCGATGGCCTGGACATTCATATTTGCCATGCTGGGGGCGTTGTTCATTGCGATTACCTTAACACCAATCATGTCATATTATTTTCTCCCTAAAAACCGGATTAAAGAAAAGAACGCTATTGATAAATTTTTAAGAAAGTATTACACATTATCTATCAATAAAGTTATACAATACAAATTACTGTTTTTAACAAGTGTAATTATATTGCTTGCGGTCACTGGTATCATCGGGTCAAGGCTGGGCGGTGTGTTTATTCCACGATTAAGTGAGGGAGCGATT
This sequence comes from Fidelibacterota bacterium, assembly GCA_018657495.1. GTDB lineage: Bacteria > Fidelibacterota > Marinisomatia > SCGC-AAA003-L08 > JACNLC01 > JABHXA01. Next base: position 9,952 of record JABHXA010000030.1, read on the forward strand.
GTAATTAATACCATTAGGCTTGCCGGCGTATCGATCGAGGAATCAATTGACTATAACACAAAAATTGAAAAACTCCTGTTAACTCAGTTTCCAAATGAGATTAACAAAATATGGAGTAGAATTGGGACAGCTGAAGTTGCAACTGATCCAATGGGATTAGAATTGACCGATATTTTCATCTCATTAAAACCCAGGAATCAGTGGATACGTGCTAAGACACAATCAGAATTAGTTGAACGTTTTGAGGAAACAGTAGATGATTTACCGGGATTGAATATGATTTTTACTCAACCTATTGAGATGCGAATAAATGAAATGGCATCCGGTATCAGATCCGATGTAGGAATCAAGATAATTGGTGATGATTTCGAAACACTCACGAAATTAAGTGATGATGTTCAGAATATTTTATTGAGAATTGATGGTGCATCAGATATTGCAGGTGAACAGATTTCTGGACAACCCACAATCCAAATTCATGTTAATCAGGATCAAATATCCAGATATGGAATTCCAGCAGAAGATGTTTTAGATATTATCGAAGTTGTGGGTAACCGTCAAGTCGGGGATATCATAGAAGGACAAAGACGATATCCATTGGTTGTTCGTCTTCCGGATTCACATCGACAGAATGTAGAAGTATTGGCAAATACATTGATTCCAACCAAAAGTGGTTCTTTACTACCATTGCACAGTCTAGTTGATATAAATGAGACTGAGGGACCATCTACTATTAACCGAGAATGGGGCCGAAGGCTTATTAAGGTTCAGTGTAACGTTCGAAATCGCGACATAGCTTCTTTTGTAAATGAAGCCCAATCAAGAATTGAAAATGAACTTCAACTTCCTTCTGGTTATGTGATCGAATGGGGCGGACAATATGAAAATCTGGAACGCTCTAAAATACGGTTTATGATTGTAGTCCCAATTACATTAATTCTCATATTCCTACTACTTTACTTTAGCCTCAAATCAGTTAAAGATGTTCTGATCATATATACAGGAATCCCTTTGGCTGCAGTTGGCGGTATTTTCGCCCTATGGATTAGAGGAATGCCATTCAGTGTGAGTGCTGCAGTTGGTTTCATTGCTTTGAGTGGAATTGCTGTACTAAATGGACAGGTTTTGGTTTCTACAATAAAGAGAATGACTGGAACTGGGCAGTCATTCAAGGAGATTGTTATTTCCTCAGCAAAACAAAGACTTCGACCTGTTCTTGCAACAGCTATAACGGATGCCGTAGGTTTTATACCTATGGCAGTTTCAACAGGCATTGGCGCTGAGGTTCAGAGGCCCCTGGCCACCGTCATCGTTGGAGGAGTGATGACCTCAACATTGTTAACGCTGTTTGTGTTACCAATTCTATATGTTACAATTAATGAGTGGAAGAATGTCAAAATGAGAGGTTCATTTAAGAGGATAAGAAATACGTTAAACTATCAAGTTAAGAAATTGTCCTGAAATAATGAACTCCACATGTATACTTAATTTTTGTTAATACTATTTTAGAGATACTTTGCAATTGTTGATCAAAAATAATAACGAAATAGTTCATCAATGATTAAAATTTACACTACTCAAATCATTTACATTGTCATGTTGGAAATTTATTCCAAAGGATTACTTTATGAACTTTCAATTTTATACTAAAAAAGCTCCGATAATTCGGAGCTTTTTATGTGTGCCGCTCCCCGACGCAGGGTCGGGGTTAAAAGAAGAGGCTCTCCCGACACTCGTAAACTCGGTAGGGACAGGGAATCCCACGCATTGCTGCACTGTCGCAGACCCCGTCACTGCAGGCGCAGGTAGCAAGGGGGTTCCTAAGAACAGTTAAGAGCATTGTTTATATTGAGGTTATTTGATGTTGTGCCCAAAATATGACTAAAAAGTTTTAATTGTTAATTTGAGGGACATAAACCATTGATTAATGTAGGTTTAACAATGAGATTGTTATACATATTGGACTAATTATTACTCTGAGAATACGAATAAACAAAGGAATGTTGCTTAGCTTTGTATCTGCATTATTATACTAAGTCCAAAAGATAATTTGATCAACAAAATAGAAAATAATTTTGTACTCAGTGATGCTATCATTTTTGTTCTAAAAGGAGTAGTTATTCCAATGGCACTGTTAATTAATTTCCTTTTGAAAATACAAACCCACGAATTAATCCGTGGGTTTGTATTTCAACTAAGTGTAATCTTTTGGTGAACTATTGTTCTAAGATAACTGAAACCAAACTAATCAGATCTAATACGTTTAACTCACCATCTGCATTGTAGTCTGATGCCCAAACCTGGCAAGGCTCTGGGTCCTCAGTATTACCAATAACAATATTAACAATTACAATAATATCCAATACATTTAGGACATCATCCTGATTCACATCACCTGGGTTCCAATCACCACAATTTAAAGTACCAATTGCTGTTATTATTGGAATGACAGGATGAAGATTTGAATAATCATTTGTGGTGAGTTCAATCCAATCCTGATAAATACCAGGGGTAACTCCGGCACTATTAACAGTGAGCGTAAGTTCCAATGTTTCCATTGGCGGAATAGTTGCTTCAAGAGGACTAACAGTAAGGAAGTCGTGTTTGGTTTGAAGGAGAATCGACATTTCATCATGAACAAATTCTGAATTAAAATTAATGAGTACGCCCTCATCACCCACTTCATTCTGAATACCAATTGTGGCCAAGCTTAACTGACCCACCATTGAACGATAGTTAAATCTGATTACACCATCATTATATAAAACCATCTGAAAATCATAGGTGCCATTATTTTGATTTGGACCAACCCAATGTTCCACATGATCAAACCAAACAACCAATCTATTTTCATTACCATGATAATAGACATCACCACCCATCAAATTACTATTACCTGAATTATTAGGATTCAGATCATCCCAAAATCCAAATACTGCTGGCATAGGTGCATTTTCTGAGGGTAAAACCATATTTAACCATTCGGTATTATCGTCACCAAAGCCAACCCATCCATTGGCATTCACAATACATTCAGAATATTCAAATCCATAAAATGGAAAATCGAAATCTAATTGAATTGCTTCAGGTGCAGCTTGATCATTATGAGTAAAATTGACTTCAGTACCAATATCTTCAATATCTATCCATTCATATTCTGTAAACGCGCTATCTGAATCTGTCCAAATGTATTTGTCAGGATCAATCGAAAATGTGAGATCACCATCACCGGTATTGAAGATTAATGCTGTTTCACTTACAGTTTCACCGGGGTCCATTTCAAATTCTACCAAATCAGCAGGGATTTCTATTTGCGGAAATAACATTGAGTGTGAAACAGCTTGGAATGCATTCAAGCGACCAAACCCTGTTTCAACATCAAACCCGGGACCATATAAATCGTCGGAAGTAGCCTCCATAACGGATCGAACCTGAGCAGGTGATAATTCTGGTGCGACAGATAATATCAGGGCACCAATCCCTGCTGCGTGTGGGCAGGCAGCAGAGGTTCCGTTCATATAATCAATATATCCTCCATCCATTGCTGTTGTACTAATTAATACGCCAGGAGCCATAAAATTTAATTCCACACCATAATTGCTCCCCCAGGGCTCACCATCACATGATTCTGGATTTTTTCTCTCGTTACATGGTGATAAAGCTCCTACGGATATACAATTTTCATATCTGGAAGGATAACTTACTTCACCCCAATCATCATTCCCTGCTGCAGCAAATAAAACCGAGCCATTATCAGTGGCATAATTAATAGCATCTTCGCTAAATTGGTTGTATGCGCCTCCACCGAAACTCATACTAATAATTCGAGCACCATTATCAGTGGCGAATAAAATTGCATTTACTCCGTTGGTTTCGATCAAACCTTCAGAGTTTCCAACTTTTACCGACATTATTTGTGACCCCCAAGCTACACCAGCAATGCCATCGACATTGTTTCCAATAGCTGCAGCAATTCCAGCACAGGCTGTTCCATGTCCATTATCATCATTTGGATCATCATCATCATTAACAAAATCCCAGCCATCCACCATTTTCCCTGCAAATTCTATATGGTTAGGATTTATACCGGTATCCAATATGGCTATAATGATATCTTCACTACCTGTAGTAATATCCCAGGCTTCATCAGTATCTGTATCACAATCAGGAATCCCTACATCATTAGACCCTGCCTGACCTGAGTTATTGTGGGCCCATTGATCGGGATAAAGTAAATCGTTGGGTGTGATGGAGGTCTTAAGAATGTGGTCCGGTTCAACGGCAATGATACCGTCAAATGTTAAAATTTCATCAAGGATAGTATCAATATCAAATTTTGATTCTGACTCAAGTCAATAATACTGATGTAAATCATGAGTATAATGCAATCCATTGAAATCCTTATACCCCTGGAAGAGAGGTGAAAACAGCGGGTTCTTCATATCCTTAATATATGATTTAAGTTCAGGTGAGAATTCAATTGTCAAAGGTGCTTCCTGTCCAAGTTTCGGAGCAATTTCAGCAGAAACTTTGAGAACAACCCTGTTCAATGATACATCAAATCCATTTAATTGCCCAATCTGTTGTTCACCAGATAGAGCTAACGATATGATGAAAATTGCACTGATCAGTTTCTTCATTTAAACCTCTTTGTTATTATTAAAATAATTGGTCAAGAATAACCGCAAAAATGCAGGAATAGGCACTCGTCACAGAATTAAGTCAATTGTGACAAAGAATATGAATGTTTGCTGGATTTTATGTGGTGATTGGCAAATAATTTAACTCAAATAATTGCCCATAAAAAGATAATTATTTGAAAAGGTATTATTTAACTATAAATATCAAGTGTACCAAGATTTTAATCGGTGTATCTATTCTGTTTAAAATAGACTGTCTACAACAATTAATAGAAGCTTATTTGTATAATTATGTCCGGTATCTATACCTAAATTGAAAAGAGTATGGCAATGATGATTAGACGAGAAAAGAGGAATGAAAAGTTGGAATTAAATGGGCTAGTGCAACATAGTAATTGTCTGTTTATTGATTACTTTGGTTCTGCTCAAATAAACTGGCAGAGTTACATTTTCAATTTTTAACTAAAAAAGCTCCGATAATTCGGAGCTTTTTATTAGTGCCGCCTCCCGACACAAGGTCGGGATTTGACAAGAAGAGACTCCCTGCCTGCGGCTGGCAGGGAACTTCCACGCATTGCTGCATTGGTTCCTAAGAACAGTTAAGATAGCTGTTAATATTGAGGTTATTTGATGTTGTGTTCAAAATGTGACTAAAAAATTTCAATTGTGAATTTGAGAGGCATAGACCATTGATTAATGTAGGTTTAACTATGAGATTGTTATACATATTGGACTAATTATTACTCTGAGAATACGAATAAACAAATGAATGTTGTTTAGCTTTGTATCTGCATTATTATACTAAGTTCATCATAGATTAATAACTTTTAGATGTAAACAAAAATCCCAACTTTCGTTGGGATTTTAATGTGCCGCAGAAGAGACTCGAACTCCCACGCATTGCTGCACTGGTTCCTAAGAACAGCGCCCCTCATTGTTTTTATTGGATTTATTGAAAGGCATTTACCTGAAATAAACCATGCTAAAACTGACTATATAATGAAACGATTATATTCGATTAATAAGTGCAATAGTATTAGACTATTATGCGTACTATAATTGAAACTGTTATTACAAAGTCTAAGGGAAAGGTTAAATAAAAAAAGGAAGTCAAATGAGTCCACATTCAAAAGCAAGGGCTCCGACCGATGAAGGTGGAGCCCTAGATGAGAGTTATAATTTATGAATTTATATTATTCGTCACGAGCGCCATGGAGTAAAAGAGCTCGCAAATTAGGACCGCCTTCAAACCTGTGCCCTCCGACAATAATGGTCTCTTCGGATACTTGTATGTTAACCAATAGATCACCTGAATTATAGGTAAGAAGCTCCCAGAATTCTCCATTAAAATGAAAAATTTCCTGATTATAACCTACCACAAATATGTCGTTGTCACCCGTACCACGCACTTGATACCAATAATTTTCAAACCATGTGGATTCAAGAATTAGATTTGCTTCTCCTTGATAATCGTGTGGACATTTGTACAACCCAGTTGTAGTTAATACATACAAGAAATCATCTGTTGCCCATACACTTGAAACACCTCCAGAAAGTTGATCATAGAAATATTCCCAGTATAAACTTTGGACGTCATAAACAGGTTCCCATGACTCTCCATTATAAACTAAAAATACTGATTCTGCCATATCATTCCACCCACAGGCCCAGACAGTTTCCTCTCCGGTGTCAGAGTCTATAATTCCCCAAACATCTTTTAATTCTATATCAGTACCTGATTCCATACGGTTGAATTCAGATCCATTATAATGAATAATTCCACCACCTGATCCAACAAAGTAAATACTCTCTGCTGAAGATGCCCAAATTTCTCTTCCACTTTCATTTGGATAATTTTCGTGATCGATTGTCCACTCCCGTGTAATCAAATATTCAGAATTGCCGTCCCAATGATAGATACTCCCTGTGGTTAAATAAATATCTATTTCAGAAAATGCCCATATTCCGCGCGGACTCCTTGGGCTACCATTATACATCAATTGGATCAATTCCCAGTTTTCTCCATCCCATTTAGCCCCACTATGTTCACCCTGATCTTCAACACCTATATGACCCACTGCTACAATATTATTTTGGGTAAAAATCCAGGAATCAAAAATATCACTTGCGTAATCACCGAATGTAAGGGTTCCAAATTCAATATCACTATTTGCACAACAATTAAGTGTAGAATGTGAGCATTGAATTTGTCCTTCCGGACAAAGCACCTCCATAATTATCTGTACAATAATTATGACATCCTGAATATTTAATTCTAAGTCTTCGTTCACATCTCCATTTTGAAATTGTTGATTGGTAGGTTCTGATCCTAGAATAATATTAATTGTAAAAATGATATCAATAACATTGACAGTCGAATCTTCGTTCAAGTCACCTAGAAAAATTTCTTGGCTGAAGAGGTTTGCAAATAGAAATAATGTTATAAGTAAGTATTTATCCATTGAATTCCAAGGTTTTTAGAAAACGGTGCTAAGCAACTGCAAAATTTACAATCACAAAGCACCAACTGTTTAGATATTACACTTTAATTTATTTTATTAATATGACTTTTTGTGTTTCATGTATCTTTTCAGAATCAATAACAATAAGATAGACTCCAGTAGGGAAATCACTCCCATTCCAGATAATTGTATGATATCCACTTGTATATAACCCGGAGTTTATATCATCTATCTTTTGTCCTAAACTATTATAAATCATAATCTTCAAAAAGGTATCTTCTGGTAGACCAATTGGAATACTCACTTGTGGGTTAAATGGATTGGGATATGCATTATTTATAACAAATTGATCTGGAATTTCATTTTCCTCATATGCATGATTGTCATTTTCACGCATTGGCCATGTAATAACATCTCCTGATATCTTTATTGAATCTGTTTCAGTACTGGCATTATCAAACGCATCGATTGCAGAAATTTTATAAGCTATATAATCTGGTAATCCACCACCTGGTGGATCTACATTAGTGTCTGTATAGGTAGTATCAGAGGTCGTTCCTTTATTATGCCACCCAATACCAGGATCAAATCTCGTCCAATATCTTACCCTAATTTTATAATGATCCAAATCTTTTTCGGAATTTGCACTCCAGCTTAATACTGGATGATCTCCAGAAGTATCAACACTAAAATTAGTTGGAGTAGAAGGTGCTCCCGATACATCGACATATAAAGGTTTTACTTTTACATGTTCTTGTTTAAATATTACCATACAAGAATCAAAATTATTTGGTGTGGCAAGCTCCGCCCATTCCTGAGATGTATCAACAAGATAATTGCTATGATATGCTTGCCAGCGATTGAATCCTAAAGAGTCTGTACCAATAAATTGAACCGTTTTTATTGCATAAAACTCTTCTTCATCATCTGGATCTTGGGCAAGAAATGCCTCATAGGTCGTATCTGATAAAGTGTAAAAGTCATTGTTCTGTTCACCCCCACTAACGTACCATGGATCTTTTATGCTCAAAGATATTTCATGATCACTTGTGATTATGACTGAGTCAAGTGGTTCAAAGTATGCTGTTTGTTCTACAACTTGACTTGAAGCAGTAAAATCATGGTTGAGCTTATATTCGCTGTCAACATTATTCCAATCATGATGTTGTTTTGCTCCTGCATCAGCAAATTGGTTTGTAGTTGTTACTTCATATGCTGTGCCAGATTCCAAATAAATATCAGAATTTGATTCAAAACTAAAAGCATACTCTGATGATGCATGGTCAATGAGATCTATACTAATATTTGATTTAGGGATATTTTGACCATTTGACTCATTATTTAATTCAGTCAATGTAACCGTAGTTGTAGCGTGTCAAAGCCTTCCGGAATAAAAGAGATTAATCCTGTGAGAGACTTCTTGTTAAATTTAAAACAAAAAAG
>JABHXA010000031.1 GCA_018657495.1 Fidelibacterota bacterium
CATTCGAATGATAAATACATTTAAAATTCAAGGAGAAGGAGAAGAAATTGGAAAAGAAAGATAACGGCGATGTGGTTATTGATAAAACAACAATCGATATCGCCAAGGAAATACTGGTAACAGTGGGACTGGTTTTCGTATTGACTAGGGTAGTTCACTGCCTTTTGCTTCCCGGATGTTACAAGCACAATGAGTGATGTGAAACTCCGTATAAGATTCAACGGTCCAGCGATTGCCCAAACAGCAGCAGTTATCTCGAATGGCGTCGTTTTAGCAGCTAATGTTTATTTGCTATCGTCATCTATCCAGCAGACAATCCGAACAACGAAACAAGCAAGAGTCTCAGACTCTTTGCAGACTGCAGTTGAAGTAGCTCAATCGTTCGGATCGTTGACCAAACTCATTACCGATATTGTAGAGAAGAACCATGTCAAGAACAGTACGGATTTATAACCCAGAAGAGCGAAGATTTTTAGAAGATAATTTGTACTGTACATACTGCGGGAATGCAAATGCATTCCAAATAGATCTTAAACTAAAACATCTTCTCAAATCAGAATCCGGATGTGTATCTGTTGAACTATTGAAATCATATTCTGATCGAGTAATGAATATCATAAAAAACAATGTGGACAAACTTCTTGAAAAAGGATTTGAGGGCAAACCTCGATTTCGGTGCGCAAATTGTAATGAAGATCAGTCTTTGGACTTGCAAGGCAGGGTGTATGACTACTGTTCCTATAACTTCTGTCCTGGCTGTTTTACATGTGGAATATGGATTGAAAAAGATGATCTGATTAACATGTGCACCGAATGCATCACTGAGAAAGAGGGAGAGGTCGAAGATGAAGATTGCATTTACAACTGTCCCAATTATGATAACGGCTTGTCAGAAGCTATGGATCATTATTCTTTGAGTTTACAGGAAATTAAGAAAAATCTTGGCTACTGATTAATAGGAAAATAAAATACTAGCAGGCAGGGCTTAAAAACTCTGCCTGTTTTGGTTTAAGAAAGGAGGTTATTTGTGCAGCTCATATGTCATGATTGCTGGAATTATACATATTTCGAAGTGGATGTTGAGACGCTGAGAGAGTTAAAAGAGGATAGCGGACAACTGGTAATCCAAGATACAAAATTTGATGATTTCAATTATAGTCATTCAATGCTCAGGGACAATCTAAATGATATTGTGCAGTATGTGATAAAACAAAACGGAGCGGCACTCATCTGGGATCCAGAATCTAAAAGTTATCAAAATAACTACATTAGCTGTGCCAGGTGTGGCTCAAATAAAGTGACAAAACCTTATAGCCTATGGCATTCGAATAGACATCAATCACTTGATAAAGAGCTATTAGCAAATCAAAAAGAATTTACCGAGCTAAGAAGGGAGAAAAAATATGCAGATAGATTGCCTGTCCTGTGGAAAGAGCAATGAGTTCTTACTCCCTTTGTGGGTGAGCACGACCTTTAAATTTAATGAGGATGATACCCTCTCAATCCTGCACGTAAAACCACTGGAATCATTGGAAGACAAACTTACAGATAACAATTCTATTCGAGAGATTAGTTGTAAGGAATGTGGCTCTAACGAAGTTGACATTGTATTTAACGAGTATGAGAATCAGGATGATGATGAAGTATCAGCTCTGGAGGGATTATGAGTTATAGGGACCTGATAACAGCAAAGATCAGGGATGCAGTCAACCAGTGGCTTGACAAGTTGAAAAAGGAAAAACCTGAACTCCAACTCACTCGCCAATGGAAGATACAGTATGGAAATGGATTTGTACCTGGGCATGCCAGTATTCCTGTTGTGACAGGCTCAAAGAAAGGCAAACATCTTATTGCAGAGGTGGGATTTATAGTCCCTGACAATCTGGAGATCGACCTAGAAGATTTGGAATTATCTCTATTGGATGAACCATTCAAACAGAAGAGACAACAAGTTGTCCAACCTGCTATTGATCAGCCTTTGGGTGTTTTAAATGATATCATTGTTGGTGTTAATAACTTCTTGTCGGAACTCAGTTTTACTTCTATTCCAGGGCAGGCTGTTAAAAAAGTAAATCTCACTCCATCTCCCCAAATGATAAACAGGTTGAAGGTTAACGCCAACGCCTATAGTCAGCAGGATATCGGAGATGTAAGGAAGCAGATCCGTTCAAGCAACATGCTACCGGAATGGTTAAGATCCATAAGTAATCTTGAAGTTTATAATACACTGATCGACAAGATAGCTGAAGGATATGTTCAGTATTCCAAAACAACAAATGTTACCCTTCAAGAGTTCTTCAAACTGTACGAAGACTATCTCAAGAAAGATGGCAAACTATTTGACTATTGTAAATACAAAGCTCAAGCAATTGATCTGGATGAAAGTAATGGCCATTGTAACGAAAATTACTGTAGTAAGAGGCCTTATAACAAACCATGCAGCCAGGCCATATCAAAGTTTGGAAAAAAATAAAGGAAGGGAGGGAAGATGAAGAATAATCTGATAATTAATACGCCCGAAAAGATTGAAGGAGATGTAGAGGACTTCAAAATGGATTGCCTGGATGATGAGAAGAATTACACTGTCGCAAAGATCAAACTCTGTAGGGATATAGAAAATGATCGGCCACTGCTGTTTTATTCTCAGGATTTAACACGAAACTTCCGTGGTGAGACCGACCCATTTGGCAAGAAACAGATATTGAAAGTGTTCACGCCATCAAATCATGAAGCGGTTGCTGATGTGACATTGACTAAGAAGTTTGAAGACACCGTACTGGCTTATAAGAAAAAAATTAACGACTACAGTCCAAAAACCGACATTTTTTCAGATCATATGATGCTTTTTCTAGATGAGCCGACAGCGGAATTTATATCAGACATCGGGGTCAATATAGAGGGACTATCTGAAGACTTTTCTGAGATGGAATCAGTAGAAGCTACGCCATTTCTTGATGATATATCCGCTGATGCGACAAGGTTAAAGGAAGAGATGTATTTCTTAAAAGGTAAGATGGTTGTGATCAAAGACCAGATGGCTGATACTTTTGAGGAATATGAAGATCCACGTAGGATGTCTGATGACGAGTTTGCTTTATGTCTGGCCAGAGAGAACATTCCTGATGAACTTGTGCAACAGTATCTCGAATTGAAAGAACAAATTGATGGTGTTAAAGGACGGCTTGGAGAAGTGAACACAGTTGTCTTTCGTGAGACGGCTTCAAAAATAAAACTACCAGAAAGGATTAAAGGAAATGATCTATTCCAGTGATTTTTTGGCAGAGGCATATTTTGAAATTTTAAAAAAGGTGTTTGTACAAAATGAAAAGCTGGGTGACCAGCAGATGAAATCAGAACAGCTCACTGCTGTGGCTACAACAATATTTATCCAAGCAGGACAGAGAGGGTTTTTGAAACCAGCTCCCATTGATGCATTCACAAGGGAGTTACTAAAAATAACTGGAAAAGTAAAGGATCGACAAATTCAGAAATCAATCTATGAATCGGTAAAATTGTTAGCAGGTTCTAACGGTTTAAAGGGGGTTGTATGAATCAGATTTCAGATGCAGATATAGAGCTGGAATATAGAAAAAGGTTTACAGTTCCAGAAGGTGAAATCATTTCTGATTCAGCAACGGCTGCTAAGCATTTCACAGCGGTTATTGGTGATAGAATTACCGAACGTGAATGCTTTTTGGTGATGTTACTCAATGGGAGAAATCAGCTTGTTCACTCTGAATCACTATTTGAGGGGACACTTACCTCGGCTATTATTTTCCCAAGGGAAATTGTTCGCCTCGCCATTATAGAAAATGCAGCTGCTGTTCTTGTTGGACACAACCACCCTAGTGGGAATAGAATGGAATCTTCAGAGGATAGGAAAATTTCTGATAAGATTAAGATGGCATTGAACACTGTGGATATCAAATTTCACGATTTTCTCATAGTAGTACCTGGAGGTGGAGGATATACATCTTTTGCTGATAAAGGATTAATCTAAAAAAAGAAAGGAAAAAGCTGTGCCAATCTATTCATTCAACTGCCCTAAATGTGGGCTGGCAGTAAATAAAGTTTCACAGGCTAGTGACAATCCACCGGAGTGTCCATATTACCATCTTGAAATGGAAAGGCAGATAAAACCATGTGGATTTGTCTTTAAGGGATCTGGGTTTCATGATACAGATTACAATCGTTTCCAACCTAAAATGAGGAGCAAAATATGCGAATAGGTTTTCAGTTGCCGGATGAGGAAGAAGTAGAACCGGAAGTAGGTGCTGCCGATCCTGATGATGCAGGACCACCATTTCATGAGGGATTATTCGATTTCCTGTTGGAGCATTGGCTAAGATTTGCTACGGTTTATGGGTCATACGCAGCAGTCAGGGATTTGTTGGAAAGTATCTTCTGAGGTGAAGAAAAGGACTGGCTGAGGCTGGTTCTTTTCTTTAATGAAAAAAGGGCTCCAACGAGTTAAGCTGAAGCCCTTTTACTGAGGGTTTGTTGCCGAATGTTTCGGTTATTTTACAAGTGCCACTTTTTGAGTTTGAGTAAACTCACCTGCAACAAGTTTGACTATATAAATTCCAGAAGCAACAGATGTAGCATCCCATTGGATACTGTGATAACCAGCATTCATTGTGCTATTTATTAATTTTGTAATATGTTTTCCCATTAAATCATAAACAATTAGTGAGACTAAAACATCTTCAGACAGGTCAAATTTAACTGTAGTAATCGGATTAAATGGGTTGGGGTAGGCAGCATGAAGGGCAAATTCTTCAGGTATCAGATTTTCATCACCTCCAATAGATCTAACAAACTCATTATATGGAACAACTTCACTCTCTATTGCTTCATTACCCCCATTGGCTGCAATCAATCCAACGATAAATCCACTTTCTGGATCATGTACCCCACGTGCAGTGCCGACATATTCCATCCCAATATTAGCAATGATGCCATTACCAGGGGATATATCTTCTCCGAGTGGACCATAGTAAACTAATTTAACAATTGAGCTATCAACATTAAATTTATATGCTTGGGTCATAGTAGATGAATAAGGACCGTTATCACAACTTAATGCTTTATAACCAGGGTCAAGTTCAATTTCCAATTGTAGGCCAGTTACAGTTGTTGTATTGTTCATTGAAACATCCATAATGAATGGAGGTGATCCAACTTGTTTAATAACTTTTGTTACAATCACAATACCTGGTGGTAAATAATAATCCACTCTATCCAACAAATAATTGACTAATTCAACAACATCCAAAATATTTATTGTACCATCTTGTTTAAAATCACCAGCAAATAGTTGATATTCTGATGGAATTAATTCTTCAATAATTATGTCGACTATTAATGTCAGATCTATTACTGTTATTGACTCATCATTGTCAACATCACCTAAAATATAGACGCAGCTACTATTGTCATATGTCGCATTTGGATTGTAATTCAGAGCAGTGTTATCGGTACAACCCATAATATAACCAGCTAATGTCCCGATTTTTACAATTTTATTGATCTCCCAGTCTAAACCATTTTCAACACCGGAAGGAATACAGGTATAATAAATATCATCTGATGAATCGTAGATTTTGAATATGGGGGTTTCTCCATTCTCAATATATCCATTTGTCCATCCAAAACCATCATCACCCATAATAGGCACATCACTATTTGATCCATTCCATTTCCTCGCACCAATAGGTATGTCGTTATTGTAGGCAATAATCCAATCCTCGCTCTCAATATCAACACCGTTTATTGTAGCACTGTTAATGAAGTAAAATGCTTGGTCAATAGATTTCGAATAGGAAAACTGGGATAATACTTGAGGTAACTCAACTAAAGGGGCGGATGACCCCCCAATTGGGGGGTCATTAAAAGTCATAGTGTTACTTTCAAGCATTATGAACCAGTAACCTTTTGAGGGTTCAAAGTGTGTTAATGAGCCTTCCAATTGTGTATTATCATCATTCCAGGTAGTAGATATTCCCTCACTAATTATTGCTAGAAGTACATCCGGATTGTTTACATCTAGAGGAAGCCCCTCCTCAATAGATTGAAGTTCATCAAAGGGATAAGAAATGAGATTTGCATTGATATGCAAATTATAGGTAGTTATGCTACCTATGGGATCTCCAAAATTTGTTAACATATCATCACTATTCATTATAAACCAGTAACCATCTGAGACTTCAAATTGTGTCAAATTTCCGAACCATTCTCCATCAATTAGTGTAGCAATTGTCCCTTCTCCAATAATTGCATTTACATTACTACCAACTTCTGATAACACCGTGGATATAGATGGATCTGCAAATTCAGTAAAAAAACTAATCGAATTCACACCAGTATTTAAATCAATTTTCGGATGTATAATAATTTCATTAGAAATAGTTGAATAATCAAACTGAGGTAGATAAATAATTATATTTGTATTGAGAACACCCCAGCCAGGAATCATATCTTCAATAAGTTCTACTCCAATATTAGATACACCAGGAGTAAAAATATTTGTTCCATTCGAAGGAAAACCTAATTTTACCCATGGTTCAGGAAAATAAGGGAATATAGAAGAGTAATTAACTAAGTTAATACCATTCTCATTAGGAAAATAGTCGGTTTCATTATTGTGTATAGAAAGATCAATATGATTAATCATGTCATTAAAGTTTAGATAAGCTAAAAGGTTTTCGTCAGTTTGATAAAGACTAACAGGTAATTCGGTAAACATATAATTTCGTATATCATTCTCAGATAAAACTCCCTTCCATATACGGAATTCATCAATATAAAAATTCTCTAAAAAACTATAATATCCCCTGTCAGAACCTAGGTACCATCTGTTAAAGGAGTAATTGCTTTGTAAATTCATAAAATCAAAAATATTTCCAGGTATAATGAATGGGTTATCTGTTTCTGACGGGGATCCATGGGTAATTATAGCCAAATCACCATTAACATATATAGTAATTTCCAAGTTTTGGTTGTCTAACTGATTAAAAGTGATAGAAAAATGTGTTGGTATATTATCAATAAAAAAATATTTAACATTGGTATATGGATACATAGCAATGGTAAATCTATATTCATTGTTTTCCAATTTTTGTAAACTAATTCGAAAATTTGGATTCCCTACGTCAGACGAAAATCTCTTTTTAAAAATAGTTTGAATCGAATTCTCAAATGGAGTAGTAGGTTCAGGTGAATATAGATCTAATTCAATTGTAAATCCATCAATCTCTATAGTAGGTAATACATCATTATCAATCCAAATATACTCATCCTGATCAGTGAAATAAATTGAAGTATTCTCTGGGTTACCAAGATTGTAATCAATAGGTACTTGAGAAAAATTATTGACTTCCAAAGATCCCTCGATAACATCATGTCCAAAAGGATTAGAGAATAAATCTACAGCTGTGGATGTTTGAATATCTGATATACTTGCAATCGGATTGTATATTGCAGTTATTTCAGAATTAGGCTCAATAAATATTACATCAAACATTAAATTTGTATCTTCTTGAATAGGATCGGAAAATCCCACTTCCATTGGGTCATAATCCCAATAATCAAATTGGTACAGCATATTATCTGAATGGTACTCCTGAAAAGGTAATCTAATGGAATAATAAGGAGGTGTTAGGGCATTTGGATTAGTACCACCCTGTTCAAGAAATATATTATATATTGTATTTTCAAATGGAAAAAAATCATTATTTTGCTCATTATTTGTATCTACAAACCAAGGATCTCTGATCTCGATTTCGACTGCAATGTTTGCTGTCATTGTAACTTCAAATTGTTCATCGAACGATGCAACAATATCATTAAAATTTGTTTTTTGAAAAGTATCAGTTTTTAATTTCCATTCGAGTTCACTGTAATTCCAACTATTATGTACATATGACGGATCATCAGTTAGGTGTGTTTCTGCTTTATAAAAGGAACCAAGTATAATATCGATATTCTGCCCAGAATTTACATTATCAAAATCAATTTCGTGCTCATAATTTTCACCAAGAGTAAAAATATCATCGCAAGAAAGGTCTCCTCCTAATTGTGATTGATCATCAATTTGATTCTCAATGGTCACCTGTTGCTGGTTAATATCAATGTAATACCAATTAGGCAGGTAATATTCTAAAATTCGATGCATCCTTTTTGTCTGCTGAGGTGTAAAAATAAATGGATAAGTACACTCAGTGTCCTTTATGCCATAACCCATAATATTATTATTTGCAGGTATATCCCAATAATCCATCCATATTTCATATGAACATCCATTAAAACCGGGCAAATATTCACAATTACCATTCATTAATCTTGCAGCAGCAGTATCTGAACACCGATCTCCCACCGTATCACCAAAGCTTTTACAATACCCTGCATCGACATCTATCCATAGGCAATCTTGATCTGAGGGACATATGTCGTTAGTATCATAATAATCTTCACACCAGCTTGCAGTAGGTAATCCTAAGTCTTCCAAACAAGGTTGTGCACAGTCTGGGCATTGCCCTGGACTGCATACTTCATCATATCCATGGAATATATGCCAGAGACCAAGAGAATGTCCAATTTCATGAGCCAATACTATATTTAGATCTGATTGAAGGAGACTAAATTTAGAAATTAAAATACCAGTATTATACCATTCATGTTCATCAAAGTACATAGGTAAAAAAGCTATACCACCACCATAGTTCAGCACATAGATATTAAGCATATTTTGTGGGAAGAAACTATATTCATATTTTATATTATTATGTTCTTCATAATTTAGAGATGCTATAGTATTTTGATTTAAATAACTGTCTTTATGATGGATATGAGTAGCTTGGAATTGAATATAGTATTGGGAAAAAGTAGTATTTAAAAAATCAACCATATTTTGAATATCAGTTGTATTTACAATCGGATTTGAACCATCATCTTCAGTAAAGATGTGAAATACTAAACGGACATATTTTATGTCAGTGGTTTCATTCAATATAAATTCATCTCTCCAAATAGGATCATCAGGTGTATCTACATCTAAATATTCTTGGCAAGTGTCCGTTCTAATAGCAGAACTTGCATCATCGGTGTAACAATTCAATTCTTGAGTTTGTCCATAAAGAGAACTTAGCATCAAAAAGTTAATAAATATAGTTATCGAATTTATTCTATCCATTATTTCTCCATTTATTTAGTATTATTTCATCTTCTAGTATTTCTTCAAGAAAAAATACTAAAGAATCCATTCTATTCTCTGTATCCTTTTGTAATAGTTGCATTGTTACCTCCACTCTGATAACCCCCTGCTACAAAGAAATTATCCTTGAAATCAATTCCCTTTGATTGAAAATCGTAATTAGCAGCAAAATCATCATTCAGATACCAAGTGGATCCGTTGAAGTGAGTTATATTTTGATGACTTCCAACTAAAAAAATATCTGAAGGGGAATTAACTATTATATTTGAATATGTGTCATTTTCAACGAATATATCATTAGCAGGTATTAAAATGGAGGTTTCTTGGAGATGATTATATTTCCATAACCCAGCAATACTAGAAAAATATGTTGTATCATTTAATTGATATGCAGTGTATACATAGCCGTAATCATCATTTCCAGGATATATATTATATACGCTATAGAATAAATCCCATGAACCATCATCAAGCCTATATATTACATTTTGCCCTGTATAAATACTCCAACCAACAGCAAATACTTTATCTCCATCAATGCTACCGTGTATGCGATATAACGGGACATCAGTAGGTGTTTCCATTAATGTAAATTCAGAACCATCGTAATGAACAATTGCACCATAACTGCCTGCAAAATATATGTTATTTGAGGATGTACCCCAGATATCATTAATCCACCCTGTTTCTGCAGTTGGGAACTGTGAGTGAGCAATCCATTCATCATTCATGTTGCTCATTGGAGCAGTACCACCAACCCAAATCTCAGAGGAGTTTGTTACAAAAATAGATTTTAATTCAGCGAAATAAAATGGAGGAGGAAATATCCTTAATAATTCCCATTCATCTCCATCCCAGTGAGCAGCATTATAACGGGTATAACCTGTTGATGAGGAAGAATCCGCTATCTTAATAAAACATGCAGCCCAAACGTCATTATCATCAATAATAGTGACATCATTAATCCAACTGTAATATATTCCAAGGGTATCGATAAAATAATCAAACTCATGACTGGTTGTATCCAAACAACATTCTGTTGTATCCTCAGTACAGGGTGAATAATACTCTGGACAATCAGTTATTTCAGGTGGATCAAGTATCCAAACAACGATGATAACTATATCGCTGATATCGGTAGCATCATCATCGTTCACATCACTTGCCCAGAGTTCATATTCTCCGTACTCGATATCATCGTTTAAGATGATATCAACTACAAGAACAATATCTTGTACATTAATAAATCCGTCGTTGTTAACATCACCGAGTTGATCACGAGTATTGGCTAGTAGAAAAAGTGAGAGTATCAAGAGGAGAGATAAGGACAGAATGAACCTATAGTTAAAGAGAGATTTGTATCTGTTTAGGTTCATTTATTATATATCCTTCTGTTTTTATTTAGTAAAAATTACAATAATTTTACCAGTATATGCAATTTGACGAGATATACACCCGTGAACGGGAAACAAACTCAATAGGGTCGTAGAATTTTTCTAAAAAATATTTCACAGACCGTTTTCTAGTAGGAAAAGTAGGAGGATCTTTGGTCGCAGGACCAGGGTGGGAGATAGGGTAAAAGCAACCAGATACTTTGATTCCGCAAAACAAGGTTTAAAAATCAATCATTCTACTCAAGTTTTTCTCAACAATAAAGCTAAATCATTTCTAATATATCCTCAAGGATATCATCGTAAGATAGTATTCTTCTGCCTCTGCGCAAATCCTTCAACTACCGTCGCAGGGGCAGACATCTTTTCATTTATCTTATTTCTTTGCCTGTTTTGCCTTCATCTTTTTCTTCCTCAGCTTTCTGAGGAAATCTCTCGGTAAATTTGGGATAGACTAGTCAGCGTTAATTCTTCCCTTTAAGAGAAAAGGGCTCCAACCGGTTAAGTTGAAGCCCTATTACTGAGGGTTTGTGCAGAGAGTTTTAGTTATTTTACGAGTGCGATCTTTTGAGTTTGTGTAAAGTCACCAGCAACAAGTTTCACCATGTAGACTCCAGATGCGAAGTTAGTGGCATCCCATTGGATTGAATGGTATCCGGCATCCATGTAGGTATTTACAAGTTGAACCAACTCTTTCCCATTCACGTCGTAAACGACAAGTGAGACATTACCGTTTTCGGGGAGATCATATCTCAAGGTTGTCAACGGGTTGAAAGGGTTGGGATAAGAATTATGAAAATTATACTCATTTGGTATTTCTGCTGCTAATTCCGCTCCTCTGAATAATGGCCACATCAATACATCACCCCTGATCCATACTGAGTTTGAATAATTACTTATGTTGCTAAAATAATCTTCAACAGTCACTTTATAATATATTCTATCTGGTGAGATACCACCTGTATTTACATTATTGTCAGTCCATTGGTTATTGCTGGTAGTTGCAATTTTATGCCACAAACATGGGCATTTTGATGGGTTGTAATACCTAACCCAAATATTATAATGAGAACGGTCTGCATCATTTACATGGTCCCAGGTGAGAATAGGACTACCACTACTCCCATCTACAGATAAATTTGCAGGAGCAGCTGATGCTCCTACAGGATCATCAAAAACTACATCATTATAAATAGCTGTCACAGTAGCGCCTTCCGTTTTAAAAACCACATCTGTAATATTGGTCGGATCACTAAAATCTGCGTCAGCCCCATTAGCACCAATATCACTTGCAACCCATCCAGAGTATATATACGCTTCATTTCCAGATATATATAATTGAGGAACACTTAAGGAATAAACAGGTAATTCTTCATTATAAGTCTCATTCTGATTTAGAAAGACCATATATTCACCTGTAGAAATATTAAATTCCGGATCTTCAGTTAGTTCATGAAATCTGTCAAGCTGTTCTCCAATATTTTCTCCTGCCAGTTCAACCCACCATGGATCCAATATAGAAATCTCAATGTCCTCAACATTGCTGTTAATGTAAATTGAATTTTGTTTTGAATAATTTGCATTCATATTACCAATCTCAAAATTTACATGAAAATATTCGTTTAAATAATGATTGTCCCATATCTCTGAATCATTCCAGTTATGGTGTCTATAAAAATCACCACTGCCTTGAAAATCTTCAAAAAACCCATCGTCGGTTTTCACTTCATGATCAGAGTCGAATAACAGAGGAATAGATGATCCTGACTGTACCGTTTGACTATCATCAATGGTGAGTTCCCCAACATTATCGGTCAATCCAACTATATTGAAAAAATTGATTGATCTTTCATAAGAATCATCAGCGTTATAGGCATAAGAGCAAAATCCACCACCAAATGGACTAACAGCTCTAGAAGTAGAAAGCATGGTAACTTTGTCACATTGGTTCAATATATCTAAATCTCCTTGATTATACTGATTTAATTCCATTTCCCAGAATGCAGGATCGTTACCATCTGAAAAGCAGATAAAATCTACACTCCAATCACACGGGTACCCATAAGCATCATCTGTGCCATCAAACAATATTGGTAAATCAATAATTTGAGAGGGATTATTAAATTCAACAAATGATGTACCACCATTGTTGCTAATATAATCACTCCCATTATCCCCGTTTGCGGGATAAGAATTATGACTTTGAAGAAGTGTAGAAGTCGGATAAAAATCCCCTTCACTAAAATATAATAAAGGATCACTTCGATCACCAGTAAAATATCTCCAAATTGCATAATTCTCAAAAGCAATATCCATATTAGATTCTAATAAATCAACAACAACATATTCACTGGCCTCGAGATAATATTCTAGGGGATTATTCCCCCACCATTCCCAACTCATTTTTAAAATATTTTCATCGTCATAAAATTCTGATATAAATACCCACCAGAGCGCAGATGTATAACGCATATCAAAATTTTGCAAATTTTTAAATGAAGAATTTAGCGGAGTTATCGTATAATTGGCTAATCTATAGTATAAACTATTAAGATCATCATTAACGATGTCTTCCAAAAAAGTAGATGAGCTTTCATATGCCCAAAAATTATTTTGATCATACCCCAAAAAAATACTGCCAATCGGTTCATGATACCTAAATTGAATGGCATGGTGCAATTCATGGCTAACGATCATCTCTAAAAGATCTGAACCAGTCAAACCAAGTAAATTTAGTGTAGAAATGTTAAATGCTATTTCTATAAAACCAGTCATACCAGTTAAGTAAGGATCTGGATAATCTGATTCAGGTGCTGCAACACCATTAGGCACATTTGTAAAGTAGATATCAATACGATCATCACCAACTGGAATATCATCAGGTGCAGGCATTATCCAACCTAGACTCTGATATAGCTGGTACGCATTCTCAGCATGTATCAAAGTTTCTTGAGCTAACTCAGTGGTAATTGCACAATCGGGTTCTAACACTGGGTCCTCAAGTGGATCTCCATTAAATGTCATACACGATCCATCTGTGGTGTAATGGATTACAAAGTGATCGTTGTATACATCCGATATTTCATTTGAATAAAATGGTCGCTGAACCTCCCTTCCTCCTTCAATTCCTTCTAACAATTGGCTAAGGCTACATAATTCATCACTTTCCTGCGTGAATACTAATGTTTGAAAGATCAGGATTAATAATAACAATTTACATGCTACTGGGAGGATTGTCTGAAAACAGTTATTCTTTTTCATTTTTAAATCCTTTGTATTTTTGTTTAAGAATCAAGATTAATTTCTGACCCCTCTCATAATTACTGCCCATCTCTCTATGGGATTATAATACCTGTACCCCACTGTTACAGCAAGGTTCTCTCTTACATCTATCGAATTTAACACATCTAGTGGATTTATTATTTCGTCATAAAGATGCCACGTTGATCCATTAAAATGTCGTATTTCTGAACCTGATCGGTAAAAAAATAGGTTATTATCATTTGTACCTAAGATTTTCTCTGTTGCATCTCCATTTTCTCCCAGCCATATAATTTCGCCCTCTCCAACTGTGCTAATTGGACATTGATATATTCCCCATGTAGTGTAAACATATAGGTCATTATCGGAACTCCACAAACCACCAATGGTCCCTGATAATGAATCAGGTCTAAAAACATACTTGTATGAATTTACATCATAGACAGGGTGCCACATCCCATTAGTATAAACTAAAAAGACTGAATTTCCGTAAGAATCGTGTCCACTGGTCCAAATAATTTCTGATCCAGTTTCATCATTGTAAGTACCCCATATATTTAGTAAATCAACTTCTGTTCCACTATCCATTTGTTCAAAATTCTCTCCATCATAATAGACTATGGCACCTTGATGGCCTACAAAATAGATATTGGATGATGATGTGCCCCAAATACCGTAACCTGTACTTACATGAATACCCATATTCTGGAGATGGTACAATGTCCAATCAGTGCCATTCCAATGGATTGGAAAACCGAATGAGGTCACCCAAATATCATTTTCTGAGAAGTATTTAATTCTATATAAATTTAATGTATTGCTATAAATGCCAAATAATACCCATTCTGTTCCATTCCAATGAGCTGCATTGTATTCTGCGTCATCTGTTTCAATGTTACCCACAACCCAAATATTGTTTTCATCAACAATAGCAACATCTCTCAAGTAAGAGCCATTTGTTCCTAGGGTATCTATAACCCACGTATAATCATGACTCGTTGTATCCATGCAGCATAATGATAAATTTTCAGAACAGGGTGAGTAGAGGTTTGGGCAATCATTGGATTCAATTATGACTTGTACAATAAGAATTACATCGACTACATCTGTCACTCCATCAAGATTAACATCGCTTGCCCAAAGTTCGTATTCTCCATATTCGATGTCATCATTGAGAATGATATCCACAACTAGAACGATGTCCTGGACATCAATTTCGCCGTCGTTGTTGACATCACCGAGTTGATCGCGAGTATTTGCAAAGAGGAAAAGTGAGATAATTAGGAGTAGAGACAAGGACAGAATGAACCTGTAGTTAACGAGAGATTTGTATCTGTTTAGGTTCATATATTAAATATCCTTCAGTTTTTATTTCGTAAAAATTACAATAATTATATCATTATATACTATTTTTCAAGATATATATCCCAGAACAGAAAACAAAACTCATTAGGGTTGTAGAAATTTTCAAAAAAAATTCACGAACCGTTTTCTGGTAGAAATAGTCGGTTAATCCTTGGTTGCAGGACCAGGGTTGGATATGGGGGGTTATCTCTCAAATATCAATAAGGATCGAGTTTAAAAACCTACCCAAAGAATACCATCGGGAGAATGTGTTTACATGTTATTCTGTTTTGGCTCCTAATAAGTCTCAATAAGATGTTATTCAATTTCCCAATAATAATGGTAATTTTTAACATGGAAGGAAAGAAAGATTTATTACGCATACTGCCGATTATTTACTCTGCTAAGAAAAACCTTTTTAGTGTACTATCAATTTTATCATTTGTAACTTCCATTGCTTTTTCCCAATGGTCCTATGGTCCAGACTCTAGTTTGATTGTAGATGAATATGGGATTTATCCATCTGGGTGTTCTGATGGACAAGGTGGATTCTATTCTATCAATATAAATGTAGAGAATCCTAATGATAGAAAACTTAATGTGCACAGGTTCAATAAATTTGGATTTCCAGTTTGGGAAGAACCAGTATCTATATATTCACAATACAATCTACATGAAGGTAGGGTTATTTTAGCAAACGATACCGGAGTGATTGTAGGATACGCAGAATCTGAAATTGTAGGATATGAAAATAATGGTTTACCAATTCTTCAACTAAAAATTGTACATCAGAAGATAGATAGTACGGGTAATATTATGTGGGACCCCAATGGTGTTAAAGCTGGAAACGAAGATACTTTTTCTTTAGGCTATGAAATGGTGTCTGACAATTTGGGAGGAGTTTATTCCTTTATTATACTAACAGAAGATATGGACTCTCCGACATCATCTGTAATGCTTCAGCATATTTCAGGTTCTGGTGAAAGACTGTTAGGGGAAAGTGGCTGGGTTTTACCCGGAAACTCTAGCTACCAGAAAATGATTAAAACAACTGATGGAGCAATAATCCTATATTTTATTACGCATGGAATGGGCTTCCCTGTGGGTACATTTATGAAAATAGTTAATGATTCAACGGTTGTATGGGAGACAACTCTTGATACGGCCTATGTTCATTCTATCATTCCAGATAATGAAGGTGGTGTAATTATTAGTGGGAAAAAGAATTCTTCTGGATATTTTCCGCATTCCTCACTTTACAACAGATTTTACTCCAACAGAATTGATAATGACGGAAATTTTCCATGGGGAATGTCTGGAATTATGTTAAAAGATTCTGTCCATCGCAATAATGGCTCACCACATTGCATATTTCAAAATAATGCAATTAGTTATTTTTGGCAGGACAGTGTAAACAGCATTGAGAATATAGTCACAAAAGCTATCGATATGGATGGTGTTTTCTTGTTTGATTCAGATTTTATAGTAGTAAATGAGTTCCCTTCTAATAAAACTAAATTTCAGTTGATTTCTGACATTGGATACAATATAATCACCTGGCTTGATGACCGGACTGGTGATTTTAATCTTTACAGCCAGGCTGTAGATGTTGAAGGAAATATCTTTTGGAATCCAGATGGTATTCATATAAGTTCAATAGTTCCAGAACTGTCTTTTGTGACCACTATTTCCGATAATATGGGTGGTCTGATTTCTATTTTTGAAGATGATTACTATTGGGTACCAACATATGCTCAGCATATTAATGCCCTGGGAGAAATTGGGCATGTGTTGAATGAAGGAGATATTAACCTTGATGGGATTGTAAATGTTGTAGATATAGTCCAATATGTGTCCGCAATTCTGGATGAGACAGTGTTCCCAATATATGAAATGAGGTTCATTGATCTAAATTCGGATTCACTAATTAATATTGTTGATATCGTATTACTGGTGGATGAAATTCTTGGGGATTAAGAAAGATCCCTTTTAAACATTTAGAAACCCTACCACAATAAGGGGGGTGTAAATAATTCTGTGTAAATGGCATTGCAGGGTTTGAACTTTGAACCCAAAAAAAGAAAGAAAAAGCAATGCCTAAAAGAACAAAACAAGAAATGCTCATCGATGAGCTTCTAAAGAACAATAAAAACCCAGAGGACATCTTAGGACACGACGGTCTCCTCAAGCAACTTACTAAATCAATCTTAGAACGAGCCCTGGAAGGTGAGAT
>JABHXA010000032.1 GCA_018657495.1 Fidelibacterota bacterium
GTTTTACCATGATCAACGTGGCCTATTGTGCCAACGTTAACATGCGGTTTGGTTCTTTCAAATTTTGCCTTTGCCATGGATTTACTCCTTTTACGCCTTAAGCGTTTCCTTGAAATCTTTCAATTAATCTTTCCTGAATGGATGCCGGTGCCTTCGCATAATGAGAAAACTGCATAGTAAACGCCGCTCTACCCTGAGTTATAGATCGGAGTTCAGTGGCATAACCAAACATCTCCGATAGAGGAACTGTTGAGTTCAGGACCTGTGCATCATTTCTCTGCTCCATTCCCTTGATATTTCCCCGACGTGATGTTACATCGCCCATCACAGACCCCAGGTATTCATCCGGCATTACAATTTCAAGGCTCATCATGGGTTCAAGAATAACAGGATTACCCTTTAACGCCGCTCCCTTAAAAGCCTTGGATCCGGCAATTTTAAAAGCAATTTCACTTGAATCAACATCGTGATAGGATCCAAATGTTAATGTGACTTTTATATCTTCCACAGGATATCCTGCAAGAATACCATTTTTCATGGCCTCAACAATACCATTACTCACTTTTGGGATATACTCACGCGGAATCACGCCACCTACGATTTTATCGATAAATTCATATCCTTTACCGGGTTCATTTGGCTCCAATGTTATGACAACATGACCATATTGACCCCGACCACCGGACTGTCTGATAAATTTTGATTCAAAATCTTCGACTTTTTTAGTCACGGATTCTTTATATGCAACCTGCGGTGTTCCGATATGCACATCTACATTAAATTCTCTTTTTAGACGATCTACAATAATTTCCAGATGTAATTCACCCATTCCTGAAATTATTGTCTGACCCGTTTCATCATCAGTATGCATACGAAATGTAGGGTCTTCCTCAGAAAGTTTTACCAGTGCTATAGAGAGATTCTGCTGATCGTCTTTAGCCCGCGGTTCAACAGCAATCGAAATAACCGGCTCTGGAAACTCCATTGACTCCAAAACAATTGGATTTGCCACATCACAAAGTGTGTGTCCTGTTTTTGTATTTTTCAATCCGACAATTGCTGCAATTTCACCGGTAGTGATTCGAGTTCTGTCTTCTCTTTTATCAGCATGCATAAGCATGAGCCTCCCAACACGCTCCTTTTTTCCGGTATTGGGATTATAAATTACTGAACCCTTTATTACTTCACCGGAATATACTCTGAAAAAAGTTAGCCTTCCTACATAGGGGTCGGTCATTATCTTAAAAGCAAGAGCTGAAAATGGAGTATTATCATCAGGATTTCTGGTTAATACTTTAGAAGGATCATCTTCGTCACAACCAGTTACTTCACCCACATCCAACGGTGATGGGAGAAAATCGATGACTGAATCAAGAAGTCTCTGAACACCCTTATTTTTAAATGCCGATCCAACAAGCGTTGGAATCATTGATCCATCAATGCAAGCTTTTCGGATAGCAGATTTTATTTCATCGGCTAAGATATCTTCATCATTTAGGTACTTCTCCATGAGATGTTCATCATATGACGCTACCTCTTCGAGTAAACGGAGATGCCATTTATCAGCTATTTCCTTCATATCGACAGGAATTTCACTATATTCAAAATTTGATCCATCGTCAGAAGTATAAAGGATCGCCTCCATCTTAACCAAATCAATAAGACCGGCAAACAAATCCCCTGCTCCGATCGGAAGTACAATTGGGACAGGATTTGTCTTTAATCTTTCCTTGAGCATATCTAATACTTTATAAAAATCAGCACCGGTACGATCCATCTTATTCACAAATGCGATGCGCGGAACGTTATACCTGTCTGCCTGCCTCCAAACAGTTTCGGACTGAGGCTCAACACCACCGACAGCACAAAACAGAGCAATTGCTCCATCAAGCACTCTCAGAGATCTTTCAACCTCAATAGTAAAATCAACATGCCCAGGGGTATCAATAATATTTACACGGTTCCCTTTCCAGAAACAGGTAGTTGCTGCCGAGGTAATAGTAATACCTCTTTCACGCTCCTGATCCATCCAGTCCATCGTAGCAGCACCTTCGTGAACTTCGCCAAGTCGATGTGTACGTCCTGTGTAGTATAGAATACGTTCGGTTGTTGTGGTTTTACCGGCGTCAATATGAGCCATAATACCAATGTTTCTAACGTGTTTTAAAGGGATGTTTTGCATTGTACCTGTGCTTTATCGGCCAAAATGTGCAAAAGCCTTATTTGCTTCTGCCATTTTATGGGTGTCTTCTCTTTTTTTAACTGCACCACCTTCACTATTCGATGCTGCAATCATTTCGGCAGCAAGACGGTCGGCCATAGTTCTGCCTTTTCTTGATCTGGCAAATGAAATCAACCATCTCATCGCCAATGCCATCTTTCTGCCTTCAGGCACTTCCGTGGGAACTTGATATGTAGCACCACCAATTCGCTTTGACTTCACCTCAAGAAATGGAGCCACATTGCTAAGTGCCTTTTTAAATAATTCGATTCCATTTTCCTTCGTTTTGGATTCGATAATTTTTATGGAATCGTAGAAAATTCTCTCAGCGATACTTTTCTTACCCTGCTCCATAATATTATTTATAAATTTTGCTGCGACCAGGTCATTATAGACCGGATCTGGTAATATTTGTCTTCTCTCTGGTCTTCTTCTTCGCATAAATTAATTTAAGCCTTTGGTTTCTTTGTTCCGTAACGTGATCGACTTGTTCTTCTACCTTCAACTCCTGAAGGATCCAATACACCACGAATTATGTGATAACGAACACCTGGAAGATCCTTCACCCTTCCACCTTCAATCATTACGATTGAGTGCTCTTGCAAGTTGTGACCTTCTCCAGGTATATAAGCTGTAACTTCAAATCCATTTGATAATCTTACACGCGCTACTTTTCTTAAGGCAGAATTTGGTTTTTTAGGTGTTGTAGTGTACACACGAGTACACACGCCCCGCTTTTGGGGACATCCCTTTAAAGCTGGGACTTTATTCTTTTTAAACTGTTTCTTCCGACCTTTTCTTACTAGTTGATTTATCGTGGGCATTATTGACTCCAAAAAAGCCTATTAAATTAACATGTTTACTCTTTTTAAGGCAAACATAATTTTCATATTAATTGTGAAATACTCTCTTCTGGATTAGCAATTTCTGCATCCGGTGTTTCACTCTCTTTTTTCCGTGTTTCAATGTTAAGATTGTCTGATGCCCCTGTTCCTGCAGGAATTAATCGACCAATAATAACATTCTCTTTTAATCCTCTGAGATAATCTGTCTTACCCTGAACAGCTGCATCGGTTAGAACTCTGGTAGTTTCCTGGAACGAGGCTGCAGATATAAAACTATCGGTATTTAATGAAGCTCTTGTTATTCCCAATAATAGCGGTTTAAATGTTGCTGCCTGTGCTGGTTCAGCTTCAATTAATTCCTTGCCTTGTTCGGCAAGTTCTTCATTAATGTCATCAATATTTTGATTGGTAACAAGATCACCTACTTCGTAGTCTGAGTTGCCAATTGTTTGAATAATGCTTTTATCCATTATTTCTTGATTGGTTTTTAAAACTGCAAATCTGTTTATACGATCACCAGGTAGATAATCTGCATTTCCCGGATCTTGAATTTCAACTTTTTGCATCATCTGACGAACAATTACTTCGATATGCTTGTCATTAATAGATACACCCTGAAGTCTGTATACCTCCTGAATTTGGTCAACGAGATATTCCTGTACTTTCGAAGCACCTCTAATTGCCAGAATATCTTGAGGTGATACAGCTCCTTCACAAAGCCTATTCCCTGCAACAACAAAATCATCATCATGAACAATGATATGTTTACCATATGGGATTTTATAGCTCTTCTCTTCCCCTGTGGCGCTTTTAACAATAATCTCCCGGATACCCCTTCGAATCTTTCCGAATTTGATATGCCCATCGATTTCTGCAATTACGGCAGGATTAGAAGGTTTTCTAGCTTCAAATAATTCTGCAATCCTAGGAAGACCACCAGTGATATCCCTAGTTTTCCCTGCTTCACGGGAAATCTTAACAATCACTTCACCTTCCTTAACTTCCTGTCCATCTTTAACAATAATTGTTGCCTTTACCGGCAATACGGACATTCCGCTACCTTTAGTAGAATCTGTAAGACTTTCGATTTCAATGTGAGGATTTAAATTTCTGTTTCTGGATTCAGTGATGACCATCATCTTTTTGCCACCCTCGACTGCTTCCTCAACAAAAGTTTCATTTTCGATCATATCTCTGAATCTTACCAAACCATCGGCTCTTGAAAGAATCACATCAGTATACGGATCCCATGAGAATAGCACCTGATTGGGTTTGATTTTTTCATTATCTTTTACAAATACTTTTGCTCCGTAAGGTATCATATAATTTGATAGGGCGCGGCCGTCCTTATCTTGTAATTCGATTTTACCGTTTCTAACAGTAGATACAAAATAACTTTCGCCATTTTCATCAGTTACCAAAACTATGTTCATCAAATCATTATAGACAATTTTTCCAGGTTTTCTAGATCTCATTTCTGACTGCTCAACAATTCTAGAAGCTGTACCACCAATATGGAAAGTTCTCAAGGTCAGCTGCGTACCAGGTTCACCAATGGATTGTGCAGCCATAATTCCAACAACATCTCCCATAATAGCCGGTTTATTTGAAGCAAGGTTTAAACCATAACATTTTGCACATATACCAGTTTCAGCAGCACAAGTTAGGATTGAACGAACTTTCACCTGAAATACATTACTGACCATAATTTTATCAATAATATTAAGATCAACCATTTCATTTGCATCGACTAACATTGTGCCATCAATTGGATCAATCACGGGCTCCAATATTGTCCGGCCATAAATTCTATCAGACAAAGGTTCTATGATTTCTTCACCTTCTTTCAGGTCCTCCATAAGAGTACCCTGAATGGTTCCGCAATCATCCATAGAAATTGTCAAATCCTGTGCAACATCCACTAACCTACGAGTGAGATACCCGGCATCAGCAGTTTTTAAAGCCGTATCTGCTAAACCTTTTCTTGCCCCGTGAGTTGATATAAAATATTCAAATACAGAAAGACCCTCTTTAAAGTTTGATTTGATTGGATTTTCGATAATCTCACCAGACGAACCAGTCATACTCTTTTTTGGTTTCGCCATCAACCCTCTCATACCGGCCAGCTGCTTGATCTGATCCTGACTACCGCGGGCACCAGAATCCGCCATCATATACAGGGGATTGAAACCGTCACGATCCTTCTCTAATTCACCAAACATTTCACTAGCAACTTCTTGTGTAGTATGGGTCCAGATATCAATAATCTTGTTGTATCTTTCGCCCTCAGTGAGTATCTGATTGTCAAATTTGTCTTGTATGCTGTCGACTTCTTTATCTGCTTTTTCAATGATTACATGTTTTCTATCAGGGATATGAATATCAGAAATTGCAATCGAGACACCACTTTTATAGGCATATTCGAAACCAAGGTTTTTCAGTTTATCGAGAAATACAACCGTTTTATGATTGCCTGTGATTTTATAACATAAGAATACAATTTGCTCAAGTTTCTTTTTGCTGATAATAAAGTCAAAATATTCCATACCATCTGGGAAAATGCTGTTAAACATAATCCTGCCAATAGTTGTATTTTTAATCAGTTTTCCATCTCGTCTGAAATTAACAACAGTATGCACGTCCAATTCATCATTGTCAACAGCAAGGAAGGCTTCATGGTAGGAGGATATAATAGTACCCTCACCTTTCAGTCCTTTCTTTGGCCTAGTCAAGTAGTAAATACCCAATACCATATCCTGTGACGGAATTGCAATAGGCTTACCATTGGCGGGATGAAGAATATTATGACTTGATAACATGAGAAGCCATGCTTCCATTTTTGCCTCGGATGACAGTGGAATATGAACAGCCATTTGATCACCATCAAAGTCAGCATTAAATGCAGCGCATACCAGCGGGTGGAGCTTAATTGCTCTACCATCAACCAGTACGGGTTGGAATGCCTGAATACCCAATCTATGAAGTGTAGGAGCCCTGTTTAATAATATTGGATGATCCCTGACTACATAATCCAATACATGATATACTTCCTTTGCTCCTCGTTCAACCATCATCTTAGCACTTCGCGGAGTCCGAGTATAACCTCGTTCAATTAGTTCGCGGATCACAATTGGTTTAAACAATTCGATTGACATATCTTTCGGTAGGCCACATTGATGTAGCTTTAATTCAGGGCCAACAACAATCACAGATCTACCAGAATAATCAACTCGCTTACCAAGCAAATTCTGTCTGAATCTACCTGATTTCCCTTTGAGTGAATCACTTAAGGATTTTAGTGGTCTTCTTGTACCACTTCTCACGGCGGACTGGAGCCTGCTGTTATCGAGCAGAGCATCCACTGCTTCCTGAAGCATTCTTTTCTCATTTCTAAGAATCACATCAGGAGCTTTTATATCCATCAATTGTTTGAGGCGGTTATTTCTTATAATAACACGTCTATATAAGTCATTTAAATCGGATGCTGCAAAACGGCCACCATCCAAGGGCACCAAGGGCCTCAGTTCAGGCGGAATAACAGGAAGTATGGTGATCACCATCCATTCAGGTCTATTGTTGACTTTTTTCTCAATTCTTGGGTCAAATTGCTTTAAAACCCGCAGGCGTTTTAAAATGTTTTCTTTTTTCTGATTGGAAATTTTAACCGCTTTTAGCTCAAGGGATAACTCCTCGATAGTCTGAGTGATTCCCAAGTCTATAAGCAACCTTCGGATAGCTTCGCCACCCATCTCTGCATAAAAGAAATTATCTTCTTCAATATCGTCTTCGGAAACGGTGTCTATTCCAAATTCCGTATCTAGCTCAAGGTATTCCTGCTCATTAATTAACTCACCATATTTCCTACCAGATTCACCGGGGTGCAATATTACAAATTTTTCATAGTAGGCAATTGATTCCAACTGCTTTGTAGTATACCCTAAGAGATAACTTATTTTACTTGGAATGGATCTTAAAAACCAAATATGGACAACTGGTACGGCCAAAGTGATATGGCCAGTTCTTTCTCGCCTTACCGTTTTTCTTGTTACTTCAACACCGCATCTATCACAAACTATTCCGCGATAGCGGATTCGTTTATACTTTCCACAATGACATTCCCAGTCCTTCACAGGACCAAATATTTTTTCGCAAAACAATCCATCCTTCTCTGGTTTGTATGACCGGTAATTAATAGTTTCCGGTTTTAATACTTCGCCATAGGATTTATCCAGTATCTGTTCAGGTGATGCAAGCCCGATAGTTATTGAGGTGAATGAATTCGATTTACGAGACGCAAAGCTTGAAAATGGCAAAACTATTTCTCCAAATTTTTATTAATCAAGAACAACATTTAGACCTAAGCCTTCAAGCTCTCTAACGAGAACATTAAAAGACTCAGGTATATTTGAGTTAGGAGGATTCTCTCCGCGAACCAATGTGTTATACAGCCGTGTACGACCATCAACATCATCAGACTTCACAGTTAGAATTTCCTGAAGCGTATAAGCCGCTCCATATGCTTCCAGCGCCCACACTTCCATTTCACCAAACCGCTGTCCACCCGACTGAGCTTTACCGCCAAGAGGCTGCTGAGTTATCAGCGAGTATGGACCCGTAGAGCGAGCATGCATTTTATCATCTACTTGGTGAGAGAGCTTCAACATATAAATCACACCAACAGCTACTTTATCCTTAATTTTCTCTCCAGTTCTGCCATCCCATAATTCTACTTTCCCATCGATGGGAAGCCCTGCATCGGCGAGTTCCTTCTGGACATCTTTATGCGTAGCCCCATCAAATACTGGTGTAGAATATTTCTTATTCAATTTGTAACCTGCCCAGCCTAACATGGTTTCATATAGCTGCCCCAGATTCATTCTTGAAGGTACACCCAATGGATTGAGTATAATATCAACGGTAGTCCCATCTTTCATAAACGGCATGTCTTCATCAGGTACTATAATAGACACAATACCTTTGTTACCATGCCTGCCGGCCATTTTATCACCGACAGATACTTTTCTTTTCTGACCGACATAGACTTTTGCAAGTTTCATCACACCCTGCTGAAGATCATCCCCAACTTTTAATTTATAAACACTTGATTCCAGTGTCTCCTCAAGCTGTCTGAGATTTCTTTGATAATTTTCCCAGACTTTAAGAATATTATTCCAAATAACCGGGTCTTCTACCCAAGGTGACTTCAATGAAATACGGTCAAATCCAAGACTATCCACCCTGGATTTAGTCAATAAAGTTTTTGCTTTGATAAGTGTTTTATTATCGAGTGCACTTCTGATTCCACCAGATGTTTTTCCAATGAGTAATCCATTTAGTAATTCATCCCGCTTGGTCATCAATTTTACTCTGCTGTCACGTGCTTGACGCTGCAGAGTTCTAATCAATGCCTTTTCTTCAGATCTAATGGCTACACTTTTCCTCTCAAAAAGCTGCGTCTCGACAATTACACCATGTACCCCAGCAGGGCATCTCTTTGAAGCATCCTTTACATCACCGGCTTTTTCACCAAATATGGCACGGAGTAATTTTTCTTCAGGAGTGGGGTCAGTTTCACCTTTTGGGGTTACTTTACCAACTATAATATCACCCGGTCGTACTTCAGCGCCGATTCTTATGATTCCACGTTCATCAAGATTCTTGGTTGCTTCCTCACCTACATTTGGAATTTCGTTTGTAAGTTCTTCCTCACCACGTCGTGTATCACGAATCTCTACTTCAAATTCTTTCATATGTATTGAAGTAAAAACATCCTCGGTAACAAGTTTTTCATTAATGATGATGGCATCTTCAAAATTGTAACCCCTCCATGGCATAAATGCCACTTTCAGGTTACGACCAAGAGCCAATTCACCCATTTCTGTTGAAGCACCATCAGCAAGACAGTCTGATAATTTTATTTCCTGCTTTGGAAGTACTCTGGGTTTCTGGTTTATACAGGTATTCTGGTTTGTTCGTAAAAATTTATTTAATTTAAACTCTACTAGTTCTTCATCCTGTACCAGGCGTAACTCATCTGGTTCTGTATGTGTTCTAATGATAATCTTATTCGCTTCAACTTCCTCCACCACACCTTCAATGTTGGAAAACAATGCCGACCTTGAGTCTCTGGCAACCTTAGACTCCAAACCAGTACCTACAATAGGCGTTTCAGGACGCAATAACGGCGTTGCCTGCCTCATCATATTTGATCCCATCAATGCCCGGTTGGCATCGTCATGTTCAAGGAAGGGAATCAATGCAGCAGAAATACTTACAATCTGGTTGGGAGAAACATCCAAATATTCGATTTGGTTTGAAGACACTATTGGAAAATCATCACCCTTTCTAGCTCTAATCTGTTCATCAATAAATTTTCCATTTTCCTTAGATTCTTTAGCCTGGGCAATGAGAGAGCGGTCCTCATCATCTGCGGATAAAAATTCAATGTCATTTGTTATTTGATATTCATTATCAGTATCATGCTTTATTACTCTATATGGAGATTCAATAAATCCAAGATTATTGACTACAGCATGAGTTGCAAGTGAACTGATCAAACCAATGTTTGGACCCTCAGGTGTCTCAATTGGACATAAACGCCCATAATGTGTATGGTGTACATCTCGAACCTCAAAACCTGCCCTTTCACGGGTCAGCCCGCCAGGTCCTAACGATGACATTCTTCTTTTGTGGGTAATTTCAGATAATGGATTTGTCTGATCCATAAACTGTGAGAGCTGACTGGTACCAAAGAATGTGTTCAGAACGGTCGATACAATCCTGGAACTGATCAAATCCTGTGGAGTCAGACTCTCTGCTTCACGTTGGTTCATTCTTTCGCGAATTGTTCTATGCATCCTGCTGAGAGAGATACTGAATTGATTTGCTAACTGCTCACCAACGGTCCGAACCCTTCGATTCCCCAGATGATCGATATCATCTGGTCCCACTTCACCCTTTCTCATGGACATAAGATAGGTGAATACACTGATGAAATCATCCCGGGTTAGAACAGGTTCATCGATTGGTTTTTTTAGATTAAATTTTTTGTTTATTCGGTATCGGCCAACTTTACCAAGATCATATTTTTTTGTAGAGAAGAACATTTTTTCCACAAATTTCTGAGCAATTTCGAAGTTGGGAGCTTCACCAGACCTCAGGTGCTCATAGAGTAGCAATAATGCATCCTCAGTGGCTTCTGTAGGGTCTTTTTCGAGAGTATTTGCGAGCATCTCAATTGCCATTTCATCTCTGGAATGGGCAATTTCAACCTTTTCTATACCTGCTTCTTCAAGTTGATCTATTACTACTTCAGTAATAGGAGTATCAACCTCGAAGAGAATCTCACCGGTATTCTTATCAACAATATCTTCAAGCAGCTTTGGTGATTTAGTATTAAGAAGTTTTCTTAATTTTGTTAAATCTAATTCACGAACAAGTCCAAATGCAGCGAAGATATCTTTATTGCTCGAAAAGCCAATCGCACGAAGTAGAAGTGTCGCTGGAAATTTCCTACGTCTATCAATAATACAATATATACAGTCATATATATCAGTTGTGAAATCAACCCATGAACCACGAAATGGAATTATTCGTGCTTTATATATTTTGGTTCCGTTTGGATGAAAATTCTGATCAAAGAATACACCTGGCGATCTTTGCAGCTGACTGACAATTACCCGTTCAGCGCCATTGATAATAAAAGTTCCCCGATCGGTCATATAAGGGATATTACCAAAAAACACATCCTGTTCAATGCTTTGCACGTATTTACTACGATCGTCTTCATCTGTAATATTCAAAATAAGACGTACTTTCAACGCAACTGTATAAGATATGCGTCTCTCCAAACATTCCTTAACGGTATATTTTGGGAGACCTAGATAGTAATATTTGTACTCCAGTACATAGTTTTTATGGGTGTCTTCAACTGGAAACATGCCACGAAATACCGCTTCAAGACCCTGGCTCCTTCTTTTCTCGACCAGTACATTTTCCTGAAGAAAATCTTCGTAAGACTGTAATTGAATTGCCAGAAGATCCGGCGCTTCAACGATATTTTCCACATTGGAAAAACTAACACGTTCAGTGTTTTGGGTGGAGTTCACT
This sequence comes from Fidelibacterota bacterium, assembly GCA_018657495.1. Classification (GTDB taxonomy): domain Bacteria; phylum Fidelibacterota; class Marinisomatia; order SCGC-AAA003-L08; family JACNLC01; genus JABHXA01. The sequence continues at coordinate 11,176 of JABHXA010000032.1, forward strand.
ATCAAGGCGAATCCCTCCTTTAAGATTTACTTTTTGGTAGTTAATAACGAGGTATATAGAAGATAGTTTTACTGATCTACTTAAGGTTGACAGTTGCTCCAGCCTCCTCAAGCTTTCCTTTTATTTCTTCTGCTTCTGCTTTTGATACTGCTTCTTTTATTTGTGAAGGGGCACCGTCAACAAGCTCTTTTGCTTCCTTTAATCCCAATGATGTAATGGTACGAATTACTTTGATGACATTAATTTTTTTCTCACCAAACGATTCAAGTACAACATCAAATTCAGTTTGCTCTTCAGCAACAGCCCCTGCATCTCCAGCAGGACCAGCAGCAACAGCAACAGGTGCCGCAGCAGTTACTCCAAATTTATCTTCAATATCAGTTATAAGAGCAGATATCTCCAACATATTTGCAGTTTCCAGATATTGCAGAACATTTTCTCTTGTGATTTCAGCCATTTCTATTTTTACTCCTGAGGTTATATTAAGCTTTAGTTTCTTTTAAACTGGTCAATGTACGAGTCAGCTTTGTCATCGCACCACCCAGTGTCATTGCAAGTTTGCTCATAGGATAATTCAACCCTGCCAGCAGCTTTGCTAATAATTCTTCCCTTGTTGGCAGATCGGCAAATTCTAAATATTTATCGGAGCCATATAACTGCCCCTCAAATAATATTCCCAATACATCTAAATTGCCTTTGCCTTCTATAAATTTTTTAATTACTCTTGCCGGAGCAGTAGGATCATCTGAGGAATAGGCGATTCCAACCATGCCATTAAGAATTTCCTCTATACCATCGAATCCTGCATTTTTTGCACCTATTGCCGTTAAAGTATTTTTTGTAACTTTAAATTCAACATTGTTCTCGCGAAATTTGTCACGTAATTTGGTCATCTGACCAACATCAATTCCCTGGTAATTTGTGAAATAAATTCCAGAACTATTTTCAAATTTATTTTGAATTTCTTCGATAACTTGTGCTTTTTGAGGAGTGGGCATTATTGATCCTATTGTGTTAGCGACGTTTTGTCAATTTTAATTCCAGGACTCATAGTAGAAGATAAAGTGACCTTTAACAAGTAAGCACCCTTTACAGATGCAGGCTTGAGCTTAATAAGTGAATCCATTATAGTTCTGGTGTTATCAACTAGTTGATCTATACTAAAAGACATTTTCCCAATTCCTGCATGGATTGAACCATTCTTATCAACCCGGAATTCAATCTTACCAGCCTTAACTTCTTTAACGGCTTTACTAACGTCCATGGTGACAGTGCCTGATTTTGGATTCGGCATAAGGCCACGGGGACCAAGAATTCGGCCAAGCTTTCCAACTACTCCCATCATATCAGGTGTGGCGACTATCACATCAATATCTGTCCAACCGCCCTGAATTTTGGTAACAAAATCATCTGCTCCAACATAATCAGCACCAGCTTCTTCAGCTTCAGTTACCTTTTCACCCTTGGCGAACACGAGGACTCTTACATCCTTTCCCGTTCCATGTGGAAGAGATACGGTGCCACGCACAACTTGATCAGCATGTCGTGGATTTACACCTAGATTTACGGCGATATCAACAGTTTCATCAAATTTTACATGATCAAAATCTTTTAGGAGCGTGACTGCATCAACCAATTCATATTCTTTAAATCTGTCAACCTTTTTAAGGTTATCTGCATATTTTTTATTTTTACTCATATCAAACTATCCTTCGACAATGATTCCCATGCTTCGAGCGGTTCCTTCGACCATTCTCATCGCGGATTCTATTTTAGTGGTATTAAGATCGGGCATTTTCAATTCAGCGATTGATTTTACCTGCTCTGAAGTTACTGTCCCTACCTTTTCACGATTGGGCTCGCCAGAACCCTGTTTAATTTTTGCAGCATCTATTAATAGAGTCGGAACTGGTGGTGTTTTTGTAATAAAACTAAATGAGCGGTCTGCATAAACTGTAATCTCTACTGGAATGATCGAACCCATTTTATCTTGAGTTTTGGCGTTAAATCCTTTACAGAATTCCATAATATTTACACCATGCTGACCAAGCGCTGGTCCAACAGGAGGTGCTGGGTTTGCTTTCCCTGCTGGAATCTGTAATTTTATAAACCCGATAACCTTCTTTGCCATAACCTTTTATTTCTCCAATTCTACCTGATAAAAATCTAATTCCAGAGGCGTGGGACGACCAAAAATGGATACCGTCACTTTTACCTTCTGCTTATCTTCATTTACTTCTTCAACAAATCCTGCAAATTCAAGAAATGGGCCATCAATAACCTTTACTGCATCCCCAACATTGAAAGGATTTGCTAAAACTTCTTTCCCTTCCTTCTTGCTTACTTCACCCATAATACGGGAAATTTCATCGTCACGAAGAGGGACTGGGGCGTTTTTTGTCCCAATAAAACTGAGAACATGTTGAGTATTCTCGATGACATATCTGGATTCTCTTGTCAGCTCCATCCGGATGAGCACATAACCGGGGAAAAACATTTTTTCCCTTATACGTTTTTTATTGCCCCTCATATCAACAACTTTCTCTGTGGGTACAAAAATCTCCTGGATCATCTCAGAAATTTTGAAATCTTCAGCTGACTGAAAAATAGCCTCTTCAGCTTTTTTCTCTTTGCCGGATATTACTCTTAGAGAATACCATTCCATGATTACAGACTATTTTCCTCCGAGTAACCGTGACATGAGCTCTGTAAGTCCAAAATCTACAAAAAACAGAAATATTGCGACTATCACAGAAAAGACACCAACTACCAGCGATGAAGACACCAGCTCATCTTTTGTGAGCCATGATACCTTTTTCATCTCCAGCCAAACACTATTATAATATTTGCTGATTTTATCTATCATTTTTCTAGAAGCTCCATGAATTTGTTAGGTTTAATTGATCATCCCTTACAGCTTGCAGGTGAGGAAGGACTCGAACCCTCAACTCCCGGCTTTGGAGGCCGATGCTCTACCAATTGAACTACTCACCTACGTAATACAGAAAAATTATTTTGATTCTTTATGTGGTGTATGTTTCTTACACCAGCGACAATATTTGACGTACTCTACTCTCTCTGGATGGAGACGTTTATTTTTTGTCACAGAATAGTTTTTTCTCTTACAATCCTGGCAAGCTAATGAAATAATATTCCTTTTACTGTTTCCAGCCACCGTTATCTACCTTATTCAATAATTTCAGTTACGACACCAGCACCAACAGTCCTACCACCTTCACGAATAGCAAATCTAAG